>CAMDSC010000010.1 GCA_945907065.1 Chitinophaga pinensis
CCGTACTTGGATTATCGTATTAGTAGTTTTAGGAATTCTATTTTTAGGTGGGTGCAATACCTACAATGGTCTTATTGGCAAAAGAAATGAAGTTGACAATAAATGGGCTAATGTTCAGTCACAGTATCAACGCCGGTTAGACCTTATCCCTAACCTTGTAAAAACAGTAAAAGGCTATGCTGATTTTGAAAAAAGCACCTTGCAGGCAGTTGTTGAAGCTAGATCTAAAGCTACCAGTATTAATGTAACAGCTGATAATTTAGATGAAGCTACAATTGCTAAAATAAATGCTCAAATGGGAGCTGTTAATAGTTCTTTAAGCCGATTATTAGCAGTTGTTGAAAATTACCCTGACTTAAAAGCTAACCAAAGTTTTCTAAAACTTCAGGATGAATTGGCCGGAACTGAAAACCGTATTGCTGTGGCTCGTGATAACTTTAACGAAGTAGTTAAAGTATATAATAATGCTGCGCAAAAATTTCCATCAGTAATATTTGCCCGTCTTTTAGGTTTTAAAACCAAACCATATTTCGAAGCCGAACAAGGAGCTGAAAAAGCACCAAAGGTAGAATTCTAATGGCTTGGCGTCCATTTTCCAAGGAGGAAGAACTCATAATTACAAAAGCTGTTGCTGAAGCCGAAAACGGTACCTCGGGTGAAATACGGGTGCATATTGACCGCTATTGCAAATCCGATCCGTTATTAAAAGCTCAAAATTTATTTCACCATCTCAAAATGGATGAAACTGAATTGCGTAATGGTGTTATAATTTATATTTCTATTGATGATAAGCAGGTTGCTATATATGGCGACAAGGGTATTAATGAAAAAGTAGAAACCGATTTTTGGGATACCACTTTGTCAAAAATGACCGAGCAATTTAAGCATGCAAAAATGGTTGAGGGAATAGCAGCAGGACTTAAAGAAGCAGGACTTCGACTAAAAGAATATTTTCCAAAATCAGACAACGATACAAATGAACTATCTAATGAAATCAGTTATAGCTAAAATAGTTACTGCATTTCTGCTTTTCTTTTATGTCGGGCAAGCTTCAGCATTTGATGTTCCTAAAAAACCACAAGGCAATACGCGTTATATAAACGATTATGCTAATCTTATTAACTTAGATGAGGAAAATTTCCTCAATCAAAAACTTCAAAAATACTGGGACAGCACTTCAACGGATTTGGTTGTTGTAACTATAGAAACTCTGAACGGGGAAGAAGCTTTTGATGTTGGTTTAGAAATTTATAATACTTGGGGAATAGGTACTGACGACAAAGACAATGGAATTCTTATTCTAATTGCACACGAAAATGACGACCCAGCAAAACGTAAAATATGGATAACAACCGGTAAAGGAGCCGAAGGCTTTTTGCCTGATGGAGCAACCGGAAGTATTATACGCAATACAATGGCTCCGGCATTTAAAGAAAAGATGTATGGCAAAGGAATAAATGCTGCCATTGACGAAATAATTGCCCGATCTAAAGGAGAATATAAAAACACAGAAAAAGAACCAAAGGGGAAATTTCCTGTTTGGCTTATTATCCTTGTAGTAGTCTTAATTATCAGTTTTATGGGCCGCAATTCAGGTCCAGGTTCACGAACTTATGGTGGCGGTGGCTTGCTAGGCCCAACCATGTGGGGAGGTTTAGGTGGCGGATTTGGTGGTGGTTCATCAGGAGGAGGTGGATGGAGCGGCGGTTTTGGAGGTGGTATGAGTGGTGGCGGTGGTGCAGGAGGAAGCTGGTAATCACAATTTAGATTTTTGATTTGCGATTTACATTGCAATAAACTTTTTAATCCTAAATTCGTAATTTTTAATTCCTAATTCGTAATTAATGTTATGCTCGATCAACTAAAATTGGATAATATCCTTTTCATAGATATTGAAACTGTTCCTCAATACAGTAAATATGATGAACTGAACGACCGTTGGAAAGCTTTATGGGATAAAAAAGCTGGTTACTTAGCTCGTAATCAAGAAACGCCAGAAGAATTGTATAACCGTGCCGGTATTTATGCCGAGTTTGGAAAGATAATTTGCATATCAGCTGGATTTTTAAGCCGTAGTGGAAATGGTTGGTCATTCAGGGTAAAGTCCTTTTATGGCCATGATGAAAAATTGGTTTTAAAAGAATTTTCAGAATTACTTAACAGCCGGTTTTCAGATACAGGAAAAGCTCTTTGTGCCCATAATGGTAAGGAGTTTGACTTTCCATACCTTGGCCGCAGGATTTTAATAAATGAATTGCCTTTGCCCTATATTTTAGATTTAGCCGGTAAAAAGCCCTGGGAAGTGAGCCATATTGATACCATGGATTTATGGAAGTTTGGGGATTTTAAAAGCTTTACATCTCTGGATTTATTAGCTGCCGCATTTGATATTTCTTCTCCAAAGGATGATATCGATGGAAGCCATGTTTATGGGGTTTATTACAACGAAACCGATGGACTAGAACGCATTAAAACCTATTGTGAAAAAGACATTGCCACACTGGCAAGGGTTTTATTAAAGTTTACAGGGAAAGGTACTTTTGAGGATGAGGATGTGGTGATTTTGAAATAATTGAAGATAGAATAAATGATAAAAATATTTACCCCAAAACTATGGAAAGAATACAGTTTGATAGACTGTGGTGACTTTGAAAAACTGGAACAGTTTGGGCCATATACCCTTCGCAGACCAGAACCACAAGCCGTTTGGCGAAAGGGACTAAGCGAACAGGACTGGCAAAAAAAAGCCGATGTGGTTTTTAAAGCATCGACTAGCCACAAAGGCGAATGGGTAACTAAACCCGGATTTAAAGAACCGTGGAATATTTCCTACTATCTACCCGATGCCGAACTAAAATTTAAACTTCACCTAACAGCATTTAAGCATGTTGGCATTTTTCCAGAACAAGCTGAAAATTGGGAGTATATTTTTAAAACAATTGGTAATTATAAGGCAGATGTAAGGGTGCCAAAAGTATTAAATTTATTTGCTTATACAGGCGGTGCAAGCTTGGCTGCAAGAGCAGCCGGAGCCGATGTTACCCATGTGGATTCTGTAAAACAGGTTATAAACTGGGCCAATGACAATCAAAATTTATCCAAACTTAAAGACATTCGCTGGGTGGTAGAAGATGCCATGAAATTTGCGGAGCGAGAAGCCAAACGTGGAAATTTATACAACGGAATTATTCTTGACCCGCCGGCTTATGGCATTGGTGCCAGCGGCGAACGCTGGAAACTGGAAGAAATGATTGATAAATTACTAAAAGTGCTTAGTAACATTCTACATCCCGAACATCGCTTTTTGGTTTTAAACTCCTATTCACTTGGATTTAGCAGTTTAATAGTTAAAAATTTATTAGAAAGTAATTTTAAGAATATCAAAAACCTTGAAATAGGTGAATTGGTGCTTCCGGCTAAATCGGGATTGGATTTGCCTTTGGGGGTAATTGGAAGGTTTCAATAGTGCTTTGTCATTCCGACAAAGGAGGAATCTCTCTATAAAATTATATACCTCGTGCCTCGGAATGACAAATCTTTGAAAAAATTTGAATTGTTTAAAATTTGTTCTTAATACCAATCAATCCCGCTTAAATTTGCAACATACAAAAACTTAATACATGAAATTTTTTATAGACACAGCCAATCTTGACCAAATACGTGAAGCTCAGGATTTAGGAGTTTTAGATGGTGTAACTACCAATCCATCGTTAATGGCAAAAGAAGGAATTACAGGAACTGAAAATGTTCTTAAACATTACAAAGCAATTTGTGATATTGTAGATGATAATGTGAGTGCTGAAGTTATCGCCACAGATTATGAAGGTATGATTAAGGAAGGAGAGGAGTTGGCCAAAATTGACCCTAAAATTGTGGTTAAAATCCCAATGATAAAAGATGGTATAAAAGCTATTAAGTATTTTTCAAACAAAGGAATTCGTACCAATTGCACTTTGGTATTCTCCGCCGGCCAAGCCATTATAGCTGCCAAAGCAGGGGCTACTTTTTTATCGCCATTCATTGGCCGAATAGATGATATGAACTGGGATGGAATAGATTTGATTCACCAGATTTCAAATATTTATAGCATTCAGGGATATGATACTGAAATACTGGCTGCCAGCGTCCGCAATTCCTTGCATATTGTAAAATGTGCCGAAGCTGGCGCTGATGTGGTAACCTGTCCTTTATCAGCAATACTTGGATTACTAAAACACCCGTTAACTGATATCGGGCTCGCACAATTTTTAGCAGACCACAGAAAAGCAAATTCATAATAATGACTAAATATTAATGGTAAATGGTTAATTATTAGAATTGCAATTACCCATTTACCATTACCAATTTACAACTTACCATTAATTGAAAAACATCGTCATCATACCAACTTACAACGAGCGTGAGAACATAGAACTCATGATTAGAAAGGTATTTTCATTAAAAATGCCTTTTGATTTGTTGGTTATTGATGATTGCTCTCCTGATGGAACCGGTGCAATTGTAAAACAGTTACAAACTGAATTTAGCGATAAACTTCATTTACTGGAACGGTCAGGTAAATTAGGTTTAGGAACCGCCTATATCGCTGGGTTTAAGTGGTGTCTGGAAAAAGGATATGATTACATCTGCGAAATGGATTGTGATTTTAGCCATAATCCTGATGATTTATTAAAATTGCAAAAAGCGTGTGATATAGGCGGTGCCGATTTATCAGTTGGTTCGCGTTATGTTAATAATTTGGTAAACGTGGTAAATTGGCCAATGGGTAGAGTGCTTTTAAGCTACTTTGCAAGCATGTACGTTCGTATTATTACAGGAATGGATGTTATGGATACCACCGCAGGTTTTGTTTGCTATAAACGCAAAGTTTTAGAAAAAATAGAACTTGATAAGGTTCATTTCAAAGGATATGCTTTCCAAATAGAAATGAAGTTTACTGCGATTAAATATGGTTTTAACTTGAAGGAAGTTGCTATCATCTTTACTGACCGCACAGCGGGAGAAAGCAAAATGAGTAAAGGAATTATACGGGAAGCTTTTTTGGGAGTTATTCAACTAAAAATCAGTAGTTGGTTTAGGGATTGGAAATAAAATCTACCAAGGAATCAATAAAATCCCCCACAATGCAATTATTGCCCCAGTTGAATATATCCAATAACCTGTGCTTTTGGGAGGTACTGTTACAAGTTGAGTATTTGTTTTACCCGCTGTAACCTTTACTTCTTTGTTTAAATCTAATTCTTTTTTAAGATTATCAGATTCACCAGAAAAATGAATTGTATTTACTCCTTCAGGAACATTTTTGATAGCAATACTTTTAACATACTTATATTTTACAAGCAGAGAGTCATTGAAAGTTAAATTAGAATATTCGGAAGATGTTGGTCTAACAACTATATTTCCAGAATTTGGAGATGGATTTCCATAGTTTACAACAATATTTTTAGCGCAAGAGCTAAAAATCAATAAGGCTGAAAATAAAATTAAAGTTGAATTTTGTGCTTTCATAAATTTTATATTTTAAAAATTTAAACGGTCATAATAAAAAATAGTTTCACACTAATTGTTATTTTTTTGTCAACCATTCCTCTGCTCTCTCCAAATCTTCAGGGGTATCAATAGCAATACTTTGAAAATCAGTTTCCAGTACTTTTATCAAAAAACCATTTTCCAGCCAGCACAATTGTTCCAAACTTTCCATTTTTTGTAAAGGTGTTTCAGTCAGTCTAACAATATCCATCAGAATATTTGTTTTATAACCATACACCCCTAAATGCTTAAAATAAACCGGAAAATCAGGCAACGTTTCCTTATCATCACGCTTGTAGGGAATAGGGCTACGGCTAAAGTATAATGCAAAATCGTCTCTATCTGTTACCACCTTAACCACATTAGGGTCATTTAATTCTTGAGCTGAATCAATTCGCTTTTTTAAAGTAGCTATTCCCGTTCCAGGATCTTGCAAGGCTTTAACAACCATGTTAATTTGTTGTGGTAAAATAAACGGTTCATCCCCTTGAATGTTAATAATAATATCCGGCTTGGAATCCAGATGAGCTATGGCTTCTGCAATTCTCTCTGTTCCATTTATACAATTTTCAGAAGTCATAATTACTTCGCCACCAAATGACTTTACGTGGTCGTAAATACGGCTGTCATCTGTTGCCACAGCTACATAATCCAATCCACTGGAACAGGCCTGGTCATAAACTCGTTGAATCATGCTTACTCCGTTAATTATGGCTAAAGGTTTTCCAGGAAAACGGGTAGAGGCAAAGCGGGCAGGAATTATGGCGGCTGTATTCATCGGGTGCAAAAGTAAATTTATTTTTTACAGTTCACTAAAGTGAACTGCAATGGATTGGTATATTAAATTCTATTGCCGTTGTGCTTTAGCCAACAGAACATTATTATTTTCCAAATCCTTCCAACCCCATTCCAAACAAAGCAAAGTCATATTTCACAGGGTCAGTTTTATCAAATTTGCGAAGTTCTGAGGTTAACAGTTCTGCGGTATCCCAATTGCTTTTCTCAGTATTCAATAATCCTAAAGCATTGGCCACTCTAAGTACATGCACATCCAAAGGGCAAATTAATTGGGATGGGTTAATGGATTTCCAAATACCAAAGTCTACACCCTTGTCATCGTCTCTCACCATCCAGCGTAAATACATATTCAAACGCTTACAAGCAGATTTCTTAATTGGCGTGGCAATATGTTTTTTACTCCGCAAAGGAGCATACGATAAATTAAAGCACGACGTATGAAAATTTTCTAGGCCAGATTTAACCGTTTTATCACCCATTTTAGGAAGAAACATCAATTCTAAGGAATCATGTTCTTTATAAAAGCCCCTGAAGGCTTCTATAATAAAAAGTAAATCTGTGCTATTAAATGTTCTATGAACAAAAGCTTCAAATTTTTTAAGTTCAATAGGAGAGTGGTTAGTTATGAAATCATAAGGCTTTTCATCCATTAAATGCATCAATCTGTTGCAATTATTAATGATAGATTTCCTGTTTCCCCAAGCCAAAATTGCTGCAAAGAATCCTGATATTTCAATATCTTGCTTTAATGAAAACCGATGTGGTATTCCTAAAGGGTCATTTTGCAAAAATGAAGGATGGTTGTATTTTTCTACTTTTTCATCCAGCAGTTCTTTCAATTCGGTCGTTTTCATAGATTTCGAAACGGTGAACTATCATTATGAATTTTTATAGCCTTTCGGGTTAACCAAACTCCTAAAATTAAGGAAACAATAGCTCCCAATTGAATTAAGGGAATATTATTTATAAATAAAAAATAGTCATATGAACCGTGCAAAACAACAGCACCTCCAATACCCAGCCATGTATTAAACGTGTGATTGCCATTAAACTTAGCCTTTGCTAAAAAATATCCCATAACAGCTGCAAAGGTGGTATGAGCCGGAACCGCAGTAAAAGCTCTCATTATTCCTACACCCGAACCATGCTCAAATACATAAAAAATATTTTCAATAAAGGCAAAACCTAGAGAAACCATCACACTGTAAAGAATCCCATCATACGGTTCATCCACATAGGATTTTTTCATAATTCGCCTAACAAAAAAGAACTTACTTATTTCCTCACTAAAGCCAACCACAATGTAGGCATAAAACGCCAAATATAAATTGCTGCCTTCTTGAGTAAACCCATAATGTTGCCATAAGCCTTCAAATAGAATAGCCGGAAAAATACTGATGCATCCCCCTAAGAAGGCAAAAAACAACATTCTTAAAGGTTCCTTATCAAATTTATCCTTGTGGTAAAACCAAAAGATGAGATAAAGAACCGGGGCTGCAGCGATGGCTAATAACAACATTAATATTTATGATTTTAACTTTTTCAATCTGTAATAAAGTTGAAATGGTTGTAAAGGTGAATAGTTGGGCTCATATTAACCAATCACTATTTTAATCTATTCAACCACTCTAACAAAATTACAATGCGTTATTTAGATCTTCTATCAAATCATTCACGTCTTCAATGCCAACGCTCAATCGAATTAACGAATCTACCAATCCTGATTTTAAACGTTCCTCACGGGGAATAGATGCATGAGTCATACTTGCAGGATGTCCGCAAAGCGATTCAACACCGCCTAAAGATTCTGCCAATGAAAACAGGTGAGTATTGGATAAAAATTTATGGGCATCTGCTATAGAATCACTTTTTAAAGTAAACGACATCATACCTCCAAAATCTTTCATCTGTTTATTTGCAATGTCATGGTTGGCATGATCTGTAAATCCGGGCCAATACACTTTATCTACCTTAGGGTGGCTTCTTAAAAATTCAGCTATTTTCCGTCCGTTTTCACAATGGCGTTCCATTCTTAAATGCAGGGTTTTAATTCCTCGTAAAACTAAAAAACAATCTTGTGGTCCGGGAACGGCACCACATGAATTTTGCAAAAAGGCCAATTTTTCATGCAGTAATTCATCTTTTCCAACTAAAGCCCCCATCACTACATCCGAATGACCGTTGATGTATTTTGTAACACTGTGCATCACCAAATCAGCTCCTAAATCCAGTGGATTTTGCAAATAGGGGGAAGCAAAGGTATTATCAACAACCGATAGAATATTATTAGCTTTTGCGACTTTGGTTATGGCTTCAATATCAATAATCGTAAGCATTGGGTTAGTTGGTGTTTCCATCCACACCATTTTAGTATTTGGGTTTATAAGCTTCGCAAAATTCTCTGCATTACCCAAATCAGTGAAATGAAATTTTATACCATAATTTTCAAAAACCTTGGTAAAAATACGGTAGGAACCTCCATACAAATCATTGGTAGAAATAACTTCATCGCCTGGTTTTAAAAGCTTTGCAATAGTATCAATAGCACCCATTCCGCTGCTGAAACACAAGCCCCAATTCCCATTTTCCAAAGCTGCTAAATTATCTTGTAACTGAGTACGGGTTGGATTGTGAGTTCTTGAATATTCGTAGCCGTCATGGTCGCCCGGGCTTCTTTGAACATACGTTGACGTTTGATAAATTGGAGTCATAATAGCTCCTGTTTCCGGATCGGGATGTACTCCGGCATGTAATACTTTGGTGGCAAATTGCATGGTGCAAATTTATCCAATTTATTGCCGTTGCTTTAAAGCAATGGCAATAAATTTTACACAATCACCCCATCCGCAAAATGAATAATTCTGTCGGCTGAATCAGCGAGTTCTTCGTTGTGGGTAACTATGACAAAGGTTTGTCCGTATTTTTCACGCAATTCAAAAAAGAGTTTATGAAGTTCTTTAGCATTTGCTGAATCTAAATTTCCAGTAGGTTCGTCGGCAAAAACCACCTTGGGTGAATTGATTAAAGAACGTGCCACGGCTACCCTTTGGGCTTCTCCACCCGAAAGTTGAGAGGGTTTATTATCCTTGCGATGTGCCACTCCCAAAAAGGTTAATAATTCCAAAGCTCTTTCTTCCGTTGCTTTTCTATCGGCTTTGCCTATCCATGCTGGTATACAAACGTTTTCCAAAGCTGAAAACTCGGGCAATAAATGGTGAAACTGAAATACAAAGCCAATGTTTTGATTTCTAAAATCTGATAACGTATTTCCTTTTAAGTTTGAAATATCTTTTCCTTCAAAAAAGATTTGTCCACTGCTGGGTTGGTCTAAGGTTCCTAGTAGCTGCAATAGCGTAGTTTTTCCGGCTCCCGATGAACCAACAATGGCCACTATTTCACCTGCATTAATTTGCAGATTAATTCCTTTAAGAACCTGGACAGTTCCATAGGATTTTTTGATATTTAAAGATTTTATTATTTCCATTGGAGTTTATTATTGCTTTTAAAAAACATCCCCCAACCCACTTCAAAGGGGGACTGTTGCTTCGACGAATTTCGGTTAATAACGTATAACTTATTTGTATCACCCATTTTCAAATTTTCAAATTAATTAATTTTCAAATTGCATTAAAACGCCCTATTAATCCCAACAACATACCTAAACGCCACATAATTGGCCCCGGTTTCTACTCTGTTTAAAAAGAAAGGAATATCAAAACGCAAAACCAATGGTTGCAGTTTGTTGTACTTTCCAAAATTAATAGCCAACGTTGTTCCTAAACCTGCATCAGCTCGCAAACCGCTGTATTGATTTCCGTTACCTAAAATACCGGCATCGGCAAAGGCATAAGGATTGAAACGAAAGTTATTTAAAATCTTTGGGGTATTAATTTTAAAAAGTTTGCCAAATTCCAACTCTAAATTTATAGCGGCTCCTTTGTTTCCATTGTAAATATAAAAACTATCAACGCCTTTGCTATTAGTGGCTGAATAACCTGCCATGCCTCTAATATTTAACCCTCCACCCATTTGAAAAGAATACTGACCGGTATTGCCATAACCCACCCAATCTTGAGGAACAAACCCTCTGGAACGAGTAAATTTATTTTCAATCAGTTCTTCATTGTTAGCTCCTGCGGCAAACAGGCTGCTTTCTTTGGGCACATCGCCGTGAAGGTATTGCGTAAATATTCGGCTTTTTAAAATCATCTTTTTCCCGATTGGGTTGTTGTTGTTCACTTTTACTGTTAAGCCTGAATAGTTAAAATCACTGAATAAGGCTGTATTTCTTAAACCGATGTTTAATAAACCATTTCCTTTGCGGTAGCGGAATGGGTGCTGGTAGGAGAGGTTGAGGGTGGCGTTTATTTTATTGTTATCAAAATATTGCGGGTATAAAAAGTAAGTTTTAGGTGATTCACTTTCAGGCAAATCTTTGAATAATATGCCAGTAGCACCAAACGTTTTATAAGATATTTGCCATTTATCATTTTTTATTAATTTTTCAACACCAGTCTCAAACAAGCTAATTCCTTCTAAATATTTAAGTCGGGCTGTGAAATCCAACATTTTGCCAACTCGCGTTTTATAATTTAAGGCAAAATTTAAAGGCTTTATAAATTGCTCATTCCTATATCCAACATTTAATAATTGAGTGTTATACCAAACTGTTGCACTATAGATATGTTTAAAATTATAATAGTTACCAGATACATTTACCCCGACTTTCAAACCACTTGCATCGCTATACCATAATTCAGGTCGCCAATAGGTTTTTAGCTTTGTAAAATCCGCAGCAGGTATGGTTAATTTTTCTCGCTCAAAACTATAAGGCAGCTTTAAACTATTATTTAAACGGTTAATATCGGCCAATCGGCCACTTGTATCAATTATTATATCCTTAATTCCATATTGTGATTGTACCCATAAAAAATCTCTTTTGTTCATCATATCCCACGAAATCCATCTATGATTTACTTGTGCCTTGCCCAATTCTTTTGTATAATAAGTATTGGGAATATGATAATGCAAACGGTTTCCTTTTTTGTCAATTACAGTTACATCTAAAGGCATATGCAGGTCTCCTTTACGTTTTATCTCCACTACATAATCATATTTGGCATTGGTAACTTTGGTATAACCTTTTACTTTATAATCAATGGTTTTTGTTGTGGTCAACCAATCATCAAAAAACCAGTTTAAATCCACCTTTGTATAATCAATAATTGAATTACGAAAATCTTCTTCATAAGGATGGCAAAATTTCCATTGGTTAAAATAGTTTTTCATAGCATCCAAAAACAGTTTATCACCCAACACATATTGCAAATTATACAACATGGTAGCTGTTTTATAATACACTTGCCCATAGCCACCACCATGCCTTTCAGCCGAATTAAAATGGTCGGAGTGGGTATTTAACCTTGCGGTATTTTCGTTAATAGCGTGATTGATATAACCGGCATACACATAAGCCCAATCAATATTATTGGGGGTATAATCTTTATTCGACAATTTTTTTATACTCCAAGCTGTTAAAAACTGAGTAAACCCTTCATCCAAGCAAGCACGGTAGGTTTCATTATTACCTACCATTCCAAAAAACCAGTTATGACCAACCTCATGCGCTATCACATATTGATGTCCTGGCCAATTGCCGCCATCCAGCGTAAGCATTGGGTATTCCATTCCGTCACGGGCATCGGCAGCTACCATTTTTGGGTAGGCATACATTCCAAAATCTTGTGAATAGGTTTTAACAACATTGGCCACAAACTTAGCTGTGGGTTGCCAAGCATGTGCATTCTGCTCTTGTGCCAAAGCAATGCATTTTATACCATTCCATTCTACTTCACTAATTCGGTAAGTAGGGTCGGTAGTAAATGCAAAATCATGAACATTATTGGCCATCCATAACCAGCGTTTGTATGTTCCATCAGGATTTACGGGTTGTGTTATATATTTTGTCGGCGTTGTAAAATTCTTAATATCAATTTTTTCTCTAAGGCCATTGGCGTATACTTCCCCACTATTGGTCAAAACCCCCGTGGCCTCGCAGATATAATGATTAGGCAGTTCTAACTCCACATAAAAAATACCATAATCGCCATAAAATTCCTTGCCTAAATGCTGGTCGGTCGTCCATTTAAATTTTCTATCATAAACCGAAAGTCTGGGATACCAATGCACTCCGTCAAAATGCTTGAAATTATTGTGCTCAAACCGTTTCATTCGGCGGCCCATGGTTCCTTGGTCAAAATAGGTTTTAAAATTCACTTCCATTTTTAGGATTTTGCCTGGCAATAAAGGCGTTGGCAAATCAATTATCATAATGGTATTATCTACCACAAAAGGAACTTCGGTTCCTGCAATTACTAACTTTGAAACCTTAGTTCCTAATTTTTCCTGTTCATATTTACCAAATTTATTAAACACCTTTCCGCCTTTTTCCATTTCATCTTTATAGCTTCCTGGTTGAAACGCATTTTGAGTTAACCTGAAATACAATTTATAAATAGTATCCGGCGAATTGTTGGCATATTCCAAGGTTTCACTGCCGGTTATTACTTCGGTTGTATCATTTAGACGGGCCTTAATATGATAGGAAACGTCCTGCTGCCAGTAGCCCGGAAAAGGTTTGCGATTTTTCCAATACAGGTTATTATCTTCACTTTGGTATGCTGCAAGTGCACTTTCAGGTTCAAAAACCTGTGCTTGAGAAGTATAAAAAATAAACGAAAAGACTGCGAGAAGGCAATATTTATGCATGCCGTGAAAATAAATAAAAATATGAAATGTACCGAGTAATTTCCTAATGCAATCAATTAAAACATTAATTAATAATATCTAAGTTTGCCAAATCATGGTAACCATCCAACAACTTTACCAATATTATACCGAAAGCAACTACACCGTTAGCACCGACACTCGCAAAATAGAGCCCGGTAGTCTGTTTTTTGCCTTGAAAGGTGAAAACTTTGATGCTAATACCTTTGCTGCACAAGCCTTGGAAAAAGGGGCAAAATGGGCGGTAATTGATAATCCTATATTTGCTCAGCTTTCAGGAACTATCTTAGTAGAGGATAGTTTAAAAACTCTTCAAAATTTAGCCAATTATCATAGGCATCAACTAAAAATACCATTTATAGGAATAGGAGGGAGCAATGGTAAAACGACCACCAAAGAATTGGTTCATTCGGTACTTTCACAAAAATTTAAAACCATAAGCACTCCAGGAAATTTCAACAATCATATTGGAGTTCCATTAACTATTTTGGGTATAAAACCGGGAACTGAAATGGCTGTGATAGAATTGGGAGCCAATAGAATAGGGGATATTGAAGAATTGTGCCAAATAGCCGAACCTGATTTTGGGTTAATAACCAATATTGGTAAAGAACATTTGGAAGGATTTGGCAGCCTGGAAGGAGTAGCCAAAGCTGAAAGTGAATTGTATTACCATTTATTAAAATCTGATGGCTTAGCCTTTGTAAACAAAGATGATGATTGGCTTACCCGAATGGCTTCACGATTAACAAAAGTTCACGGATATTCATGTAAGGATAAATTGGCAGAAACTTATTGTGAGTTGATTCAAGATTTTCCTACGATTGAGTTTTCGTTTCAATCCACTTCTATGAGCAGCCAATTAAGTGGTTCTTATAATTTTGAAAATATAATGGCGGCGGTTGCAATTGGGTACTATTTTAAAGTTCCAACTGATTTAATTAAAAAGGGGATTGAAAGTTATGTGCCTAAAAACAAGCGTTCGCAAATAATTACGTATGGTAGCATCCTAATTTTTTTAGATGCCTACAATGCCAACCCAAGCAGCATGGAAAAAGCTTTAGAAAATTTTGCTCGATTTAATTTTCAAAAGAAAATAGCCATAATGGGCGATATGTTTGAAATGGGCGATTATGCAGAACATGAACATGAATTGATTTACAATTATGCCAACTCTTTAAATTTTAATCACCTGTTTGTAGCCGGTGAGCATTTTAAAAAACAAGCTTTAGCTAACGGAAATGATGGATTTGAAACAGCCAAAGAAATCAATTTGCTATTAAAAGACTTAGATTTGACGAACACTGCTATTTTCATAAAGGGTAGCCGTGGAATGGCGATGGAAAATGTATTGGAAGGAATTATTGAAGTTTAAATATAATCACCTCATAAATTCCTAATTCCAGACTCCTAATTCCTAATTAAATAAAAAATGGAACTATTTTTTAGCAACGAAATTTTTGAAACCCATCTTTTTCTAAAGATTGAGGAAAGCGGTCATTGTATAAAAGTACTTAGAAAAACGAACGGAGATGTAATAAAAGTGATTGATGGCAAAGGAAACCTATATGAAGGCCCCATTGAAATTGAAAATAAAAACAAACCCGTAAAAGTTCGCATTCTTTCCAAAACCCATTTTGAAGCTTCAAAATTTCAATCAGGATTTCATTTGGTAATAGCTCCTACAAAAAATGCCGACCGCATGGAGTGGCTGGTTGAAAAAGCTGTGGAAATGGGCATTGCGTCTATAACCTTTGTGCATTGCGAACACAGCGAACGAACAAATTTAAGACTGGATAGAATTGAAAAAATTGCTATTGCGGCCTTAAAACAAAGTCAACAATATTGGTTGCCAAAAATTACAATACCAATTCCTTTAAAAAAATACTTTGAACTTTATCCGGCAGATGAAAACAGTTTTATTGCTCATTGTGCAGATGGCGAGAAAACAGAATTTGGAGCAAACCTTACCAAAGATTTTTGTAGAATATTAATAGGCCCAGAAGGAGATTTTTCAGAATCAGAAATTGAATTGGCCTTAGTAGAAGGATTTAAGCCGGTTTCATTAGGGTTATCGCGACTTAGAACGGAAACTGCGGGTTTGTATGCATGTGCAGTTTATCGAAGTATGCTATCCCAATAGCTATAGAAAGAATTAAATAAAACTATACCCGAATCCAATCATCATTTGTCCAGAGGTATTTCGAAACCGATAATTATTATTGTGACCAATTCTGTTTTTTGAAGAATATTCTGTTGTAATAAAATTATAACCAGCTTTTAAATTATAGCGTTGCTTATAGGTATAACGCACAAATACTTCCGAATAAAGAGTTCCCTTATTATTGTTTCCAATAAATAAAAAATTATTAGTACTTACTTTTACTTGCTCATTGGTAAGTTTTGTGCGTGAAGGTATTTCCTCTTGTGAAGCCTTACTTGGATAAAACTCTGAATTCTTTTTTTTACCAAAAGAAAATCCTAAAGCATCAATATTGCAACCTACCGACCATTCAGAAGTAAAATGATAAGACGCATTCAAACTAATATTAATACTAATAAACATTGGTTTTGAAACGATTACAGTATCAATTCCATCCTCACTTTTAGTATGCTTGGCAGGAGCCGTTAAATACGAAACATCTTTGCCCTGAAAATAACCAACTCGGGCACCAACACCCAAATGCAGTTTTTCGCTTTTTAATACTTTAAAATTTTTAACCACATTACCTGAAAATGTATTTGAATTTTTGCCAAAACTATAAGCTATATCGGCATGATGCTCCCTTTGAGCAAAAGAAAATAGAGTTAAAAATAATATTAAAAGGCTTAAAAGGTACTTCATAATTTAAGGGTTCAAAAATAGTACGGATTTGGGAAGAATTGGTTACTAAATAATGGTTAATTAATCATTTAAAATTAATAATTAACCATTAAAATAAGTGCCCAGGACCGGAGTCGAACCGGTACGAGTGTAACCTCACAGGTGTTTGAGACCAGCGCGTCTACCAATTCCGCCACCTGGGCAATTAAAGACTTTAAAGAATGTATTTAAAGGGCTGCAATATTAGCCAATGTTTCCTTTAAACGCAAAATATATTTATGCTTTAAAAGATTTTCTTTTACTTTTTTTAAAGGCATTTCATCTAAAGAATTACAACCATCTGAAATTTCTGCTAATACCTTTAATTCCTTTTCTAAAGCAGTATCAAATTCTAGTATTTCAACCCCTAAAGATTTTAGTTTATTGGAATCAGGCACTTGTTGTAAATTATCCAAAGCTTCATTTATATCCATCATTTCCATCAAAAAATGAGAAGGTAATTTATCATCTAAAGTCAAGCCCGATATGGAAAGGATGTGATTGGCCCTTGAATAAAAATTAAACAAACATTTATAAGCTTCATTATTTAAAGACGAACTTATTAATGACTCTTCGTATTTTTTAGGGTCATTTACAAAAAAATCAGGATGATTGGTTTTTAGCAGATTAAAATATTTAGCCTTTAATTCCTGCTCATTCAAATTGAATTTTACAGGCAAATCATAAAAATGAAAGTAATTCATACTTATTTGTTAAGTAAACAGATTCACTCTGTGTTCCTTTGCGTTCACTGTGCCTCCGTGTTTATACTTTTATTTACTAAACCATGTCTGGAAAATATCATTACCAAAGATAAATACCATCAGAGCCAATAATATAAACATACCGATAAGTTGCATCACATACATAAATTTTTCGGGCAACGGGCGGCGAATAACCATTTCTATTAACAAGAATACAACGTGACCGCCATCTAATGCGGGTATTGGCAACAAATTCATAAAAGCTAATACAATAGATATCATAGCTGTGAAACCCCAAAAGCGGTACCAATCCCAAGTTTCACCAAACAGTTTACCAATTTGAATTGGGCCGGCCAATGATTTACGAGGATCCATTTCTCCCTTAAACATTTTTCCGAAAGCTGTAATTTGGGTAGATATTAACTCTTTTGAACGATTTGCACCTTCAGGAACTGCTTCGAGTAATGAATAATGTTCAGTTTTTGCCCAAGATTCGTATTCATACAAATCTGGATTAAATCCTACGATCAGTTCTTTTCCAATAGATATTTGCTTTATAAGCGTATCTTTTCCTCTTAGGATTACAAATTCCTGAGTTGTATTAATTTTTAAGGACTGCCTAATTTCATGAAAATAGGTAATTGGTTTATTGTCAATAGTTATAATGTAATCTCCTTTTCTAAGATCAGATTTAGAAGCCGGTGTATTAGGACCAATATTTCCTAGTCTAAACTTCATTCTTTCCTCTATAAAACCACTGTCTTTGCCAAGTTTGGTATATAGGTCGGCAAAATTATCAGGAAGTGTTAAAGTTAAATTTTCGCCGTTTCTATTGATAACATATTGAGTTCCGTTTTGAAGAATTGCATCTGGATTTTTAGCTTCATAAAATTTATCAATCGATTTTCCATTAACAGTTACAATATTATCTCCGTCCAAAAATCCAACCTTTTTGCCCAAGGGCAAAGCATGAATTCCGTATTTAACATTGGCATTTGGCAAATATTGATCGCCATAATAAACCAAAGACAATGACATGATTAAAATACCCAAAATAGCATTAACAGTAACACCTCCAAGCATTACAATCAAACGCTGCCAAGCTGGTTTACTTCTAAATTCCCACGATTGAGGTGGGGTGTTCATTTGCTCTTTATCAAGCGATTCATCCACCATACCTGCTATTTT
Source organism: Chitinophaga pinensis (assembly GCA_945907065.1). GTDB lineage: Bacteria > Bacteroidota > Bacteroidia > NS11-12g > UBA9320 > JABWCE01. Next base: position 17,869 of record CAMDSC010000010.1, read on the forward strand.
TACATACCCCCCCAAAGGCAACCAACCTATTCCATATTCGGTATCTCCTTTTTTAAAGCTAAAAAGTTTTAAACCCCATGCATCAAAGAAAAGATAGAATTTTTCGACACGAATTCCAAAAGCACGAGCCGCCCAAAAGTGACCCATTTCGTGTAATGTGATTAAAATTGCAAGAGCCAATACAACTTGGCCAATCATTGTTAGTACACCCATTTTTAAATATAAGTCGCGAAATTAAGGAATTAGAAATTAGAAATTGGAAATTAGAAATTGAGAATTGACCAATAGGGTAATTTTTATCGTTAAAATTTTTTAGAGAGCCGATGCTTCGGGTCTCTATGAAAACAATTGCTTCCGTAATGTTTCAATCTTACTTTCAGCATCAGCCTTTTTTTGAAGTTCTTTTTCTACCAAATCAGGTTTTGCATTAGCCATAAATTTTTCATTGGTCAATTTTGCTTCCACTGATTTTAAAAAACCTGTGAGATAATCTATTTCCTTTTCTAGTTCTGAATTATCGACTTGTTTCATTTCCCAACCAATGTATTCAATACTTACTTCATCTTTCCCCACAAGGCCTTTTAATCCTTTATCATTTTTACCAAAGGTTAAAGATTCAACATTTGAAAGCTTTTTAATTATCCCTTCAAAGGATTTATAAACTCCAAGATTATTTGTTGAAATACTAACTTTAGCTGCAAGCTTTGGTGAAATACCATTTTCATTGCGTTTGTTTCGTATTAAAGCTATTAATTCAAAAGCCGCATCGTTTTCAACCTCTTTTAAATCAGCAGGAGTAGGCCAAGATGTATTATTTATAAAGGAATTTGAATCACCTAGCAATCCATGTCTTATTTCCTCAGAAATAAAAGGCATAAATGGGTGAAGCAATTGCATCAATCGCTCAAATACTAATTTTACCTGAACCAAAGCTTCACTATAAATAGGTTCACCGTAAGGTGGTTTCATCATTTCTAAATACCATGAACAGAAATCATCCCAAATTAGTTTATAAATTGCCATCAAAGCATCCGACAAACGAAATTTATCAAAGTGTTCATTTATTTCAACAATGGCTTTATTCAGCCTTGATTCCATCCAATCCTGAGTGATGGATGTGTAATTTTTGTAATATTCGGTTGCAGTTTCTGTAGTTTCCCAACCCATTACCAATCTGTATGCATTCCATATTTTATTGCAAAAATTGCGGCCTTGCTCTACCTGACTCATGTCGAACAAAATATCATTTCCGGCTGGCGAGCAAAGCAAACTTCCCATCCTTACAGCATCAGCCCCATAATCATCCATCATCAGCAATGGGTCAGGACTATTACCAAGGGATTTGGACATTTTACGTCTTAATTTATCCCTAACAATTCCTGTATAATAAACATTACTAAACGGTTTTTGTCCTCTGTATTCATAGCCTGACATAATCATACGGGCTACCCAAAAGAACATAATTTCAGGAGCTGTTACCAAATCATTGGTAGGGTAATAATAATTTATATCGGCATTTTTTGGGTCTTTAAAACCATCAAAAACCGAAATAGGCCAAAGCCAGGATGAGAACCATGTATCAAGAACATCTTCGTCTTGAGATAAGTGCTGAACTGTTGAATTATTGAACTGTTTTCTATAAACCTCTAAAGCTTCTTCGTGGGTTTTAGCTACAACTGTATTTCCTTGTTCATCATACCAAGCTGGTATTCTTTGACCCCACCAAAGTTGACGGCTTATGCACCAATCCTTGATATTAGTAATCCAATGGTTGTATGTATTTTTAAGTTTAGGAGGATAAAAATTGATTTCATCGTTCATCACGCTATCCAAAACCTCAGGATTGCGTGCCATGTATTTTTTCATGTCCACAAACCATTGCTTAGAAATACGAGGTTCAATAACAGCATCTGTTCTTTCGCTATAACCTACTTTGTTTTTTATAGCTTCTTCCTTTTCTAAATGGCCTGATTCAGCCAAGTCTTTAGCTATTTGCTTGCGAACTGCAAAACGATCCATGCCTATATAAAATCCAGCTGCATCACTCATCGTTCCGTCTTCGTTAAAACAATCTATAGCTGGCACATTGTGCTTTATCCCTAAATTGTAGTCATTAATATCATGAGCAGGTGTAATTTTTAAAACACCTGTTCCAAATTCAGCATCTACATACTCATCAAAGATTACAGGCACTTCGCGGTTTACAATAGGAACAATAACTGTTTTACCAATAAATTTTTTATACCTTTCATCGTTAGGGTTGGCACAAACTGCAGTATCCCCTAGCAATGTTTCAGGACGGGTGGTGGCTACCATGATATAATTATCAGAATTAGGTACAAAATATTTTATGTAATACAGTTTTGAATCTACTTCTTTATAAATTACTTCTTCGTCACTCACGGCTGTCTTTCCTGCCGGATCCCAGTTTACCATTCTGCTTCCACGATAAATCAACCCTTTGTTGTGCAAATCAATAAACACGTCAATTACGGATTCCGAAAGACTTAGCTCCATAGTAAAACGGGTTCTGTCCCAATCGCAACTGCAGCCTAATTTTTTAAGTTGTTCCAATATTATCCCCCCGTACTTTTCTTTCCATTCCCAGGCATAGCCCAAAAATTCATCACGGCTAATATCTTTCTTATTTATGCCTTTTTCCTTTAGCATGGCCACCACTTTGGCTTCTGTAGCTATACTGGCATGGTCTGTTCCGGGCACCCAACAAGCATTTTTTCCCACCATTCTTGCATGCCTAACCAACACATCTTGTATCGTATTATTGAGCATGTGGCCCATGTGCAATACCCCCGTAACATTGGGCGGAGGAATGACGATGGTATAAGGTTCACGATTATCTGGAACACTGCGAAACAGTTTGTTGTCCAACCAAAGTTTATACCATTTGGTTTCAATGTCTTTGGGCGAATATTTAGAAGAAATTTCCATGTATTAGTAATCTGCGAAATTAAGAATAATGGAGGGGTGTTGCAAAGGTGCTGAAATACAAAGTTTTTAGAAGTTTTTAAAAAAATAGCTTAATCCACATTTTTATAAAAATCTCTTAAATATCATTTTTAGTTATTATGTTTGAAATTTAAACGAAACCACAATGAAGAATAAGGGACTTATTATAACAACAATTGCTTTCTTCCTATATGTAAATACGAAACAATATTGGATTGGCAAAACTGAACCTTTTGGATTTCCGATTATTCTAATCGGTGCTATTACTCTTTTGGGACTTGTTATTGCACTTACCAGACAAATTTATCTTACAACAAAAGAAAAGGGGTCTGATAGGAGTAGGATTTTAATTTTAGGGTTATTGGCAATTGTAGTAGCCTTGACATTTTGCAGACCAGCAGGACTTATTGACTTTGGATTGTAAAACATAAATTGGTCATCCCATTTTTTAGGTTGTATTTTTTCTTTCTTTGCCTATACCTAAACCAAACCTTTATCCTCTTTAATACTCTCCTCATACCCTTTATCAATCAATAATCCTCCGCCATCGGCAGCTTCGGTAGCCAATACATCACATCGTTCATTCATAGGATTTCCGGCATGGCCTTTTACCCAATGAAATTTTATAACATGCTTGTTATATAAAGTTATAATTGGCCGCCACAAATCCGGATTTTTGATATTTTTAAAGCCTTTTTTTTGCCAACCGTAAACCCAGTTTTTTTCAAAAGCATCCATCACATATTTGCTGTCAGTATAAATATCAATTACTAAATCATCTTTTGTTAGGGCTTCTAAAGCCACTTTTAAAGCCATCAATTCCATACGGTTGTTAGTTGTTAACCGATAGCCGCCACTCAATTCTTTGCAGTGCTGACCAAACATCAATACCGATCCATATCCTCCTTTTCCCGGATTACCTCGGGCTGCCCCATCTGTATAAATTGTTACTTTCAAAACGTGGTGCAATATTATATCAATTATTTAATGCATCTATTGTAAAAATATATCCCTTTATCAAATTACTCTTTGTAAAAAATTATTTTTAATGTAGGTTTGGACTTCAATTATGAGTAAAAGACTCTACCCTTTATTTTTATTACTAATATTATCAATTCCTGCATTTTCTCAATACGATTATCGTCTGTTTGGTTATATAACAGACAAACAAACAGGCGAACCACTAGTAGGAGCAAGGATTAACCTTCCCGATTGGCAAACAGAAACGTATTCTAATAATTTTGGATATTTCAGTATTTCGGTTCCACCGCAGGATTTTTTTGTTGAATACAGTTTTGGAGGATTCAAAACCAAAATTGATTCGGTATACATCGATGCAGATATACAAGTAGATGTTAAGATGCAAAAAATACCGGTGGACGAATCGCAAATTAATGATGTTAAAAAATCTCAGAGCGATATCACCAATCCCATTAGTGGAAAAATAGATGTACCAACCGGTTTATTAAAAGAATTGCCGTATTTATTATCAGAGCCAGACTTGATTAAAGGGTTACAAAGTTTACCTGGCATCACTGCCGGTAATGAATTTGGGAGTAATTTATATATAAGAGGAGGAGGGGCTGATCAAAACCTGACCTTATTGGATGGAGTTCCTGTGTATAATGGAACTCATATATTTGGATTATTCTCTATTTTTCAGCCTGATATTACCAATTCCATACAAGTGTATAAAGCCGGTTTCCCGGCCCGCTATGGCGGAAGAGTAAGTTCAGTTGTAGATATTACTTCTAACGAAGGTACTCTTAAAGAGCATTACGGTAGGGCTTCAATGGGGTTACTTATTGCCAAGTTATCTATTCACGGGCCATTGGGAATGAAAGATAAAACAACCTATTCTTTTGGATTAAGAAGAACGTATTGGGACGCATTGAGTCTTTTTCAAGCCAATGGTAGTAATCTAAACATACCTGTTGTTTCTGATTATAACTTGAAAATTAAACATAAGCTTACTAAATATGATAATCTAATTTTCTCAGCATATTATGGGCGAGATAAATATCCTTTTGACTTATCAGATTCTTTAACTCAGGTGAAATTAAACATTCAATACGGAAATGCATCTTCAATCCTTCGATGGAATCATATTTTTAACCCTAAGTTATTTTCTAATTTATCTGTGGGTGCTACCCGATACAAAGTGAATTATAACATTACTGAAACCTATTTCGATTCATTATCCAATAAAAATAAAACATCAAAATATGATTACATAAATGGAATTTCAGATATTGCTGTAAATGCTGAATTTGAGTACAGTTTGAATAATTCTCATTACATGCATTTTGGCATTCAAAATACAAACCATTTTATAAATCCAGGCTACAGTGAAATAACAAACTCTGATAATTCTACCCCAACTTTAAGTGGTAAAAAAACACCTTCATTTAATCCAGAAATAGCAGCCTATATTGAAGATGATTACAAAATTTCAGACCGAATTAAAGTAAATGCCGGTTTAAGAGCCGTTTATTTTACCAATAAAGATTATAATTATTCCCCTTTCTTTTTGGAGCCACGTATTTCAGGTCGTTATATTCTTAATCCTGAATTGGCCTTAAAAGCCTCATATGCCCGCATGCATCAAACGGTATTTTTGCTTACGAATTCTGGAATAGGATTACCTTTTAATTTTTGGGTTCCGGCTACTCAAAAAATTCCAGCTCAGCAATCTGACCAAATTAATATTGGAATAGCTAAAGAACTAAAAGATGGTTATAGCTTATCTATAGATATCTATTATAAAAATATTAAAAATGTATTGTTTGCTAAAGAAGACCCTCAGTTTTTTGACAATGCTCAGGATTGGCAAAAAATATTAGAAACCGGCAAGGCTAATAATTATGGGCTAGAAATGCTCATAAATAAACGTACAGGCTACCTTACAGGTTGGTTAGGTTACACATTTGCGTTTGCCAACCATCAATTTGATAACTTAAATCTTGGAAGATCTTTCGAGTTTTCATACAACCGCCGCAACACTATAAATTTAGTAATGAATTACCGACTTACTGAATGGAACTCATTGTTCATGAATCTTACTTTGGCTTCAGGGCGACATTTTACAATACCGGGCGGCAAATATTTAGACATTGACGGTAATGTAATTTTAGATTACAGTTCGCTTAATAATTATAAAGGTCCATTTTTTCAAAGACTTGATTTGGGCTGCCTTTTCGAACGAAATAACAGCAACAGAATATTTGAGCAACAAGCCTTTTTAACCCTTTACAATACGTTATTAGCAAAAAATCCAATGAAAATTTATGCTGAATATGTTCCTAATAGCAATAATCCAAACAAAGGATCATATAAGCTAAAGCAAAATACTGTTCCTTTTTTCATACCGGGTGTCACCTATATTTTAAGATTTTAAAAAAATGAAAAAAATTGTATTCATACTCTTTATTACCTCTATTTTAGGGGCGTGTACCGAAGAAATTCCTACAAGTACAATTGATAAATATTCAGAAAAACTGGTTGTCAACGAATATTTTAATAATATAGAACCTTTTACAATTCAAGTTTCAGTGAGCAAGGATGCCTATAAAGATGCAGATCCATATATTTTAACAGCTGCGGAAGCTAAAGTATCATTAACTGAAAATGGAGTAGCTATTCCATTATTATTTAATAGTTTTGATCGAGTTTTTTATTCCAATTTAAAACCTCAACCTGGTAAAAATTACAATCTTTCAGTAACAGCTAATAATTTCGGATCAATTACTTCCAACGGTGCTTTGCCCAATAATATAGCCAGTAAAATTGTTAAATTAATTGAAAATGGCGGGTTAGATATGCAGGGAAATAAATCAGACCTATTGAAACTAACTTTTAAAGACGATGCTAATACTAAAGACTATTATAAACTTAATTTTTTCTACTATAGCGAATTGATTGGTAAATTTAATGCTTTTGATTTTGAACTAAAGGATATTTTAACAGCTGTGAACACTATAAAGACACGCGATGGAGGATTTCTATTTAGTGATGAATCATTTAACGGTAAAGACAAAACATTTACCGCTGTTCCCCCTTTTGGGATAGTAGCAGCAAATACTGGAGCCAAATATTTAATTCAAATCCAACGTCTTAATGATGATTTTTGGAAGTATAATACTTCTCTAGAGCAATATAGGGGAGGATTTAGTGGAGGTTCGGGCTCTAATATTTTTGGAGGTGCTGTAATTGTATACTCCAATATTCATAATGGATTGGGAATATTTGCCGGTTCAAATATTGAAAGTGATACACTTAAATAATTCTTATTTATTAGCAAGTTTACTGTGCTTGTAGCTGTAAATAAAATAAAAAATCAACCCTAATGTTAACCAAGCTATAAACCATGCCCAATTGCTTTTACTCATTCCGGTTAATAAATAAAGGCAGGTAGAAACGCCCATTAGGGGAATTAAAGAGTATTTTTTAATATAAGTAAATATGCTGAGGATAATACAGATTAGCCAAAATGCAATTACAGAAATTTTGGGTGTTGCCAAATCCATAAATGAAGCCAAACCCTTGCTATAATCACTATTACTTGTGAAATCAAAATTAAAGATTTCAGTAAAGTAATCCTTATTAAAGAAACTAAAACATAGAGAAGTCAATATTACAAGTGACGGAAATATAACTTTTCCATTGATATAAGGCATACTAAAACGACCTTTTCTTTTTTCAACTCTAGGCAAAAGCAAAACTCCTCCACACACCAATACAAATGCAAAGAGAGTAGCAATACTTGTAAAATCAAGAACAAAAGTTTTATCCGTAAATAAAATTGGTACACCAACTACCAATCCGGTAATAAGTGTTGCAAATGAAGGAGTTTTATATTTAGAATGGATTTTTTGAAATACCGGAGGCATCAATCCGTCGCGGCTCATGCTCATCCATATTCGTGGTTGCCCCATCTGAAATACTAATAAAACACTGGTCATTGCCACCACAGCACAAATAGATACAAGTATCTGCATCCATCCAATATTTAAATTTTGTGGTTCAAAAATAAAGGCCAAAGGATCACCAACTCCGTCAAATTTTTTATAATGAACGGCACCTGTTAGAACCAAAGTAAGTAAAATATATACGATGGTGCAAATAACTAATGAATATATCATTCCACGCGGTAAATCGCGTTGTGGGTCTTTGCTTTCCTCGGCTAATACACTTACTGCATCAAACCCGATATATGCAAAAAAAACACCGCTAACGGCCATCATTATTCCACCAAAACCGTTTGGCATAAATGATTTTATTCCTTCATCATTGGTTGGAGTCCAGTTGAAAGATAACCCATTTGAATAAATTAAATATCCACCAACTAAAATAACCAGAGTGACTATAAATAACTTTAAGATAACCATTGCATTGCTAAAATTGCGACTTTCTTTTATCCCTCTGAACACTAAATAAGTTATCAAAATATTTATAATTAAAGCTGGTAAATCAAAAATCATCCTAATTTCACAGATAAGAGGAGCAGAGTTCCAGGCATTTAATAGTTCTGAATTTGCACCCCCGGTTTCAATAACTTTTTTAGCTTCTAAATAACTGCAGGTAAGGTAGTCGGGAATGTAAATATTTACTTTATGCATGAATGAAGTAAAGTAATCACTCCAGCTAAAGGCTACGTAAATATTTCCTATTGAATATTCCATTATCAATGCCCAACCAATTATCCAGGCAAAAAATTCACCAAAACTTGCATAAGCATAAGTATAAGCACTGCCTGCAACCGGTATTCTACTGGCAAATTCTGAATAGCAATAGGCAGTAAAAGCGCAAGCAATTCCTGTAATTATAAATAGAATTACAACACCTGGGCCACCATTAAAAACTGCACCTCCCAAACTACTAAAGCTTCCTGCCCCGATAATGGCTGCAATACCAAAAAAAGTAAGATCCCTAACTGTAAGTACTCGTTTCATTTTGTGCCTTGCATGTGGCACAGCTTCCTGCAATCCATCTGATAGTCCACCCTGATTGGGGTTTTCATCGTCAAAGTCAATTTCGTTGGTAAAAGTTTTACGCCTAAATAAGCTAGAATAATTCATAGTATGTTGCGGTCAAACCTACAATTTTTTTAAAATTTGAAACAAATTATTTTTAAATTTATAAATAGGGGAGTCCTAAATTTAAAAAACCCCTAAAAAGGGGTTTTTCTAAAGTATTGCAATTGATATCTTTAAGCTACTTGGCCTAATTTTTTAAGGAATCGATGATGAATAATAAATGCCTTTAAAAAAGAAGGCTGTGTAAAATAAGGTATTCCAAATTCTTTAGTAGTTTCTTTAACTATTTTAGAAATTTCTTTGTAATGCAGATGGCAAATACCTGGAAATAAGTGATGTTCTACTTGAAAATTTAATCCACCGGCAAACCAATTTAAAAATTTACTTTTCTCACCAAAGTTAGATGTAGTTAATATTTGATGAACAGCCCAAGCACTTTCAATTGTATCATTTTCATTAGGTTTAGGAAAATTGGTTTCTTCCATCACATGCGCTAATTGAAAAATAAATGCAAGTATCCAACCGGCTACAAACTGAACTGTACAAAAACCAATTGCCAATTGCCACCAGGTAATATCCAAAAGATATAAAGGGATAAAAACCATATAAAAATAATAGAAGAGTTTACTTATTATCATGATTGCAAACTCCTTACGTTTGGTGGTATTGAATTTTACTAAAAAATCTTGTTGAGAATATCTACTCATTTGTTTAAAATCTTTGGTAGTAACCCAAAGCATTGTCATAAAACCATATAAAAACCATGCATAATAATGTTGATATTTATGATACCATTTTTGAGCTGAGTGAGGAGAAAACCGTAATACACCTTTTCCTGTTATGTCTTCATCCATGCCTTCAATATTAGTATAGGTATGGTGAAGAAAATTGTGCTGAATTTTCCAATTCATCGAATGTCCACCTAAAAAATTTAAGGTATATCCAAAAAATTCATTGATTTTATTGTTTTTTGAAAATGTTCCGTGACATGCATCGTGCATTACAGTAAGGCCTGTTCCTGCCATTGTTAAGCCCATAAACCCAGAAAATAGCCAAAGCCATCCAAGTGAAAGACCAGAGGTAAGTATTAGAATATAAGAAGTGATATAAATTCCCAGCATAACAAATGCTTTAATCCATATCCGATAATCTCCGTACTTAGAAATGTTATTGTCTTTGAAGTAATTTTCAACCCGACTTCGAAGGGTAAAGAAGAATTTGTCTTGTGAACGATTTATAAATTTTACTATCATTATTGTTTACAAAGTTATGCCATTTTAAATTATTTTTAGATATAATTTTCGACCAGCTATGTTAATTAACTGGATTTAAATAATTTACGGCTTTTTTAGCAATTCGCAAATTATAGTCAGATTATGTAAATCGGTTGAATCAAAATTTTTAAAATGACTGCTATCAATATCCAATACTCCCCATACTTCATCATTATTAATTAATGGAATTACTATTTCAGATTTTGAATATGGACTGCAAGCAATATGGCCATCAAATTGATTTACATCCTCTACTATAAGAGCTTTTTTTTGTTTCCAAACTTTACCACAAACTCCTTTACCTAAACCAATACGGGTGCATGCTACTGGACCTTGAAATGGACCTAAAACTAATTCATCATTTTTTACAATATAAAAACCTGTCCAATGAAAATTAAATGCAAAATGAATTGCCGCACAGATATTACCCAAATTCGCAATAAAATCAGTTTCATCTTGTATGAGGGCCTTTATTTGAGGAATTAAAGATTGATAAACTTTTTCTTTAACCATTAATTAAAACCGCCAAACGAAATGGCACTTCCCATAATATTATAGTTTTTTGCATTAACACATAAAACAGCTATTTGAGTGTCATTGTTCACAATTTTAACATCTTCATCAGCTACAAATATGTCTGAAATTTCTTTCTCTCGTTTTGTTGTAATAATTATTAGTCCTGCACTTATTGATGATGCGTAACGAATAACTTCTTTAGAAAAACTTTTAGAACCTTCGTGTTCATGAGCTTCTATTACTTTAATACCATTAGCCAATAATTCGTTTTTAACAAAATTTGCATTGCCGGTAACTTTAATTTTCAAATATTCATCTTTTTCAAATTTTGAAAAAATATGAACTACTGAATTATTTTCTATAGCAAATGAAATTGCTTGATTTGCTTTTTGTTTAGTTTCTACACTATCGTCAATAGGTAATACAATTGGGTTGTAACCAGCCGATGTAATTCCTTTTGACTGAACTATTAGAACTGGTGCAGGAGAGGAGGTTACAACTTTAAGTGCAAAGGCGCCTAATACATGCTGCATTCCTCTTACTCCATGGGTACCAAGTACCACTAATTTTGATTTTGTTTCATCTGTTATTTCAGCAATAGTTGAAAAAATACTACCTTTACGTATTATTGGAAAAGTTCTTATGCCCGAATCAGCTGTATTTTTATCGGCAATCACTGTTAACTTTTGCTCTATAATATTTTCGACAGAAGTTGAATCGGCCTTAAATTTCGCTTTTGATTCATTATTAACAATATGAACCAAAGCAATTTCAGCATTCGAATATTTGCTTAAATAATTCGCATGGTTTACTGCACAATCCGCTTCTTCGGTAAAATCGTAAGTTACAATTACGAGGTTGTTTTTTTCTTGATCAGCCATAGGTTTTTATTCTTTCTATTATTTTTTGTAAATTTAATACCTTTTGTATGTTTCTTATATCTCTGTTTGTTGCTGTAAAATAATGATGTGAATTAAAAAAATTAACCTGAATATTATCCCATACTTCCCGATTTGTAATAATTTTTCTAAACTTAAATTCCTCATAAAGTGATTCTGAAATTTCATCAAAATCATTTCTACCTAAATAATCCAAATCTGCGTCGCATAAAATCTCTGCTAAGTGCGAGTTTGGAGTTTGGGGAATTTTAGTAGCCATTACAATTTCACATACTTTATCTATTTCATTATCCGTGTAACCAAATTTTGGAAGCCAATTCATGCATAATATTGAACTTTGCTGTTCGTGATTTAACTCTGAAACCACAAAACCACTATCATGATAGGCTGCAGCAGTAAGCAATATTGTTAAATCTTCATTAGATTCTAATTTTTCAGCTTTAGCAATTCTTTGAGCCGCATTATATACATCTAAAGTATGCTCAACACAATGATAGGTTAAATAATGAGGGAGTGATTCCGTCAGTATATTTATAGCGTTTATTCTGGCTTCTTCTAATTGCATCAACTTTTATAAAATCAAAATTAATAATTTGCTGCAAACAAACTATATTTTTTTCATTTCGCTTCTAAACATGATGTGTATTATATTGGAATATTTTTTTTATTACAACAAACGGTTCTATTGAATTGTAATTAACTATATAATGCAATACATTAAATAGAAGCCTATTTGTATCTAATATTTCCCAAATGGTCTATATTTTTGTGTTTTTACATAATTATATTTCACCAAACCAATAAGTTCTATAATTTATATTATGTTAAGTAATATAAAATCAGCCTTACTCTTTTATAAATAATAACCGCTGCAACAAAAAAAAATCCTAGAAATTAATATTCTAGGATTATTTATATGATTGATATTTTTCACTACATCTCGTCTTTCAATTTTTTCATCTCAGCTTCTTTCCCTGAATTTCCAACGTTTTTATACAATCGCTGCATATTATCAAGCAAATCATATGTTTCCTTTTTATCATCATTAGGAACCCCAATCTCTCTACACTTTTCAAAATAAATTAGTGCTTTGCTGTAAACTACTTTTATTTGAGCTTCTAGGACATCTTGGTCCGTCTTTTTATAGGTCTTTTGCAATTGCTCTATAATTGGTCGGGCTTTATTAACATTTAATACTCCCAGATTGAAATTGGCATCATAATATTCTGGATCTAGTTCAGCAGATTTTAAATAGTCTAATTCTGCAAGATCAGGTTTACCTAACTTTTCATATGTGGCAGCTCTGGCAAAATAATATATTTTATTTTGGTCATCTGCTTCTATTGCATCATCTAATTTTTTAATTAAAATATCTGTTTTGCCCTGTTTAAGGTAAATATCTAATTCCATATTCATTAAATCCTGATCTGATGAAAATCTTTCTCTCCCTGTTGCTAAAGTTTTTAATGCATTTGTGGTATCCATTTCCTCCAAATATACTTTAGCTAATGCTGAATAAATCTTAGGGTCATTAAATTTATGGTCAATTAGTTTATTAATATATTCTTTGGTTAATTTATTATCACCTTTGGCCATAGCAGCATAATAACTATATTGATAAATAAGGTCTTCATTAATATTTATTGTTTTAAGATCTCCTTTTTTATCAAATGGAATTAATTTTAAGGTTATCTGGTAATAATCGAGTGCCTTTTCATAATTTTTATTTTGATACTCATTTACGGCCGCATTGAACAATACATTAGAAACATTTAAAAGATAAAAATCAAATTGTTCAGTCCATTGTTTTTTAGTATCCGTTTCAGCACATTTAAACAAAGACTCAGCTGCTGTTTTTACTGCATCAGGGGTTTCTTTATTTAAGTCATCTATTTTTCTTGAAATTTCAAAGTAAACAGCGGCCCTATAAACCCACATTTTAGGGCTATTCGCAGTTTTTGGGTGTGCAAATGCGTCATCAATTAAACGTTTACACTCACGTAAATCTTTAACAGCATTAGGATCTGTATCCTCCAAAATCATTCTAACGGTTTCTACTTTACTTGGCTGAGCTTTGCTTACAAATGCACCCAACAATGCAGCCAGCAGTATCACATGTTTTAATTTTTTCATAACTTCTTACTTTTATTTATTACGTTATTTATCAATAATGATGCCAAACATAGTTCAGATATAAATGGCATCAAAAAATATCTAATATTTCAATTTACCAATATGCAGTTTCCTTTATTCTACGGTATTATCAGTTTCAGGTTTTTCTTCACCATTTTCTTCTTGCGGTTCAATGATTTCAGAACTTTTATTCGCTTGTGGAATTCCTTCATCCTCACTTAAGCTAATAATAGGTTCTCCGTTTTCATCTAAATGAACTAAAGGCTCGTCTTCTTCATGGTCAACACTGGCTATGGAAGCTATTTCATCTGATTCACGCATTTTTATAAGCCTTACTCCTTGTGTAGCTCTTCCCATTACTCGCAAATCAGCCACAGGAATCCTAATTGTAAGACCTGATTTATTTATTATCATCAAGTCTTTTTCATCATTTACATCCAGTATAGCAACCAATACACCAGTTTTCTCAGTAATACTCAGGGTTTTTACCCCCTTTCCTCCTCTCCCGGTAATTCGGTAATCCTCAAGGTCAGTGCGTTTACCATAGCCTCTTTTTGAAACTACTAATACCGTAGAAGCATTTCCTTTTTCTACACACACCATACCTATTACTTCGTCATTGGCATTTTCAAGCGTAACGGCTTTTACTCCCGAAGCATTTCTGCCCATCGGCCGTACCTTGGCTTCTGGGAAACGAATGGCTTTGCCCGATTGCTTGGCTATCACAACTTCGCAAGTTCCATTGGTTAATTGAACGTCTAATAATTCATCTCCTTCACGAATAGTAATAGCATTTATTCCATTAGCACGTGGACGAGAATATGCCTCTAAAGTTGTTTTCTTTATTATGCCTTTTTTAGTAACCATGATAATGAAATTACTATTAATATAGTCGGCATCTTTTAGACTTATAACATTTATACAGGCTCTTATCTTATCTTCGGCTGGTATGCTTATTAAATTCTGAATGGCTCGTCCCTTTGTAGTTTTGGCTCCTTCTGGAACCTCCCAAACTTTCATCCAAAAACACCTTCCCTGGTCGGTAAAAAATAATAAGTGATTATGGTTAGTAGCCACAAACATGTGTTCCACAAAATCTTCACCTCTATGGCTCACACCCTTATTGCCCACTCCTCCTCTACCTTGCGCCTTGTATTCTGTCAGTGGAGTACGTTTGATATACCCCATGTGAGAAATAGTAACTACTACCTCTTCGTTGGCTATTAGGTCTTCAACATTAAAATCTTCGGCTGAATGGATAATTTCGGTTCTTCGTTTATCACCAAATTTATCCTTCATTTCCCGAAGCTCAGTTTTTATTAATTCCATTCTCAAACTTTCATCCCCCAAAAGAGTGTTTAAGTAATTAATCAATTTCATAATTTCCTCAAATTCCTCTTTTATCTTATCCCGTTCTAAACCTGTAAGTTTTTGCAATCTTAAATCAAGAATTGCTCTGGCTTGTATTTCAGACAATGCAAAATTTTGTATCAAACCCGTTCTGGCCTCTTCTACAGTTGCAGAAGCACGAATCAGTTTTATAACCGCATCCAAATTATCTAAAGCAATTAATAAACCTTCTAAAATATGAGCCCTTTTTTGAGCATCTTCTAATTCATATTTAGCACGGCGAATAACTACATCATGGCGGTGATCAACAAAATGATGAATTAAATCCTTTACATTCAACATTTCAGGACGGCCTTTAACCAAGGCTATATTATTTACTGAGAATGAGGTTTGTAAAGGCGTATATTTATAAAGCTGATTTAAAATAATATTTGGAATACCATCGCGTTTTATATCAAAAACTATTCGTAATCCATCTCTACCCGATTCATCACGAACCTCAGCAATTCCATCAATTACTTTTTCATTAATTAAATCTACAGCCTTAATAACAATCTGTGATGGTGAAATTTGATAAGGAACTTCAGTAATAATAATTTGTTCGCGACCGGAAGACAAGGTTTCAAATTCAGCTTTACCACGCATTACTACTCTGCCACGACCAGTCAATAAGGCATCTCTTACACCTTCATAACCATAAATTATTCCACCGGTAGGAAAATCAGGACCTTTTATAAACTGCATTAATTCTTCAATAGTAATATCGCGGTTATCTATGTAAGCCATAGTTCCATCTATTACTTCCGAAATATTATGTGGAGCCATATTAGTAGCCATACCTACTGCAATTCCTGATGCTCCATTTATTAATAAATTTGGAACTTTTGCAGGTAATACCGTTGGCTCAGTTAACGAATCATCAAAATTGGGACGAAAATCAACCGTATCTTTTTCAATATCGGCCAACATTTCTTCGGCCATTTTTCGCATTCTGGCTTCGGTATAACGCATGGCTGCCGGTGGATCACCATCTATAGAACCATAGTTTCCCTGGCCGTCTACCATCATATACCTTACGCTCCATTCCTGGGCCAAACGTACCATGGCATCATAAACCGATTGGTCACCATGTGGGTGAAATTTACCCAACACCTCTCCTACTATTCTGGCTGATTTTTTATAAGATCGATTACTTGCTAATCCTAATTCAGACATACCGTATAAAACACGGCGGTGAACAGGTTTTAATCCATCACGTACATCCGGTAAAGCACGACTCACAATAACCGACATTGAGTAATCAATGTATGCGGTTCGCATTTCATCCTCAATATTTATTGGGATAATCTTTTCATTTTCAGGTTCTAATACCTCGTCCATTTAATTTTGAATTAAAACGTGAAAATAGGCATAAACGCTAAGGTTTCAGGATATTTTTAATGATGAGATACCCACAAGTTATTTACAAGAAAATCTAAAGCCTAAACGTATTGCTTTTGTAAGGAATAGTAACATTCTCCACGCCTCTTTCAGTAAGAAAATTTTTAAATTCTTCAGTATTTTTCTCTTCGCCATGTACCAAAAACAATCTCTTCAACTTTCCTGTTTGGCTTGCACTGATGTATTTAAAAAGTCCATCTCTATCGGGGTGTGCTGAGAATACATCAGTAGAAGCCACTCTGGCATATACGGGCCGGTCTTTGTTTTTTATTTTTATAGTAGATTGGCCTTGCAATAAGCGATGACCAAATGTTCCTTCGGCACAATACCCGGCAATTAAAATGGTACATAACGGATTTTGAATATTGTTTCGTACGTGTTCCTGAATCCTGCCACCTTCTACCATGCCTGCCGATGAAACAATGATAGATGGGCCGCTATGATAGGCCATTTGTTTTTGGTCACTCTCGGTTTGGATAACCAAAAGGTTTGGAAAATCAAACAAATCACCGTGCTTTCTGGCAAATTCTTTGGATTCTTCGTTTAAATATGCCTCGTATTTTTCGTGTACTTTAGTACTGATAATTCCCAAAGGACTATCGGTAAATATTTTTATTCCATTTAATTTCCCTTCCACATACAATTGATTTAAGGTAAATAAAATGGCTTGAGTTCGGCCAACACTAAAAGCTGGAATTACTAGTTTACCAGGCGAATCAATACAATTCTTTTTTACATATTTATAAAGTTCCTCTTGGGCTGGCACAGTAATGGAATGCAAACGACTGCCATAGGTAGATTCGCAAACTAAATAATCCAAATCGGGCATTGGTTCTGAGTCTACAACAATTTTTGAATGTAATTTTCCCAAATCACCGGTAAATCCAATTCGTTTAGTAACACCTGATTCATTTACTTCTACCGAAACGGAAGCGGCTCCTAAAATATGCCCTGCTGGATAAAACGTAATACTTGCTTCGTCATTTACTTTAAATATTTTTTTAAATGGCAATGTTACCAATCGGTCAAGTGTTGCTTCTACTTGCTGCTGCCCATACAATACTATTGGTTTGTTTTTACCATGTCTATTATTTTTACCTTTTGATTTGGACTCTGCCAATTGCACATTAACAGAATCTCGTAATAAGTTTTCCGCTAATGCAGCCGTAGGTTCAGTACAAAGCACTTGCCCGTGGTAACCACGTTTTATAAGGGTTGGTATATTGCCCGAATGATCAATATGGGCATGAGTTAAAACCAAAAGATTGATAGAAGATGGTTCAAAAGGAAAACTATCATTCAACTCTATTGCATCCCCACGTTCGTATGAGAGACCACAATCTATTAAAATTTTGTAACCGGAATTTAAAGTGAGAAGGTGCATACTCCCTGTAACCTGCCGTGTTGCACCTAAAAAGGATATTTCCATTTATTCGTTAATGCAAATCAAACTAATTTTGAACATTTATTTAATGTTGAACCAAAAATTTATTAGTAACCATTTTACCATTTGAATGGAGGTATGCAAAATAAACCCCGTTTTTAAAATCATCTAAAGCTATATTTTTATCATTTTCGTTACCCCATTTGCTGTACCTTAAACGACCCATTTGGTCATAAATAATTAAGTTGTAATCAGCGTTTGCTGTAACAATTAGCTCTTTATTTGTATTATAAACATTTAAACTATTGAAATCTGCAACTTTTTGATTAATTCCAACCGGAATTTCGGACTGAGAATAATGCATTACAAATGCCAAAGCTCCTTTAACGGTTGAGATTAAAGAATTAAATTCTATATATTTTAAAAGGTCATTTTCGGAATGATAATATGGAAACGATGAATATTGATAAATGCCTGAAATAAGATAACCCGAATCGCGAAATGATAAATAATCGGATGAATAAGCTGAAGTAATTACTGGATTCAAATTGGTATAAAGGCTAAAAATTTTTGCCATTGAAACTGCCAATTCGTTGCTTTCAGCTTTCTTTGAAGATATTTCATCACGTTCGCATTTTATGCCAGTATTGTCTTCATCTATGGTTCCACCAAGTTGATCGAGGTTTAGCATAAATTTAATTTTTACCGAGTCTTTATTTATATACTTTACAAAATAACGGCTTCCTAAATAATCTATTTCTTCACCTGAAAAATAAACAAACCTTATGGTATATTTGGTTGTGATGCCTTTTAATAATTTTGCAATTTGATACAAGGCAAAATCTCCGGTTCCATTATCGTTTACCCCAAAACCTATCTTACTATCGTAATGTGCACCTATGATTATACAACTATCACTGGTTCCTTTTTTAGTAAATTCAAGATTGCGAAGTGTATCATTACCGTAAAGAAAGTTTTGAATTTTTACAACATAACCAGCTTGTTCTGCCATTTTTTTAAGCCAGAAACAGGTAGAATCCAATCCAGACTTATTTATTTCTTTAACTCCAAGGTTTTCACATTTTTGAAGGAATGAAAGAGGGTTTTCTACTTTTGAAATATAATCTGCTATTTTTTGGTCAAAGACTTGTGCGGATGCTTTAAATCCTATGCCTGTAAAAAAATAAATCCAAATTAAAACCTTTAATCTACCCATGCCGTCAATTGTCTTTCATTCATGCTAAGGTAGCTCAATTGGCAGTTAACTAAAAGTTGCTGAGGTAATATTTCTGCTACTTTTTCAGGCCATTCAATAAAACAATAGTTATTGGAATAAATGTATTCTTCCAAGCCAATATCCATGGCTTCTTCCAGATTTTTTAAACGATACAAATCAAAATGATAAATTTTTCCTTTGTCACATTCGTATTCATTAACTATCGAAAATGTGGGGCTTGAAATATCATCGATACTTCCTAATGCTCTGCAAAGTTCTGTTATCAGGGTAGTTTTGCCTGTGCCTAAATTACCGGTAAAACAAAACAGTTTGTATTTATCAAAACGAGTCAAAAGTTGAGAAGCTATCTCGCCAATCTGTTCTTTCGAAAAATTTATTTCAAACTTATCCCCCATTCTTTTTTTAACGGTCCTTGGTTTCCAATAATTCACCGTTATCCCATTTTTCTGAACGAATTCGCTTTCCTTTATAGTTATAATAAAACCAATCGCCGTGCTTATTTCCGCCAATAAAGCTTCCATTACACTTTCCATAAATTCTGCTCATGCCAAAGGTCCAAGCCCCATCTCGTTCACCGTTTATATAATTTCCTACACATTTGGTTTTGGGGTCTGAAGCCTTTTCAACCCAAAGCCCGTCCTTCTTTCCTTCTTTATAATTGCCTTCGGCATCTACTACCCCATCTACCCATTCGCAATAATGCCCGTCAACAATATCTTCATCGTAATTAACCTCTTTTAATTTTAAACCAATTAAATCGTAATACACCCATTTACCATCCTTCTTTCCATTTTTGTATGACTCTTCATTTATTTTCCGGCCTTTAGGATCAAATTTTAAAATCCTTCCATCCGGCAAACCGTTTTTATAAGTTCCTGTTTCCCCTATTTGTCCGTTGCTATGATAAATTATTGATTTTCCATCCCGCATCCCGTCTTTGTATTCAATATCCTTTCTTATTTTTCCATCATCTGAATAAGAAATCACTTTGCCGTCAGGCTTTCCGTTTTTTAATACAGCTTCTTGTTGTTTTTTGCCATTTTCAAACCATAAGGAAATATTTCCGTTTTCTAAACCATCAATAAAATTAGTTTCTTTTTTGGGAGTTCCGGTTTGATAATAACTTTTAAAAGGTCCATCCAAAACGCCTTGTTTGTAGTTGCTAAATTCTTCAGGTTTGCCATTGGAATACCAGGATTTATAAGTTCCATTACGTTTTCCGGCGGTGTATTCTATTTCCGTTTCTTTAATTCCAGTTTCAAAATAGGAACGGAATAATCCATCAATCTTTCCGTTTTTCCATTCTACTTCCTGCCATTTTTTATTATTGGCGTGACTTAAAATAGATTTTCCGGTAAAGAGTTTGTCTTTGTAGTAATAATTTCCATCCCCATCTTTCTTCAGTTCCGAAAATTTAACGGATTGTGAAAAACCGATAAAACTTAAAATTAAAAAGAGTAAAAGAAACGGATGTCTGTAGGACTTTATTCGCATTAACAGTAAAATTTATAAAGGTGCAATTTTACTTAAAATAACGCGGTTATCCCTATCTTATTTCAGTTAGAATAAAAGAAATAAAGCAACCAAAAATAAAATATTGACTAACAATGCACCAAGAAGAAATTTTATATCTTTTTTTTGAATGGGTTCTGATGAGTTGGGTGAATTAATTTCCATGATTGAAATATTTTATAATATGAGGAACTGATGATAATCCAAATTTCGTTTTTTAAATCATTACTTTTTTTGACGCAGGTACTATAAATAGTGTTACAGACGGTTTAAAATTAATAATATTGCACCGTGTTAGGATTAAAACTTGCAACCGACCCGCGCTGGGTAAATATTGCCGAAAAAACAATAGACGAAATATTAACCGACCATGCCTATTGCGAGCAAAAGGCTACTACCAACTGCATTTCGCTAGTGGTAAGGTATCCGGAGTATGAGGACATGGTGGATGAGGTAACGGCTGTGGCTGCCGAAGAATGGGGCCATTTTAGAAAAGTATTGAAGGAGTTAAAAAAACGCGGCTACAAACTTGGTCGAACCCGCAATGATAATTATGTGGTAAAACTGCGAGACTTTAAGTTAAAAGGCGATTCTCGCCTTAAAGGTTTTATAGATGAACTGCTTATTGCAGCTATGATAGAAGCCCGCAGTTGCGAACGGTTTCGATTATTATCGCTTCATGTGAATGATGATGAACTTAAAAAGTTTTATCACGAATTTATGGTTTCGGAAGCCGGGCATTATACCCTGTTTATTGATTTGGCTAAAAAGTATATTGACTCCGAATATGTTAAAAAACGCTGGGAAGAGTATTTAAACTATGAGGCGGAATTGATTCAAACGATTGAATACCGAGGAGATAGAGTGCACTAGCGAAATGCAACAGTCATTTCCCTTTTCCCCGGAGGGCCCGGAAATGCTTTAACCGTAAAACCGGCTTGCTTTAAATTTCGCTTTACTGCTCCCTTGGCACAATAGGTGGTTAACAAACCTCCGGGGTTTAAAACATCAAAAAGCTTTGTAAAAATTTCCAAAGTCCACATATCCGGTTGTTTGCCCGGTGCAAAGGCATCAAAATAAATCAAATCGTATTTATCAATAAAATTAAACGTTTGTAGTTGGGTTAAATGAAGCGTAAATATAAAATTTGAACCAACATAAATCGGCTTGCCTCCCTCCGATTGGGATAATAAAATCATGGTTTCGGCTATCGTTTTGGGATACCCAGCAGCCACTTCGTATATAATTTCAATAGGTAAAGGATAAGGTTCCAATGCGGTATAATTAATTGTTATATCCGATTCAAGGGATTGCAAATACGTTAAAGCAGCATTGAGTCCTGTACCAAAACCAACCTCTAAAATGGCTTTGTTTTCGGATTTTAAGAGGTGTAATCCGTGGTTTATAAATACGTGGTTCGACTCTTGCAAGGCACCGTGGATGGAGTGGTAAGTTTCGTCTAATGAGGCATTGTAAATAGACGACGATCCATCCTCAGTTTTAATAACCTTTAATTCATTTTTATTATTACTCATAAAAACTAAAATTTGCAGCATGCAAATCAACACCCTTTCTATTATAGTTCCGGCATATAATGAAGAAAAAACAATTCATCTTATTCTGAACAAAATAAAGGAAGTAGCCTTAATTAATAACATAAAAAAAGAGGTAGTAATAGTGAACGACTGTTCGAAAGACAAAACGTCGGAAGCCATTACTACATATATGAAAAATAATCCCGAACTTAATATTTCCTATTACGAACATGAAGTAAATAAAGGAAAAGGGGCTGCATTGCACACTGGAATAGCCAAAGCCACCGGTGAAATAGTGGTAATACAAGATGCCGATTTGGAATATGATCCGAATGAATACAATGATTTATTAAAACCCTTTTATCTAGCCGATGCCGATGTTGTTTATGGCTCACGCTTTATTGGCGGAAACCCACACCGTATCTTATTCTTTTGGCATACCATAGGCAATAAATTATTAACCTTATTATCAAATGCGTTGACAAATCTAAACCTAACAGATATGGAAACCTGTTACAAAATGTTTAAGCGTGAAATTATTCAGGGATTAGATTTAAAAGAAAAGCGATTTGGTTTTGAGCCGGAAGTAACCGCCAAAATATCTAAAATTAAGGAGATTAAGATTTATGAAATTGGAATTTCATACTATGGCCGAACCTATGCCGAAGGAAAAAAAATAAGTTGGAAAGACGGTTTCAGAGCCCTTTGGTGTATAGCTAAATATAATCTAAAATAATGCAAGCCACAAAAAGTCCACTGGCTTGGATTCTGCTCATCATTTTATCCATCATTTGGGGCAGCTCGTTTGTCCTAATGTTTGAAGGGTTAAAGTCGTATTCAGCTACTCAATTAGCTGCTTATAGAATCTGTATAGCAGGAATATTATTTATTCCATTTGGTATAGCCAATTTATTTAAGGTTGAAAAAAGCGATATTAAGTGGTTTGCGTTGTCCGGCATAATGGGAAACTTTATTCCCGCCTTTTGTTTTGCTTATGCTCAAACGTATTTGCAAAGCTCAACAGCAGGAGCATTAAATTCGCTAACGCCTTTTTTTACGCTACTTTCCGGAATATTCATATTTTCCAAAACCTTTAATAAATACAAAATTATAGGAATCTTAATTGGCTTAATTGGCGCTTTATCCTTAATTATAAATAAACCCGGCGGAGGAATAGAAACACATTATGAATATGGTTTAATAATTTTAGTATCAACGTTGCTTTATGGAACCAACGTAAATGTGATAGAAAATAAATTAAGTAAATATAGCCCACTCTATATTGCATCTATACCATTAAGCTTAATTTTTATTCCTGGCTTAATTTGTCTTTTCATCTTCAAATTCCCTTTTCAAAGCGCCCTTTCACCTGAGTTTTTAAAGAGCACTATTTCTATCAGCATGCTTGGATTACTAGGCACAGGGCTAAGTTTAGTGCTATTCAATCGCCTTATCCAAATCACAAACGGGCTATTTGCTTCTACGGTTACTTATATGATGCCGGTGGTTTCCACCCTATGGGGTGTTTACTATAACGAACCAATCGGCTTAATTCAGATTACTTCATTAAGCTTAATTTTATTAGGTATTTTGGTTGTTCGCAAATTCAATTAAGCTATTATCTTATTGTAGACAAACTGTTTAAAACAGTTAATTTTCTTCACTTAATATTGCTTAATATTTTGTATGCAGAATTTAAGTATCATTTGTGAGGAGTATCCGTTTATCCAATACTGTATTGATGTAGTCGTAAATAACATTCAGCTTAATGACGAGCTAAAACTTCAGATTGACGAGAAGAGGTTGGCTCGTTTGCTTAACTCATCTAACTCAAAACCGCAATGGTTTGATTTTAGTGAGATAGCTTTAGATAGGATTGCCAATCCTGCTCAACTTGATTTGCTTGGGCACTCCAATGAACCTGTAATCCTTATAAAACCTGATACCGGCAGCAGTATTTATTTATTTAAACTAAAGAAATACGAAACAAGTGATGACATGTTTTATGGCAGAGATCAGAAATACTTAATTGAAAAATGCTTAATTATTTGGTTGTCTAACTATGTCAAATTAGGTAACACTGAAAAAGAGAATTTTGAAAAATATTTTCAAGTATGTAAAGATCAGCAGTTTAAGATAAGTGAGTTAAATGATATATTAACTGGGCTAAATTTGAAGACAGAAAAAATATATACAGCCCTCTTTAATTACTTTTTAAAAGAAGAAATTTTGCCTGAATCTAAAATTTCGTTGAGTGATTCTACTTTAGATTACCTCCAATCACGTGATTGGGACTTTGCAGAATTAGAAACCATTGCCAAGGAAGCATTTAAAATTGCATCAAAACTTAGCCTATCCCCCACTGACATTAGGATTAAGCGGTATTTTTTACAGGAACAAACTCAAAATAATTCGTTTAAAACTGATTTAGCAGATAATGACAAGGAAATATTCGAATCTATCAACGATGTAATTCCTGAAAAACAACCGGAATTAAAATTAGAAAGTAAACCAAGTCTTTCAAAATTGGAAAAGACTAAAATTTTACTCGACCGTTATGAATTGGCTGTAAAAAAACTTATGGAAGAGAAACAAGCAGTTTTAGGAAAAAGTATAGCTAAAGTTTGCATTCCCGAAATAAGCGCCCCTGCCCTAACCGACTCCATCAATAAACATAAAGAACGGATTGCTGAATGTTTGAAAAGCTATCCTGACAAATGGCAAAACCTTCGGAATAATTATTTACCCATACAAAAACTAAATTACCATTAAGTATAACATTATGCGTTTATTTTAAATTTAACCGTTTGATAAATTTTAATTGATGTGCTAAATATTTTCGGTAAATTGAATGAAATAATTATGTTTGAAACATTTATGATTATACCCAAAGATATCAATTCCTTTATTTCAACCTTTCCATCAGAAACCCAAAAACTTTTCCAACAAGTTCGAGAAACAATACAAAAAGCAGCACCCGAAGCCGAGGAAGCCATGAGTTACGGAATCCCTACCTTTAAGTTAAAAGGCAATTTGGTTCATTTTTCAGGCTATAAAAATCATATTGGTTTTTATCCCGGGGCTTTGGGTATTAAGACTTTTGAAAAAGAAATTGCCAGTTATAAAAGTGCAAAAGATTCCGTTCAATTTCCACTGAGTCAACCCATTCCTTTTGATTTAATTACCAAAATTACTTTATTCAGAGTACAACAAAATTTAGAAAAGGCAGAAGCAAAAAAGAAAAATTGAAAGAGCCTCAGAAACCCAATGATAGTAAACTCGTTTCAGTTCATATAAATAATCTTGAGCCAACTTTAAGTAATATTGTTGAAACCATTCGCTACATTATTTTGAGTACAGACAATATTGTTGGGGAACGCATAAAATGGAATAATCCCAGGTTTATTATACAGGTGAAATGAAACCGTTTGACCCAAAGGAATATAAACGAGAAATAGCTGTTTTCAATCTTTTTAAAGGGCGAATAATGCTTGTATTTCTAAACGGAGCAAAGGTTAACGATACTTCTGGATTATTGAAAGGTGATTATAAAGATGGAAGACAAGTGATGATTTTTAAAGATTTGGATGATGTAAAATCAAAAGAAAAATCGTTAAGAAGGATACTAAAAGATTGGTTAAAATTAGTTGGGAAGGATATAACTTAAATTTGCTTATGGATTTTTCTCAAACTGCGTTTAAGGACATTTTTAGGGTAAGGCTTAATAAATCTCAGATTTCAGAATTGGAAAAAATCATTTCCGACTCTAAAGAATTATTTGATGAACTTGTTTCAATCATTATCAATGGAAACAAACATGAAGCATTTATGGCCTCATGGGTATTGCAATATGCAGCCCTAAGAAAACCCGAATGGTTTTATCAATATCTTCCCGAACTTTTAAAATCAATTGAAAATAAATCCAGTGAATCGGTTCAGAGATGCATTGCAAGAGTGTTATGGAAAACAATTCTACCTGAAAAACAGATAGGATTGATAGCACAAAAATGCTTTGAGTGGCTTGAAAACAAAAAAGGTACAATTGCTTCAAAAGCCTTTAGTATTCAAATTTTAGCAAAAATAATAGATCATGAACCGGAACTTTGCCATGAAGTGAAAGATATCACAGAATCAATTTTACCTTATGCTTCAGCAGGAATGACAAATGCAGCTGAAAAGCTTTTAAAAAAGATTAGAAAAATGGGTTATTGATTTTGACGAAACTTTTGTAATTCATCATACACCCTATTTACTGGCAATCCCATCACATTAAAAAAATCACCTTCTATTTTGGTAACCCCAATATATCCTATCCAATCTTGAATTCCGTAGGCTCCGGCTTTATCTAAAGGTCTAAAATTTTGAACATAGTAAACTATCTGTTCATTGGTTAAATCCTTAAAATAAACGTTTGTTTTGTCGGTAAAAGTAATCTCCTGCGTTTTACTCCTTAAACAAACTCCTGTAAAAACCGTATGCATTTTACCTGAAAGTTTGGTCAACATTTTTACAGCGTCAGCTTCATCTTCGGGCTTATTAATTATTTCACCATCCAAATAGACGGTTGTATCTGCGGTAAGAAGTATTTTATTTTCAAGGTTTCCTTTATAAGCTTCGGCTTTCTTTATTGCTAAATACTCAGCAACTTTTTCCTTTTCCATATCATCAGGAAAATCTTCGTCAGAGTCAATATTTACTAATGTATATTCAGTACCTGCCCCTTTTAACAGTTCCTGTCGACGGGGTGATTTAGAGCCTAATAATAACTCCATACCTTAAAAAAACAACATTGACAAAGTTCCGGTAATCATTATATATAAAGCCACTTTGCTTAAATATTTAAAGTCGCCTTTATCTCCAGCCAACTGCAACCGAGATAATAAATGAAACAAAGGTAAGCCTATACAAGCTATGTTATAGCTTAAAAAAACATAACTTAAAGGTGATGAAAAATATCGCATCATCATGAGCCTTAAAAAGGTAGTAAAAACAAGAATGTATAAAAATAAAAGAATGACAAGTAAGGTTCTTGTAGCTTTAATTCCTACAAGCAATGGAAATGTCCTGTATCCCGCGGCTTCATCACCATCCATATCTTCAGTATCTTTAATAATTTCACGGATAAAATGAATGGCGAAGGCATTAATTGAAAAAATCAAGGTGAGTTCAAAATTTAAATTGGAATCAAAAGCTAACAAAATAAATATTGAAAAAGCTCCTAAAAGAGCAATTATCAAGTTGCCTATTAATGGGAGTCGCTTTAATAAAGTACTGTAACTAAACAAAAGAGTTATTATTAGGGTTATTAAAACACCAAGTTTGTAGGATTTAATAAAAGCGAATGATATAGCCAGAACAGCTGCTATTATGGCAATAATTAAAGCTGTTTTTCGGATTTTAGGTTCAGATAAAAAGTTTTTAGCAGGCCGGTTTATGGCATCGGCTTTTATATCCATAATATCATTAAACAGATATCCAAAAACTGCACAAAGCAAAGTAGTAAGGTATATTGACAAATGAGTTAAGTCGAAAACCTCCTTAATTGTATTACCAAAACCTAAGAAATAGGCTGTAAGAAATTGAGCAAATAGAAGAATAAAAAGATTTAAAGGACGGGTGGCTTTAAAAATATTCATCCTTACTTTTTGAAATAAAATTTCATTTTATAGTCTACGTCTACCTTACCTTTTGATATATTAATAAGCTTTCCTTTGATCAATTGTTTTTTTAAGGGTGAAAGATGGTCAATAAACAAAACACCTTCAATATGGTCAAACTCATGCTGAATAACTCTCGCCGCCATATCATCAAAGGATTCCTCGTTCCAAATAAAATTTTCATCCTGATATTTAATTATTAGTTTGGGCGGTCGTTTTACGTTTTCACGAATTTTAGGAATACTTAAACAACCTTCTTCAAAACCCCACTCAACACCAGATTCTTCAATAATCACAGCATTGATAAATATCTTTTTTACACCCTTAATTTTTTTATCTGAAAAAGCATTTGTATCAATAATAAAAAGTCTAATATCATGTCCTACCTGAGGAGCAGCAAGACCTACTCCATTGCTCTCATACATGGTTTCAAACATATTTTCAATTAACTGGTTTAACCCCGGAAAATCAGATGTAATGGATTGGCATATTTTTCTTAAAACCGGATCGCCGTATGCCCGTATAGGTAATATCATTGAGTGGAGAGTAAGTAACTTTGCAAAATTAGGGTTGCACTCATAGAATCCAAGTGTTTTTTATCTTGACGTTGTTTTTTTTTATATCCCCCTTCAATCATTGTGCTTATAGCCATTTTAGTAGTAAATCGTTCATCATATCTAACCACAGGAATATTTGGCAATTGCTGCATAAGTTTTTTAAGAAATGGTTTAATATGTATTTCACTTTCTGATGGCTGTCCGTTCATTTGAATTGGAAGACCAACAACTATAAGTTCAACAGGTTCTTTTTTTAAATAATTGGTTATAAAACTTATAACATCATTTGGATGGATTGTATCAACGGCGGTTGCAATAATATGAAGTGGGTCTGTAACTGCAATTCCAACACGTTTTGTTCCATAATCAAGGGCTAATATTCTGCCCATTAATTACTAAATATTATTGGAATCATTTGATAAACAGGAACCACTTTACCGTCTTGTTTACCAGGAATCCATTTAGGCATGTTTGAAAAAATTTTAACTGCTTGCTCCTCTAATCCATAACCTAGCTTTGGCCCTACAGTTGTCACTTGAATCAAAGAGCCATCCTTTTCAACCACAAATTCAACATTCACTTTACCATGAATATTATATTTCATAGCTTCAAAAGGATAAGTTAGATGCTCAGAAATATAACGATTCAATGCCATTTTACCTCCTGGGAAACGTGGCATTTCACCAACAATTAAAAAAGGTTTTTCTGTTGGTTTTGTTTGCACAGGTTTATTTACCGTTGATTGAAACGATAACATTAGAATTCCCAAGGAAAGGGTGACAAAAATTATATTATTATTATTTATTTTCATTTTATAATCAGTAAAACGAAATTAATTAATTAAAAATTATTTTACAACCTTATTTGCACAATACGAACTTGCAAAAGCATCAGGTTTTGCTTTAAAAGTATACCCCATTCCTAATATATAGCCCATAGCTTCTTTAAGGGCAATATTTGACCTAAATTGTGGATCGGTGTTGATATCTGCATGTACCTCCAATTCGACGTTGTACTCATCCAAGATGTTACAAATATTATATGCCACTTGAATTGAATCCGACACTTCTAAAATCAATCGTTCTTTTAACGACATTTTCCGTTCCGTTTGGTAGGCATTATGAAAAATAAAACCGCCTTTGCCTTCTCTTATAAAAACAATGGCGGTGGCAAATTCGGTAATATTACCTTTCACTTGTGAGTCGGTTCCAATACACACTTTTATTTTATTGCCTTGTTCCTCTATCATTTTTAGCCTTATTTCATCTAAAATAGGGAGTTGAAGCAATTCACCATTTAATTTTCGCCATGCCATATTACAAATTTCAACAAAACATTCAGATGATTAGTCACATCATTTACACAATATTGTAAAAATGCCTTTTAAAACGGAATTTTGCAGGCTCTATTTTATAGCCCAAATCCATTGACACAATCTGAAATAATAATTGCCCTTGAAATATTAGGGAAGAAATTATCATCTATAACAGAAGAAGATTCTTTAATAAAAAAAGCCCAAATCGAAAACCAATGGTTTACTCCACAATGGCAATTGTTTGCTTTTAATTACTGGGCCGGCCAATTAAACCAAGCTAACCTCAATCACTGGGTTGCAAATTACCAATTCACCAATAATCCTAAAAAAGTGGGTTTGATAATGGCCGGAAACATTCCTCTTGTGGGAATGCATGACTTAATAAGTATTTTAATTTCAGGTAACATCGCTTTAGTTAAATCTTCATCAGATGACAAAACCCTTACACCTTGGATAATTGAGCAATTGATTTTAATTGACCCCCGGTTTAAAGAAAAAATTATTGAGGTGGAAAAACTGAATTCCTGCGAAGCTCTGATAGCAACTGGAAGTAATAATACTGCACGCTATTTTGAATATTACTTTAGTAAAGTTCCGAAAATTATCAGAAAGAATAGAAATAGCATAGCTGTATTATCAGGAAATGAAACCAACGAGGAACTTGGAGGATTAGCCGATGATATTTTTTCCTACTTTGGTTTAGGCTGCCGCAATGTTTCAAAATTAATGGTTACTGAAAATTATGATTTTCAACGTTTTTTTGAAGCTTTAGAAAAGTATAAAGAATCCGTTAACCACAATAAATACTATAATAATTACACCTATCACAAGGCTTTATTTTTAATGAACATTGCCCCGCATTTTGATAATGGTTTTTTAATTCTAAAAGAAGATGAAAAAATAGCATCGCCTTTAGGATGCATTTTTTATTCGGTTTATAAAGAACGAAATGATATTTTAGAATTTATAGACTTAAACCGGGAAAATATTCAAATTGTAATTGGTAACCCAAATTATATAAAAGAATGTATATCTTTTGGTCAGTCTCAAAATCCCAAAATTGATGATTATGCAGACGACATGGATACCATGAAATTTTTGAATCAATTGTAAAATAGGGAATTAGAAAAAATAGCTTTCACAATCGACAGTTTAAACGTTTATTTACACCTTAAAAAAAGAAATCATGCAAATGGAATCGCTTATTTCAACAAACTTAGCATTAAAAAAACAACGTGACTTTGGTAGAGGAAAAGTTAGGGATGTATACAATATAAACGACGACCTCCTTGTGCTTGTTTCAAGCGACCGCATCTCAGCTTTTGATCAGGTGTTGCCAAGAGCTATTCCTTATAAAGGGCAGGTATTAAATCAGGTAGCTTCCTTTTTTTTAGAGAAAACTAAAGATTTGGTCCCCAATTGGAAAATAGCCGAACCCGACCCTCATGTAACCATCGGTTACAAATGTGAACCTTTTAGCGTCGAATTTGTAATTCGGGGATATTTAGCCGGCCATTCATGGCGACTTTATAAATCCGGTGAACGAAAAATTTGTGGTGAAACATTGCCCGAAGGACTTAAAGAAAATGACCCATTGCCTGCTCCAATACTAACTCCAACAACCAAAGCCAAGAGCGGTCATGACATTGACATATCTAAAGATGAACTTATTGACCAAAAAATATTAAAGAAAAAAGATTTGGAAAAATTAGAACATTATGCCCAAACACTTTTTAAAGCCGGCACTGAACACGCTGCTTCGCAAAATCTGATATTGGTAGATACCAAATATGAATTTGGAACCCGCGATGGCAAAATAATGTTGATTGATGAAATACATACCCCCGATTCATCCCGCTATTTTTATAAAGATACTTATGAGTTGATTCAAAGTAAAGACCAGCAGCAACGCCAGTTATCCAAAGAATTTGTGAGACAATGGTTAATTGAAAACGGATTTCAAGGAAAAGAAGGTCAACTGGTTCCTGTGATGACGGATGATTTTATTAATTCGGTAACCAGCAGATACATTGAATTATTTGAACAAATAACTGGAACAAAATTCATAAAAAGGTCATATCAGAATATTTCTGAAACGATTGAATTGGCTGTTAATACTTTTATAACAAATTATTACGAGAAATAATCATATTTGCAAACTTTAGAAAAAAACTTAATTATATGAACATTAAAAAAACATCTCTTTTATTATTATTATTTTGCTCTGCCTCACTAATGGCGCAAACAGTAAAACAATTTGCAGGAATTGCAAATGATGTAGATCCATGGGCTAAATACGAAAACACAACAGTAGCGCTATCTGCAGCTCGTTTTTACGAACCTGAAGGAATTACTTGGGATAAAAACGGGTACATGTGGATTACTGAAAAAAATAAAATCCGTTTGGTAATAGGCACTCAAGTTTACATTCGAGCTGGCAAGTTAGGTGCAGGAGATATGTCTCAAAGTTATAGAAACGGAACAGGAACAGGAGGGGATTTTTCAGGAGCACATTTTTTTGCACCCTCATCTATTGTTACCGACCCTACATCAGGTGTCATCTATATTGTAGACTCATATAATCATGCCATTCGTAAAATGGATGCATTCGTAAATGTTGGAAACGGACAAGTAGTTTCCACTTTTGCAGGTGCTGATGTGCAAACTAATAATGTTGGTTTATCAGGCAAAACTGATGGAACAGGGCTAAATGCGCGCTTTAATGATCCTAAAGGAATAGTTAGAGATGCCAGTGGTAATATGTATGTTACCGATTGGTCTAATTTCACCATTCGAAAAGTAACCTCAGGTGGAGTTGTAACTACATTAGCTGGAAAGGCTGGAGTTACAGGATTTGCAGATGGTATAGGTACAGCAGCCACCTTTGCCGGACCTTATGGAATTGCTCAATTAGATCTCAATAATTTAGTGGTTAGCGATATGGATAATGGAACTATTCGCACAGTTCACATGACTAGCGGAGTTGTTACTACAATTTGTGGTAAAGCTGAAGATTGGGGTTATACAGATGGAAGTTTTGCAAATGCACGATTTAATGCACCAAGGGGTTTAGCAGTAGTTGACGGTAAAATATACGTTTGTGATGGTCCTGTAATAAGAGTGATAGATGTAAATACAAAAACAGTTTCTACATTTGCCGGAAGTTCATCAGCTACCGGAAATTTGGACGGAGAAGGTACTGCAGCTCGCTTTGGTGAATTGGTTGGTATTGCATACGATGGGAAAACCAGTTTATATGTTACAGATCACGTTTATAATGTTATAAAAAAGGTAAATATTAATAGTCTTGCTCCTAC
The DNA here is from genome assembly GCA_945907065.1 of Chitinophaga pinensis. Classification (GTDB taxonomy): domain Bacteria; phylum Bacteroidota; class Bacteroidia; order NS11-12g; family UBA9320; genus JABWCE01. The sequence continues at coordinate 50,997 of CAMDSC010000010.1, forward strand.
AGTTAATTTTTCAGCTAGTAAAACCAAGGCAGTGGTAGATGCCGAAATAATAACATTAACAAATACTTCTGCTGGAAAACAAGCTACTTCATTAAATTGGACTATTACTCCTGCATCATATTCTATAACAGGAGGAAGTTTAACAGCAGATAATTTGAAAATTAAATTTACTGCCACAGGATTTTATAACGTTAAATTAACGGTAACAAACAGTTATGGTACTGATGACTCATTAAAATCTAACTACATAAGTGTTTCTACAGTTGGGATAAAAGAAATTCCTGAAAACATTTCTGTAGGAGTATATCCAAATCCGTCCAATGGAATATTTACTTTACAAAGTTTGTATGGTAATTTCCCTATTCAATCCTATGAAGTAATTGATATAACAGGAAAACTAATTTTATCAAAATCATGCAGTAATTCATTGACTGAAAATTTTGATATAAGTAATGCTCAAAGCGGGTTTTATTTTATTAGGGTAAAAACTTCGCAAGGGGCTAACACACTCAAACTACAAAAGATTTAAATTTTTTAAAATATAATTATATAAAAAAGAGACTGCTTCAACAGTCTCTTTTTTTATTGTAAAAATTTCGTTTCAAAAATCAAGCATATAATAATTTCAAACTGATTTCAATCATTTTTTATTACTAAAAAAAAGAATTAATGTTGAATAGTAAATAAAATACAATGCAGTATCCAAAAAAAGTAACTATTGGTGATATAACAGTAAGAGATGGTTTTCAACACGAGGAAAAATACATTCCTGCAGAAGCCAAACTTTGGCTTACTGAGCAATTGATGTTGGCCGGGTTTAAACATATAGAAGTAACCAACCTAGGAAATCCAGTGGGAATGCCTCAGTTTAAAGATGCCGATCCTTTAATGAAAGCATTGCACCACAGTAAACGGGTGGCTCATTTAATTAACGATGTATCGTTAACTGCAGTTACCATTCGCGAAAAAGCTGTGGAACGAGCCATTGAAAACCGGAAAGAAGGATTTGGGCCCGACCGAATTTTATTTATGGTTTCAACAAGCGAGTCACACCATATCAAAAACTCAGGATTAACCCTGAAAGACTATTGGAAAATGGCTGAAAAGTATATTAAATTGGCTCATGATGCTGGAATAAAAGTAAATGGAACAGTTAGCACAATATGGGGTTGCCCTATTGAAGGGCCTACTGACATGCACAAGGCTGTAGATTATGCAAAACGTTGGTTTGATATTGGGGTAAACGATGTAGAACATGCGGACCACGATGGCTCAGCTTCACCGGATAGAATTTATCGTTATTTCTCTATGCTCATGGATGAATTTCAAAATCCAAATAAACATATAGTTCATTTACACACTACTCGCGGTTGGGGATTAGCCAATGTTTTAGGGGCATTGCAAGCGGGCATGACCAATTATGAAGCAACCATGGGAGGTATTGGCGGACAACCCGCCAACTTTGTAAGCGGGGTTCCGGTTAGCGGCACCGGCGATTATTATTATGCCGACCCAAGTTTAGTTGGCTTGGTATCTACCGAAGATTTGGTGGTAATGATGGATGAGATGGGTATTGAAACGAATCTGGATATTGATAAAATTTTAGAAATTGGAAGAATGACCGAACGAATTGTAGGAAGACGGTTGCGTTCGGAATGCATCAAAACAGGAAGAATTCCAAAATCATTAACCGGTCGAGGTCCTTCTGTAGAAATCCCTTCCCGCTCAGATATAGTTTAGCTACAGCTTAATATTAAACGTATAATATTTAAGCAAACACGCTAGAAGCCATTAACATTGCTTCATTAAATTTTTCTTTATTCAGACCGAGGTCTATTCCTTGCTCTTCAAAATATTGAACCATTTTTTCAGTCGGCATATTTCCTACCAATTCATCATCAGCCATAGGGCAACCACCAAAACCTTTTAATGCCCCATCAAAACGGGTGCATCCTGCATTCAATGCGGCTTCTATCTTTTCTTTCCAATTATCAGGGCGAGTATGAAAATGACATCCAAATTTTAAATAAGGGATTTCATTATGTAAATATGAAATAACCTGTGTAATGTTATCCGGCTTTGAAATACCAACTGTATCGGATAATGAAAAATATTTGGCACCTAATTTTTCCAACTCTTTTATCCAAAAACTTAATATTTCAGGACTCCAAGGCTCATTATATAGGTTTCCAAAACTCATTGGTAAATAACAGATAAAAGTTTTGTTATGCTTTTCACAAAGTTCAATAATTGATTCGGCAGTTTTAAGAGATTCTTCCCGCGTAGTATTTGTATTTCTTTTTTGAAAGGTTTCAGAAATTGAAAACGGAAATCCGAGATACGTTATTTTATCATATTGCACTGCCATTTCAGCTCCTTTGGCATTAGCCACTATTACTGAAAGTTTGGTTTGTGTCATATTTAGTCGTTTTATTACCTCAGCAGTATCGGCCATTTGGGGTATTACTTTAGGATTTACAAAACTCCCGCAATCCAGAGTATCAAAGCCAACTTGAAGTAAAGCATTGAGATAATTCACTTTAATATTAGTATCAATAAATTTTGTTAATCCCTGCATAGCATCTCTTGGGCATTCTATTATTTTAACCGTCATAAATCTTATTTAATATTGCGTTGTATATTGATGTCAAAATTACCATTTTTGCCCTTTAATAGAAGTACATAGAAAATTATTGCAAACAGAAAACATGTCGGAACAAGAAAACAACCAGGAGGTATTGAATACCAACGAAGAAGCGGTTGTAACCCAAATTGAAATGGAAGCTACAAACAGTGGTAGTGAGAATTCCATTGAACCTACAGAAATTACAAAAGAAGTAACTGAAGAAGAAATTATGCCTACTGAAGCTTTAGAAAATGCAGAACCTGAATTTGAAACTGAACAAGATGCTGTATCAGAAATTGTAAACGAAGTTGAAACTTTTGAAAACACAGAATCTTCGGTTGAACAAACGGAAGAACCTATCCAAGAGTTATCAAAAGAAGATAAAGCAACCGTTTCAACCCCTAATGCAGAATCAATTGAAAAATCGGTTGAACCATTAACAGAAACCATTGCCAACATTCATGATGACGAAGATATGGATGAAGAATCAAAAATGATGGATGCTGAAGAGGCTATCAATATTGATTACTCTGCTTATACCAAATCGCAATTGTTGACCATGGCATTAGATGCTACTCAAAAGATGGTAGCTCGGGAAGCGGTTAAAAAAATACAAAATATACGTCCGTTTTTTGATGATCTTTTAAAATTAGAACGACAGGAACAGTTCCAAAAACATTTGGAAGCGGGTAATGAAGAAGAAACCTTTGAATTTGCTGATGATAGCTCACGGCAAAAATTTTATGATGCGTTTAAACAAGCACAGGAAGACCGTGCTGAAGAAAAGAAACGTATTGAAGATGAAAAATTAAAAAACCTAGCCACCAAAAACGCAATTATAGAACGCATTAAAGTATTAACTGAATCAGATGAAACAGTTGACAGTATTAATGAAATAAAACAATTACAAAACGACTGGAAAGCAATTAGAGTAATACCTAAGGCTAATTTACAGGAACTATATGATCGCTACCATTTTTACCTTGATAAATTTTATGACAACTTTGCTATTAATCGTGAATTAAAGGAATTAGACCGACAAAAGAACTTAGGTATAAAAATTGACCTTTGCAATAAAGTAGATGCCTTGCATGCAGAACCTTCCTTAAAAAGAACGTTTATTATGCTTGCTAAATATCAAGAGGAATTCAAAAATACTGGTCCTGTTCCTAGAGAATTTAGTGAAGAAATATGGTCACGATTTAAAGCCACGCTTGATGAAATATACAAGCAACGCAAAGCTCAATTTGATGAAATTGAACTTAAGCGGGTTGAAAACCTAAAACTAAAAGAAGTATTGGTTGAAAAAGCCCGACTTATAGCCAATCATATTCCAACAAAAGGAGCCGATTGGAAAAGCAATTTTGATGAATTAAACAAGTTGATGGAGGAATGGAAAACTATTGGACAAGTTCCAAAAGCTCAAAATGAAACCATTTGGCATCATTTTAGAGAACAATTCAATATTTTCTCAAAAAACAGAAATGAACAATTTAAACGTGTAAATTCTGAACGCAAAACCAATATTGCACTTCGTGAAGATTTATGCAAAAGAGCGGAAGCACTTAAAGACAATGAAGATTTAGGATACGCTACCAAGGAATTTATTAAACTACAGGAAGAATGGAAAACTAGCGGCCCGTTGCCAGAATCCGTCTCCCAAACGTTATGGAAACGATTCCGCAAAACCTGTGATGAATTTTTTAATCGTAAACAGCAAAATTTTGAAAGCCGTAAAGGTGCTGAAGTTGAAAACTTAGAAAAGAAGCAAGAGATAATTGCCGAAATGGAAGAGCTTCAGAAAAATGAAGATGGCGATGAAGTTTTGGCAAAATTAAAAGAAGTTCAAACCCGATGGAATGAAATAGGCTTTGTACCTATTAAAAATAAAAAGGATATTGGAGATAAGTATCATGAATTATTAGATATTATTTACAAAAAATTTCGTCAAAACCGAGATTCATATAAGCGAGCACATTTAAATGAACACTATAACCAAATTGCAAGCCAGCCAGGTGGCGATAAAAAATTAGGGGATGATGAACGCCGTTTGCGTGAAAAAATAAAAGGACTGAAAACTGAAATTGAAACTTGGGAAAACAATATTGAATTTTTTGCAAAAAGTAAAAATGCTGAAAAATTCCGTAAAGATATTGAAGATAAAATAGCAAAGGTAAATAGTCAAATAGATAGCATGAACAAGGAATTGGCAGCTTTAAAAGCTGCTAAGACTGAAATAGTTTAGTCTATTAATAAAATTATCAATATTCAACTCTCAATACCTGCGGAAATAATTAATTCGACGCAATATTTGAGAGTTAGATATTGAGTATTATTTCATCAACTCAAAATAAGTATTCTATATTTTGAACCAAATTCTCAATTACCTCTCCTACCTTTTTAAAAGCACTAACCTGCATGGCATTCACTCGCCATTAGTATATTCTTTGGTAAAAGATGTGATTTATAAACGTAAAGATAAATCTGAGAAATTCAAATCAATTGAAGCCATTCGCAAAGAGTTAATAAAAGAAAGATCATTAATATCAGGATTAGATTTTGGTGCAGGAAGTTCATCCAATTCATCCCAAAAAACGATTGGAGACTTTGCTCGTTCTTCTTCTAAATCTGTAAAATTTTCAAGACTTCTGTATCGTTTGTCTAAATGGCAACAGCCCAAATATGCTTTGGAATTGGGTACAGCCTTGGGAATTAGTGGAATGTATCAGACTATAGGATTTGGAGATTCTGCAAAATTTATAACCTTAGAGGGAAATTCTTTATTAGCTGCAAAAGCTCAGAAAAATTATAAAAAACTAAATTTCAATTCCATTGAAATAATTGAAGGAAATTTTGATAATACCTTATCAATAGCTTTAGAAAAAATGCCACAATTGGATTGGGTATTTTTTGATGGAAACCATAAAAAAGAACCAACCATTAGATATTTCCATCAATGCTTGGAAAAAGCTTCAGAAAAAGCATTGTTTATTTTTGATGATATTAATTGGTCTGCCGAAATGCAGGAAGCATGGGACGAGATAAAACAACATGCTAAAGTCTATATAACGATAGATTTATTTTTTTTAGGTTTGGTTTTTTTAGAAAAAAGACCACAAAAAGAACACTTTATAGTTAGGTTTTAATTGGTTAAACCTTCATTCACCATTCTGCATTAACAATTTACCATTATTTTATTCCTCTTGCATCCAATGCAGCTCTGTATTTCTTTGCATTTTTCAAATGTTCGGCATAGCTTTTGGTAAAATAATGGGTATTTGAAAAATCTTCTTTTGCACAGAAATACAAATAATCATGCTGTGTATAATTCAGTACAGCCTCCACTCCTTTTTTTGTAGTAATTCCAATTGGGCCAGGCGGCAATCCTCGGTTTTTATAGGTATTATAAGGCGATTCTGTGTCTAAAATTCCGGTAATTCGCTGCATGGTTTTATTTCCAATGGCATATTTTAAAGTTGGGTCAGCTTGCAAAGGCATTCCAATCATCAATCGGTTAATATAAACTCCTGCCATTATAGGTAATTCCTCATCTTTAACTGCTTCTTTTTCAATGATAGAAGCCAATATATATGCTTCCTTTGAGGATTTTAAACCAGCCTTTGTTAACTTATCAAATTTTTCAGTATCCCAATAAATTTGCTGCTCGTTTACAAACTTTCTTACCATTTTTTCAGGTGTCACCGCCCATGAAAATTTGTAGGTATCTGCCCAAAACAAAGCCAATACACTAATACTGTCTAACCCCAGCACTTCCAATTGAGTTTTGTTATTTATTGCTTTAGCAAAATCAAAGGAATCTGCTTCAAACTTTCGTCCTAAAGCTGCATACAATTCATTTGGTAAAATATTGTTTCCAAACCTGAATTCAACTTCACTTTGTTTACCATATTTAAACATATTAATAACTTCACGATTGTTCATACCTTCAGTAATAATGTACTTTCCGGGATAAACCTTTTCAAATTTCATAACATACTCAGCCACCTTAAATGAAAAATTACTCCCAATACTTTTACTTTTTTCAAGACTTGAGTAAAGGCTGTCTATCGAGTCTCCTGTTTTTATATAAATCTCTGATTTATGAGTGTTGGATGCACTGAAAATCCAGATTACAAGCACCACAATTAATACAAAAGCTATGGTTAAACTTAAAAGAAATTTATTTTTCACGATTACTGATTTAGTGTGTAAAATTACCTAATAGCAAAACACAAAAAAAGCGGTTGAACTATTGTAGTTTTGCACACTTATGCAAATAGCCCTTATAGGATACGGCAAAATGGGTAAAGCTATTGAAGAAATAGCTTTAAAAGCAGGCCATAAAATTATTAGCAGGATAGATTTTAATGATGATGTGCTTCAAGGAATTAAAGGAGCTGATGTGGCCATAGAATTTACAAATCCTGAAGCTGCAAAGGGCAATATTTTAAAATGTTTTGAAGCTAAAGTTCCTGTAATAGTGGGAACCACGGGTTGGTATAATGATTTTGATGAAATTAAACATCTGGCTGAATCTACTGGCAATTCATTGTTTTATGCCACCAATTTTAGTTTAGGAGTAAATATTTTTTTTGAACTAAATAAACACTTAGCCAAATTGATGAATCCAAATGAAATGTATGAGCCTGAAATGGAAGAAATTCATCACTTGCAAAAAAAAGATGCCCCAAGTGGAACGGCTATTACTTTGGCTGAAGGACTGATTGCTAACCTTGATAGAAAAAAAACATGGGTTAATCGTGAGGATGAAAATAATAAATCGACTAACCCGTTTGAACTAAATATTATTTCTAAGCGTGAAGGTGAAGTTCCAGGAACACATACTATTGCGTATAAAAGTGAGATTGACGAAATAATTATTACCCATCAGGCGTATAATAGAATGGGATTTGCTACGGGTGCTGTAAAGGCGGCAGAATGGATTAGAGGTAAAATAGGCGTTTATACAATGGCTGATATGCTTGGGTATAAATAAAAGTTAAAGTAAAAAGATTAATACAAGAAACTAAAAAAATGAATTTTATAAAAAAACTGATAGAAAATATCAAAGGATTTCCAAAGAACACTAAAATTTACTTCGCAATATGGTCTTTTATCAATGTCCTTATTTTTTTCCTTTATACCATTGGTGCTGGTGCTAATATTCTTATTGCTCTTGTATTTTTTATAATGTGGCAAGGAGCAGTTACCTTTTATTATTATTACAGATATTATATTAAAAAAAACAGAAAATATGGCGAGTGGCTGGATGCTATAATGTTCGCAGTATTAGCAGCTACATTTATCCGCTCTTTGTTTATTGAAGCTTATCAAATCCCTACTCCATCTATGGAAAAATCATTACTGGTTGGTGATTTTTTATTTGTAAGTAAAGTAAATTATGGCGCAAGATTACCAATGACTCCATTATCGGTTCCTTTTGCTCATCAAACGTTACCAATATTTGAAATGAAAGCTTATTCAAACTCTTTGCAACTCCCCTATTATAGACTTCCGGGTTTCCAAAAGATAAAGAATGGTGATGTAGTGGTTTTTAATTTTCCTTGTGAATATGATAACCCAGTTGATAAAAAAACCAATTATATAAAGCGTTGCATAGCTATACCGGGTGATGAAATAAAATTGATTAATGGTAATGTATACATCAATGATAAAATTTTTGGGGATCCACCTAATAGAGAATATTCATATACTATAACTACCGATGGTACAGGTTTCAATAAAAAACTGTTGGATGAATTGGATATTACCGATAAAGATTTATACTCAAACACCTATTGGATGACGGATGAGACACGTGAAAAAATTAAGAAGGAAAGTAATGTTGTAAGTCTTGATACCATTATGAAACCCCAGCCAACGGCTGGTGAAACCTATCCTCAGTGGCAAGGTATAGTTTGGAGTCGTGATAATTTTGGTCCTCTTTATGTTCCCAAGGCAGGTGTAAAAATACCGATGAACGAAAAAAATTATTGGTTGTATAAATTACCGATTGAGCAATATGAACATGCGGGTAAATTGGAGCAAAACGGGAATGAATTTACCTTAAACGGCAAACCTATTAAGGAATACACATTTAAGATGAATTACTACTTTATGATGGGAGATAACCGCCACAATAGCGAAGACTCGCGTTTTTTTGGGTTTGTACCCGAAGATCATATTGTAGGAAAAGCATTATTTGTATGGCTTTCATTAAAATATGATACCCAACATATGACCAAAGCTGATGGCCAACAACTTGAAACTAAAAAATTCAAAGGTATCCGTTGGAATAGAATATTTATGGGTATTAAGTAATCAAAAAAGCCATGAGAATTATATTTTATGGCACACCCCAGTTTGCAGTAGCCTCGTTAGAGAAAATTATTGAAAACGGTTTTGAAGTGGTTGCCGTGGTAACTGCTCCTGATAGGCCTGCTGGGAGAGGTATGCAATTGCATCAATCCGATGTTAAAGTATGTGCTTTAAAATATAATATTCCGATACTGCAACCCACAAATCTTAAAGCTCTACAATTTATAGAGCAACTTGAAAGTTTAAAACCCGATTTACAAGTTATCATTGCTTTTAGAATGTTGCCTGAAATGGTTTGGAATTTTCCGCCATTTGGTACCATGAATTTACATGCTTCACTCCTACCTAACTATCGCGGTGCTGCGCCCATTAATAGAGCTATAATGAACGGTGAAACCCAAACTGGAGTTACCACTTTTTTTCTTAAACATGCCATTGATACAGGCAATATTTTAATGCAAAAAGAAGTTGAAATTTTGAAAGACGATGATTTTGGGACTTTGCACGATAAGTTAATGAATATTGGTGCCGATTTGGTTGTTGAATCTTTATTAAAAATAGAAGCTGGAGAAATGGCTACTAAGTCTCAAATCGTTTTGCCGGAACATAAGCACGCCCCAAAAATATTTACAGCCGATTGCGAAATTGACTGGCAAAATCCTGCTGAGCAAATTCACAATCAAATTCGTGGCTTGTCTCCCTATCCGGGGGCTATAACAAAATATCAAAACAAAATTTTAAAGATTTATAAAGGTTATTATTTATTGGAAGAACCAGCTCAACCCGCAACTTTTCAATTGGAAGGAAATAAGCAATTTCGTATTTCAGCTATTGACGGTTGGTACTACCCTACCCTAGTGCAGCATGAAGGCAAACGCAAAATGCCAATTCAGGATTTTGTGAATGGATTGAAATAAATTCTTTATTTTCTTATTAAAGGCGTTAACGGAATATAATATGGTTTTTTTCTGGCTATTACTCCTTCCCAAAATATGGGATCATTTAATACTTTTTGGCTTAATTCATTATCCGGATCCAAATCATTTGAATACCCTTTTTTATACCCATAAATAGAGGCTGCAGCACCTGTAATTATTGTAATAGCTGTAATCCATACATTATTAGATTTTGAAACTGTACCTACATTTTTCAAAGTAAATCCTCCTGTTACTCCCATAGTAGCAAATAGCGCGGTATAATCTTCTTTAGACAATCGTTTTTTATGGTCTCCTGCTGTGTAACTTAAATTATTTACTTTGTTAACAATACCTGATTTTTCTAAATACACATAGGAATAGCGACCTGTAGGAAATTCAGAAATCACTAATGTATCCATTATTAATGTCATTGAATTAGAATCTGAGGATAATGACTTGTATTTTTTTGGTGTTTTAATAAATCGATACTTATAACCTCCAAATTTTAGAAATGACTTTTTTTCAATGCCATCTTCCACGTATGATTTTTTTGAATAGTCGGGCGATTTTATTTTACCAATTGTAAAACCAATCAAAAAAAGACCTACTAATATTGATGCGATAACTAAAACGATTTTAATATATTTCATAGTTAATATAATTTCAAAGATGATGATAAACCTAATTCAGTTCCTGAACTATTTCATTCAAATTATCTTCAGTTTTAGCAGCACTAGTTTCAAGTTCTTTAAAAATAGTTCGATATTCGTTTAATTTTAAAGCAGCCTCAGGCACTTTTGATGAATGCATCATACCATTTAAACACAAGGCCTCAGTCACATCTTCAATTGCTGCATTCATGCTCTCTGCCATTTTATAAACAGTATTATATAAATCCCTTTCATCATTATAAATCCCTTGTAGTAATTCTCCAAGTTCTTTGTTTTTTTCTTCTGTATTAAAACCTAAATATTTCCAAAAAGAATCTTGATTTCCTTGACTTATTTTATCTGCATGATATTTGATTTTTTGGCAATGTCCTTTTAAAGAACGGATTAAATTTCCTGCTTCATTTTTATTGGTTTTATATTTAATAAACCACTCATTAAATCGAGTTGGATCTTTATCCATATCTGATGAATTGAAGCGGAAATTCGTAATCACTCTTGAAGCTGTTGCAATTGCTGCGCAAGTTTTCTTCATTTCTTCACACATTGCAGCCACATCACTTTTTATTTCAGGGTGTTGGGTTTCAATATATTTTTTACCATCCTTAATAGCTTCATATATCGATTTAATATTTTTAATCGAATCAGAAACAATTTTTATATCATCAGTTACTTCTTTAAGAATACCCATGGTTTGTTAATTTTTTTCAAATATATTTATTGGCTAAAGAAATACAAAAAAAGAGCTTTATTTAAATAATAAAACTACATTAATTGAGATGTATTAAGTTTATTTCAAAAGTGTAATCGTTCCCTTTACTAATTGCTTACTATTATTTTCGGTAGAAATAAAATTAGAAACATAATAATAAACTCCCGACTGGCATAGTTTACCTTTAAACGTTCCGTCCCAGCCTTTTTCAATATCAGTGGTTTCAAATAGCAGTTCGCCCCAGCGGTTAAAAATTCGCATTTCATAATTTTCAAAGTTTATAAGTGTGGGTTTAAAGGTTTCGTTCAATTGGTCGGTATTGGGAGTAAAACTATTGGGAAACCAAAATTGGCTAATGCAATTGCCGTTAATTGTGATTTGCCCTTTGCCTGTGCAGCCGTCGTTACTAGTAATCGTTACTTTATAGGTGGTTTGTTTTTGGGCAATAATCGTTTGAGTAGTTTCTCCATTTGGCAGCCAACTGTATTGCATTCCCGGATTTTGGGCATCCAATATATATTGAAAAAAACCACAGAGTGAAGTATCTTTTCCTAAATCAATTGCCGGACTTTTTGATATTTTTAAATCAACAGTATCACTTATTATCCCGCAGGGGCTGTTTACTTTTACCCAATATTTTCCGGGAGTAGTAAAAGTTTCAATAGTGTCGTTTCCACCAGTTGACCATTGGTAGGTTTCGGCACTGTTGGTGGCTTTAATTACTCGTTTGGATGGCGGCATATAATCGCAAAAAACCTGATCAGGACCTATTTGCGGGTTGGGTATTTTATAAAAACTAAGATTTATACTGTCTTTGGCCGAGCCACAAAAGTTACTCACGGTTACGCCATACATTCCGGGGGTATTTACCAATAGTGTAGGAGTTGTTTGCCCCGAAAACCATAAATAGTTAACTTTAGAGCTATTGAAAGTAGCATTCAAAATTCGGTTTAACGTTCCGCAATAAGTGGTGTCGTTGCCTAATTTTACAGAGGGTTTTTGATAAAGAGCGGTAATAAAATTCATAGAATCCTTGCCACAATAATTTGTAGCTTTTACCCAATATTTTCCAGCGGTTGATATAGTTATGGCGGCGGTTGTTTGAGCTGTGCTCCAATGATACGTTTCTTCATTCAAGGGTTTATTAATATTCAAATTAAGATTTACGTTTCCGCAATATTCGTAGAGTGAATCTAGAATCAGTTTGGGTTTAGTCAATTGTTTTATTAAAAAGGTATCTCTTTTTTCACCGCATTTATTTGTAATCACGGCTTCTATTTTGCCGGTTGTAGATAAATAAATACTATCCGAATTAAATAATCCGGCCTGTGTGGTTAAATCATTCCAGCTGTATTTTTCGCCATTTTTACTTTTCCCTATTTTCAGTTTCATGCTAAATGAACTGCAAAATGTGGTATCTATAAATGGTTTGATAACAGGTTTAAGGTACTTTAAAAAATGAGTAGAGGCTGAATCTTTTCCGCAAGCATTCGTTACTATTAACTTGTAAATTCCTGTATCATTGGCTGTAATCGTTTGGGTGGTGGCTTTGGTATTCCAAGCATATTTTACATCATTATTGGTGTTAGCCCCATCCAAAGTCATAGTTACCGTATTGCAAAAAATACTGTCCTGGGGCAATGTGGCCTTGGGTTTGGTCAAAAACTTTACCGCAACCGTATCAATGGATATGCCGCAGGCATTGGTAACTCTCACCCAATATTTTCCTGTTTTTTTAGCAGTATCCGTTTGTTTGGTAACATTGGTTCCCCATTTGTATTTTGTAAAGACTGAATAATTTTTGGCATCCAAAACCAAGCTTGAATTATTGCATACGATGGTATCTTTTCCTAAATTAATTTTGGGGGGATAAAGAAGTTTAACATTAATTGTATCCGATTGCTTACATCTGTTGCTGTCTGTTATTTCAAGAATATATTTTCCTGCTGAATCTGGAATTAAAAAGGGAGAATCAGAACCGTTACTCCACATGTATTTAGCAAAACCTTCTGTAAAATAACCTAGCCAAATAGATTCATTCTGACAATAAAATGTATCCGGCCCGAGGGTATATTTTGGCAAAGTATAGTTACTAATCTTAACGGTATCTGTCCTGTAACATGAGCCGCCATAAAAAGCTTTTATTGATATGGTAGAAGGTTTTTTAACAAAAGTGGGGGCATTTGCAATTCCTGTACTCCATACATATTTTGTAGAATTGGAATCATAAAACCTTAGTTTTAAACTGTCGTAAGGGCATTTGCCAAGGTCATTACCTAAGGATATTTTACCATGCAATACATTATTTTTATAAAAAACTATTTTAACAGAGTCATCTTTATAGCATTTTGAACCATAATATTTTTTAACGGAATAATAGCCGCTGTCTCTGATTTTCGTAAACAATGAATCAGAACCATTACTCCATTTAACTCGAACGGCTGCACTTGAGGCAGATAATTTTAAGGTTATAGTGTCATCAAAACATTTATAAATCTTATCGCCAAGTTCAAAAGATCTTCCAAGATATAAATCCTGATTTACCATAATAATTGTTGTATCTATTAATGAACCGTTATGGGCAAAGGATTTTACTTTAAATTCACCTGTATCCGAAAAAAGATGAAACACTTTGTTGCCTTTAGATTTGTTCTTAGCCGAAGCAGGGTCACCAAAATTCCATAATACAGAATCTACACCTGTCGTATCTGAAAGTAAAAACCATGCTGTGTCACCAAAACATTGCCCAATATAATTAAACTGAGGATCAAAATAAGATTGAAAGAATGAAGGCAAACCATATTGGCAATTTTTTTTATGCAATCCTAAAAACTTATAATAAAATTGGCAACTTGTTCCTGATAAATTAGGATAAGGAATAACACTTAGAGCGGTGTCAAATCGTGCTACCCATATTTGTTTATCAGGTCCCAATTGCAAACCATAAAAACTTGAACCTGTAGCTATAGTTGTTTTACTATTTATAATTAAACTAAGACTTGATAAGGAAATATCAAACTGAAAAATTGAAGTTCCTGCGCCACCATACAAAAGATTGCTGTTTGGTGAAAATTCAATACCATAGCAAAAACCTGAAGTCATAATTGCATTAATATTTGAGAGTTTACCAGTAGTTGTATTGAAATCTGCTAAAGTAATACCTCCTCCACTTCCTACTGCGTACTTGGTGCCATTAGGTGATACCTTACCATAATAAAACTGGCCATTGTGCGTAAATGACGATGTTACAGGCTTTGTTATAACACCTGAAGGAGTTACAAGAAAACTGGCAAATTCCTGTTTATTTGAATTATAACATATAACCCATACATCTCTTCTATTGCTATGAAATGTGGAGGTAATACACTCAGCCTTAGAAGTAGTACTATAAATTAATGAATCATTTTTGCTTATGACTGCCCCCAAGCCCCCATTTTGAGTAATATCTATTGTTGAGTAATAATACCCTTTGCCGGAGGATGTAAACCCATTTACTGTAAATATGTAATATATATTTTTTGAATTAGGTTTTTTAACCACAATACCCGACTGACTCGAAGAATTATCACCATATAATCCTGAGCCATTACTCATCAATTTCTGGCTTTTATCATATACATTAGAACCGTCGGTACTAAATAATAGATTTCCTTTATTGTCTGATATAGTGGCACAACCTTCAAGGGTTTTAACTGGGCCATCAGTTAAAGCAGTTGGAGGTGAAGTTTTAAATGAAATTCCAGCATAATTTCCAAAATACCAATTATTGGCTTCCATTTGGCTATAGGCATTTAAGCTAAATAATAATAAAATATTTACAGAGAATACCTTTGCAAACCAAAGATTATATTTTGAAAGGGTGCCACTCATGCGTATACAAAGCTAAACTATTAGACCGCATTTAGTTAATTGGTTGCAAATTATTAGGATTATGTTACCATTTTATCACCTTAAGACCAGTGATTTCTCCAAGTGTTTTATTGATATTTTCACGGTTTTGCAAATTGATATACCAAGATGGAATTGATAGCAAGGGAATTTGAGTTTTGCTGTTCTTTAATTTTATTCGGTAATAATATCCTCCAGCATGATTGATAAGATAGGTTTCAATGGCAATATTTTCAATCTCATTTATTAATAGCGTTTTACTTTTTTTGCCCCAAAAGCTTTGAAAATTAACAGTAATTTCATGGTTGGATATTTTAACTTCTTCAATATATTTTTTAAAAATAATCGTCCAAATAAAAATCAAACCTATACCACAAATCATAAGCTTTTGTGTTAATGGAAAACCAAAGGCAAGAAGCATTGCTATAATACCTGCTATCATTAGTAACGGATATACTTTAAAAAAGCTAAAAAGAAATATTTTTCTGAAACGTGTTTCTTCAAGTTGCAAATAGGTTTTAGTTTGCTCAATTACTTGATAAGGTCTAAAAATATTTGGATTCATAATTATATCCTTATCCGTTGGTTAAAACCAACGGCAATGAATTATAATTTCACATTCAATTCATTAATCAACCGATCTGTTTTACCAACGTATTTCATCACATACAATACAAACCTTATATCTACCCCAATGGAGCGACTGTATTGCTCATTCCAAGCGTAATCATTAATGGTGGCGGTAAATGCTCTGTCAAAATTTACCCCTATTAAATCGCCGTTTGCATCTAATACTGGACTTCCTGAGTTACCACCAGTAGTATCAAGATTATAAAGTAAAGCCACAGTTACATCATTGGCTGTTTTATCAATCAAATTATCGGCTGCTTGAACGGATTTATAGGTATTTAAAATATTAGATGGTAAATAAAAATCGCCTGATTCCTGAGCTTTTTCTAATATTCCCTTTAGGTAAGTAAATGGCTTATTATAAACACCATCTTCGGGGCTATAACCTTTAACATGGCCATAAGTTAAGCGCAAAGTACTATTGGCATCTGGCACAAAAGTACCTTCGTGGTATTTCATTTTTATTTCGGTAAACTTGGGCATTAATGCAGATATCTGACCGTTTCGGTCGGCCAAGGCTTTTTGATAAAGTGTTGCTTCAAGGCTTACATTGGCCGCAAACGCTATCATTGGTTCTTTTTGTTTTACAAATTTTTGAAGGTCATTTTCAAACAGTTCCCAGGATTTTTTAGCATCCTTCAGTTTTGATTTTTTATATAATCTATTTACAAAATTTATAATATTGGTTTTAGTATCGCCTTTTCCTTTAATATCCTTTAAAAAAATAGGTTTTAAGGTTTCAGGCAAATCATTCATATCCAAGAGTAATTTGGTTAAATATGCTTTATCAAGCTCTGCATCATAGATTCGGTAATTTGGCTGAAGTCCTTTTTTTAAGTCTTCCCGATTTTTTTCCAAAAAAGCCTTTCTCTCTGCCTTAGGAACATTGATTAAAGAAATATTTACCGAGTTAATAAAATTGGCGGCATGAAATACGGCTACACTTTGAGCAAGTTCATTTACTAATAAATCGCGCCTAGCTAATGAAATATTCAAATCATATAATTCATCGATTTTTTCGATAACGCCCATATAGTTAGCTCTAAGATCATTAGAGTGATTAACAAATGTTTTTAAATTTTCATTTTCATCTCTTTTTTCTTTAATAACTTCTGTTCTTCTTAATCCTTGAATTTTCCCTCTGAAATTTTTGGAAGTATTGGCCAATGATTTTATATAACTAGCCACAGCTATTTCTCTGGTTTCATCATTTTTTGCCCAATCTTTCATTGATTTTATTTTAAACTCATACCAATTAGCAATAAATGGTAAAACTTCATCGCGCTGATATTCTAAAAATTTATACGGTTGATGACGGTAAGTTCGGCCGGGATAACCTAATACAAACACAAAATCATTCTCTTTTGTACCATTTGGATTCACTTTTAAAAACTTTTTAGGAACAAATGGTTTGTCATTTTCATAAGCTCTTACATAGGAAAAATCTGCATTGTGCCGAGGCCAAACCCAGTTGTCACTTTCACCACCAAACTCACCAACACTGCGGGGTGGAACATATACTAAACGAATATCTGTTAAAACCTTGTATCTAAACAAGGTGTAAAGTTTACCAACTGACATTTGAGAAATTTCAATTTTTAAATTTGGATAAAGAGCCGTTTCCTCCTTAATAATAGCCTTAGAATTTGCTGATATAATTTCATTTTTTACATCATAAGCCATAGTTCCATCAACTCCTTTAAGCACCTTTTCAGTTACATCCAAATAGGATTGGGTTATTTTACAAGTCATGCTTGTTTTCACTTCCTTTTCAATAGTTTCAGCATAAAAACCATTCTCGATATAATTATTTTCTTTACTGCTAATTGCTGCTGCAGCTCCAAAAGCACAGTGATGATTGGTAATGATTAATCCTTCATTACTTACAAATGAGCCGGTACATCCATCCAACCTAACCAAAGCATCGATCAAGCTTATTCCTTCGGGATTATAAACCTCAGATAAAGGAATTTTAAGTCCTTCTTTTTGTAAATCTAAACCACCAAGCTGGCTCAAAAGAAACATACCTTCTTCTGGAGCTATGGGCTTAAAAGAAAAAAGAGATAAGGTTAAAGTTAAGAATAAGATGGAGACAGCTCTGCCTAGTTTATATTTTACTAATTTCATTTTTATAACTAATACTACTCGATATAGGAAGCATCTAAAAAATCTTGTAATTCCTTATTATTCGAATTTTTAACACCACTTTTCGTTCCCTCCCACCATTTATCACCATTGTAAATAAAAATAATATTATCTCCAATATCAAAAACGGTTTTCATATCATGCGTATTAATAATTGTAGTAATATTAAACTCTTCAGTAATATCCTTTATCAAATTATCAATAACCCTTGAAGTAATTGGGTCAAGACCTGAGTTTGGCTCATCACAAAACAGGTATTTAATATCCAATGCAATGGCACGGGCTATACCAACCCGTTTTTTCATACCACCACTTATTTCTGATGGAAATTTACTGTTCACATTTTCAAGGTTGACGTGTTTCAAGCAAAAGTTTACTCTATCCAAGCGCTCTTCTTTAGTCATATTGGTAAACATTTTTAAAGGAAATTCAACATTATCTTGCACGGAAGCTGAATTAAATAATGCCGCCCCTTGAAAAAGCATTCCTATATCCCTTCTTATTTCACGAGTTTGATCATAATTTTGATAATCCAAAATACGATCGTCATAAGAAATTGAACCGTTGTCAATATTTATTAAACCAACCATTGAGCGCATTAAAACGCTTTTACCATGGCCACTTGCCCCTATTACCAGATTAATTTTACCCGTTTCAAAAACAGTAGAAATCCCTTTTAAAACTTCTTTGTCCTGATAGGATTTTCTTACATCTTTTAACTCAATCATACTATACTTCTAAAAAAAGTTGAGCTAATAAATAATCAGATACTAAAATCATAATAGAGCTATAAACAACAGCCTTTGTGCTACTCTCCCCTACCTCTAACGCTCCTCCTTGTGTAAAATAACCATGAAAACAAGATATTGAAGTAATGATAAAACCGAAAGTAAAAGCTTTGATTAAAGAAAATTGAAGGTTAAAAAGCTGAAAGGATGAACGTGCGCCCTGAATATATTCATCCGCAGTTAATGCCCCAGATAAGTGTCCGGCTAAAATCCCACCAACTTCACTTAAAAAAATTGAGATAATTACTAAAATAGGAATCATTACAATTCCTGCCAATATCTTTGGTAAACCCAAAAAAGCAGCTGAATTAATACCCATAACTTCTAGTGCATCAATTTCTTCATTGATTCGCATGGTGCCTATTTCAGAGGCTATATGTGAGCCAACCTTTCCTGCCAAAACCAAAGAAGTAATGGTTGGTGCTAATTCAAGAATTGTAGAATCACTCACAATAATCCCAATAGTAGTTTTAGGAATCATCGGGGTAATTAACTGATAGGCGGTTTGAACAGTGGTAACAGCTCCTTGAAAAATTGAAATAAGAATTACGATAGGAAGAGAACCAATTCCGATTGCTACCATTTCAGAAAACAATCTTGCTACGTATACATTCATTTTTTCGGGTTTAGTAAACATACTCCGCAAAAACAATAAATATCGACCGAAATAGAAGAAAATACTCATAAATTTTAAAACGCAATATTAATTATTAAGAATCAATTTATTTATAAACTATTAACCGATAAAACAGAATTGCTATAAAGTGTTATGATTACTAATATTTCTTTATACTTCATAGTTTGCAATTCTACCCTTATTTTTGAAGCATTATGCCAAGTGTAATAATTACCGGAGGAACCAAAGGAATTGGCCGTTGCCTTGTTTTAAAATTTGCTTCAAAAGGCTTTGATATAGCAACCTGTGCCCGAAATCAAAGTGAGTTGGACAGTTTAAAAAAAATACTAGAAAGTAATTATCCTACCATAAAAATATTCTTATTAAAATGTGACATCTCTAAAAAAGACGAAATTATAAATTTTGGAAAACTTGCTATCATTGAGCTTGGAACTGTTGATGTATTAATAAATAACGCCGGCATTTTTATACAGGGATCAATATCTAAGGAGGAAGAGGATGTTTTTGAAAAACAAATAAATACTAATTTGGCATCGGCTTACCATCTCACCCGCACCATTTTACCTGGAATGATTAGCACCCAAAACGGATATATTTTTAATATGTGCAGCACAGCAAGTATTACCGCTTACACCAATGGCGGCTCATATTGTATAAGTAAATTTGGTTTATTGGGTTTTTCTAAAGTATTGCGTGAAGAAATGAAAGAATATAATATTAGAGTAAGTTCGGTAATGCCTGGAGCTACACTAACAGCCAGTTGGGAAGGAACAGAATTACCTTCAGAACGGTTTATTAATCCTGAAGATGTTGCCAATCTTATTTTTAATTTTTACGAAACCCCATTGAGTATGAATATTGAAGAAATTTTAATTCGCCCGTTTAAGGGAGACATTGATAACTAATTTCCTTTTATTTTACTAATGGTTTACTTTTAATTAACAAACGGAAATGAGAGATATATAATTATTTAAAATTTATCTTTAGTTTTGCAGTATAAACATTCAAAAAAGATGACAAAAAAAATTACTTTATTAGCATTGGCAATTGCTACAATTTTCACTGCCAAGTCTCAATCTTTTGAGGCACCGAAAGCTCCTTCTATTTTATCTCCATCATCTATTTATTTAGGACCAAATGTTGTGAGAACAAACACTTCAAAACTTAATAAAGCAGGAACTGCGGGCTCAGGCTGGTACAGTTACCTTAGCGCATATCAAGAAATTGGTGGAAAAATTACTTATTATACCGGCCAGCCTATATGGAAAGATTCATTACCTGTTGCTGTTTATGCTACAGGACCTAATAATGTAGGTATGCATGCAGTCGGTCAATTATTTGACCCAAAAAGTGATTTTTTTAATACAGCTGGCGCACCCGCTCTTTCTAGATTTAATAGATATACTTTAGATTCAGTACGTGTTTTTTATAAATATTATAATTTTAATCCAGGAAGTGTTGATACTTTATTAGTGCAATTTTATAATGCAGATAAATTATCAAGATTAAGTTACAGACTTACAAGCGGACAAGTTGTTGGGTATTCAGATAACCCAACTTATGATAAAGCAAAACATATTGGGGTAGCAACTTCAAGTGTAAAAATACTATTAAGTGATCTAAATAATACAGATAGTTTTTTTAGCAATACTTTTAGTTCTTTTGGTGATTCAAGAACCATTGCACTTCCTTCATCATTAAATGTAGGTGAAAATAAACTTTGTGGATTTACTGTTACTTTCTTACCTGGAGTTACTGCTAAATTGGGAGATACAATCATAATTAACTCTTTACCACCTGCTAATTATCCTAAAAAGAAACTAAATACATTCCAACCACGTTTATTTCAGGAAAATGATAATTTAGGAGATACTTCTTATAATTATGGTTTATTTTCATGGTCATCAATTCGTTACTCTACCAGACCTACTGAATGGTTCAGTGGAAATAACGGTATTAATGGATCCAAGAAAACAGCAATTGATGGCGATTTTTTTATTCGTTACTACAACTTATCAGCTAAAGATATCAATAACCAAGGATACGGTTTAGGAAACGTTTATCCAAACCCTGTTAAAGTTGGTTCTGATGTTCAAATTGATTTTGCTTTAGGAAGAGGAGAAAATGTAAATATCCAATTATTCAATGTTCTTGGCAGTAAGGTTGCTGATGTAGCATCAGGTAAATTTGCTTCAGGTGAAAATACAGTAAGTTTTAATACTGCTAATTTAGCCCCAGGAGTTTATGTATACACAATATCTGCAGGTGCTTTCAAAGCTTCAAAGAAATTTACAGTTGTAAACTAAAAAATATTTTTTTTATAAAAGAGCCTCGGTTGAAAAATCGGGGCTTTTTTTGTAGTTTATTTTTTAGGAATATCTATTACACACATAATGGCTTTGGCTTTATTGGTTAATAATTCAGTACTATCTTCCCTCACTACACTTATTTCTCCTTCACAGAAATATAGCCTTGAACCTGGCTTATCCACCCAGCCTTTGGCTATTAGTTTGGTGCCTGCTCCGGGATTGTAATATGAAATATTAATATCTGCTGTTACGACCGCTTTATCAGCTGGTAATAATGTGAATGCAGCAAATCCCATGACTATATCCAAACACGAAGCCATGAGTCCACCGTGTAAAAAATCATGTTGCTGATTGTGTTTTTCCTCTATAATTAATTCTCCTTCAATATATCCAGGTTCAACTTTTGTAATTACAAATCCAATAAGTTTCATAAAAAATTGTCTTTCCAAAGCCTTTGTTAATCTGGCTTCAAAATCCGGATTTAAAATTTTGTAATTCAAATTTCTTATTTGATAATCAGTCATATCTATTTTTAATTAAAGGTATTATCGAATCTTCGATTTCGTCAATCTTCATCATATAATAATTCGTTTAAAGCCGTTCTTAATTCAGCGGCAGCATGGGTTTCTTTGTTCTCTACTGCTATTTTTATGCCTCTTTCAAAAATATCCTTGGCGATATCTTTCTCTCCTCCATTTTGTATTAACTTTCCGTAATGATAATACGTGGCTGAATAACTAGGATGATTAGTAACTAGTTTTTCAAATATTTCCTTGGCCTTACTAGTTTCATTTAAGCCCAAATATTCTATAGCCAGCGCATAATTAAGAAAAGCATCATCGGGGCTATCATTTAAAAACGTTTTAATTTGTTCAATGCGTGAATTTTCCACTATTTTTTAGTTACGTATTTGTACTTTTGCAAACCTATTTAATTTTATGCGAATATTAGTATGTATGAGTGTTGTTCCCGATACAACATCAAAAATTACCTTTAAAGACAGTAATACAAAATTCAACACAGATGGTGTTCAGTTTATCATTAATCCTTACGATGAACTTGCTTTAACCAAAGCACTTGAAATTGCAGAATCAAATAATGGAACCGTAACAGTTATCAATGTTGGGCTAGCTGATGCTGAACCAAGTATTAGAAAAGCCTTAGCCATAGGTGCAAATGATGCTATTCGGGTAAATACTGAACCAAAAGATGCTTTGTTTGTAGCTACCCAAATAGCTAAAATAGCTAAAGAAAATAATTATGATTTAATATTAACTGGTCGTGAGTCCATTGATTATAATGGAGGATTGATTTGTGGATTGCTTGGAGAATTATTAGATATTCCTTCCATTAATGTTGCAACCAAAATTGAATTACAAAATGGTAAAATTATTGCTTTGCGTGATATTGACGGGGGACATGAAGAACTAGAATGTACACTTCCCTGCGTAATAAGTGCTCAAAAGGAATTGTGCGAACCAAGAATACCTAATATGAGAGGTATCATGTCAGCCAGAAGCAAACCGTTGGTTATAGTTGAATCAATATCCGAAAATGATTATGCCGAATATGTATCTTTTGAATTGCCTGAACCAAAGCAAGGAGTCAGAATGATTGATGCTGCCAATGCAGGGGAACTTTTGGATTTATTGAGAAACGAGAAAAAACTTATTTAATTATTATTAATGTCAATTATAGTATTTGCCGAACACGATAAAGGAACCTTCAAAAAATCAAGTTTTGAAGCCCTTACTTATGCCCAAGATTTAGCTGCTGCAAAAGGCCTCACTGTTACAGCAGTGGTTATAGGTGCAGCTGATTCAAACTTAAATCAATTAGGAAATCATGGTGCTAATAAAGTTATTTCTGTTAAAGGTAATAATTTGGATATATTTTCAGCAGAAGCTTTTAGTAATGTAATGGCCAAAGTAGCGGGTGAAGAAAATGCTTCAATCGTTATTGTTTCTAACACCTATAGTGGGAAGTCTATTTCCCCTAGAGTGGCAGTAAAATTAGGAGCTGGAATTATTTCGGGAGTTATTAGCTTACCAACAGATGATTTTTCAGTCAAAAAAACAGCCTTTTCTAATAAAGCTATGGCTTTTATGAAACTAAAATCGGATAAGAAAGTTTTTTGCTTAGTACCAAATTCTTATGAAGTTAAAAATTTTTCATTTAATGCTGAAATAAAAGAAATAGCAATAGATATAGAATCATCTGCTATAAATACCAAATCATTAAATATTAGCAAAGCCTCAGGAAAAATTCCATTAACCGAAGCTGAAATAGTAGTTTCCGGCGGACGAGGAATGAAAGGTCCTGAAAACTGGGGAATGATAGAAGAATTGGCGAGTTTATTAGGTGCCGCTACTGCTTGCTCAAAACCCGTATCCGATATGGATTGGAGATCCCATGAAGAACACGTTGGTCAAACCGGTATTACAATTAAACCAAATGTATATATTGCAATAGGAATTTCAGGGGCAATACAACACCTTGCGGGAGTGAGTTCAAGCAAAGTTATTTGTGTAATAAATAAGGACGCTGAAGCTCCATTTTTTAAAGCTGCAGATTATGGTATTGTTGGAGATGCTTTTGAAGTTTTGCCACAACTAATTGCAAAAGCTAAACAATTAAATAATTAAATAGGATGGAAACTAAGGTGAAAATAGAGGTGGTGGGTTTGACTTCAGGTCAAACTCAACAAGGCTCATACACCTTGATAATGGGTGAAAAAGACAGTAAAGTTAAATTACCTATTATCATTGGCAATTATGAAGCTCAAACTATTGCCTTTGAAATGGAAGGGTTAAGACCTACCCGCCCAATGACTCATGACTTATTTAAAAGTTTTGCCGAAGCATTTCATATCAAACTTAGTGAGGTCTATATAAACGAACTTAATGAAGGAATTTTTTATTCACAACTTATTTTTGATATGAACGGAAGCCCCATTACAATTGATGCACGGACATCGGATGCTATAAGTTTAGCACTAAGGTTTAAAAGTCCTATTTATATTAAAAAAACTATTTTGGATAATGCCGGAATAGTATTGGATGTGGATGATAACGACGCTCCTACACGACCAAATGACGAATTACCACCAATGAGCGCAACACTTTTTAAAGATAATTACAACCATTTAACTACTCCTGAATTGGAGGATTTATTAAAAGAAGCTTTGGGCGATGAAGATTATGATAAAGCGGCCTTGCTCCGGGATGAGATTACAAAAAGAAAAATGAGTTAATAAATTAATTCTTAAAAGTCTAAACACTATTTATATTTGCAACACAAAAAAATAACATGAATAACAAATCCAATTTAATACTTTTTCTCGTTATCATTCTAGCGGTATTTAGCCGTCTGTTTATTACAATACCCAATTTTTCAGCAATTGGTTCACTGGCTTTGTTTTGCGGTGCAATGGCCAGCAGAAATCGTTTTTCAATTCTTATCCCTTTCATAGCTCTTTTTGCCGGTGATTTAATTTTAGCAGGTTCAGGAAAAATGTATTCAGATTATTTTATTAATGGATATTTCTTATATGTTTATGCCGCTTTTGCTCTTACTTGGTTTATTGGTCGTGGCATTGCTAATCGTATCAAAATTTCAAATATTGTATTAGCTTCAGTGTTAGCTTCTGTTTCATTTTATTTAATAACCAATTTTGGTTCATGGATACAAATGGAAATGCTTTATCCTAGAAATGCGGCTGGTTTGGGTCAGTCTTATTTAGCCGGGTTGGTTTTTTATAAAAATGAATTAACCTCTAATTTCTTTGCCAATCAGGTTATAGGAGATTTATTTTTTAGCACAGTATTTTTTGGAGCTTATTTCTTAATCACCCGCCAAAATCCATCAAAGTTGATTCCTATTAAGGTTAAGTCTTAATTGAAAATATCTCTTAAATAAAAAAAACCTTCAAACTGTATTTGAAGGTTTTTTTTATAAAGTCCATTTTAAAACTTCTGAATTACCATACCACCTCTCAGTTTAGGCTCTATATAAGTGGATTTGGGCGGCATGGTTCTATTAGCATCCGCTACTTGCTTAACTTCCTCAAATGATATAGGAAAATTTGAAATTACCATATCAATCTTACGATTTGCCAAGAGTTTTTTTACAGGTTTAAAATCCTGACTTGAGGCAATATAGGACAAGCGATGATCAGTTCGAGGATGATGAATATCCATAATAGGAATAAAGAATTTCTTCTCTAAAATAGAAACATCCAAATGAGCTTCAGGATTAATGGTTTTGGGCTCCTTTCTTAAAGACAACTTTAATGATAAATCACGAGTAAGCAACCCAAATTGCGAGTGCTTTTCAGGTTTAAAAAGTTCATTCTTTTTATAATCTTCCACTTCAAAATACTGGCTAACTTTTTCCTTTAAATTATCCAGTTCTTCAGGTTTTAATCCATGAAGTAAACGATGAAACGATTCAATATGAAATTGATTTTCATCCAACAGAAAAACCATAAAAAAACGATTGGAAGGTTCAGGATTTCGCTCGTAATTTCTAATGGTGGATGCACATCGATGATGTCCGTCGGCAATGTAGAACGCAGGTAATTCAGAAAATTTTTCTGTTACATATTCCAAATCTACTGAAGTATTAATTAACCAAACAATATGTTCTTTATTATCGATAGTTTTAAAATCATATTCTGGACTTTTAAGAGTGGTTTTTGCGATTATTTCATCGATTTCAGTAGTGTGTTGATACCCCATTAATACAGGCTCACCCAATACTTCTGTAAAATGCAATTGTTTATATAAATATTCTTCACGAACCACTTTGGTGAGTTCGTGTTTTTTTATCAAATTATTTTCTAAATCCAATACATCTACTAAACCAATAATCCCGGTATAGGTTCTACCTGTAACATGATCTATTTGACGATAAACATAAAAACAAGGGACCTTTTCCCTAACTAAATCACCTGATTCAGTTTTTTGATTAATAAATCTGGCACCAATTGTAAAAAAATGCTCAATTGGTTTTTTAAGTGGGCTTAATAAATTTTGTTTAGTAACGTGATAATAACTTTCGGTATTTGATTTCATATCAGCCATTACTTCCTCCTGATTTTGAAAATCAGAGGTTTTGGCTGAAAACTTGGTTACATTTTCTTTGGTTGGTCGTAATGCTCTGAAAGGAAAAAATACAGGCATTTAATTTTTAAAATGATTGATAATTATTGTGGCTATTTCTTTCCCAATTCGCTCTTGAGCTTCTATGGTAGATGCGCCAACATGAGCACTTACCGATACATTTGGCATTCCTATAAAATCTTGGAAAACCGGCGGTTCAATGGCAAAAACATCTACTCCTGCAAAGGCTAATTTTCCATTTTTTAAAGCCACTGTCATAGCTATTTCGTCCACCACTCCACCTCTTGCACAGTTCACCAATCCCGCTCCTTTTTTCATCATATCAAACTCAGAAGCACCAATCACTGCTTCGGGGCCACCAGGAACATGAAGTGTAATAAAATCTGAATTTTGTAAAACTGCATCTTTGCTCGACATTGGAATTTTAATTAAAATTGGATTTAGTTTTAAAGCTGAATGAAATGAAACTTCAATATCTTTTGATTTAAAAAATGGGTCATAAGCTAAAACGTTCATTCCACTTCCAATGGCTATTTTCGCTACCTCTTGCCCAATTCTTCCAAAGCCTAAAATTCCCAAGGTTTTTCCTTTAAGTTCAATACCTTTAGATGCTGCATTTTTTAAATCTTTAAAATTACCCGAAGGATTTAACGGCAAGTCTTTATTGGAAAGGTTTAAAAAACGACAACCTGAATATAAGTGTGCAAAAACCAATTCAGCTACTGAAACTGATGAGGCCGCAGGAGTATTTACTACAGGAATTCCTTTGGATTTGGCGTAAACGCTATCAATATTATCAATACCTACCCCGCCTCTGCCTATTAGTTTCAAATTAATGCCGGCATCAATTACTTCCTTTGTAACTTTGGTGGCACTTCGTACCAATAAAATATCATAATTGGCAATTTTTGAAGCCAATTCATTTTGAGGAATAAAATTGGTTTCGACTTCAAATCCTGCATCTTGCAAAAGTTGTAAACCTGCTTTATTTATTCCGTCGTTTGCTAAAATTTTTGTCATTTACTTCTAAATCTTGTTTATGGTTTAAAATTTCTCATTACATCTACCAAAACCTGAACACTTTCAATTGACAACGCATTATACATTGAAGCTCTGAAACCTCCAACCGAACGGTGGCCTTTAATACCATTAATATTAGCTTCTTTGCAAAGTTTTAAAAACTCGGCTGTGTGTGCCTCATCATTCATCACAAAGGTAACGTTCATCCAGCTTCTGTCTTCTTTTAACGTAGTTCCTTTAAAAAATTCATTGCGATCAATTTCGGCATATAATAATTCCT
>CAMDSC010000011.1 GCA_945907065.1 Chitinophaga pinensis
GTGGTAAATGTAACATTCTGTTTCTAATAAACATTTGAGATAAAATGAAGGATACAGCTACTAAGTCCGCCACATCGCAAATCTGCAAACCGTTATGGGCAAGTTTAAAAACCAAGACGGTCTGCGAAAGCCAAAGGGCTGACCACCCAATGTGACAGAAAAGAAAAATAAAAAAGTGGAGACCAGAACCCACTTTAATAAACGGGGCGTATTCTGAAAAGCCTTATGAGTAGGAATTAAACATCAAATTCAAACAAAATGGCAAAATTAAATTACATCGCATTAGGTGCTGCTGGATTAGCGGCAATCAGTGTTTTTTTACCTTGGGTTGAAGCTTCTAGTTCAGCAAGCTTTGGTGGCTACAGTGCAAACTATTCTTCAGGTGGTATTTCAGGTATTTCAATTGGCGGAGGTATTTTTGGTTTACTAGTAGCGCTTGCAGGTGGTTTTATGGCATTTAAAAACATCAAATTTGCGTTTATAGCTGGAGCCGTAAATTTCCTAAACGGACTTGGGTATATGTTAGGTTGGTTTGGCGCAGGTGGTGGAGCAAGTTACAGTTCAAGTTTCGGAGGAGGTTCTGCACGAGCAAGTGTAGACCCTCAAGTCGGACTTTATTTGTTCGTTTTAGCATCATTGGTTTTTGTGATTTTTACTCTCAAAAATTTGAAAGGAGAAAAAACAGAATAAAACCAGCCCATAACAGCACATTTGCGGATATGGCGGGTTTAGTGGTAATTGAAACATTCTACTTCTAATAAACATTTGAGGTGCAATGAAAGATATCGCTTCTATGTCCGCCACATCGCAAATCTGCAAAACGTTATAGGTAACCAAAAGAAAAAATAGATGAAATATAAAATTGACACGAAAGAGCTTTATACAGACAATGGTGTATTTGTCAAGAAAATGCAATGCCAAATTGGAGTTGATTGGGGAAAAATGGAGCCAGGCAACAATGATCTAGAAAGAATTTGTAGCCATTGTAATAAGTCAGTTCTAGATGTTGAATTTTTGTCTGATGATGAGGTTCTTTTTCTATTAAATAAGAGGCCCGAAACTTGTATAAAAATTAACACAAAAATAGTTTGAAATGGCATTTTGGAAAAGCATTACCAAAGGAGAGGAAAGTCTTCGAATAATTAAAACTATACGTGGCCAAAAAGGTATTGACAACGCAATCGCAAATGGAACTAAATTAATCATCAAGAATGTTGAGCCATTTTCAGCGGTTAAAGGTAAATACTGTATAGTCAGAAACAAAAAGTCTAGCAAGGAATCCAAAATTTTCGACTTCAGAGATGACAGAGGTTATTCGGACGATTATGAAATAGTAAAGGATTGGACATATCAATATCATAATTATGATTTTCCCCAAGAGGCTGCATATATTATACCCAACGACATTAAAGAGGGCGAAATAGTTATGATAGATGATTTAATTGAAAATTTTCTTGGCTATCACTATAATCAAGGTGGAAGTGACAGATTGAAAAGCTGCAAGGCCATATGGAAGGATAATGATCTGCAAATTCAATACAATCCAGATATAGACTGCATAAGCGCTGTAGGGTGAAATTTGGCTACCTATAACACCGTGTAAGCAATATTGCCTTGCCGCAGGCGCAACACAAGGCAACATCGCCTACACGCAAAACGTTAAAAATTTAAAACTTGCGAAGCTCCCAAAGGATGCCCTAGCGGCCTCATTTTTTTTTAAAAACGCCCCACAAAAACAAAAAGGGAAGCCGAAACTTCCCTTTTTGTTTTAATATTTAAAGTTAAAATAAATTAATCCAAAGATATTTCTTTCACCTTACCATAACCCAATTTGTTTAATGACTCACGAATTTTATAAGCATGACCTACTACAATTATAGTCATAGTTTCGGGGTGCAACATTTTTTGAGCCGTGGCATCCACATCCGCTTTTGTTATACTTTCAATCAATTTTAATTGCTCATTTACATAGTTCTTAGGCAAATTATAAGTTATAATTCTGTTTAAGAAACCAGCTTTTTGATTTGGTGATTCATATTTTAATGCATCGGCCAATAACAAAGAACTTTTGGTAAACTTTAATTCTTCTTCAGTAACACCATTGGCTTTGTAATTTACTATTTCTTTCATTACCTCACGAATAGCGCTATCTGTAGCATTGGCTCTGATATCACCTTGCCAAAAGAAAGAACCATACTGCTTACCTCCAACAAAAGCCGATTGTGGGCTGTATGCAAATCCATGTTCTTCACGAATATTCATGGTTAAGCGGCTATTAAAATTACCTCCTAAAGGAAAATACATAACGTTTGACTTAAAGAAATCACCATTGTAATCATATGGAATATGACTTTGAGCCACAGTAACTACCGATTGAGGTGCATAGGGTTTATCAATTAAATAAATCTGAACTTTATCAGAAACTGGTATAGTGCCAATAGAAGGAATTACAACGGGTTTGCTCTTCCATTTATTTAAAAAGCTTAATTTATTAATGGCTTCTTCTTTTGATATATCTCCTGAGATAACCAGTGAAGTAACCGATGGCGAGTAGTTAGTATTGTAATAATTTTTAACATCCTCTAACGCTATTTTTTTGATAGATTTATAAGTTCCAGTATTGGCTTCTTCAATTAAAGTTCCCTTAAATAATATCCTATTGTAAGCTATATCCGACATGTTAGAAGGATTTTTCTTATTGCTCTGAACAGATTCAAGGCTTTGTTTTTTTAATCGTTTAAAATCAGCTGCATCAAAACGTGGAGTCATCAAAGCTCCTTCAAGCAAACTAAGTGTTTTTTCAAGATTTTCTTTTAAACAACTTACATAGCAGTTAGTCCCGTTTTCAGAACTTCCAAAACCAATATTACTTCCTAATTTATCCAATTCATTTTGAAATTCTTCTGAAGTTAATGAAGTAGTTCCTTCTGTCATCAAAGCTGCCGTCATCGCTGCTGTTCCAATAGGATACTTTCCTGTTTCTAATAATTGGCCACCTTCAATATTAAAAGAAAGAATAACTTTAGGGCTTTCGCTGGTTTGAGTACCAATAAGTTTTAAACCATTTTCTAGAGTCATTTGATAGTATTCAGGTAAATTAACCGATGAAACTGGTTTTGGGGTTGGGGTTTTTGAACGATCAAAATTGTCAATCGGTGCTTCGTAAGTTAAATTATCATATTGAGGATCATTTACTTTTTGTTCAAAAGCATGAGGATTCACACTTTTACCTTTGGCTGTATCTTCATTTTCTTTAGCTTGAGGAACCACATTAATAATTATACATTTTTTATCTTTTATGTAGGTTCTAAAAACTCGCATCACATCGTCTGTAGTTACTGCTTCAATATCGGCCAATTCATTGTTTAAATTATAGCTTTTATTAAGCATCATACTCCAATGACTTAATTTTAAAGCTTTAGCCTGAACACCGTCCATCACATTTATTGCACTCGTTTTGAAAACGGTTTTGGCTTTGTTCAAATCTTCTAAAGAACATCCTTTTGTATCAAATTCGGTAAGTACTTCTCTTATTTTGGTTTCAACTTCTTTAGTTGTTAATCCTCCATAGGCAGCCACAGCATCTATTTCCATCATACCGGCCAACTCTAAAGAACTATTACTGGAAGATACCTGAACTGCATCTTCAGTTTTTACTAATTTTTTGTATAATGGCGAACTGTTATTACCAGCTATTACATAGGCTAAAATTTCTAAAGCATTTTGGTCTTTATGAAATTCAGGTACTGTAGGCCAAGCCATTAAAGTAAGTGGCAAATATATATTATCCGGTATTTCTACATATTGATCATAAGGTAAAATAGGTGCTGCCATTCTCACCTTACGAACCGGTTTTCCTTTGGCAATGGTGCCATAGTATTTATTAACCCATTCTTTTACTTCAGTAGGATTAACATCTCCTGAAACTACTATTGTAGCATTATTTGGTTTATACCATCTCAAAAAGAATTTACGCAAATCATCATAAGTAGCAATATCTAAATCATCAGTAAACCCAATTGGTGTCCACTCATAAGTATTATTGGCAAACATGGTTTTAAACATTACTTCGCTTAGCATACCGTAAGGTTGGTTATCATAGCTTTGCTTCTTTTCGTTTTTTACAGCATTACGTTGGCTTTCAAATTTTGCTTGCGTAAATCCTTCTAATAAAGTTGACATTCTATCCGCTTCCATCCAAAGCATTGTTTCAGTAAAATTGCTTGGTGCAGTATTTATATAAACGGTTTTATCAAAAGCAGTGAAAGCATTGTTAGTACCACCTGCTTTTGAGATCAATTTAAAATGTTCTTCATCAGCTATATTTTTAGAGCCTTGAAACATCATATGTTCAAAGAAATGTGCAAATCCACTATTTCTAACACTTTCGCGAGCCGAACCAACATGGTAAGCTATTTCAACGTGCACAATAGGGTCTGAGTGATCTTCGTGAATAATTAAGGTAAGATCATTACTTGTAAGTTTATACTTTTCAAAAGCAATAATTGGTTTTCCTGGTTGTGGATCTACTTTTTCTAATAACTCAAACTGGCCGTAGGCTGTAGAGGCAATTGCAAAAAAAGCTAGACTTAAAATAGATTTGATTTTTTTTATCATGAAATATAATTTTCCGCAAATTAAATCCTAAAGTTTTAAATAGTTCAAAAAGGTTTCGATAAACTTAAATAAATTATAGGATGGACGAACTGTACAAAAAAAATAACCTTTCTGCGAGGAAAGGTTATTTTTAAATAATCTATATAAAATTGAATAACTTACTTCTTTACATTTATAGTAATAGTTTTACTCCATCTTGGTCCATAAGAAGAATGCACTCCATTGCCAAATTGAAGAGTGATGGTATGATATCCTGGAGTTAATTTCAGTTCAGTTTCAGTTTGACCTTTTCCAAAATGCAAATGAGTTTCGTCCAACAATACTGGTTGACCTTCAGGAGTAGATTCTCCATCTACTATTATATGATGATGACCTTTTAATTCACTAATTGCTCCGGCATTTTCAATTTCCATTCCTTTAACTCCCATTTTCACCAAAACGGGATTTTTCACTTCCTGACTGTCTTTTAAATCTACATAGAACACTCCTTTTCCACCGACTGTATCCAATACATCCAAAGTTATTGTTTCGGTAATTAAAGTTGTGTCACCAACAGTAGAAGTTGAACTATCTTTGTTTTGTGTACATGAAAACAAAGCACAAAGAGCTGAAATTAATATAACATTTTTCATTTTGGGGTGAAAGACGGGGCTCGAACCCGCGACCTCTTGAACCACAATCAAGCACTCTAACCAACTGAGCTACAATCACCATTTTCTAAGTATTTCCTGGTTTAAAAACCTTGTAATATTTAGGAGTGCAAAAATAGTAATATTACTATTCAACTCAAATTCTTTTTCAAATGAAATTTATATTTATTTTTCATAGCATAGTCCTATGCTATTCTCTTCTCTATTTGCCTTAGATGATATAGATATCTCATTGGTATTTTATAGATTTGTCACACAATTGGTAAAGCGGTTTTTAGATAGGACAAAAGGAGTGTTAACACAAAGTGAAGGGCTTGGTTATTTACAAATTTACAATCTCATTAAAACTGCAGGAATAGTTGTTGTATCCATCATTTTTGCCAAAATAATTCCTAACCCACTTATTATTAATAGTTGGGAAACAATCTTACTACTTGGCACGGGGTTCACCTTTTTTTATGTTTCTGGCCTTGGTTATACTTTAGTTAGTTTTATAAAGCAATTTAAAAATGAACAGCGGCCCATTATTTTTAAAAACACCTTTGTTCTCTTATTTATTTTCAGTATCTTTTCAAGTATTTGTATACTTTTCACAGCTATCTATATTCCAAGTATTTCACTCCCTGTTTCACAGCTTATCTTTTTTTGTATCTATATCGTAGGCAATGTTTGCAGCACTGTTGTTGAGTATATTTATTTTTTAAATAAAAGCTACTATAAACTGCTTGGATGGGGAATCCTTAATTTTATAATTTTTATTTTGGCTCCAACTATACCACTCATCTTAGAATATGATTTTATTTATTCAATGTATGCTTTGGCCGCTTTTGGAGTTTTAAAATTTGGAGTTACCTTGCGCTTAATAGGATTATCTTTTAGACTTAACCAACTTAACTATTTAAAACCGCTTTTAATTTTTAACTGGCCGGTAATTGTATCTTTACTCTTCGGAACAGGTTATATTTATTGCGCTAACTTCATTTTGAAAGATACCATATCCGT
Organism: Chitinophaga pinensis; assembly: GCA_945907065.1. Lineage (GTDB taxonomy): Bacteria > Bacteroidota > Bacteroidia > NS11-12g > UBA9320 > JABWCE01. The sequence goes on from CAMDSC010000011.1 coordinate 6,270, forward strand.
TAACGATTTTAACTTGTTTAGATACGGCAGCCGCGAATTTCCATTGTTTATTGTCATGGCCAATTCATTTAGCATAGTATTGGGTGGTATTACTGCCGAAAAATTTAATACCCTAAATTATTGGGATGAAATTAAAAAATCACATCTCAGATTAATGCATCAATTATTTCCTCTAGCATGCATTTTAATGCTAAGTTCTAAGTATCTTTTTCAACTAGTATATTCCGATAGCTTTATTTCGGCATACACAATTTTCAATATTCTAATGCTTACAATTATTGCCCGGGTTTTATTTCCACAGTCATTACTTATGGGAAAAGGCAAAACCAGATATGCCTTTTATTCAGCCTTGTTAGAGTTTATTATTGGAATTGGTCTTGTGCTTATTTTAACCCCAAACTATGGTATTGTCGGTGCCGCTTTTGCACTTTCATTAGCTTATTTTACCGAAAAACTAATCCTGATTTTATTTTGCTATCAACAAAACATTCCATTTCATAAAAGCATAAATTTAAAATGGTTGGTTGCATACATTTTACTTTTGATTTTGTGTTTTGGTTTCAGCATGCGTTTTAATTAAAATTTTCCATTAGTAGTTTTTTTGATTTTTAAATACGTATTTCGAATAAAAAAAATATGAAAAAACTTAAATACTTTCTTCTTGTAAGTCTCTTTATTTCTTGGTTTGCTTATTCTCAAAAAAATGCCGATGACATTGAAGGCACTTGGTATAATGGGGAAAAAAGCTCAAAAATTAAGATTGAAAAATGTGGTAATAAATACTGCGGTAAAATTGTTTGGTTAAAAAAAGATAAGGAAGATGATGGGGGCCCAAGAATTGACAAAAACAATCCGGATACCAAAAAAAGAAAGAATCTTATGATTGGGTTACAAATACTTAATTCCTTTAAATATTACAAAAATGATAAAGTTTGGGATGATGGAACTATTTATGATCCTAAAAACGGCAAAACATACAGTTGTACAATAAAAAAGGTTGGAAAAACACTTGAGGTTAGAGGTTATGTTGGCATAAGCATGTTTGGCCGAACAGATGTTTGGACTTTTGCTGAATAATTTGTAATCATTCAATATTTCATTCAATGATTTAGTAAATTAACTATTTTATTTACCTTCGAATCAAATTTAGAAGACCATGGACTATAAATTCAAAAAAATCCTAATTGGCTTTGATAACTCTGCTTCATCAGTTATTGCATTGCAAAAAGCACTTCATACTTGTAAAGTTTTTAATACACCTTTATATGTTGTAAATGTTAAAGATCCTAAATCTAATGCCAAAGGATACAATATAAATATTCAAGAAGTGGCTGATACCTTTGGTGTGCCTATTCATTATATGGAAAAAACAGGTAATGTGAGTCGGGAAATTCATGCCACTGAAAAGGAGATAAAAGCCGACCTTATATTTATGGGTGCCCATGGTTTAAATGGGTTTCAGCCCTATTGGATTGGAAGCAATGCCCTTAGAGTTATTTCAGCCTCTAACTGTCCTGTAATTTCGGTTCAGGCCGATTCAGCTCAAACTGATTTTAAAAATATAATATTACCTCTTGACAATAGTTCAGAAACTCGTCAAAAAGTTCCTTATGCTGCAGTAATGGCCTTGGCTTTTGGAGCTACAATCCATATATTAAGTGTGAGCAAAGACAAAACTGAAGAAACCCGCAATCGGATAGAAATATATGGGAAACAAACCTTAAAATATTTAACAGATATAGGAATAAAAGTTACATATGATTTAAGACAAGGCAGCAGTGTAGCACAAACCTGTATTGATTACGCCATAGAAAGAAATGCCGGACTGATAATGATGATGACCGAAACCGAAAGCAACAACTGGTTTATGGGCACAGTAGCGCAGCAATTGGTAAATCATTCACCCGTGCCAATTCTTTCAATTCATAGCCGCGATTTGTATCTTTCAGGAGACACAGGGTATTAACCTTATTATTAATTACCCAATATCTAAGCATAATTGTACAAATAATTAGAATCACCTGCTTTACTGTTTAGAATTATTACTTAGGCTCATACACTTAACCTCTAAATTTGCCGTTTAATGAATATTATGCGCAAGTTTTTTTTATTGGTATCGGTTGCAATTGCCGGAATTGTTCAGGCACAAAAAACTCAGGTTTATTCCAACCCCGATTACTATTATAATTATGCTTTAGAATTATTTCAAAAAGAGCTATACGGCCCGGCCATACAACAATTTTCAACTTATATTTCTTTATCTACCGATCCACTTAAAAAAAGCGATGCAGAAATATATCGCGCCGTTGGCCATCTTAAATCAGGCCACGAAAATTCTGAAATCACCTTAGAAGAAATGCTTGACAAGCATCCTGAAAATGCTTTAAATAATCTGGTATATTTTGAATTGGGCAATTACTATTTTGATAACAACAAGTTTAAACGAGCTGCGGGATATTATGCAAAAACCGATATTTCAGGATTAAGTGAAGAGAAAACAGATGAAATGAATTTTAAAATGGGCTATTCATTTTTTAAAGCAAAAAAGAATGATTTGGCTAAATCGCATTTTGAAAGCTTGCGAAATCAACCCGGTGAATACTATGCCCGAACCAATTATTACTACGGCTATATGTGCTACATGGATAAACAGTATGATTGTGCCCTTAAAAGCTTTGAAAAAATAAAAGACGAAGGATTTGAGTCCATCCCGATTTTTATTGCTCAAATGTATTATGCCAAAGCTGAGTATCAAAAAGCCATTGATTACAGCAATAAAATAAGTAAGGAGAAATATGCCAACGACCTTAATTTAATAAAGGGAAAATCAAATTTTCAGTTGGGAAAATATGACGAAGCCAATAAATATTTTAGCAAGTGTGACCTTACCAACCTAAAACCAACCGATGAAGAACGCTATGAAATAGGCTACACCGCCTATACACAAAAGAAATATGAAGATGCCAATTCACAGTTTATAAAACTTACTGCTTTGGATTCTCCACTTGGGCAAATCTCCAATTTTTATTTAGGTCAATCGTTTTTAAAACTTAATAAAAAACAAAATGCCTACAATGCCTTTGGCGAAGCCAAGCGGATGAACCACAATGCAGAGGTTAAAGAATCGGCTCACTTTAATTATGCTAAGTTGGCTGTGGAATTAGGCTACTCCAATGTGGCCTTAAAATCCATTCAAGATTTTATTACCGATTTTCCAAAGTCGGAATTTAATGACGATGCCAAAGGATTATTGGCCGAATTGTTATTACAAACCAAAAACTACAAACAAGCTTGCGAAATACTTTCAGACCTAAAATCCTACAATGCCCAAAGTAAAATGGCTTACCAAATGGTACATTTTCACTATGCCGAAATTTTATATGACAACAAAGAATTTACCGAGGCTGAAAGTTATTTCAAGAAATCTTTAAAATATGTTTCAGATAAAAAACTGGAAGGTGAAGCTTGGTATTGGTTGGGCGAATTAGCTTATAAAAACGAAAAATATACCGATGCAATTAATAACTTTAATCGGTTTATAAATATGAGTGACGGCAGCCAAAGCACTTTGTTTAATAATACATTTTACAACATTGGCTATTGTTATTACCTTGACAAAAATTATACTCAGGCTCTTAACTATTTTAAAAAATATAAAGACGAAAGCAGCTTTGTTCCTTCCAATGCCGACCGATATATTGATAATATGCTACGTTTGGCAGATAGTTATTTTATAACCGGACAATATGAAAAAGCAGCTGAAAGCTATGGTTTTGTAAGCAGCAAAAAAGTAAACACAAGCGACTATGCCATATTTCAACAGGGGATTATTTATGGTTTGCTGGATAAGCGGGATTTAAAAATTGCTACGCTTCGCAATATTCCTCAAAGCTACCCCAAGAGCATTTATATTGATGATGCCATTTATGAATTAGGGGCTGAATATTTGGAAGCTGAAAACTACAGTACTGCCGAAGGTTTCTTTAAAAAACTATTAACCGAACACCCTTTAAGTCCTCATATTGCTGATGCCTATCTCAAATTAGGTTTACTAAATTATAACCAAAAGAAAGAAAGTCAGGCTATCAGTTATTATCAGGAAGTGATTAAGCGGTTTCCAAAAACTACTGAATCAGAAGTAGCTCTAGATGCTTTGGAAATTATTTATGTTCAGGGTGGCCGCGGTGATGAATACTTAGAAATGTTAAGTAAAATCCCCGGAGCAAAGGTTCGTTTGTCTTATCAGGATTCATTACTATACGAATCAGCCATTACCAATTATCGTGAAGGAAATTGTGTGAAAGCTATAGCTGGCTTTAAGAACTATTTAACCAAATTTGGCATCAATGCATTTTTTTATATACCGGCTAATTATATGAAAGCTGAGTGTGAATACAAGGACAAAAAATACGACGATGCTTTACCTAACTTTAAAATAGTGGCCGAAGCCGAAAGAAACGAATACACCGAAAAAGCAGCCTTGCGTGTGGCTCGTATTTATTATATAAAAAAGGATTACAAAGCAGCTTTGCCTTACTATGATATTTTAAATAAAAACTCCAGCAACAAGGATAATACTGTTGAATCATTATTAGGATTAATGCGTTGCAATTATCAAACTGAAAATTATACTGAAGCCAAACGCTATGCAATTGACCTTTTATCACAAACCAACGTGCCAAAAGATGTATTGGTAGAAACCAATATGAACTTGGGCCGAATAGCCGTGATCGACAAAAACTGGCGAACAGCCCAGTTCCATTTTAATTATGTACTTAAAGAAAACAAAACTGCTTTGGGGGCTGAAGCCCTTTATAACAAGGCGGATATTGCGTATAACATGTCCAAACGTGATTCATGCAAAAGTTTAGTATTTAAGTTAAACGATGATTTTGCTTCTTACGAAAATTGGGTAGTAAAAGGCTTTATTTTACTAAGCGATGTATACCGCGATGAAATGGATTATTTCCAAGCCAGAGCTACCTTACAAAGTATTATTGATAATACCGAGATTAAGGAATTACTAGAAATTGCCAAACGCAAACTGGAAGAATTAAATGCTTTAGAAAAATCAAGCAGCGAAGGTGTGAAAGAGGAAAAGGACGAGTAGGATTAATAATCAAAAGTAATATCAAATCTAATTATTCAAATTTAAAACTTCGAATCATTTGACCAATGTCTTGTTTAATAAAATCAACAACCGGGCCTATGGAATCAATGGTGGTGTAGCTATTAAAATATAATGCTCCTCTAAAAAATTTAGACTTATTGTCGGTTAAATAAAAATTGTAAGGAGTAGCCGTTTCGCCATCTATTAAAAAATACATGCCGCTGCGGCCATTGCTGTCAGTAATTTCACCGTCGATAATATCACTTGCTTTTACAGTGTGTTTGTAAACCAAGTTTCGGCTGTCATGTATCAGCGTGTCCAACTCTAATGAATTTTTAAAGGTTTTATAACTTAAATGCAAGGTGGCATCAAACGGCAAATAAGTTAAGTTATACCAATTGGAGCCTGCAGTATCCGATTGCATAATGCTATACACCGGTTTTTCAAACGAATAAGGAACTCCGTCACTCTGCCAAAGTTGGTAAACATGTTTTGGTAAATCAATTCGCGGATAGGCGTGCTGCTTGGGCAATGAAGGCTCCATGCATGAATAAATACTAAAAATAAATAGAAAATATATTAACGACTTTCGCATTATTCGTCCTCCGCCTTTTCAGGATTAATAATGGTTTTTATTCGGTTAATTTTTCTTCGGTCAGCACTTTCAATTATAAAAGTAAAGACACCGTATTCAATTTTATCACCTATGGAAGGAATGTTTTGAGTTATTTCCATTATCAATCCTGCCAATGAATCCGACTCTCCTTTTACATCATCAAAATAACCCGGTTCGGCTTCTGTAATTTTTATAAAATCATTGATAGAGATTTTACCCTCAAATACATAATTAAAAGCATCCAACTTAGAATAGGTCATTTCATCTTCGTCAAATTCATCTTTTATTTCACCAAATATTTCTTCTAAAATATCTTCTAAAGTTACTATTCCCAAGGTGCCACCATATTCATCAATAACCACCGCCATGTGAATATGCTTTTCCTGAAATTCACTTAGCAGGTCATCTATTTTTTTAAATTCAGGAACAAAAAAAGCAGGCCGTAATAAGGTATTCCAATCTAGATTGGTGTGGTCATTTACATAAGGCAACAAATCTTTGATATACAAAACTCCTGTAATACTATCAAACGATTCCTCGTAAACAGGAATACGCGAATAGCCCCATTCATTAACCTTAAGCATCAGTTCGTCAAACAATATACTTTGCTCCACGGCCATTACATCCAAGCGCGATTTCATAATCTGCTTCACACTAATATTCCCAAAATTTACAAGGCTTTTTAGTATATTTTTTTCGTCAGTTAGGTCTTCATCTGAGGTTATTTCAATAGCATGATTCAGTTCTTCTAAAGAAACGGAATGTTGTTTGGTTTCAAAATATTTATCCAAAAAATTAGAGCTTTTGGTAAGTATCCAAATGAAAGGTTTTAATAATTTTTGGGAATAATAAAGTGGTATCGACATTCTGTGAACTACACTTACCGCATTTTGAGTTGCATAAATTTTTGGAGTTACTTCGCTTATTAATACTATAATAAACGTTATAAGAACCACTTCAAATAAAAAACCTGCTACTGGGTATAACTCAAGTTGAAAAAGCATACTGAGCAACAAAGAAGAACCTATAACTACAAAAATATTTGTAAAATTATTAATCAATAAAATACTTGCCAAAAGTGTTTTTCCGGCTTCTTCTTCATCTGGTTCACGCAAAAGTTTTATGGCAAACTGAGCCGATTTTTTTTCATCTTCTTTAAGTTCGGCTATATCAGATGGATTTAGAGAGAAAAAAGCATTTTCGGCTGCCGATGTAATGGTAGAAATAATTAGCATTACCAAAATAACTATAAATAGTATAATCACTAATCCCAAATTTGCCGACCAATTTGGGTTTATAAATAGAAATGTTAAATAATTATTCGGGTCTGGGTCCAAGTTTTATTAGATTTTTTAGATAATATTATGAAAGTTCCCCCTCGTGAAATTCATCATCAGAAAAAGATTCATTTATTCCTTCATGTAATTCTTCATTTTTAATATCAACAGGTTGATTATCATTTTCAAACCTATTTTTTTCTTTATTAACAATGGTTATATTTATTCCTCTTATTTTTTTTTGACTGCGGCTTACTCCTTCTTTATCTGTCCAGTTATCCGTTCTTATTTTTCCTTCCAAATAAATGGTATATCCTTTCTTAAGGTACTTTTCGGCAATTTTAGCCAAGCTGTCCCAAAGTTCAATATTATGCCATTCGGTTTGTCGTATTCTATTGTTTTTTCTATCGGTATAAACCTCATTAGTAGCTAATGGAAACGTAGCAACCACTCTATTATTATCGAGATATCTAACATCAGGATCACGGCCTAAATTACCTAATAAAATAACCTTATTGACAGACATAATTACATAAAATAATTTTTCACTTCCTTGCTTTCAATATACTTGGTAATTAGCCGTGGAAGCGAATAAAACTCAGTTAAACTTTTAATTTCAACTTCAAAGGTATTATTTTTTTCAGATGTAACTTTATATTTATTTTTAAAATCAGTCGGATTAATACTGTCTTGCCTATCTGTTGATACTGATTCAGAAACATTATGATGCGTTTCATTTTTCAAGGCTACCAAGTAAAAAGTTGCAGCAATTACTCTATGACTTAATATATGTTTAAGAACTAATATGTCAAACAATTCAAAGTCTCCAAAATCGTTTTTTATTACCTGAAAAAAATCATTTTCGTTGCTTTCACCTTCCATTTCATATAATGGAAATGTATACATATTTTTCCAAATAGCGTTAGCGGTTCTTTTAGTAATAAGGGTTTTATCATTGGCCAAAAGAGGAACTACAAAATTGAAAAAGAGTTTTTTAGAAACCGTTTTTTTAGACTTTAAAGGATAAGAAAGCATTGTATTATCTTTTCGTGAAAGGCAAAAAGCTTCAAGCGGGCAATTAGTACAATTTGGATTTTGAGGTCGGCAAACTAACGACCCCAGTTCCATCATGGCCTGATTATGTGTGGCCGGATGATTCTTATCTAAAACTTGGTTGGCAAGTTCCTTTATAATTTTAATACCTTTTGAAGTATTTGCAGGTTCATTTATTTTAAATAACCTTGAAATTACACGTATTACGTTTCCATCTACCACAGCAACCGGTTCGTCATAGGCTATTGAAGCAATAGCGGCAGCTGTATATTCACCAACCCCTTTTAATTTCAATAAATCATTATAATTTCCAGGAAAAACACCGTTTAATTCAAAATAAATATGTTTAGCTGTTTGCAAAAGGTTTCTCGCTCGGGAATAATAGCCAAGACCTTGCCATAATTTTAAAACCTTGTCTTCAGAAGATTCAGCAAGGTTTTTTAGCGTTGGAATTTCATTTATAAATTTCTCAAAATAAGGAGTTCCTTGTATAACCTGAGTTTGCTGTAAAATAATTTCGGAAAGCCAAATAGTATAAGCATCTTTAGTTTTTCGCCATGGCATTTGCCTGTGATTAGCATCATACCATTGAGCAAGTTGATAACTTAGGGAGTCGTGATCTTCCAATTTAAAATTTATATTTCAATACTATGACTTTTTGCTAAAAATTGTTTTGCTAATTTTATCTATAACCAAAATTTATTTATTAATAGAAATTTGCAAACAAATCCATCTTTTGAAAATAATATTTTGTCAAAAATACAAACATTCAAATTAAACTATTGAGAAGTTAAAATTGACAAATAAAGGTCTTAAGATTATTAAATAATTTTATCTAACTAAATCATTTTGGCTTGTTTATTAAATTTTTTTTAACTTTGTTTGCAGCCCTAATAAAAAACGAAAACGATATGACCAAAGCAGATGTAATCAATGAGATAACAGAAAAAACCGGAATAGAAAAAATTGCGGTACAAGAAACTGTTGAAAGCTTTTTTAAAGTAATTAAAAACGCAATGAACGATGGTGAAAATGTATATTTCAGAGGATTTGGAAGCTTTATTCTTAAAAAAAGAGCAACAAAAGTAGCTCGTAATATCTCTAAGAACACTCAGCTTACAATTCCTGAACATTTTATCCCAAAATTTAAACCTGCTAAAGTTTTTGTTGAAAAAATAAAGAAAAGCGACAAGGTTAAAAGTAAAGCAGCTTCAGCATAATTCTAAGATTACAATTGTTTTCAAGTAAAAATTCTAAACGTCAACTCTATCTTGCATTGGTAATTGCCGTATTGTTAGGGGTTATTACTTGGTTCGGGTTAAATTTTAATTCAGCAAAATACGACAAACCAATTGTTACCCAGAATGAAGCCGTTGGAAAAATAGATATTATTGCACTTCTTCAAAGATTTTCAGGTACCGACAAGGAAATAAATAGTTTAATAAAAAAACTTGAAAAAGATTCACTAAACCCTTCCAATATTGAAGCTTTAAAAAACTTTGGAACAAAAATACCCGTTGATGTTTATTCGGCTTATGCCCTTTATCTTCAAGGGATAAATGAAAAGAACAATACATTTCTACAACAAGCTGCGAGTTTGTTTTTTGAATCAGGAACTCACGATCCCGACTCATTGGCAGATAAAACCACCTACAGTGTTTATTCGATAAGATCTTGTGAAAGGATTTTAAAAACAGACTCAAAAAACTTAGCCGCTCTTACTTCAAAAGCCATAGCAATAGTATATTTTGGTGGAGCTATAATGGAAGGTGTGGGTATATTAAAACAAGTTGAAAGTATCGATTCAAACTATGTTGACGCCCAACATCATTTAATGATTTTAGACTTACAAAGCGGACAATTCAAAAAAGCAGAAAAACGTCTGAAAAAATTATTACATTTGCAGCCCGAAAATCAGCAATATGCTGAGATATTATTAAAATTAGAAACTCAACAAATTAAGTAAAAATATTTATGCCAAGCGGAAAGAAAAGAAAACGTCACAAAATTGCTACTCACAAGCGTAAAAAACGTTTAAGAAAAAATAGACATAAGAAAAAGTAATTTTTTAATTCAAATTAGTGGCTAACGAACTTTATATCGAAGTAACGCCGCAGGATGAAAAAATTGCCTTTTTACAAGACAAGCGACTTACAGAGTTTTACCAAGAAAAAAAAGGTAAAAACATTGTCGTTGGTGATATTTTTGTAGGTATAGTCAGGAAAATACTTCCTGGAAATAACGCTGCTTTTGTTAACATAGGTCTGGATAAAGATGCTTTTGTTCATTATTCAGATTTAGGACCAAATATCAAGTCTTTTTCAAAATTTTCTCGAACAGGTTTACAAGGTGGTTTGACCGGAAACGGTTTGCAAAAGTTTCAATTTGAACCTGAAACATTAAAAACCGGAAACGTTTCGGAAGTACTCAAACGCAACCAACAAATTCTTGTACAGATTTTAAAGGAACCTATTTCATCTAAGGGCCCTCGTGCTACCGCAGAAATTACGGTAGCAGGATCATATTGTATTTTAATACCTTTTTATCATCATGTAAATATTTCTAAAAAAATAGTTGAACGTGCTGAGAGAAATAGATTAAAGGCAATTGTCCATAACCTAAAACCTGAAAATTTTGGAGTTGTTATCAGAACTGCGGCTCAAAATGTAGGAGAAGATATTCTAAAAAAGGACCTTGAAGAGCTATTAATTCGATGGAATAGCATGGTTAATCTTTTGAAAAATGCCAAGCAAGGAGATAAAGTTTTAGGTGAACCATCATTTGCAATTTCAATTGTAAGAGATTATTTATCATTAGATCTCACTGGGATTTATACAAATGATCCTGAAAACTTCAAACAACTTGAAAAATATCTTGAAAATTCTCAATCGAATGCTTTCAAATCACTTAGACTGCATAAAGGCCAAGCTTCATTATTTGAGCATTTTGGAATAAATAAACAGCTAAAAACTAGTTTTGGCAAAACCGTATCCTTCTCAGGTGGCGCTTATTTAGTTATTGAACATACCGAAGCGTTACACGTTATTGATGTAAATAGTGGCTCCAATCATAATAAAGAAAATAGTCAGGAAGAAAATGCTTTACAAGTAAATCTAGAAGCGGCCAAAGAAATAGCAAGGCAAGTAAAATTGCGTGATATGGGTGGCATAATTGTGATTGACTTTATTGATACAAAGGAAAATAATCACAAAAAGCAAATTTTGAATGAACTTCAAGATGCAATGAAATCGGACAAGGCGAGTCATAATATTTTACCTATGAGCAAGTTTTGTTTGGTTCAATTAACTCGAGAAAGAGTAAGACCTGAAACAAATATTATTACTGAAGAAAATTGCCCAATGTGTAAAGGTACCGGCTATGTGACCTCATCGCAAAATATAGAGGATGATATTGAGGCAAGTGTTAAATATCTAGCACATAGTCTCAACTTCAAAAATGTAAAAATTGTAACTCATCCGTTTATAGCCGCGTATTTCAAAAAAGGAATTATTTCAAAACGATTTAAATGGAGAATGGATTTTAAAATAAATGTAAATATTGTAGCAGATTCATCACTTCATTATGGAGAATTTCATATTTTTGATGAAAATGACGAAGAAATTAAACTGTAATTAAAATAATGTTATGTATAAAATTCAAAGTTTTTCACTAATTCTATTAACTGTAATTACTTTATTATCGTGTGTTCCTCAACGCAAGTTTGCAGAACTTGAAACAAAATACAATAAATTAACAACTGATAAAAAAGCATGTGATTCCATTAATGATGGATATGAAAAAGATGTTTTGAAATTAAAAGCAGACCTAGAAAAAACTAAAGATGAATTTGCTAAACTTTCATCAAATTTTACTGAGATGGAGTCATTGTATAATCGTGTAAAAAAAACGTATGACGAACTTACTTTAACCTATGAAAAACGTCTAGCAAGCGAATCTCTAACTAAAGATGAATTGAAAAAGAGTTTGCGTGAATTAGAAAGCAAGTTGGTAAAAAAAGAATTGGAACTAAATGAAAAAGAGGCCAATTTGATAAAAAAAGAAGAGGAAGCTAAAAAACTAAATGAAGATTTTTCGACAATAGAAAAGAGTTTGAAGGAACGTGAAGAAAAAGTCAAAGAACTTGAACAGTTGATAAAGTTAAAGGATGAAAGTGTAAATAAACTTAAAGAAACATTAACCAATGCCTTAATTGGATACAAAGAAAATGGACTTAATGTAACTTCAAGAGACGGAAAAGTATATGTTTCAGTAGACGAAAAGTTGCTTTTTCAATCGGGTAAAGTAGATGTTGATCCAAATGGTAAAAAAGCTTTATTGAAACTTTGTGAAACCTTAAAAAGCAATATTGATTTTGATATTTTAGTAGAAGGACATACCGACAATATGCCAATAAAAACGGCACGATTTGAAGATAATTGGGATTTAAGTGTATTAAGAGCTACTGCTATTACAAGAATAATGACCAAGGAAGGCAAAATTGATTCTAAAAAAATTATACCTGCCGGTAGAGGGGAAAACTTCCCTGTAGATAATGCAGATTCAAAAGAAGCAAGAGCAAAAAACAGAAGAATTGAGATAATAATAAGTCCGAGTTTGAAGGAAATAATGAACATACTTAATAAATAATTTTATTGAAAATAAAGCTTATTGCAATTGGTAAAACAAACGGCGACTGGTTAATTAAAGGTATATCTGAATATCAAAACCGACTTACTCATTATACCAATTTTGAATTAATTGAAATACCGGATGTTAAAAATAGGGCCAACCTTTCAGTTGAAAAACTAAAAGAGGCAGAATTAACTGAATTGGAAAAGCATATTGACAAAGATTCATGCATAATTGCTCTAGATGAAAAAGGGAAACAATACACTTCAGAATTGTTTTCAGCATACATAGAAAAAAAAATGGTTGGCGGAACCAAACAATTAATTTTTATTATAGGGGGTGCATTTGGTACTTCTAATAAAATACTTGATAATTGTAATGACAAAATAGCACTGTCCCTTATGACTTATTCGCATCAAATGGTTCGTTTAATTTTTGTGGAACAACTCTACAGAGCCTTTACCATCATTAAAAACGAGAAATACCATCATAAATAAGTCAAAAAATAAAGTGTGAATAAGTTCTGAATAAAAAATTGGCAACAATTTTGCTTTAAGGACGTTATAATTTTAGGTTTGACCGAATAAAAATAAGAATAAATTAAATTAAGAATAGTATAAAATATTATGGCAAAAGTTATTGACGAAAAAGGAAAAGTAGGGAGGCCTTCAACGAAGCCGGTTGAAAAGAAAAAAGCATATTACGTGAATGTAGTTGTAAAAAACCCGCATTTAGGAACAGTGAGCAATGTGTTGGTAAGCAGAGATTCAAAAAGTGAAGCAATGTTTTTACTAAGAAGGAGTTCTCAAGGTAGTGATTATTTAGGCTACTGGGATGGTAAATCGTATGTAAAGGAAAATTTAAATTAAAAACATAAAGCACCTTCGGGTGCTTTTTTTATATATTGAATAATTCACTTTACACCCCACTTTTTTTTAAATTAACTTTCGGTTCGTTATTATTTTTTGGAAGTATGAATATGATACTTCCTGAGTTACCAGGATATCTAGATTCAATGGGAGGTAAAGACTATAAAGGTGCTATTATAGGATTATTTACTCTTACAGCTTGTATTTCAAGGCCATTTAGCGGCCGATTAGCTGATACAGTAGGACGGATTCCTATAATTATGTTTGGCACTATCATAGCTGTAATTACCAATTCATTATATATTATTGCTCCTACCATATTAGGATTTTTAATACTAAGACTCATTCATGGTTTAACGGTTGGTTTTAATTCAACAGGTGCTACAGCATACATTAGTGATATTGTTCCTAGCGAAAAAAGAGGGGAAGCAATGGGTTTTTTTGGATTGATGAATAATATTGGTGCAGGATTAGCACCTTTGTTAGGTAGCTTTCTGACAAAAACTTATGGAATTAATTCTATGTTTCTTGCAGCTTCCTTTTTAGCTGCGGGTTCAGCTTTGATATTTTGGAAGATGAATGAAACATTAAAAAGCAAACAACCATTTAAAATGAGTTTATTAAATCTTGAAAAAAAAGATTTAGCCGAAAAACGTGTTTGGTTACCTGCATTAATTATGTTTCTTATGGTATTTTCTTACGGAACAGTTTTAACAGTTGGATTTGATTTAGCTGAACAATTAAATGCACCAAATAAGGGAATAATTTTGATGATAATGACTTTATCCTCAATATTAATAAGGGTTATAGCCGGCAAATTTTCCGACCGGTTTGGGCGAAAAACCGCCATGTTATTTGGATTATTAACTTTGACAATTGGTTTAGTTATGATGGCCGATGCCAAAGATTTATATCATTTGTATATTGGAACTTTTATTGTTGGGCTCGCTAATGGCATGAACAATCCTACCATTTTTGCCTGGGTAGCTGATTGGGGAAACCCTAAAAATACGGGTCGTGCAATTTCTACTTTATTTATTGCACTCGAAATCGGGGTTGGAATAGGTTCATTTATTTCCGCTGATATTTATAATAATAAATTGTCAAATATTCCTTTGGCCTTTTATATGGCTGCTGCATTGGCTTTTATTGCTGCTGTCATTTTAGTCTCAAAATGGAAATATAGACCAAAAATTATTTTCTAAAACTCCAATGAAACTCGATAACCTGCATGGCTACGAATATTTATTACAAAACTGTTATCAATCATCCAATATTGCCCTTTTATACCTGTTAGGGTTCCTTCTATTTCAGGGTTTGAATCCAGTTTTACACTTTTCACCTTTTCAGGATAACTAAGCACTGGATATTTTATAAGCATTTCTTCCGAATCGGTTTTTATCCATTGCTTTAATTCCTCAGGAATAAAATCAGCAAAATGGTTTCTTTCTTTTATTAAATCTACAGGTTCACCATCTGATTTTAACATTTTTTGCCAATTAGTTTTATCAGCTAAATGATTTTTTAAAGCAACTTCCACCAAACCCGCCGCTTGACGATAGGGAGTTTCAGCAATCACTATGGCTTGGCTTGCTCCTTGATCTATCCATCTTGTAGGTACTTGCGTTGTTCGAGTCACTCCAATTTTTAAACCACTTGTATTACTTAAATAAGCGTAATGTGGCTGCATGTGGTGTGCCATTTCCCATTCATAATCGCGCAAGGCTATTCCTTCATGTATACGACTCAACTCAGGACGAATGATACTTGGTGACGCTTCCGGCGAATTCATGAAGGCATCATAACTCATTCCGTCACCAAAGGTTTTATTTATTTTTTTGCCAGTAACCACACAATGGATGGCATTTTCAAATGTGAGGCGAATTTTTTGACCTATCAATTCATTTAATGGAATATAATGATTGGGGGCTAAAACATTATAGAGCGGAAGTTGATATTGAACCACATCGCCCAATGCCGATTTCATTTTTCTAATATTTCCTGAGAGTTTCATATATTATTTTACCCAGAAATTATATAGAACTTTTTGTTCTTCCGTCACATTTTCCATTTTCACCAACTTATAATTCACCGTTGGGTCTTTTTCAGGAACCACCTTTAAAGTTATTAATTTTCCCATGCGGCTAACTAACATTTCAGCTTCAATTCCTTCTTTTAATCGTGAAGTAAATTCATCAATATCACCATTCACGCGATATCCGTTTATTGCTATTATTTCATCGTTCACACTTAGTCCTGCTTTGCTTGCTGGGCGATTTACCTCTACAAATTTTACAATCGTCTTGCCATTTTCCAATTTTGTATTTATTCCCAAAGGCATCTTGCCCGAAGGTTGATTTTTAAGTTCTACTCCTACATATTGCAAATATTTACCGTACTCAATAGGATTTGTTGTATAAACCATGTTTTGTAATAACTCCGTAAATGATGAACCTGCCACAGTTTCCAATGCTTTCGCAAATTCATCTTCAGTAAATCCGCGTTTTTTAGTTTTATAATACTCAGTGTAAAGCAATCGCATTACATCGTCCAGTTTTTTTTTGCCATTCGTGCGTTTTATTATTTCCAAATCAATAATCATGGAAGCCAACATGCCTTTTTGATAATAACTTATGGTGCTGTTATCACTGTTTTCATCGGCTATATAAAATTTTATCCAAGCATCAAAACTACTTGCGGCTAAAGTTTGAACTTTTGCTCCCGGCAAATTTTCCATTTTGGTAATGGCAGTAGCCACTATTGCCAAATATTCTTCATCCTTATAAATTTCACAACGCTTTAAAAATAAATCATCAAAGTAGGAAGTAATTCCTTCCATTATCCAAAGCATATTGGTGTAGTTTTCTTTGGTGTAATCAAAAGGCCCCAACTCAATGGGACGAATCCGTTTCACATTCCAAAGGTGAAAATATTCGTGAGCTATCAGTCCTAAAAAGCTTTTATATTTTGCTTCATTACTATAGGCCCAACGTTGAATCACCGAAGTTTGGCTGTTCAAATGTTCCAATCCTCCCCCACCCGATTCCACATTTTGTATAAAAATCACATACTCCGGTGATGGATGTTCACCCATCATTGAAATTTCCTTTTCGATTATTTTAGTAAAGTCGGCTTTAATTTTTACAACATCGTAATTACCTTCGCCTAACATAGCTACGCGGTGTTTTATACCCCCAACCTCAAAATTTATAATTTCATGATTGCCCAATGCAAAAGGGCTATCGGCTAATAAATCATAGTTGTCAGCTGTAAAAAAATTTGAGCCGGATTCAGGCAAAGCCACTGTTATATTTTTCCAGTTGGCTGGTTTGGTATAATTGATTTTACACTTTTGGTTTTGATAACCCTCGGCATACATAAATACCGAAACCCCATGAAGAAAAGCACAAAACTGATCTACATAACTGGTTCTAACGCCTTGCTCAAAAGCATAAACATTGTAAGTAACCGTAATTTTTGATACTCCTTTGTTAAAATTTACACGCCAAGTATATTTATTTATTTTCTCAACTACTAGTTTTTCATTGCCGGTAATTGCTTCAAGTCTTTCTATATTTCGGGCAAACTCGCGAACCTTATAGGAACCGGGAGTCCACACCGGCATAATAAAATCTGTAAACGTTCCCGAAGGTTTTTCAATTTCCATTTCTACTTGAACAAAATGACTCTCAGGTTTTGGAAACGAAACCTTATAAATAACTTCTCCCTGCATTTTTGTGGCGGTAATTAATAATATGATTAAAAGTTTGAGCCTATTCATGGCAGCGCGAAAATAAGGAATTGATTTGGAGATTTGGAAATTTGAAAATTTGAAAATTTAAACTTGGATTTAAATACCGAAATTTAAAGATGGTTTGTGACCAATATGATAAAAATTAACCACATAGGCATGCATAAACAAAGGTTTTCACATAGATTATATGTGGCTCTATGTTCTATGTGGTTCAAAAAAAAAGAATACATTTGTTAAACAAATTATGAAAAAATTAATACTCCTCGTGTCGCTTTTTATAAGCCTTTCCGCCTTTTCGCAAGCCAAATTCCAATTGGGTGTAAATCTGGATGATAATGGAGCATTTGTAAATATTATAAACCACACGAACCGCTACAGCAATGCTACAAGCTATGATAGTTTGGGTTGGCCTAAGAGCAATTTTGATTTGGTATTATTGGATGGACGCCCAGCCACAGAATGGAATGGCACCATTGACGACCCCGAAACCTACCGCATTAATTACAGCGGACGTTACAAATGCAGTTTTAAAGGCATTGCCACTATTACCGCCACCGGCACAAGTGTAGCCATAGAAAACAAAACCTATGACACACCCTCCAATACCACCACCTTTGATTTTGTAATTGGAGGTTTTCCAAACGCCAATCATGGGTTAACATTTCTAAGTTTCAATGCCACACAGCGAACGGCTGCCAGTGCTGCAAATACTGGAATAACTAACCTAAAAGTAAACCGCCCCGGTTATCCGCTTACTACCACAAAAATCTTTACTGATGAATTTATAAGCCTTTGCAAAGCCGCCGATTTTGCATGTTATCGTTATTACAATCTTCAAAATATATGGGATGGCGAACCTACCTACCCAGCTACCACCAAATGGGAAAACCGGAAAACTCCGTTGGATGCAAATCAAAAAAACATGCAGGCCATAAATGGTAAAAGGGATGCCTGGTGCTGGGACTATATTGTGGAACTATCTAATATCTTAAAAAAAGATATTTGGATTAACGTTCACATGTCTTGCGATTCAAATTATGTAAGCAATCTTGCCAAATTTTTAAAACAAAAACTTGACCCAGCCATAAATATTTATATCGAAAATAGCAACGAAGTGTGGAGCCCAACCCAACTTACCCATGGGCCATACAATAAAGCACAAGCCGATTTTTATAAGATAACCTTCGACCAAAACTATGCCAGGCGGTGTGTGGAGCTTTCTAAATGGTTTGGCATGGTGTATGGAAGCAATGAAATAAATAAAAAAATAAGGGTCCTTGTGGCAGGGCAACAATCTTACCCTGGCCGAAGTGATAACCATCTGAACTATATAAAAAATACCTTTGGCGAACCAAAAAATTATATTTATGCCAACAGCACCGCTCTGTATTTTGGGTCAACAAATGCGAGTTCTACCGACCCATTGGTGATTAATAACGGCATGATTGCGGACATCAATGGCCAAATTGCCACGAGTACCAATTTAGCTTACCGCCCTGTGCATATTACCAAAGCCAAAACCTGGGACCTGCCCGGTGGCTGCACCAGTTATGAAGGTGGCCCCCACTTGCCCGCAGGTGGAGGCACTACCAATCTTGCCAATCAAATACTGGCACACCGCACCACCCAAATGCGCGATGCCATTGAGCTAAGTTATTTGGAGGGCTGGCGAAGCCTGGGCGGTGGACTGGCCATGTATTTTACCCTGTCATCGGCCTATAACCGCTATGGTTGCTGGGGACTTACCGATGATTATACCAACCCCGAACGCAATTATAAAATGCAGGCCATGCGAAATATACTTAATAAAGCGGCTTCTATTTCCAAAACCAACGAATGGAAAATGATAAGCATTTATCCAAATCCTGCTGGCAATTATTTGGAAATAAACCTTGGCAATACTAACCCCTTGCCTAAAAAAACGGAAATAGAAATTTGCAACTTATTGGGAGAAACCCTGATGCGAATGCCTGCTGAAGAAAATTCAAGAATCAGTATATCAGAATTACCCGCCGGAATGTATTATTTAAAGATAGGTGAGATGATGGGTAGATTTGTTAAGGATTGAGAATTAAAGGGAGATAAACTGTGAATAATATCTTATCAACTTCGCTTCTTATAATAGTAGGTTTGAAACTTTGACTTTAAAGGGATGATAGTAAAAGTCCACTCATGAACTTAAATTTTAATACCAAATTAGCCGAAGGATATTCCAGTAATTCTCAAATTGCAAGAGTTTTATCTGAAGCTTGGGTTAAGGAAAACTCATATTGTCCAAGTTGTGGCAATCTTCCTTTAAATGAATTTGAAAATAATAGACCAGTTGCAGATTTTTATTGCCTTAGTTGCAGCGAAGAATTTGAATTAAAAAGTAAAATCGGATTAATGTCAAACACCATTACAGATGGTGCTTACGCCTCAATGATTCAAAGAATTAATTCAAATAAAAATCCCAATTTTTTCTTTTTAACATATACGAAACAATGGTCAGTAAATAATTTTTTGATTATTCCGAAGCAATTTTTTACACCTGAAATAATTATAAAAAGAAAACCTTTAGCAGAAACTTCAAGAAGAAAAGGTTGGATAGGGTGCAATATAAATATTTCAAATATTGCCGAATCCGGTAAGGTTTTTTTGGTTAAAAATGCTGAACCAATAAATAGGGACATAGTAAAAGAGTCTTTCAATAAAACTCTTTTTCTTAGGGAAAAAAGTACTGACTCAAAAGGTTGGCTATTGGATTTAATGAATTGTATTGATTCAATTTCAAAAGATTCATTTACTTTAGATGATGTTTATAAATTTGAAGATAAATTAAAAGTCAAATACCCTAATAACAATTTTATTAAAGATAAAATTAGGCAACAACTTCAAATACTCAGAGATAAAAATTTAATTGAATTTACTGGTAGAGGTAATTATAAGAAAGTATAGTAATGAAAAAATTCATATTCGTAACACCTGAAGGAAATACTGAATCACCAAATGGTAAAGAGATAGAAAATTTGCAAGTCATTGGATTTGCTGAGGGAATAGATGAAGTAGAAGCAATTAAAAACTTATTGAAAGAAAATCCATGGATTTGGGATTCAGGATTTAACGTTGCTGAATTTATAGGTCATGAGCTAGCTTAAAAATAGATGACGTTTACAATTCTATAAACTTTCCCTCAATTCCAGATTCCTTTAAAATTTTTGCGTTGTTTTTCCCATAGGCTATAAAAACACTTGGCGCTCCTGGTGTTCCTCCTATCCCTCCACTTACATGATAAAATCTGATTCTACCTTTTACAAATAAAATTCCGGAAGCACTATCCCAGACATTTTCAAAAAATAATTTTGTTTCCGTTCTGGCAAATAAAACAGCTATTCCATTTCCGTGAGATTTCAATTTGCTGAGCCATAGGTTTAAATTCTTATCATAAGGCGGATTACAAAAAACTCTTCCAAACCATTCCTTGCTTAATCCATCATCCAAAATAGTAAAATTATTCTTTGCATGCAAAAAAGGTGGGTCGATAGGACAACATGGGTCTAAATCAAACTCACCTAATTTTTTAACAAGTTCCGGCGGTGTCAGCCATTCTACTTTACCAGTTTTAGATTTCTCAAATGATGTATTCATATTTTCTAATTCTAGATCTAAAGTGAGATCATTTTTTTGATATATCAACTTTGTTAATATTGCTTCTATTAATATCGGTCTGTATTTATAAAGAAGAGAAATAAATCAAGTGTTAACAACGAAATATTTATTTGTAGTATTGCATGAATAAATTTAACAAATAAGCTTTAAAAAACCTAAATGAAAAAAACTCTCATACTCGTTGTAGCCTTCAGTATCACATTTAGCCTTGGCTTTGCTTTTAATTCCTTCCTAACCAAAAGCAATAGCACTGAACCAACCCTAAGAAAAGTAACCGGTATTGGCGGCATTTTTTTTAAGTGCAAAGACCCAAAAAAATTGCGGGCATGGTACGAAACCAATCTGGGTTTTAATACCAATCAATATGGGGCTGTGTTTGAATGGCGACAGGGTGCCGATACTACCAAAAAAGGATTTACCCAATGGAGCCCATTCAATGAAAAAACCAAGTATTTTGAACCTTCAACCAAAGACTTTATGATTAATTACAGGGTAGAAAACCTTGAAGAACTTATGGCGCAACTAAAGATGAACGGTGTAACCATTACCGATACCATTGAAACTGTGGAATACGGCAAGTTTGTTCACATCATGGATATTGAAGGCAACAAAATAGAATTATGGGAACCCAACGATAGTGAATTTGAAAAACTTGGGGTACAGATTGGAGCTAAAACTACCAAATAATTTCTATGTCTTAATCCACTAATCAATTAAGTCGTTATATTTTGATTCTGCAACAAATCTGCTTTTACGCTGAAGTAATATTGGATACAGATTAAAAAGAATTGAGAAAATTGACAAGCAAATAAAATCAAGGTACTTGCCATTTAAGAGATATTGAAATTGCACAAAAATCGTTATGATTAAAGTAAATAAATGGGATGTTTCCGACCGTTTGGTTTCTTCGTAAAACACTTTTACATACTCTCCACCCCTCCCCTTTAGATAAACACGTTGGTTTAAATGTTTAAAAAAAGAATGAACCAAAATATGTCTAAATCTTTCAACTCCTAGGTTTTTAAAATAATTTTCCGTCTCAAATTTCTTTAGCTTATAGTATACTTTTGGCAGCCTAAAGTACTTGAATATTTTAAAAAAGAAGTACCCGAATAATATTATAACCCAAACTTGTACAAACTGAAGAACTATACTCATCAGTGATGAATTATCATTTATTGAAACTTTATAAATATTAATTTCAATAAAGAAAATACAGCTAAATATTACTATTAGAGTAATTAATTTAACGCCGAAACTATTTTTCTGTAACATTTGATTTATTAAACTGAACTTCACTTAAATGCCTGTATGAATTTTCGACCATTACAATTCCATCGTCTACAATTACTCCAATTGCTAAAGCAATTCCTGTTAACGACATAATGTTAGATGAAAAACCAAAAGCATTTAGTAAAATAAAAGCAGATGCAACCGCAATAGGAATTTGAATAAGGATGATTAAAGCACTCCGCCAATGAAACAAGAAAATTAAAATTACCAGTGTTACACTAATAAATACTTCCAACAAAGTTCCCTTTACTGAATGGATGGCTTCTTCAATTAACCCACTTCGGTCATAATCAATTTTAAACTTCACTCCTTCAGGCAATCCCTTTTGCACTTCCTCCATTTTTAATTTTACATTTTTGATTGCAGCATCGGCATTTTCGCCATAGCGCATCACCACTATTCCTCCTACCTTCTCTCCTTCACCATTCCCATCAAAAATGCCATAACGAATATCTCCTCCCATTTGAACAGAGCCTACATCTTTAATCCGAATCGGTACATTGTTAGATGTGCTGAGCGCAATATTTTCAATTTCACTCATGGATTTGATATAACCCAAACCTCGCACGATGTAAGATTTATCACTCATCTCAAATTTTCGACCGCCAACATCATTGTTATTAGCCCTCACAGCTTTTAAAACATCCATCATCGAAAGATTATAATAGTTCAATTTTACGGGGTCGATAATCGCTTGATACTGTTTTTGAAACCCACCAAACGATGCCACTTCACTCACTCCGGGAACCGTTTGCAATGCAAATTTTATATACCAATCCTGCAATGCACGTTGTTCGCCAAGGTCATACCCTTTGGCATCCAGTGAATACCAAAAAATATGGCCTACCCCAGTTCCATCCGGACCAAGTGTGGGTGAAATGCCTTCGGGTAAAAGTTTTTGAGCAAAATTTAATCGTTCCGACACACGGGTTCTGGCCCAGTAAATATCTACATCATCCTCAAATACCAAATACACGAAACTCATCCCAAACATGGAGGCCCCGCGTATGTTTTTTAATTTGGGCACACCTTGTAAATTGGAAACCAAAGGATAAGTAATTTGGTCTTCTATTACCTGCGGACTTCTTCCCATCCATTCGGTAAAAACGATGACCTGATTTTCGGATAAATCAGGAATGGCATCTACAGGATTATTTTTTACTTCATAAATCCCCCATCCCAGCATTCCTGCTGCAACAAGCAATACAATTAACCGATTGCGAAGTGAAAATGAAATGAGTTTTTCTACCATAATATTTAAAGCATCAATTTAAGATCATCAAAGATTTAAAATAATTTATTTAATGTTTGGTTAATTTGGTTAAATCCATTTTACAGGTTGGACATTGTCCCATTATATCTGAATTAATTTGATGATGCATTTCACACTGGTAAAATGTTTGACCACTTAACAGTTTCATGGTGTCAAGGTCAAATTTTTGAGTCTCATTTGCTGATTGTCCATCATTTTTTGTTGAACTGTTGCAAGATGCAAACACCATTGAAACTGCTACTAACCCTAAAATAATTACCTTTTTCATATATAAATTTTTTATGTTTAATTTTTCTATTGTTTATTACCAAATTACATATCCATTCCTTCCATCGGATTTGCCCCTCTTTTAAAAACATACTCACTATTTAATAAGTAGGCTCCTGTAATAACTATAACCTCCCCTTCCTTAATGCCCGATACTATTTCAACCATTTGACTGTTTTGCATTCCAAGATTAACCAT
Source organism: Chitinophaga pinensis (assembly GCA_945907065.1). Lineage (GTDB taxonomy): Bacteria > Bacteroidota > Bacteroidia > NS11-12g > UBA9320 > JABWCE01. The sequence goes on from CAMDSC010000011.1 coordinate 30,257, forward strand.
TTTATTTTCAAAAATTCCATTACTATTTCTTACCCAAACATTTGCACCCTTGCTATCCTGAATTATAGCATCGATTGGAAGTGCCAATGCCGTTTTCTTTTCTGTTTGCAAGGAAATATTTGCAAGCATACCAGGTTTTATTTGTTGCGAAGGGTTCGTTATTTTAAATCGTGCCAGTACATATCTCTCAGGCGATTGAACCTGTGGATCAATAAAAATAACCTTTCCTGTAAATAATTTCTCACTAGCAGCCTCAATGGAAAAATTAGCTTCGGTACCCTGTTCTATATATTGAAGGTAAGGCAAATATAATTGAGCTTCTACCCATAGGGAATTGAGTGAAGCCAATCGAAAAAGGGTATTGCCTATAGATACATAATTCCCTTCAACAATTGAAATTTCACTTACATAGCCACCAGTAGTTGCAAAAACTGGCACGGTTTGCATAACCTCTTTCGATATTTTAATTTTATTAATCTGAGCTTCACTCATACCATAAAGCAGTAATTTATTTTTTGAGGCTGTTCCAAGTCCTATTAAAGGTGAATTACTTTGTAATGAAATTATATATTCTTGTTGTGCATTATTTAAATCTTCACTATAGATTTCATATAATAATTGCCCCTGGTTTATATAGTCACCTACATTTTTTACCAATAATTTTTCAATTCTGCCATTTACTCTAGCACTGATAGCATCGGCCAAATTTTGGTCAACAGTTACTCTGCCTGTAAGTGTAATTTCCTTTGCCAAAATATGTTCACGCAAAGTATCGTAAGATATATTTGCTAACTTTATTTGTTGCTTGCTCAATTGTATTTGCCCTGATTTGAGGTTATTTTTCTTAACCATAATAAGTTCCATATGGCAAATAGGACAAATACCTTCCTTGTTTTCTATTACTTGTGGATCCATAGAACAGGTGTAGTATTCATCTTCTCCTGCCATTTTTAAGTGGTTACCTTTGTTATTACAAGATAAAAGGGCGGTTGACGAAATAATTTGCACCATCCATAATAAACTAATAATTTTATTTACCTTATTCATCTTCTTTCGTAATAATAAAACTTTCACTATCTACCATATACTGAGCATTGGCTGCTACTTGGTCATCAATGTTTAAACCTTGAATTATCTGAACTAATGAGTCAGATACAAACCCTGTTCTTATTTTTTTAGATTGAAAAGCCTCTTTGGTCTTTAAAAAAACGATTTGATTTTGGCCAATATTAATTACTGCTTTTCTTGGCAACCACAACCCAACTATTTCTTTGGTATTTATTTTGGCATTAACCAATGTGCCAATTTTTAAATTATGTTTTGATTCATTTTCCAAATAAACTCTTGCCTTAATGGCTGATGCATTTTGGCCAGTAACCGGTTCAATATAATTAATTTCAGCATCTATTACGTGCGTTGGGTTAGTTTCGGATGTTAATGAAACCTTCTCTCCAACGTTTATTAATTTAGCATCTATAGGAAAAATATTTAATACTGCCCAAATTCGACTGGTGTTATAAATAGCAAAAATCGGCTGGCCACTTTCGATATACATTCCTTCTTTGATTGAAAGTGCCGAAGTTTGTGATGAAGGTATATTTTCAATTTGTCCCTGAGTTGAAGAATTTGACGAATTCCTATTTCCTGAACCCATGCCATTACCCATGGATGGTGTAGCATTGGCAACTCCGTTTGATAATCCTATATCATGAATATGTCCGCTATACTGGCTGTAAACAGGTAAAGGATTGATTTGTTTTCTTAACATTTCAATTTGTCGAAGTTGTTCTTCAGTTACCCCAAGCAATTTTAATTTCTGCTTGGATGATTTAATAAGAGCAGCCTCACCGATTGGATTGTTCAACAAAAAAATAAGATTCTGTTGTTCACTTAAAATTTCCGGACTATAAATATCCATGATACGCTGCCCTTTGGAAACCATCTCAAAATTATACCTAACATATAATTTCTCTATTCGTCCGCCAAAACGGGCACTAATATTATTGAGCAAACTTGGGTCGTATGCAATAATACCGGTAGCTTCCAAAATTGGAGCAATAGATTTTTGTACTGGTAAAATCGTTTTTACTTCGCTAAACACCGTTTGATTTGCAGGTTGTTCCAACCCATTTAAATCTCCAGTTTTTGTGGAAAGATGTTCCGGTTCGCTATTATTTTTACAAGAAAAAAGAGTTATTAGGTAACAAATAATAAGCAATAGCTGCTTTAACCTTAGACCATTAACCATTAACCATGGTTTATCGTATTTCCATTTCTCTCTCATAATTAACTTGTAAATTTAGTAAGGTATTTAAGCGATCGAGTTCATTCATTTTTGCCATGCGATACATTTTTAATCCATCCAAAACCAAAAATAAATCTTCGGTGTTTTGCTCATAGGAAAGCATTGCCGCTTGATAACTATTTATGTAAGCGGGAATAATATTCTCCTTATAATTTGCTAATTGTTTTTTGGCTGATAATATCTGAGTTTGTAAGGAAGTAATCATTCCAGCCGTTTCATTTATTAGAGATTTTTTTTGAAAACTTATCGCATTGGCTGCATTGTTCAATCCTTTGATGTTTGCCTTGTATTCTTTAGAAGCAAAGGGTGCTATAGGAATTACCATCATTGCCATTGCTGAATACAATTTTGGCATTGGCATCACTCTGTAAGTTTGCATGTGGGTAATAGAAAATCCAAAATCGGGCAACCGTTTTGATTGTTCTACTTTCTGCTGAAGCCTAACCAAATCAATGCTGGCATCATATTGTTTTATATCGCTTCGCGAAGAGGCAATTAGTGCAGTATCTGTTAATTTGATCTCATAATGTTTTGGTTTTAAAGTTGTATCAATATCAAAAATAAAAGATTGATCAATATTCATTAAGGTATTAATCTCCACATTTTTCATTCTAATATCCGCCATAAACATCGTTTGCATATTTCTCAATTCAAATAAATCGGCCTGAGCTTTGTATATATTACTAAGTTTTTCTTTGTTGTATGTGTATCGCAGTTGCGCCACCTTTAATACATACTGAAGTAAGGAATCGGTTTGAATTAATACCTCGTATTTTTTTTTCAAAACAATCCATTCATTATAATTCTGTTTTGCCATGGCAAACATTCCATTTTTTTTGGCCCCTTTGCCTTGTTTTTCAATTGACAACATACCCTGCATCAAATTATAATTGGCACTTTGCTTGGTTCGATTAGGTATCATTTGTTGCCCTGAGAACATCCACATACCTTCTCTAAAGTTATTGTAAGGAGTTTGCCATGGACCTGTAGAAAAAGTAGAAGGCATCCAGCTTTTTGCACCTTCCGAATAATTATTTATGGCACTTATTTGTTCATCATACATTTTAAGCATCGGGTTATTTTTCTCTATTCTGTTTAATACTGAATCTAGGGTAAAAACCTGTGCAAATAGCCCATTAGATAGTATGCAACAGATAATAAACAATAAGTAAATCTTTTTAAATCGCTTCATGTTTTCCTACCAATAAAATTTTACCATACTTTTTCAATTCCCTTAATTTCACTATTTCAAAAATGACCGGTGTTACTAATAAAACATAGATTGTAGATGTAATAACACCACCTATTAATGGAAGAGTAATTGGCAGCATCACATCGCTTCCTGTTCCTGTTGCCCAAAGGATAGGTACGAGGCCAAAAAGTGATACCGAAACGGTCATTAATTTAGGTCGTAAACGCTGAACTGCCCCATCCATAATGTATTTACGCAAATCATATTTTGAAATAGTTTCCGATGAATTTCCTTTATCGGCCACTAATTTCTCCATATATTCGTTCAAATATATCATCATGAGCATAGCTGTTTCTACTGCTACACCAAACAAGGCTATAAATCCTACAGCTACTGCTACCGAAAGGTTTACTCCATAAAAATATACCATGTAGACGCCACCTATTAAAGCAAAAGGAACTGTTATCATAGTAAGTAAAGCTTCTTTCAAAGATTTATATGTAAAATACAAGACTATAAAAATAATGAGAAGTACTATGGGCATTATTAATGTCAAAGTTTTGTTGGCTCGAATCTGATTTTCCCATTGTCCGCTCCATTCAAGGTTATAACCTGTGGGAAGTTTGGAAAACATTTTATTTAATTTAGCCTGAGCTTCCTTTACTGTACTGCCTAAATCACGGTCGCGAACATTAAATAAAACCGTACCGCGAAGCATGGCATTTTCTGAATTTATCATCGGTGGACCTTCGGATATATTTACTTCGGCCACTGATGATAAAGGAATGGTGCCATAATTCATCGTCTTTACAGGTATTTGATTAATAGCTTCTAAACTATTTCGATAGTCTTGGGCAAATCGGGCATTAACCGTAAATCGTTCCCGCCCTTCAATTGTTGAGGTAAGATTCATCCCACCTAATGCCGTTTCCACATACATATTTACATCATCCACGCTCAAACCATATTTGCCTATTTCGTCTTTCCTTATAGTGATATCTATATATCTGCCACCCGTAATTGGTTCAACATATAAATCTTTAATTCCATTTATTCCTTGCAATTCATTTTTCATTCGAGTAGCAAGCTTATATATTGAATCCAGATTTTGACCATAAATTTTTAGCCCGACATCTGTTCTTATTCCAGTGGATAGCATATTAATCCGGTTAATAATGGGTTGGGTAAAACCATTAACCACCCCGGGTATTTGAAGCTTCGCATTCAATTCATTGATGATATCATCTTTTGTGATTTCGGCTCGCCATTGTGCTTGAGGTTTTAACAAAATGATGGTTTCAATCATACTAATGGGAGAATTATCTGTAGCTGTATTGGCTCTACCAGCTTTCCCCAATACATTTTCTACCTCCGGAACCGACTTAATTATTTTATCCTGAACCTGTAAAATCCTCTTCACCTCTGAGTTAGAAACATCCGGTAAGGTGACTGGCATGAACAAAATAGAACCTTCATCCAATGGCGGCATAAATTCTGTTCCCATTCTAAACATCATCCCAATACCAATTATCAGAGCAATTATATTTATTCCAATAACCGTTTTGCGCCATTGCAAACACCATGAAATAATGGGTGAATATATTTTTTCGAGGATTCGAGTTACAGGATTTGCACTTTCAGGTTTCAGGTTTCCTTTGAGGAAAAAAGAAATTAAAACTGGGGCAAGTGTAATGGCCAAAAAAGCATCAATAATTAGGATAAACGTTTTTGTCCACGCAAGAGGATGAAACAATTTTCCTTCTATACCAGTTAATAAAAACACAGGGAGGAACGACGTAATTACAACTATAGTGGAGTAAAATACACCCGGCCCTACTTGCTTTGAAGCTTTTTCTATAATTTTTAAACGTTCTTTTTTGTCCATTTTTAAAATAATCACTTTTAAAATACTGGTTTTTGTAATCTTCAAAAACCCTTATTTTGATAATAAATAAATGTAAAAACTGTCTGAAACAAAGCGTCCAAACACTAATAGCCATTCTTAATTAAATAGCTAAATAATTTAAAAAATCAAATAAGAAATACCCTATCCAAAATATAAATTGGAACTTTTGGCTTGAATTGCGGTGGAAGATAAAAATCAGAAACAGTATAATTTAGTTGTGTTTCGAGAGCTAAAACATTCTGATTAAAGGGTTTAAAAATCAATTTAAGATGGGTTGATTTAAAAGTGAAATAATTTATTTTAGCATTATCAATTTTTGCTTTAAAAACAGTCGTTTTGTCTTTACAGCAACTTGATTTCATAGCTTTATCTCCACAATCACATTTTTGCTTTTCTGTAGAAAAGAAATTAATGGATGAAATTTCGCCACCGCAGTAATGCAACGTAATTGCCATTCCTGAGTTAGAAATCAAGAAAAAAACAACAAGCAATATGGCAGATATCCGTTTCAATTTCAATACAAATATACAAATATTATGAAATCACATTATGATAATGGTCATTTTTACAAATTCAAATTCCTTTCTAAGTAAATAATTTTTCATTTACACTATATCCTTTCCACCTTTATCATTCTATCCCCCACTCCTAATTTATGAATGGTTTCCATGCCTTTTATTACATATCCGATAATCGTATATCTACCATCAAGATGCGGTGTGGGGCAATGCGTTACAAACCATTGGCAACTTTCAGTATCGGGACCAGATGAGGCTAAACCAACTGCACCGCTTGTATATTTTAAAGAAGAAAACTCGCTGCGGATGGTATAATTTACCCCACCAAAACCATCACCGCGAGGACAACCGCCTTGCACCACAAAATTGGGTACCATGCGGTGAAAATATTTTCCATTATAAAAACCATCCTCTACCAACTTGAGGATAGAAGCTACCGAACCTGGGGCTTCATTCACATTCATTTGAATAATAAATTCACCCTTATTGGTGGTTACTTTGATTTTTTGGTCGACCTTAATTTTTACCACATAATCCCAGTTAATTGGGTGGTTCCATTCTGCTTCAGGTTTTTTGTAAACGGTTTTATTAATCATTGCCAGCACTTTTGTGATATCAATATAAGCTTCCATTTCCTGAGGAAGTTGCAACTTTGCTTGAGCTTCAATTAATAAGTCTTTGTAATTGGGTTCCAGTGAAATTTGTTTATCCAAAATGGCATTGGCTATAATACTCAAAGCTCCTTCATCTGCATCTTTTATTAATATGGCTACCGATTCATTAAAATCGCTAATTAAATTATCGGGAAACCCTTTGGAATTTCTACATTTTATTAATGATTCCATAGCCGCTGATTTAACCGCTGATTGCTCGGTTTGCATTAAAACGGTGCTAATTGCTGCGTAATTATAGTAACTATTTTCAAGCAATTGCAGGTTCCAAATTTTATCATAAATAGTATTGGTAACTGCGAGTTTTAAGTTGTTATACTTACATTCATTGGCTTTTAAAAGATTAATAATTGCTGGTGAATAGGTTAGTAGTGGATTTTTTTCAAAAGCTTTGCAGTTTTTTGAGATAAGTTCGGAATAGGTGAGTTGAACCGCCGGAGATTTGAAATTAAACATCTCAACAGTTAAAGAATCAAACTTAAATTTACTCAAACCCATTGCTCTATAGACAGATACTACTTTTAAGGATTGATCTACATAACCAGTATTATCTAATTCACTAATACTCCTTTTAAGAATATCCCAAATAATTAATGAATCTTTAGCTTTCACATCTACTTTACCAAGTGCTATAAAAAGTGGAATAGCTATATCTGAGGAGTAATGTGATGACAAATTGAGATAATTTTCTGATGATAATTTATAAGGCGTTCTTGCAAAATACCACGCAGCATAAAACTGATTGTCACGGGTATTAGGATAAAGAAAAGTATTCACCATTTTATCCGTTAAAGATTTCTCCCCCACTCCTTTAAGCATTGCACGGTAAATACACTCAGCATAACCCGGTTGGTCACTATTGCTAATGGCTACTAGTTTATCAACTTTTGATTTTGTAATGCATTTGCCCAGTGCTACCAACGCAGCAGGTTTTATTTTTTGTTTCCTTTTATGGTTAATTATTTTTAATAAATATGGAATATAAAACGAATCGCGGCTTTGGCCAATGGCTTCCAATGAAGCTATTTTCACATCCGTATTTCCTTTTTTTATAAGTTTTAATAATGATTTTCTTAAGCTACCATCTTGCCAACTTTGTAATCCTTTTAAGGCTAATATTTTTTGAGATTTCGTTCCCTTTATTAAAATGGATTTGGTATAAACCAAGTCATTGCGGTCTTTTGCTTCCCAAATTTTTTGATTGGTTTTGTCAGTAAATATATTTTGAGAATTTGCTTTTTGGGGTACTACTAGCCAAGCCAAAATAATGCAGAAACTATAACAAAAATTATTTTTGAGCTGTGACATAAAAATAAATAGCAATTGGTATGAAAAATAAATTGGGCAACCACACTGATAGTATTGGAGCCATGCTGCCAGTGGAGCCATACGATATAAACCATTGGATAAAAAACAAGTAGGCAAAACTTACAAATAATCCTACTGCTAGGTTAACTCCCATGCCACCACGTTTTTTAGAACTGGAAACACAAACTCCAATAAATGTGAGCAGCATCAATGAAAATGGGGCTGAATATCGTCGGTATTTTTCAGTTTGATAAAAAAATGCTCTGCCTGTTCCTCTCATTTTTTCAAGCTCAATATAGGTATTCAATTCACTCATATTAAACGATTGCACATCATCATCTCGCCTAAAAAAATCGGTTGGATTAAACGGTATTAGTGTATCCAAATATTCACCCATAACTAAATTTTCAGTACCGTTATCATAAATTTTGCGGTAGCGATATTTAAATAATCTCCATTTACTTTTTTTAGCAAACCAATTGATTCTTTCGGCTGTTAGCTTTTTAGTTATTTTACCATTATCAATCCATTCAATATTTAGGTTATATCCAGAACTATCCATACGGTCAAAATTGCCCATAGACATTACTACCCCGGGTTTTATTTGCCTCACAATGTTTTCTCTATATTCATCATTTATATTTCTAATATACCGGTTTTCAAAATTCACTCTAAGCTTATCACTTCGCGGAATAACCCAAGCATTTAGCACAAAGGAAAATACACCTAATACTGCTGCTACCAATATATAAGGTCTTAAAAAACGATTGTAGGAAATTCCAGAAGCCAGCATCGAAACTATTTCAGACTTGCCGGCTAATTTTGAGGTAAAAAAAATAACCGTTAAAAAAACAAAGAATGGGCTAAATAAATTAAGGATAAAAGGTATAAAATTAAAATAATAACCTTTTACAATTGCACTAAATGGGGCTTGTTTTTCTACAAATTCATCTAATTTTTCTGAAACGTCAAAAATTACAATGATTAATGTAAAAAGTCCGAGAGCAACAATAAATGTTGACAGGAATTTTTTAATAATATATTTATCTATTAATTTTAACATTTACAGATATTATGAAAGGCAAAAACTAGCTACTTCTGCTTTCATATTAATCAAGTTTGTCTTTCACTGATTTGAATGCAGTATAAAAAATATGAATCAATTCATTGCATTCTTCTATTAAAGGAGTAACTAATTGCGTTTCCATCATTTGCTCATCGTTTATAAATTCTAAAATATAGCCGCATCGGTCGGCCAATTCAGAACAATCACTCAGCTTTTTAACAAAATTAACCGTGGATTGCCCAACTAATAATCCTCGGGTTTTTGAAGGCAAATCAATAGCTACTGCTAATAATTCATTGCGAAGATGAAGCGCAATTAAATTATTAGCAGGCAATAACAAAGCTAGTTTTGTACAAGTATGGCCTAATATTTTTGTTCGTTCTCTAAGTTCTACTGGATTCATATCAACGGCAAATTTAATATAAGATGTAAGATAGTTAGATATAAGATTTAAGACTAATGAATAAGTGTCAATTTCTTATAACAAAGTATCAGAATTATTACTCAATTGATTTATCCTTCACCTTAAACCGATATGAAAATCCAAATGTAGCCTGATATTGAGAAGCTATTTGAGTTTTGGTTACATTCTGGTAAATTGGGATTTCGGTTAGGGCATAAAGTGTTATTTTTTGCTGATAGGTGTAACTTACTTGAGGAGCAAAAAACACTTTTTTATAACCTGTTGCGGCTGGGTCATAGTTGGGATAGGCATGCACTAAGATATCTTTATTTAGCTTCATTTTATTTAGCCATTCCCCACGAACCTGTAAGGTAACTCCTAAACTTTTTAAAAATGTTTTACTTGCAAAGAATCCTACACTAAAAAAATCACCATGTTTTTCGCCCATTTCATTCCAGCCCCTTTTTATGTAGGTAGCGTTTGTAAATACTCTAAATTTTGAATAGTCTTTTAAATAAAAGGTATAAAAAATAAGGTCTTGTGCCCCCGAGGATGGTTGAACTGCCAAAGTTTTTCTTACATAAAAGACTTCATTTGAAATAGGGACGACATAGCGCGATGAATCATTATATTTTCCTAAAGGTATTTTGAAACCCAAACCAACTGTAAGTTCCGTTTTTTTATTCTTTTTGGTTTTGTTAATTATATCATAACGTGGAAAAATTATCAAATCACCAATTCCTTTGGATTTAATAGTTTCGGCTTTATTTAATGTTACCTGGGTTTTATTCAAAAAATAACCCATTTCTAAATACATGCTAAAATCCTTTGTAATTCCATAACCCAAACGATTGTAAATATAATTACTGCTAAAATTATCTAAAAAATCCTTAGCAGGTTTATCACCGGTTAAAAATTTTCGGGTGGTTATATGCTGAAAATTTGAGTTAATATCAAACTGATGTTGCATAAGCACCCCTTGTGATGCGCCTCCAGCAATTGGACTTCCGCTTCCTCCGGCACAACATTGTGCACTGGTTTTAAAAACCGATAATCCTAAAATACTGAAGAGAAGTATTTTTTTTAAGTTCATATTAACAATAAAGATATGATTAATGAGAAACTGCTAATCTTAGAGTTTTTGTTCCAAAAGGTTCGGTCACTTTCACCAAATAAAGTCCTTCAGAAATATCTGAGGTAGAAATTTCAATATCATTTTTGCCCTGAGCTAATAATTCATTATTTATAACTGTCATTACTTTTTGTCCTAATGAATTAAAAACTTCAATTGTTACTTCTACCGAATTTTTTAGAGTCAAAGAAACATTTGCATTAATAATGGCCGGATTAGGATTAATAGAAATAGCTACATCGGATTCCGGATTTTTGCTAATGGAAGCAGCGGTTAAAGCAGCATTAATGGCCACTTGAATCTTGGTTACATCACCGGCGGCGGTATTTATTTCATTAAAAAAAATTGTGTGATTTATTCCGCCCATTATCACAATTTTTGGCATTCCTGATGAGCCATACTTACTCATATCTATAACACTATTTGAGAACCGGGTGGTATTAGGCATACTGTATTGATCCACCCAACCATTTAATTGTGTACAGGAATTATTGGCATAATCATCAGCTATATACATAAATACTTTGCCGGGATTAGTGGCAGCATAACTTTGAACAATATTATAAGCGGTTTTTGATGGAAGAAGACAGGATGAACAAGGCATCACCCAATCCAGCACTATTACTTTCCCACTATTCAATTCAGCAAATAAATCGTGGTTATTTCCGCTGCAATCATTGCAATTAAAATTGGTAGCTGTTGTTTGTGAGAAGCCGGAACAGGCTATTAAAACAAAGGAAAATAATGAAATTATTTTTTTCATGAAATTTATAATTTTAAACAAACTTACAAATATTAAAATAGAATAAACAATGACCTAAGTCATATTTACAACCTCACATCCAATACCTTTACTAATGAATTCTTCCATTCTGTAAAAGTTCCTTCTTGTATTTTTTCACGGGCAGTAGTTACTAGCCACATGTAAAATTTAAGATTATGAATACTTGAAATTTGGGCCGCCAGGTATTCTTTAGCAACCAGTAAGTGCCGCAAATACGCTTTGGAATAATGCGGTGTAAGCTCATCATCAATCGGGCTGAAGTCATTGTCCCATTTTTTGTTTCGGATATTTATGGTTCCGTTTTTGGTAAACAACATTCCGTTGCGGGCATTGCGGGTAGGCATTACACAATCAAACATATCTATACCCAAAGCTATACATTCCAAAATGTTGGCCGGTGTTCCCACTCCCATCAGGTAGCGAGGTTTGTCGGCAGGTAAAATAGAACACACCAAATCGGTCATGGCATACATATCTTCGTGGGGTTCGCCAACGGAAAGGCCGCCTATGGCATTTCCTTCGCAATTCATCGAAGCTATATATTCGGCAGATTGCTTGCGCAAATCCGTAAATGTGCTGCCTTGAACTATAGGGAAAAGAGTTTGACTATACCCATACAATCCTTCGGTAGTATTAAAATGTTCCACACATCGTTTAAGCCAACGGTGGGTAAGATGCATGCTTTTTTCGGCATACGTTTTTTCGCAAGGCCAAGGGGTACATTCATCAAAAGCCATTATTATATCAGCACCTATTTCACGCTGTGTATCCATCACATTTTCAGGGGTAAAAAGCAATTTACTTCCATCAATATGGCTTCTGAACTCTACACCGTCCTCTTTTAGTTTTCGGTTGGCAGAGAGTGAATATACCTGATAACCTCCACTGTCTGTAAGTATCGGCCGGTCCCAATTAATAAATTTATGCAACCCACCGGCTTGTTTTAAAATAGAAGTACCAGGTCTGAGATATAAATGATAGGTATTTCCTAAAATAATAGGGGCATTAATACTTTCCTTTAAAAAATATTGGTCTACAGCTTTAACAGTTCCTTGGGTCCCAACTGGCATAAAAACTGGAGTTTGAATGAGGCCGTGGTCGGTTTCAATCAGGCCCGTTCTGGCTTTGCTTTTTGAGTCGGTTACTTGAAGGGTAAACTTCATTTATTCAAAATGAAGGGATAACTGAATCAGTTTGGGATAAAGCCCGCCCAGAGATTTTGTAAAAATATAGTTATCCTGAATTAGGGAATTTCCAATATCATTGCTCAACTTAATTTCAGGAGAAAATTTAAAATAAGGATAGTATAGATCTAAACCAAAACCCAAATCATAATTAATTGTAGAGGCATGCATTCCAACCACAGGTTTGGTAGCGCTTCGTTCGGTTTCGGCATCGCTCGTAAAATTATAGCGATACCCTAATCCGCCAATCACATAGCATCTAAAATTTTTATGCCTTACCGATTTGTATTTTATTAATAATGGAACTTCAAAATATGTAGACTGCAACATCGCTGTTTTTGTAGTTCCACCTTTAAAGTGGTATGTTAAATTTCGCTGCGACATAACCTGAACAATTGCCATTGTTCTAAAATCCCAAAATTCGTTTAAGTGAAAATTTACAATTCCTCCTACTCCTAAACCTGGGAAATTGGTGGTTGTTATATTATTTAGGGTATCGTTGGGTAAACTAAAAAAACTCTCACTTCTTGAAAATTTCATTTTACCATAAGTACCAATTATTGAAAACCCAAAATGTATTTTTTGATTGAGGTCATAAAGTGGGTCATTCATTTGAGCCATTGATGACTTACCAATGAATATGGTGATAATAATGATTAATAATCGTTTCATTGTTTTATTTAACAGCGGTGTATAACGTACAAACTCCAAACATAAAACGTTTTTCTTTGCAATCCAAATATCCGCATTGGGTCATTATTTCAACAAATTGCTTTCCATCAGGAAAAGCATTTACAGATTGGGGCAAATAGGTGTATGCTTTATTATTTTTTGAAAATATCTTTCCAATAAAAGGTAAAATATTATTGAAGTAGAAATTATAGAATTGTTTAAACGGAAATGTGGATGGTCTTGAAAATTCAAGAATTGCTACCATTCCACCCTTTCTTAATACACGGTACATTTCAGATAACCCTTTAGTAAGATTTTCAAAATTTCTTACTCCAAACGCTACAGTTACAGCATCAAATTCATTCTCCGAATAGTTAATATTTTCAGAATCTCCTTTTTCTAGAACAATATTGGTAATGCCTGCTTTCTTTAGCTTCTCACTACCAAAAGCCAACATACCTTCCGAAATATCAATCCCAATAATTTTATCAGGATTTAATCTTAATGCCTCTATTGCTAAATCACCAGTACCAGTAGCTACATCTAATATTTTTTTAGGGCTAATCGGCTTTAAAGCATCAATGGTTTTTTTTCTCCAAACTTTGTCAATGCCTAACGATAATGTGTGATTTAGAAAATCGTATTTAGGACTGATGGAATCAAACATTTGTTCCACTTGAATTTTTTTTGACTCAGGTGAAAGTATATCAGGTTTTACTTGCATACAAGTTGCAAATATACGGCTATTGACATAGCTTTGGAAACGATATGGAAGTGAAGATAGCACGGTTTTTAAAATCTTTTGGAGAGTACTCTCAAATGCAAAATGAACTCAAACCAGAGTTTGCATTTATAGGCAGAAGTAATGTTGGAAAGTCATCGTTAATTAATATGCTTTGCAATAATAAATACTTAGCTAAAACATCTTCGACACCTGGAAAAACAAAGCTTATCAACCAATTTTTAATTAATGAAAAATGGTATTTAGTAGATTTGCCAGGCTATGGATACGCGAGAGTTTCGAAAGGTGATAAAAAAGTATTTGATAGTTTAATCACCAGTTATATTATTAATCGTGAAAATCTTTATTGCTTATTTGTATTAATTGATAGCCGTTTGGAACCCCAAAAAATAGATTTAGAATTTATAACTAAATGCGGTGAATCGGGCATTCCAATTTGTTTGGTTTTTACCAAGATTGATAAAGACAAAGGAAAATATGTAACCCAAAATGTAGAAGCTATGCTTAATGAGCTTAAAAAAACTTGGGAAAATTTACCCACCTATTTGCTTTCCTCTGCCGAAAAAGGCGATGGACGAAAAGAAATTTTAAAGTTTATTGATGGTGCTTTAAAGTCAAATAGTTAATAAAATATGTTAAGTTTTTGGGAGAAAAATAGTTTTTTAAACTATGATATTATTATTGTAGGTGGAGGAATCAATGGGCTTTCTGCTGCTTGTGCCATCAAAGAAAAATATCCTAAACGAAGTGTTCTAATTTTGGAACGAGGCAGTTGGCCACTAGGGGCAAGTACCCGAAATGCCGGGTTTGCCTGCTTTGGAAGTTTTGCAGAAATACGGGACGATATAAGCCAAAATGGATTGGACAAAGCCTTGCAATTAATTGAGTGGCGGGTTAAAGGTTTGGAAATTCATAAACAAAGATTAGGAACTCAAAAAATGGGTTACAAAACTACCGGTGGTGGTGAAATTTTATTTAACGATGAACCTTTTGAAAAGGAAGAGTTGGAAACAATGAACTACCATCTAAAACCAATTTTAAATGCTGATGTTTTCAAAACTGATATATCAAAGGTTAATGAATATGGTTTTAGTTCCAAAAATATCAGCCAATTTATAACAAATAGTTGCGAAGGTCAGGTAGATTCAGGTTTGCTAATGTATAATCTTTGGCAATATACCACTAGTCTTGGAGTAATTATTATGAACGGAATGGAAGTTTTGGATTTTAATGATTCAGGTAAAAATTGTGAAATAATTACCAAACATAATCTGTTAAGTGAAACTCCAAAATTTACTTGCCAAACCTTAATTTTTAGTACCAATGCTTTTTCATCACACTTCTTTCCAAATTTGGATGTCGTACCGGGCCGCGGACAAATACTAGCCACCAAACCCATTGAAGGATTAAAATTTAAAGGTATTTTTCATTTTCGCCAGGGTTATTATTATTTCAGGAATTATGGTAACCGTATAATTTTTGGTGGTGGCCGAAACGAAAATAAAGAAGGAGAAACAACCACAGAAATAGCTTTGAATAATGAAATTCAAAACAGTTTAGACCACTATTTACAAACCTTAATAATTCCGGAAACGAATTATGAAATAGATTGTCGCTGGGCTGGTATTATGGCTTTTGGTAAAGATAAACTCCCAATTATTGAACGGGTTTCACCCAATGTGATAGCAGGAGTTAGAATGGGTGGAATGGGTGTGGCATTGTCCGGGGTTACTGCAGAGAGGATTGCAGAGATAGTGTAAATTAACTACTTCCTTGCCATCACTCTCTTCACCGCCTCAACAATATTAACCGTATCCAAGCCATATTTCACAAGCAATTCATCCGGTGTTCCACTTTCGCCAAAACTGTCGTTTACCGCTACCATTTCTACAGGTTTTGGATTATTCAAAGCCAATAACTGGCAAATACTGTCGCCCAACCCACCATTCATCTGGTGTTCTTCAGCTGTAACAGCGCAACCCGTTTTGGCCACAGATGCCAATACCGCTTCTTTATCCAAAGGTTTTATAGTATGAATATTTATTATATCTGCTTCAATACCCATTTCAGCTAATATTTCGCCGGCTTTAATAGCTTTCCAAACCAAGTGACCGGTACAAAAAATTGAAACGGCATTTCCATTATTGATATGCCAAGCCTTTCCAATTTCAAATTTTTGGTCGGGAGCTGTAAACACAGGCCATTTAGGGCGGCCAAAACGTAAATAAACCGGCCCTTCATAATCTGCAATGGCAATAGTAGCGGCTTTGGTTTGGTTATAATCACAAGGATTAATAACTACCATTCCGGGTAGCATTTTCATTAATCCTATATCTTCTAATATTTGATGGGTAGCCCCGTCTTCACCCAAAGTAACTCCGGCATGAGAAGCACAAATTTTTACATTTTTACCCGAATAAGCCACCGACTGACGGATTTGATCATATACCCTTCCTGTACTGAAATTGGCAAAGGTTCCTGTAAACGGAATTTTTCCACCTGTGGCCAAACCTGCGGCCATACCTATCATATTGGCTTCAGCTATTCCTGTTTGTATAAATCGTTCTGGAAATTCCTTTTTAAATGCATCCATTTTTAACGACCCGGTTAGGTCTGCACATAAGGCTACCACATTAGGATTGGTTCGTCCCAATTCCAATAAGCCTGCACCAAACCCTGAACGGGTATCTTTTTGATCGAGTATTTCTATTTTAACCATTTTAAATAATTCTTAAAGTACATTAAGCGGCGTTACTTGTCCTGATTTTATTTCAAAGTCAACACGCTTTGTTGCTATTATTCGTTTGTCAATATTTGCTCTGCAAATTAGTTTATACATTCCAGGCTGCAATACAATAATTTGTGAACTTGATCCATTATTAATATTTATTACCCATTCCAATTTATTGTTTTTCATACGGTAAATTGCTCCAGTTACGCCTAATCGTGAATAGAAATTAAGCTTACCAGGTTGGTCTATTTCCAAAACTGTAACATCCGTTTGCTTTATTTTAATATCATATTCATAGATACGTGGAGTACTTAATATTTCAATATCATAATTCCCCACTATATATTTATCCATCGTATTGAAATCCTGAACATTTACTACTTCATGGGTCCCGGCTTTTTTAACAATACACTGTAACCTATTGTAATTTGTAACCCCATTTACTCTTAATTTAAGTCCTCCTTGTGGAGCAGAAATGGCTACTATATTATGCCTGCCTGCTATTATTTCCACTCCTTCCTTTTTAACAGGAGGTAATGTATGCACTACTATATTATAACGATTTACAGGATCAAGATTAATAGTATCAGGCACTCCGTTATTATTTAAGGTATGAATAAAATTATCTGTAACACGACCCGTATGATTATCGTAAAAGGTCATGTTTACATCGGTTTCAATTGCCCTACCACTTTGATCTAATAAATTTACCTGCAAGGTGGTATTATTTATTGCTTGAGAAATAACTACTTTTAGTACATCGTCAAAACCTTCTTCGGTAGTTGCATCAAAAAAACGGCCTATGCATTCAAATTGTCTCCCAAATTCTTTATCCAATCCTACCCCAATAATAAAAGGTCTTAAAATTACGCCACGCCTTTGCAATGCTTCCGATACGGCACAAGGGTCTCCATTACATTCTTCCAATCCATCGGTTATTAATATTATAACATTTCTACTTCTATTATCTTGTGGAAAATCAAAGGCCGCTTCTTGCAAAGAATAGGCAATCAATGTGGTTCCTAAGGGTCTAATTTCACGCAATTTAACTTTCATAGCGTCGTGATTATTTTTTCCAAAAGGAATTTCAAGTTTTGTATCGCGACAATTTTGCTTGTCTTTGGTAGTTTGATGCCCATAAACTCTTAGGGCTATTTCAAGATTTGGGGTATTACGCAAGCTATCCACCATTTTGGATAACAGGCGTTTAGCCACATCCATTCGTGTATCACGTCCCATTTCGGCATACATGCTGCCGCTGGCATCCAATAAAAATAAAATACGAGTTTTGTTGGGTTGTTGAGCGTTTACGTTAGCAAATGGCATACTTGTAAAAACCAGTAGTATAATACAGAAAATGAACTTACTTTTAAATAATGCTCTGTGTTTCAAATTGCTTATTTTTAATAAAACCTAATTACAAATATTAAACCTTTGTAAATAGTATTACGAAAAAGTTATGCTTCTATTGTCCTGTAAATTAAATTAGTAGTCTCCCAATGTCTCCGGCAATTGTGCCAACGCATTAGCCAGTTGCTCATTGTTAGGTGCTATACCATGCCATTCATGGCTACCCATCATAAAATCAACACCGGCTCCCATGTCTGTTTTCATTTTTATTAAGACAGGCTTTCCTTGTCCTGACATACTTTTTGCTTTGTTCAATATTTCCAACACATTTCCCATATTGTTTCCATCCATATCCAAAGTAAGCCAACCAAATGCTTCAAACTTATCCTTAATCTCGGTAAGTCCCATTATGTCTTTGGTACTACCATCAATTTGCTGACCATTAAAATCAACTATACCAATTAAATTATCAACCTTATTATGGGCTGCAAACATTATTGCTTCCCAATTTTGTCCTTCCTCCAATTCACCATCGCCCATTAAGCAATACACAGTTTTTGGGTCATTGTTCATTTGTTTGCTCAAAGCAATTCCGGTAGCTACCGAAAGCCCTTGTCCTAAAGAACCTGAGGCTATCCTCACTCCTTCCAAATGTTCATGAGTAGCAGGATGGCCTTGTAATCTTGAATTTAATTTTCTGAAAGTTGCCAGTTCTTTTACGTCAAAAATACCAGCATGGGCCATGGTACTATAAAGCACCGGTGAAATATGGCCATTGGATAAAATAAAAATATCCTCGCCTTTCCCGTCCATTTTAAATGGTTTGGCTTTATAATCCATTACCTCATGGAATAAAGCAACCAACAAATCGGCACAACCTAATGATCCACCGGGATGACCGGATTGCACCGCATGTACCATTCTTACTATATCGCGTCTTACCTGACAAGCGATTTCCTGAAGCTGTTTAACACTATGTTTTGGTGACATATATTTTACAAATTTCATGTATTAAACATTGGAAATATAGTGTTGTGGAAACTTGGGGGAATACTATTTATAAATTCAGATTCAATACTTTTGAAAATAAAACTAAAGATAGTAAGATTTACTTTTTTTGACACAAATTGATACTCTACTTCGCCGCCAGTGTTATCAGAGGTATCAGCATTTCTTCAATGGAAATACCCCCATGCTGAAACGTATTGTCGTAATAATTGGAATAGTGGTTTTGGTTGTTGGGGTAAACGAAATATCCGTTTTCCCTGGCAAAGATAAAATTGCTGCTGAGATGTTGTTTGGGTAAGAATCCATCTTCGGGTTTAAGTATTTCAAATACTTCCTTTTTATTATAACTTAAATTTTTTCCAGTTTTGTAACGTAGATTGGAGGTGGTTTTTTTATCGCCAATCACTTTTATGGTTTCACTTACTCTTACTGAACCATGGTCGGTGGAGATCACTATTTTTCCTCCTTTCTCTGCTATTTTTTTCATAGCTTCCCAAAGTGGAGAATGTTCAAACCAACTTTGAGTTATGCTTCTGTATGCAGGTTCTTCCTCAGCCAGTTCCCTCATTATCTTATAGTCGGTACGGGCATGGCTCAGCGAATCCACAAAATTGTAAACAATCACATTCATCTCGTTGCTGAACATATTGGGTATATCATCCAGCATATCTTTTGCCTGATCAAGATTTACAACTTTGGTATATTTAGTTTTCATTGGCTTGCGCAAACGACCTAACAAATCTGTAAAAAAATCCCCTTCAAAATTATTTTTACCCCCGTCATCTTCATCATTGCTCCATTTGCCTGGAAAACGTTTTTCAATATCCGAAGGCATTAATCCGGCAAAAATGGAATTGCGGCAATACTGAGTACTTGTAGGCAAAATAGACAAATATAAATCCTCCTTTTCTACTCTAAAGTATTCAGAAATAATGGGTGAAATAGTACGCCATTGGTCAAAACGAAGATTGTCAATCAAAATGAAGAAAAAAGGTTTTCCGACTTCTTGCTCCGTTAAAATTCCCCGTCGCATCAAAGTATGACTCATTATGGGAGCCTGGGTATTATCGTAAGGTAAAAATTTAAGGTAATTGTCTTCCACATACTTGCAAAAATTCTTATTGGCTTCCTGTTTTTGCATTTTAAAAACTTCCTCCATTCCCGTTTCCTGACTCTGGTCAAAATTAACTTCCCAGTAAACTAATTTTTTATAAAGGTTTTTCCAATCTTCAAAACTTAGCCTCTCGCCCATTGTCATGCCTATATTCCTAAATTCCTGCTGGTAGCCTGAAGTGGTTTTTTCCTTTACCAGCTCGCGTTTTTCAAGAATTTTTTTAATACTTAAAAGAATCTGGTTGGGATGGGCAGGTTTAATAAGGTAATCGTCTATTTTGGTACCAATGGCATCTTCCATCATACCTTCCTCTTCATTTTTTGTGATAAGAACAACCGGTAAATCATTGCGGTATTCTTTTACTTGCTTAAGTACTTCCAATCCAGATATACCCGGCATATTTTCATCTAAAAAAACAATATCAAAATATTGCTTTTTTACTTCGTCAATTGCATCACGGCCGTTATTTACAGTGGTTATTTTGTATCCTTTATTTTCAAGAAAAATAATGTGTGGTTTTAGAAGTTCAATTTCATCGTCAGCCCAAAGTATGTGTTCGTTTGCCATTGTAATTTTAACGAGATGTTTAGTTTAAATATTGCTTGCCACAAAGAAACAAAAGCTTAACCACAGATTAGCAGATTATTATTTTAAATATTATCTGGAAAATAAAAAACTCAGATTATAGGTTTAAAATCCATTGTTACAATAACCCAATAACTAATTAACTTTGCCCAACCACTTTGAACAAATTAAAAATAATAAACGATCCTGTTTATGGTTTTATAACCATCCCTTATGAAATCATCTTTGATTTGATGGAGCATCCGTGGTTTCAAAGATTAAGGCGTATTAATCAACTGGGGTTAACCCATCTTGTTTATCCCGGAGCTATTCACACACGATTTCACCATGCACTTGGCGCTTTGCATTTAATGACCAAAGCATTAGATACATTAGAACAAAAAGGGGTAGAACTAACAGCTGAAGAAAAAGAAGCTACCTGTATTGCCATATTGCTGCACGATATTGGTCATGGCCCATTTTCTCATGTTTTGGAAAATACCATTTTGCCAGATATTCATCACGAAACCATTTCGTTGGAATTAATGCAATTGCTAAACAAAGAGTTTAAAGGACGATTGAATTTGGCCATTGAAATATTTATAGATAATTACCCTAAAAAATTTCTTCATCAACTGATAAGTAGTCAGCTGGATATGGATCGCCTGGATTACCTAACCCGTGATTCATTTTATACCGGCGTGAGTGAAGGTATTGTTGGTATTGATCGCATTATAAGTATGCTGGCAGTAAAGGATAATGAATTGGTGGTTGAGGAAAAAGGAATTTACAGTATTGAGAAATTTATTATTGCCCGTCGTTTAATGTATTGGCAGGTGTATTTACACAAAACAACTTTGGCTGCCGATACTCTAATTACAAATATTATGAGGCGAGCAAAGGAATTATTGGCTATTAATTATCCTCTAAATACAACTGATAATCTACTTTATTTTTTAAAATTAAAATCTCCAATTGCAGTAGATTCTTTATTGTTTGAAAAGTTTAATAAAATTGATGATTCGGATTTAATATTAAATATTAAACAATGGCAGGAATGCGATGACTTTGTGTTAAGTAAATTATGTAAATCGTTAATTAATCGGAAACTTCCAAAAATCAGTATTCAAAACAAACCCTTTGATAAATCATTAATAGAGGAAAGAAAAAGTAATGCTTTAGCAAATATTAAAGATTTGAACAACTCAACCATTGGCTATTTTGTAAATACCGGAACCGTAAAAAACGAAGCTTATAAAACAAAAGGAACCATAAAAATATTGACCAAACAAGGCGAATTGAAAGACCTTGCTAAAGCTTCTGATAATTACAATATTGCTTCGTTAACCGAAACCGTTACAAAATATTATTTAAGTTTTTTGGGATAGTTTTTTATAAACCAATAATATTTGGAAAAATAGCCAAAACTATTAATGCTACAAATGCTATAGATATAACAACATAGCCAGCATAATTCTTTTCAGGTAATTCATTACTTTCTGTAGCCTCAACTTTATTAAAATACATAGCTGTAATAGCTCTGAAATAGTAATAAATACTAATGGCCGAACTACAAATTGCAATAACTACCAACCACAAGTGTTCGCTTATTGCTTGCTTAAAAATTGAATATTTAGCAAAAAAGCCAGGAAATGGAGGAATGCCAGAAAGTGACAACAAACATACTGTTAATATTAAGGCCAAAACAGGAGAACGTTTTCCTAAACCATTAAATACAGAAAAACTATTATCTTTATTATGATTAGGATTTAGGATTAACAAACAAGCGAATATTCCAATTGTAGCCAATGAATATACAATTAAATAAAATCCAACTATTGATGGAGTATCTTTATTAACAGTAATCAAGGCCATTAATACATATCCTACATGCGAAATACTACTATAAGCCATCATTCGCTTAAAGTCATCTTGCAATACCGCCACCATATTCGCAAACAACATTGTGGCTGCCGACATAATAGCTAATATTAAATACCAATCGCTGCTTAACATTGGGCTTAAATAGATGATAAATTTCAAAAAGGCGCCCAATCCGGCAGTTTTTACTACCGTAGCCATAAAAGCAGTTACCAAAGTAGGACTTCCTTGATACACATCAGGACTCCAATAATGGAAAGGAACGGCAGCTATTTTAAAAGCAAAGGCAATTGTAATAAACAATAAACCTATACTTATCATGGCTGGATTTGATTCCAATGCTGTGGCTGAAAGGCTTCGAATGGCATCCAAATCAAAGGTTCGTGTTGCTCCATAAATTAGGGCTATTCCAAATAATAAGAAACCAGTGGCAAAAGCTCCCATTATAAAATATTTAAGAGCGGCTTCATTGGATTTTAAATTATTCCTATTGCTTCCAACCATAACATATAAAGGAATTGACAAAATTTCAATACCTAAAAATAACATTACCATGTTATTGAAACTAACCATACACACGACACCACAAAGAACAAAAAACATAAGACCAATAATATCACCAAAACTTTCATTGGTATAGCTAAATCCTTTTGCCGACATTAGGGCTATAAGCAAGGTGCTACCAATTGCTATTGCAATAAAAAGTGTTGAATAATTATCGAAAACCAGCATATTTCGCAAATATTCAGGGCCATAATAACTATCGTAGCATAAGTATCCAAGTGCCGTTGCCAAAGCTATTGTGGCAAACAAAGGCAATATTTTCTTCAGTCCAAATATGCCACCAAACAATGAGAAAATGCCTGATATAAATAGTAATATTAAGGTTTTCATAATGTAGCTCCCCCTTTCATAAGTGATATCAAGTCGTTTACAGATGTGTCAGAAATATTTAAAATCAGATTAGGAAAAACTCCTATTGTTATTACCAAAATCACAATGATACCTAAGGTTAAATATTCCGACCATGATAATTTTCCAATTCTTCCACCATTGTCTTTTTCAGGACCATACATCGCCAATTGGTATACTCGTAACATATAAACTGCACAAAAAATAATGGTTAATCCTGAAACTATTCCTAAAATAATTTGATAATTAAAAGTGGCATTCAATAATAAAAATTCACCCGTAAAACCGTTGGTGAAAGGAACGGCAACGCTTCCCAACATTATCATCATAAATAAAAAAGCAAAACCTCTACCGTATTTTGCAAGTCCACCCATTTTGGTTAAGTCACGTGTTTTCAAACGCCGCTCAATAATTTCAGCTACAAAAAATAAGCCGATAACATTTATACCGTGGTTAAAACTTTGTAAAATTCCACCTTGTAACCCTTCTTTGTTCCAAGTCATAATACCGGCCGCAATTAAACCAACATGGCTAACTGAGGACCATGCAATCACACGTTTAATATCATTTTGCCTTATGGCAATAATAGCGGCATAAATAATTCCAATAACTGCTAAAATTATAAAGATATTGTAATTGCAACCGCAGGCATTTTTAGCCATTGGCCACATCCAACGAATCATTCCAAAAATACCCATTTTAAGCATAATACCTGAAAGTAGCATTGTGCCTTGTGCAGGTGCTACACTATATGTATCGGCCTGCCATGTATGAAATGGGAATACTGGCATTTTAATTGCAAATGCGATAAAAAACGCCCAAAGAACTAGTGTTGATTCCCAGCCATTCATTTCTGCCTTCAACATTTCACTCCATTCAAAACTATGATTTCCAGGGGTATGAAGGTAAACAAATATTAAAGCTAAGAGCATTAATAAACTTCCTAAAAATGTATAGATGAAAAATTTAAAGGTTATTTTAATTCTGTTTTCTCCACCCCAAATTCCTACTATAAAGTAAATTGGAATTAAAGCCAGTTCCCAAAATATGTAAAACATCAAACCATTTGTGGAAAGGAAAACGCCATTTAAGGCGCCTTGCATAATTAATACAAGCGATAAAAACTTTGTCATTCCAGAATAATTATTATCCCAAGCACTTAGTATTATTAGCACACAAGCAATATTGGTAAGCAACAACATTACCATAGCAATGCCATCAATACCCGTTGAATAATTTAGTCCAAGTGCCGAAAACCATTCGTAACTTGAAGCATATTGAATTGCTTTGTTTTTTACATCAAATCCTGACAACAAAACAAAGTTTACTATTAACTGTGCAACCGATGCAGTTAGTGCTATTATTTTTGCAAGCTTATCTTTAAAAACTAAAGCTAACAGGGCTGCTATGAAAGGAATTATTATAAGTACCAAAATATTATACCAATTGATAAATTACCAAAAATGTGATGACACCTACTACCATTGCCAACAAATAATACTCAACATTACCCGATTGCACTAGTCGTAAATATTTACCGCAAACTGTAACACCTTTTCCTGAAAAATTCACTATTCCATCTATAAACCTTCTGTCCATAAAATCATGGGCAAAACTTGAAAGCCACTCGATGGGTTTTAGAATTAATTTATTATAAATTTCATCAAAATAATATTTATGACTTAAAATTTTCTCTACACCAGTTTCTTCTTCAATAGCAACTGGAATATTTTTATTAGAAACATAATAACGGCGGGTTGCAAATATTATAATTACTAAAATAATAACAGATACTACCAATACTATAATTTCAAATAACTCAGATGGATGAGGAATGTGAGCATTTATTAATACTTTACTCAAAAATTCATCAACAAAATGGTGATGATAAAATAATGATGATAACCCCAAAAATCCACCAACACAAGAAAGAATTGCTAATAGAATTAAAGGAATGGTCATAGTTACCGGGCTTTCATGCAAGTGGTGCTTTTGTTCTTCTGTTCCTCTAAATTCTCCATGAAAGGTTAAAAAATATAAACGGGCCATATAAATGGCGGTAACAATTGAAGTTAACGCCAATAACACAAATACAACTATTCCGTTACCATAATAGGCTTTTGCTAATATTTCATCTTTACTAAAAAAACCTGCCAACGGTGGAACGCCTGCTATTGCAAGAGTTCCTAATAAGAATGTAATGTGAGTAATCTTTAATTTTTTACTAAGTCCACCCATAAACCGAATGTCTTGTTCACCGCTCATGGCATGAATTACACTTCCTGAACCTAAGAATAATAAAGCTTTAAAAAATGCGTGGGTTGTAACGTGAAATAAGGCAGTAGAATAAGCTCCAACGCCGAGCGCAACAAACATATATCCCAGCTGACTAACGGTTGAATAGGCTAATACCTTTTTAATATCATTTTGTTTAATGGCGATAGTAGCGGCAACAATTGCGGTAACCAAACCAACTACTAACACAATGATAGAAGCTAATTCGGAGCTTACAAAAAACACAGAAGAGCGGGCTACTAAATAAATTCCAGCAGTTACCATTGTGGCAGCATGTATTAATGCAGAAACGGGTGTAGGACCGGCCATTGCATCAGGCAACCAAGTAAATAATGGAATTTGAGCACTTTTGCCAATAGCACCTACAAATAATAATATGCAAATTAATTCAATAGTTCCTTTATTGGCAGAGGCTGCACCTGAAAAAACAGTTTGATAATCAGTAGTACCGAAGGTATTGAACAAAACAAATATTCCTATCAATAAACCTAAATCACCAATGCGGTTCATAATAAAGGCTTTGCGGGCTGCATAGCCGTATTCTTTATTGGCATACCAAAATCCAATCAACAGATACGAACACATTCCTACCCCTTCCCAGCCAAAAAACATAATTACATAATTGGCTCCTAAAACTAACGAAAGCATTGAAAATATGAAGAGATTTAGATAAGCAAAAAACTTATAAAAACCTTCGTCATGTTGCATATATCCAATGGAATAGATATGAATTAAGAAACCAACACCGGTCACTATCAGCATC
This sequence comes from Chitinophaga pinensis, assembly GCA_945907065.1. Taxonomy (GTDB): domain Bacteria; phylum Bacteroidota; class Bacteroidia; order NS11-12g; family UBA9320; genus JABWCE01. Next base: position 56,758 of record CAMDSC010000011.1, read on the forward strand.
ATCCAAACGGAAAGCCTGTCGGCTAAAAAACTAAAATCAATACTGATATTTCCTGCTGCTATCCAATTATACATATCGAGCTTAACAGATTCACCGCCATTGCTTAGATGATTGAATAGAATAACAGAACATACGAAACTAACCAAAACACTTAGAGAGGAAATTATGCCCGTAATGTTTTTTGACATAAAACGCCCAAGTAATCCTGAAATAACAAATCCTAAAAGTGGTATAAAAATGGCTAAAGCTATATAATTTTCCATCTACCCTATCAATGTTTTAATTTATCTAACAAACTAATATCTACTGATTTTGTATTTCGGTAGATCATAACTAAAATGGCCAGTCCTACTGCAACTTCAGCTGCCGCTACTACCATTATAAAAAATACAAATATTTGTCCAGCAGCATCTTGAAAATAAGTAGAGAAAGCTGTAAATAAAAGATTAACCGCATTAAGCATTAACTCAACGCACATTAATAATACAATACCGTTTCTGCGTATCAATACACCGATAACACCGATGCTAAATAATATTGAACTTAACCAAATATAATGGTCTATTGGTGGTAAATAACTATTCACTTATTACCTCCGTTTCCCCGTTGTGGCGCTTGCCAACTAATATTGCTCCTACCATAGCTGATAAAAATAATATTGAACTTATTTCGAATGGAACCACAAAATCGGTAAATAAAACTCGTCCCAAATTTTTAACTAAACCAATATCTGTAATTGGTAAATTTTCAGAATTGGTATTGCTTTTTATTAAGGCTCCTAAAAGCGTAATCAATAATAAACCACCTGCAATAACTCCTGCCAATTTTGTTTTCATGGATTTTTGAGGTTCAGTTTCTTTATTTAAGTTTAGAAGCATAAGTACAAACAGAAACAAAACCATTATTGCTCCGGCATAAACTATAATATTTACTACAAACAAAAACTGAGCATTCATAAGTAAATATTGGCCCGAAACCATAAAAAAAGTGGCGATTAAATACAAAACACTATGAACAGGATTGCGGGCTGCAATCATCAAAATGGCTGTAAGGATTGTTAATCCGCTGAGTATGTAAAATAGATATCCCAACATTATTTTAAATTTTCTTTAATCATTGAATTTTTGTGTTACTACTTCGATAGTTTGTCTATTTGAGACATCTACTCGTTTATCAATCGGCTCTACCAATCTATCTTTACCATAAATAAAATCTTGTCGCTCAAAATTAGCAGGCATAATCTCTGTTGTCAAAAAGATAGCCTCCTTTGGGCAGGCTTCTTCGCACAAACCACAAAAAATACATCTCAGCATATTTATTTCATATACGGTTGCATACTTCTCTTCTCGGTATAATCCTTCTTCTCCTTTTTTACGTTCAGCCGAGGTCATAGTTATAGCTTCAGCCGGACAAGCAACAGCGCATAACCCACAGGCTGTACAACGTTCAGCTCCTTTTTCATCACGTTTCAAAACATGCTTCCCTCTATAAACATCACTAACGGGACGTGTTTGCTCAGGATATTTAATCGTTGCACCTTTCATGAAAAGGTGTTTTAAAGTGATAAACAAACCTCCAATAACTGCCGGGAGATATATTCTCTCCATAAAAGTCATTTTCTTGTTCGAAACTTCTATGCTCCTATTACTTAGGGATTTCATTTAAGGATTCTAATTATTTTAGTTTAAAACATTTTTGATATCATAGCCCACAAATCATCTTTGAACATTAGCCATCCTCCAGTTACCATCAAATTTATAATAGCTAAAGGAATTAAAGCTTTCCATCCAAGTTGCATTAATTGATCATATCTGAAACGTGGTAAAGTCCATCTTACCCACATAAAAAAGAAAATGAAAAATAAAATTTTTGCAAAGAAAACTGCAACCCCAATAAAGGTAATAGCATTGGCTGATAAACCTAAATCATGCATAAAAGGAAAATTATAACCTCCAAAAAATAATACTGAAATTACTGCGGAAGAAATAAACATATTGATATACTCTGCAAAAAGAAAAAATCCAAGTTTCATGCTGCTATACTCTGTATGATAACCACCGATTAATTCTGATTCACATTCAGCCATATCAAATGGGGCACGGTTGCACTCAGCAAATGCGCAAACTATAAAAAGTAAAAAAGCCAAGGGTTGATAAAAAACATTCCATTGTCCTCCCTTTTGAGCCTCTACAATATCTCCTAGATTTAATGAACCTGTGGTCATAACAACCGCTAATATGGCTAAGCCCATTGCTAATTCATAGCTTATCATTTGTGAACTGGCTCTAACTGCACCATATAGTGAGTACTTATTATTAGATGCCCATCCACCAATCATTATTCCATAAACACCGATAGAAACAAATCCCATGATATAAAGAATTCCTATATCTATGTTGGCTATTTGCAAATTAAAGGTTTCACCAAAAAGTGTTAAAGTACCGCCCCAAGGAATAATTGCCCCTGTCATACAAGCCGTGAACATGGCCAAACCAGGCGCTAAAATAAATAACCACTTTTCAGATTTTCCTGGAATAAAATCTTCTTTAAAAAACATTTTACCCCCATCAGCCAAAGGCTGAAAAATACCCCATGGACCCGCTCTGTCAGGGCCAATACGGTCTTGAATTCCTGCTGCCACTTTTCGTTCCATATATGTGGAATACATAGCTGCCACAAGAGTGATAATGAATATGATTAGAATTATGACGATTTTAATTATTAATAATATACTCATTTTCTATCCTATTTCTTTTATGTTATCCTCAGGTTTTAACTCATAATGCCCTTGCCCTATAATTGAACCACGTTCAATGTGTCTTGGTCCTTCAATGGTCCATTTTGCTAAATCTTTGCTATCAAAACGGCAAGTATTACAAATAAAATCTTTTACTTCACCATATTGGTCTTTGCGACCAGTTACTCTATAAATTTCATCTCCAAACATCCAAACTACTGCTTCACCTGAACATTTATCGCACTTGCAATGAGCATTCATAGGATTCAAAAACCAAACACGACTTTTAAATCTAAATGTTTTATCTGTCAAAGCTCCCACAGGGCAAACATCAATCACATTTCCACTAAAATCATTTTCAATAGAATTATGAATATAAGTTCCTATTTCTGAATGATCTCCACGATTTAAAACTCCATGAACTCTACTATCGGTAATTTGATCTACAGTATTTACACATCTGTAGCATAAAATACAGCGTGTCATGTGGAGCTGAATATTTGGTCCTATATCAATTTTTTCGAAGGTTCGTTTGTCTTCTTCATATCGTGAACCAGATGCTCCATGCTCGTATGACAAATTTTGTAAATCACACTCACCAGCCTGATCGCAAATTGGACAATCCAAAGGATGATTTATTAATAAAAATTCAACAACCCCTTTACGGGCATCCATCACTTTAGCACTTGATTTATTACCCACTTCCATTCCATCCATCACTGGTGTAGAACAACTTGCTACTAATTTCGGCATTGGGCGTGGATCTTTTTCTGAGCCTTTGGTAACCTCTACCAAACAGGTTCGGCATTTCCCTCCACTTACATCCAATTTACTATAATAGCACATTGCAGGTGGTACTAAGTCTCCACCAATTTGGCGAGCCGCATTTAGTATTGTTGTTCCTTCTGCTACCTCAATGGTATGTCCGTCGATTGTTACTTTTGGCATTTTTTTATATTGCTAAAACCGGTTCTTTTACCAAACCATAATTTTTTTCTAAACACTTTACGGGCTCATTAATGTGCCATTCAAATTCTTCACGGAAATGACGGATTGCTGCAGCTACTGGCCATGCTGCGGCATCACCTAATGGGCAAATTGTATTTCCTTCTATTTTGCGTTGAACATCCCATAATAAATCAATATCATGCTTGTGACCATGTCCATTTTCAATGCGGTGCAATACTTTTTCCATCCAACCTGTTCCTTCTCTGCAGGGGCTACATTGTCCACAACTCTCATGATGATAAAAACGGGTAAAATTCCATGTATTACGAACTATGCATTGGTCTTCATCAAATACTATAAATCCTCCCGAACCTAACATACTTCCAGTTGCAAATCCTCCATCGGCCAAAGATTCATAACTCATTAACCGTTGTTCGCCAGCAGAAGTTTTTGTAACTAAATAATGCGGTAATATTGGAACCGATGACCCTCCGGGAACACACGCTTTTAATCGTTTTCCATCTTTTATTCCACCACAATATTCGTCAGAGTATAAAAATTCTTCAACGGATAATCCTAATTCAATTTCATACACTCCCGGTTTGCTAATATTACCGCAAGCAGAAATAAGTTTGGTACCTGTACTTCTACCAATACCAATTTTTGCATACTCATCTCCTCCGTTATTTACAATTGAAACAACAGAAGCCAAAGTTTCTACATTATTAACAACTGAAGGACATTGCCATAATCCTTTAATTGCAGGAAAAGGTGGCTTCATTCGGGGATTTCCACGTTTGCCTTCTAAGGATTCAATAAGCGCTGTTTCCTCACCACATATATATGCGCCAGCTCCGGGAGTAACATATAAATCCAAATTATATCCGCTTCCTTTAATATTTTTACCCAACCACCCGTTGGTATATGCTTCGGCTATGGCTTTTTCTAAAATGCGAAGAATCCACATAAACTCACCTCGGATATAAATGTAAGATGTGTTACATCCTAATGCATAACTTGACAAAATCATTCCTTCAATCAAAAGATGAGGATTTTTTTCCATCAAATATCTATCTTTAAATGTTCCAGGCTCAGATTCATCTGCATTGCAAAGCAAATAGCGAGGAACTCCTTCAGGTTTGGCAATAAAACTCCATTTCATTCCTGCAGGAAATCCTGCTCCTCCCCTACCTCTTAACCCAGATTTTTTAACTTCTTCCACCACTTCATCGGGTGTCATTTTTTTCAATGCTTTTTCTACCGCCTCGTATCCACCTTCTTTTCGGTATACATCGTAGGTATGAATATTTTCAACATTTATTTTTTCAAGCAGTATTTTGCGTCCCATCTTAGCTATGCTTTGTTCTTAATGTTAATAATAAATTATCAACCTTTTCTTCTGTTAAATTTTCATAATAGGTCTCGCCTATTTGCAGCATTGGGCCATATCCACAAGCGCCTAAACACTCTGCCGCTTTTAACGTAAAGATGCCATCGGATGAAGTTTCTCCTGTTTTAATATTTAAAGAAGTTTGAATATGCTTTAATATTTTTTCTGCACCTACCAGGCAACAAGGCCCAGTATGACAAAATTCAATAACCACTTTTCCTACAGGATTAAGATTATACATACTGTAAAATGAGGCTACCTCATATACCTCTATGGGTTGTATATGCAATAGTCTGGAAACATAATCCATAACATCTACACTTAACCAATTTCCGAACTCTTCCTGAGCCATGTGCAGTATTCTTAAAATTGCACTCTTTTGTTTACCTTCGGGAAATTGCTTTATAATTCTGTCAATTTCCTTTAAAGTTTCGGGTTTGAATTGAATATTACTTTCAGCTGTTTCCATATTATGCATCTAATTCTCCGGCTATTACATTTAAACTACTCATTGTTACAATGGCATCACTTAGCATCGAGCCTTTTATCATTTCGGGATAGGCTTGGTAATAAATAAAACAAGGTCTTCTGAAATGCAGACGGTAAGGTGTTCTACCACCATCACTTATTAAATAAAAGCCCAATTCCCCATTGCCACCTTCTACTGCATGATAAACTTCTCCAGAAGGAATATCCGTTTCACCCATCACAATTTTAAAATGATAGATTAACGCTTCCATGCTGCGATAAACTTCTTGTTTTGGGGGTAAATAAAATTCAGGAACATCTGCATGATAATTACCAGCGGGCATTTTATCCAAGGCTTGACGAATAATTGAAAGGCTTTGGTGAATTTCTTCTTGCCTCACATTAAATCGGTCAAATGTATCTCCGCTTTTGCCCACCGGAACTTTAAATTCAAAATCTTGATAAGATGAATATGGATTCATCACCCTCACATCATAATCAATTCCTGCAGCTCTCAAATTTGGACCTGTAAAACCATAATTTAAAGCTCTTTCAGCACTAATAGGTCCAACGTCTATTGTCCTATCCATAAATATACGGTTGCGGCACAGCATATTTTCAAAGTCTTCCAATCGTTTGGGAAACTCTTTTAAAAATGCATTAAGTTTATTATATAACTCAGGACTGAAATCACGCTCAAATCCACCTATTCGTCCAATATTTGTAGTTAATCGGGCTCCGCAAACTTCTTCAAACATGTCATAAATACGTTCACGTTCCTGAAACAAATAGAAAAACCCTGTTAAAGCTCCCGTATCCACTCCAATTACACAATTGCAAACCAAGTGGTCTGAAATTCTAGCAAGTTCCATAATTATAACCCGCATGTAATCCACCCGTTTTGGAACTTCAATACCAATAAGTTTTTCAACAGTCATATCCCATCCTAAATTATTAATGGGCGATGAACAATAATTTAATCTATCAGTTAATGTAGTAATTTGATTAAAAGGTCTTCTTTCAGCTATTTTTTCAAAAGCCCTGTGAATATAACCACAAGTTTGTTCAGCAGATTGAATACGTTCACCATCCATGGTTAATACATTCTGAAAAATTCCGTGAGTGGCAGGATGCGTTGGGCCAAGGTTTAACGTAGCCAACTCACCATCCATGCTATCGGTTGCAACTAATTGTTGTGATTTATCCATGGTTGTTCCCTTTTGCTAAAGCTTTTTTATTATCAAACGTTACATTTTCATTTCCATCTCTACCAAAAAATCTATCATCTTTATCAGTGCGTGTAGCATCTTCCATCGGATACTCTTTACGCATAGGGAAATAATCCATTTCGTCCATATTTAATATGCGTTTCAAATTAGGATGTCCTTCAAAAATAATTCCGTAAAAATCGAAGGTTTCCCGTTCCATCCAATTGGCTGCTGAATAAATTTCGCATATAGTTGGCACATTAATATTTTCACGACCCACAAAGGTTTTTAATCTCAATCTAAAATTAGCTTCTAAATTATGAAGGTGATAAACTACTGCAAATTCACGATTTCCTTGGTTTGGATAATGCACCCCGCATATATCTGTTAAAAAGATAAAATTCATTTGCTCATCATCTTTTAGCCAATGAATCAATGCCTTTAAATTTGGAACAGCAATTTCTAAAGTTAATAAACCATAGGGTTCAGAAGAAGTTTCGGTTATTCCCGGAAATTTAGATTCGATTGCGTTTATTAGTATTTCTTTATCCACCGGTTTATTTAATATTATAAGATTCAAGTAAGGTTTTATACTCTTGAGTATAGCGTCTACGAAGACTTTCTTCCTTCACCAAATCTTGTATCCGCATTACACCATCTATTATTTGTTCAGGCCTTGGAGGACATCCCGGAACATAAACATCAACCGGTATAACTTTATCAATTCCTTGCAAAACGCTGTATGAATCAAATATTCCGCCGCTACTAGCACAAGCTCCTACAGCTATTACCCATTTGGGTTCGGCCATTTGCTCATAAACCTGACGAAGGATTGGACCCATTTTTTTAGAAATAGTACCCATTACCATAAGCAAATCAGCCTGACGAGGTGAAAAACTTAACCGTTCCATTCCAAAACGAGCCATATCATAATTGGAACTCATAGTTCCCATAAATTCGATACCACAACAAGAAGTAGCAAAAGGAAGTGGCCAAACTGAATTTGCGCGAGCTAACCCTATTACATCTCCTATTTTGGTAGCAAAGAAACCTTCACCTTCTAATCCTTGTGGAGCATCTGCTATTTTAATTTCTGCCATTTGATAATTTGTATTATTATTTATCCCACTCTAAAGCACCTTTTTTCAAAACATAAAAATAACCTACCAAAAAGAAGCCTACAAACATCAGAACGGCCAAAAATCCTTCAACTCCCATTTCTTTAAAATTAACTGCATACGGATAAAAGAAAATTATCTCTACATCAAAAAGAACAAATAAAATGGCAATCATAAAATACTTAACCGAAAACGGTATACGAGCATTACCAGTAGATTCTACTCCACATTCAAAATTTTCAGTCTTATTTTTAGATTTTCTATTTGGGCCTATAAGATGTGTGGCCACCAATACAAAAGCCACGAAACCCAAGGCTACAATAGCTTGTATTAGTATTGGCAAATAATCAGCAGGTGAGTTCATTTGATACTATAAAGTGCTGCGAAATTAAATGAATTTACATAACCAACAAAGGTATTTTGAAACACATTTTCACTATTAAGAACCATTATAAATGATGAATTTCGAATGACAAACTATTACTAAAATGAACAATTATTTTTTAACTTTAGGTCAAAAATATAATTATTATTCTTGTGAGTTTGGCGGATTATCATAATCCAGTTTTCCTCCCCAATGTCGCATTTGCCGCATGGCAAAACTTTGGCGTTTCAAAGTATAACGGCTTGGGTTGGAGGCTGAAAATTTTCGTGGATTAGGTAAAATAGCTGCTATTGCCGCGGCTTGCTGATTGGATAAATTGGCAGTCGATTTACGAAAGTAATGTTGCGATGCGGCTTCAGCTCCATATATACCGTCGCCCATTTCTATAATATTCAGATACACCTCCATTATCCGTTCCTTACTCCAAAATACTTCTATTAAAAATGTAAAATAAACTTCTAAGCCTTTGCGAATCCAACTGCGGCCTTGCCAAAGAAAAAGATTTTTAGCAGTTTGCTGACTTATGGTACTGGCTCCTCGTTTGCGTTTTTTCCACTTATTTTCTGCCATAGCTTTTTTTATAGCTGTAAAATCAAAACCGTTATGGACTAAAAAATTTTGGTCTTCGGTGCACACTACCGCCAGTTGCAAATTGTTGGAAATATTATCAATCGACTCCCAATCTTTTTCAAGTTTCAATTCCTCACCATTGGCTTTTTGGTCTATACATCGTATTACCATTAATGGGGTTATTGGAACCGGAATCCATTTAAAAATAATAACCAACAACAGCGTGATGGCAAAAAAATACATTATTACCTTTTTTATAACATTCCAAATTACAAGACCGGCCAAAAATTTAAACATTCTGCAAATCTAAAAATTTTAAACAAAGTGAAGTTTTAGAATTAACCACATATTTCTATACTAATACCATTTTTAAACCTATCACCAAATAAACTTATTTTTGCCGCCATGGATTTTTTACACACCTTTATTAATTCTTTTCTTCATTTAGATAAAACCCTTGGGGATATTATTGCCGATTTTGGCCCATGGACCTATGCTATCCTATTTGCTATCATTTTTATTGAAACCGGTTTGGTGGTTATGCCTTTTTTGCCAGGTGATTCGTTGTTGTTTATGGCTGGTAGCTTTGCAGCATTAGGAAGTTTAAACATAGGTTTACTTATTTTACTCCTCATAATTGCGGCAGTATTGGGCGATAATACAAATTATTTTGTTGGTAGGTTTTTGGGCCATAAAGCTATAAAATGGAAACTGAGGGGAAGACAATTGGTAAACCCTAAATACATAGAAAAATCAGAGAAATTTTATGAAAAGTACGGGGTAAAAACTATCATTTTAGCTCGCTTTGTTCCTATCGTTCGCACCTTTGCGCCTTTTGTGGCCGGAGTTGGAGAAATGAAATACAGCCGTTTTTTACCCTTTGATATTTTGGGTGGAATACTTTGGGTGAGTATTGCAACATTAGCAGGATATTGGTTTGGCGGCATGGAAGTAGTAAAGAATAATTTTGAACTAGTAGTGGTAGGAATAATTTTTATTTCAATATTGCCTATTATAATTGAAGTAATTAGAAACAAAGCTAAAAAAGCTTAGTTCGATTCTATATTAAGGGTTTATAAAAACAAACTAACAAATAATTCGAAGTTATTTTATAACATTGCACCCAAATAATAATTATTAATCATGTCCGACGAACAAAATCAACCAGTTCAAGAAGAAAACGATAAGAAAAAACCACTTTTTGGGGCAACATTTTCTATTCTTTTATTACTATCACTTTGTGCCAATGGTTTTTTGTATTACAAATATTATAAAAGCACCCATGCGGCGGATGGGCAAACTTATGAAGCAATTTATAAAAGTGCATTAGTTAAACATAATGCTGAAAAGACTGAGCTTAACCAAGAATTGGAACAAATTAAAGCCAAATTGGAAGAAGCAATTCAAAACAATACCGGCTTAGCCGGAACCAATAGCGATCTGGAGGCTAAATTAGATGCTAAAACTTTGGAATTAGCAAAAAAAATAAGATTAGGTGGAGTTGCAAATCCTAAAGCATTGCGCGAAGCTAAAGCTGAAATTGAACGATTAAAAGATCTTTACCAAGCCTTAATGACAAAAGATGAAACATTGATGGCTTCAAACCGCGATTTAGCAGCTAAAGTATTAGAAACCGAAACTGCTGCCGAAGAAGCAAAAACTAAAGCTCAAACATTAGAAGA
>CAMDSC010000012.1 GCA_945907065.1 Chitinophaga pinensis
AAAACAACGTAGACTGGAATTATACAATTCTGCAGTTACGGTTTAAAAAGTTAATATTAAAAATAAACATAAATAAAAATGAAACTGAAATTAGTAACATTAGGAATGATAGTAGCCCTTTTTGGCGCGGTATCATGTAAAAAAGGAGCTTCAGGCTCAAAATCACCTGAAAACCCAGCACTTAAATCAAGAACAGACAGTATTAGTTATGCCTTAGGTTCATTAATTGGTGAAGATTTAAAAACCGGAGGATTTGAAGAATTTAACTATGAAGTGATGAATGCAGCAATGCAACGTGCTTTGAATGGTGATTCAATGTTGATGGATAAAATGAAGGCAAGTGGAATTTTACAAGCTTTTGCTCAGGAGCAAATGAAAAAGAAATCGAGTGATAATGAAAAAGCCGGTACTGATTTTTTAGCAAAAAATAAAACTGCCACAGGTGTTATTACTACTCCAACAGGCTTGCAATACAAAATTATCAAAGCAGGTACTGGTGCTTTGGCTACTGATACCCAAAAAGTAAAAGTTCACTACACTGGAAAATTATTGGATGGTAAGGTATTTGACAGTTCGGTGCAGCGTGGCGAACCAGCTGTATTTAAAGTAAATCAAGTTATTCCAGGATGGACAGAAGCTTTAAAACTTATGCCAGTAGGTTCTAAATGGGAGTTATATATTCCATCTGCACTTGCTTATGGTGAGCAAGGTAACCAAGGAATTCCCGGCAATAGTGTTCTTATATTTGAAGTAGAACTTTTAGGTATAGAAAAGTAATTTTTATTTAATTTTTAAATTGAAAACTAAATTCACAATATTCGTCGCCTTGTTTGCTTTTGCTTTCGTAAGTAATGCTCAAAAAGGTTCGGTTGAAAATCCTAAAATAAAAACCAATGTTGACTCCATAAGCTATGCTTTAGGCTCATTAATTGGTGCCGATTTAAAAAACGGTGGTTTTTCAGAAATTAATTATAAAGTGATGAATGCTGCGATGCAACGTGCTATCAAAGGGGATTCACTTATTATGTCTAAAGAGCTTTCAAATTCTTTACTGCAAGCTGCAGCCATGGCTGAAATGAAAAAAAAATCAGCCGAAACTGAAAAACTTTGTGCCACCTTTTTTGAAAAGAACAAAACTGCTCCCGGAGTAGTTACTACTGAATCAGGGTTGCAATATAAAATTATCAAACCAGGTACCGGTTCTAAACCTACCCTCGAGCAAAAAGTGAAAGTACATTATACCGGAAAATTATTGGATGGTAAAGTATTTGACAGCTCTGTAGAACGTGGCGAACCTGCAGTATTTGGAGTTGGTCAGGTAATCCGTGGATGGACAGAAGCTTTGCAATTAATGCAGGTAGGCTCTAAATGGGAACTTTATATTCCATCAGATTTAGCTTATGGCCCACAAGGAACTCAGGGAATTCCAGGAGGAAGCCTTTTAATATTTGAAGTAGAACTTTTAGGAATAGAATAACTTAAAAATTTAATAAAAAAGCCCCAAGATTTTAAAATCTTGGGGCTTTTTTATTTTATCCATTGACTGAAATCAACGCCAATGGATTTAGATTTATTAATTCATTGCCTTCAGATTTATCTGACGGATTAAAAAAGGATTTAAAACAATGAAGGATTATTACCATTCATCCGTATCCTACCCAAATGTTCGTATGCTAAAGCTGTAGCTTCTCGGCCTCTTGCAGTTCGCATAAGCAATCCCTGCTGAATAAGGAAAGGTTCATACACTTCTTCAATCGTTCCTCCTTCTTCTCCCACCGCTGTGGCAATTGTATTTAAACCTACCGGCCCACCTTTAAATTTATCAATAATGGTTACCAGTATTTTATTATCCATTTCATCCAATCCCAGTTTATCTACATTCAAGGCATCTAATGAATAGCGGGCAATATCAAGAGTAATTACTCCATTGCCTTTAATCTGAGCAAAATCTCGGGTACGACGAAGTAATGAATTGGCCACACGAGGGGTTCCTCGACTTCTTCGGGCTATTTCATAAGCCGCTTCATCTTCAATAGGCGTATTAATAATTTTGGAAGAACGCTTTATAATGGTTTGTAAAAGTTTTGAGTCATAATATTCCAATCGGCAATTAATACCAAACCTTGCCCGCAAAGGCGAAGTGAGCAAGCCCGAACGGGTGGTAGCTCCAATCAAGGTAAACGGATTTAAACTAATTTGAACCGAACGGGCATTTGGGCCCGTGTCAATCATTATATCAATTTTATAATCCTCCATGGCACTGTAAAGGTATTCTTCCACAACATTACTCAGTCGATGAATTTCATCAATAAAAAGCACATCGCCTTTTTCTAAATTAGTAAGTAAACCCGCCAAATCGCCTGGCTTTTCAATTACAGGGCCAGAGGTAATTCTGATATTGGTTTTTAATTCGTTGGCTATAATATTAGAAAGGGTGGTTTTACCCAATCCCGGAGGGCCATGAAGCAAAACATGATCGAGTGCCTCGCCTCTTAAAACTGCGGCTTTAACAAACACGCGCAAATTTTCCATAATTTTATCCTGCCCCGAGAAATCATTAAAGTTAGAGGGGCGTAAAACTTTTTCTAATTCCTGTTCTTGTGGCGAAAGATTTTCTTTATTGGGGTCAAGTACGTTATTTTGCACCTCACAAAATTAAATAATATTAACAGGCAACCCACTACCTATATTACACATCTTTTTAGTATCGCATGAAATGCCCGAAGTACAATCTACAAACCATATAAAAGCGGATATCGGGCATTCTTTATCACCTTATTTTAAAAATTAGAAATGAAATTGAATATAAAATATAATTTTTTAACACTATTACTTCTATCTGTAACCCTTCCACTTTATTCACAAGATGCCAAAACTACACTTCAGGTAGATAAACGTTTTCATGATTTTGGAAAAATAAAAGAAGATGGCGGAAAAGTAAGAGCTGTATTTACTTTTAAAAATACCGGCTCGTCTGAACTAATCATTCAAAATGTAGAATCCTCATGTGGCTGCACAATTGGAGAATGGACTAAAGGTCCAATTGCTCCAGGAAATACAGGGATTGTTACAGGAATTTATGACCCTAAAAATTTGATTGGAATTATTGACAAAACCCTTGGTGTATATACGAATGCTAAATTTGCAAAGGTTGTAATTTTAGAACTTAGAGGGGAAGTAATTCCTCGGGACAAAACAATGGATGATATATTTCCTTATCGCGCCGGAAACTTAATGTTTGATAAAGAAATGTTTGAATTTGGAGATGTGTTGAACGACAAAAAGGATTCGGCATTTATAGTGATGTATAACGATGGCCAATATCCAATCAAGATAAATAACACATCGTCACTGCCTACTGGTTATATGATACGGCCTGAAAAAAGCATAATTGAGCCCAATGAAGAGGTAAGACTTTATGCAATTGTTGATGGAAATATATTTCAGGATTTTGGGCCGTTTAACAAAAATTTTAGATTGATTACGGATGACCCTGAATATTCAGAAAAACCTTTGTATATGTTGGGAACCATTAAGTATAATTTTGGTAACCTTTCAAAAAAGGAAAAAAAAGATGCTCCAAAATTTAGCATTGATAAACGTGAAAAAGATTTTGGAACACAACCTATCGGAGGTTTTGTATCTACTACTTTTATTATAACCAATAAGGGTAAAAATGATTTAAAAATTTTGAGTCTTAAAGCACAATGCCATTGCACCGAGCCAAACATTGATAAAACTTTATTAAAGAAAGGGGAAACGGCTACCTTAACCGTAAAATTTGATTTATTAGGAAATATGGGAAGCACCCAAAAACCAGTTACTATTTATACTAACGACCCAAAAAAACCTACGGTTGATATATTATTAAAGGCCAACCTTTACTAATTATTTTTAGGTTTCAGTCCTATTTCTGTTCCTTTTTTAATTATAAACTCCAACCCTTCGTTGTAGTCATTCTTTATTTCTCCGTCCAAAATTGCCTCGCGCAAAGCATTTTTCAGCACCCCTATTTCACGGCCTGCCCCAATTCCAAATAGTTCCATTATTTCAATCCCGTCAATTGGTGGTTGCCAATTTCTAACACGGTCCCTTTCTTCTACATCTCTTATTTTATCCTCCACCACTTTCAGATTATTCAAAAACTTTCTAACCTTTAACTCATTTTTTGTTGTTATGTCAGCTCTACAAAGTTTTAAAAGACTAAAAATATCTTCCCCTGCATCAAAAATCAACCGTCTAACGGCTGAATCGGTAACTATTTCCTGAGATAGCACAATAGGCCGCAAATGAAGCTGAACCATTTTTTCAACGAATTTCATTTTTTCATTTAGTGGCAAACGCAACCGTTTAAAAATCCCTTTCACCATTCGTGCCCCTTTATCTTCATGACCATGAAAAGTCCACCCTTCACCTTTATAAAAGCGTTTGGTTTGTGGTTTAGCAATATCATGAAGTATGGCAGACCATCGCAACCAAATATCATCTGATTCACGGCACAAATTATCAAGTACTTGAATGGTATGGTAAAAATTATCTTTATGCGAAAGTCCGTCAATGGTTTCCACCCCATGCAATAAAGCCATTTCGGGAAAAACCAATTGCAATAAACCGGTATCAAATAATAAACTGAACCCTACGGATGGTTTGGGTGATAAAATTATCTTATTAATTTCATCTGAAACACGCTCCATAGATACAATTTCAATCCTATGAGAATTATCTTTTATCCCCTGCAAGGTTTCGGGATGTAATGTAAAGTTGAGTTGCGAAGCAAACCGAATGGCCCGCATCATTCGCAAAGGATCATCGCTAAACGTAATTCCGGGAGCCAATGGCGTTTTTATTATCCCATCGTTCAAATCCTGCATTCCGTTATAAAAATCAATTAACTGACCATAGTCATCAGCATTCATGCTAATTGCCAAGGTGTTTATAGTAAAATCACGACGACTTAAATCATCTTCAAACGAACCGGGAGATACCAATGGTTTTCTACTTTCTGACTGATACGATTCTTTTCGGGCTCCCACAAATTCAATATCCCAATCCTCGTTTTTTATCATGGCCGTGCCAAAATTTTTAAAAACATGAACGTCCGAATTATCCCCTAATTTTTTAGCTACAGCCTGAGCAAAATCTATCCCATCACCAATCACCGTAAAATCGATATCCTTGGATGGACGCTTTAAAAAAATATCACGAACATACCCACCTACCACGTAGGCTTTCACCCCGGTTTCGGCAGCCACCTGTGCCACTACTCCAAAAACTTTATGCCCTAGTGAATCCTGCATTGGGCGGCAAAAATAACTCTGAAAAATGAGTAATGAATGGTTAATTATTAATGGTTAATGGTTAATTAATAATTCGAAGGTAAAGATTCACTAGCTTTGTGCATTATGTTGCCCATTTACACAGCTTCTACTATTCGTCAATGGGATGAATACACCATTAAAAATGAACCTGTAAATTCCATTGACTTAATGGAAAGAGCTGCCAAAGCTTGTGTCGTTTGGCTTGTAAAAAACATTTCAATCGAACACCCCATTGAAATTGTTTGCGGAAACGGTAATAATGGTGGTGACGGATTGGCCATAGCCCGATGGCTTCTTTTTTATAACTATAATGTAAGGGTTTTTATAAAAAATGATTTAAAAAAATCAGAGGATAATTTAACAAACCTTAAAAGGCTGAAAGAGTGTGGATTTACTGAAATAATAAACCTTAATGAAAATACTGATATAAATTTTCAAAACAATTCAGTAATTATCGACTGTATTTTTGGGACAGGATTAGACCGACCTGTAGAAGGATTTTGGATGAATGTTATTAATCAAATCAACCAATCCAACTGCCGGGTTATTAGTATTGACATAACTTCCGGTTTATTTTCAGAACCATCCATTACCGTTGACTTAAGTCAACGACAATTGACAATACAAGCCACAGCTACTTTAACGTTTAAAACCCCAAAACTTGGTATGTTGATTCCCGGCTGGGGAAACTACTGCGGGCAACTGGAAATTTTGGATATTGGTTTAAGTCAAAATTTTATTGATGAAAACGCTTCAAAACAGTTTTTTGTAACCTTTGATGACATTGCAAAAAGGTTCAAAAAAAAGGAGAAATTTTCACACAAAGGAACTTACGGTCACGCCTTAATGGTTGCAGGAAATAAGGGCAAATGCGGAGCGGCTATTTTAAGTTCAAAGGCTTGTTTAAAAAGTGGAGTAGGCTTGGTTACTGTTCATAATATTGATGAATGTTCTTTTGCTATTCATACCTCAATTCCTGAAGTTATGATGGATAACTCACCTATGGAATCTTTGGACGTAAAGTGTTTTTCAGCCATTGGCATAGGGCCGGGAATTGGGACCGAAAACAACCAAAAGGAGTTATTACAAACTATTCTTAAAAATGCCGAATGCCCTTTGTTATTGGATGCCGATGCTTTAACCCTCTATTCAAAAAATCCCAACAATTATCAATTACCTACCAATTCAATTCTTACCCCACATCTCAAGGAGTTTGATAGATTAGCCGGAGAATCTAAAAATGCTTATGAACGCTTAACAAAGGCTCAAAATTTTGCAAAAGAAAACAATGTAATTTTGGTTTTAAAAGGGGCTTACACTGCCATTTGCAATGTGGATGGAAAGGTGTTTTTTAACAGTACCGGAAATGCCGGAATGGCCACAGCTAGAAGCGGCGATGTGCTTTCAGGAATTATTACATCATTATTGGCTCAGGGCTATTTGCCGATTGAAGCTGCAATTATTGGGGTATTTATTCACGGAGCTGCGGGTGATTTTGCTGCCAAAAATAAATCCATAACCAGCATGATTGCTTCGGATATTATTGAAAATTTAGATTTGGTTTTTAGGGAATTGGAGGGGTAATCCTTTAAATGGCATCCACTTTTACCGAAGTCATACTCAACGATCCCGCTAATAATTTATCATTAAAAAAGGAAACCTTGTCTTTTTCCTCTACCAATCCTAAAATGTAAAGCAAAGGATAATAATGGTCAGGCGTTGGGATAGCATTGCGGCCTGCTGTGCCAAAATTTTGGTAATTTATTAATGCTTTGTGGTCGCCACTCAGAATGGCGGTTTTAAATTTTTCATTCATTTCTATGGCCCAGTCAAAGCCATAATTGGGTTCATTCATTTTATCCCAAGCCACCATTCCCAAATTATGAACCATATTGCCGCTGCCAATTATTAGCACTCCTTTTTTTCTTAAAGTTTCCAATTCTTTGGCTAATTCATAATGGTATTGGGCGGGTTGGTTATAGTCAATACTTAATTGTAAAACCGGAATGTCGGCATCGGGATACATATTTTTAGTAATGCTCCACGTGCCGTGGTCAAGCCCCCAATCGTGGTCAAGCCCTACCGTTGTTTTTTTGAATAAGGCGGCTGTTTCTTTAGCCAGTTCAGGATTTCCTGGTGCAGGATACTGAACATCAAACAAGGCTTTTGGAAATCCCCCAAAATCATGAATTGTTGGGGGATTAACCATTGCCGTAATATGCGTACCCTTAGTTAGCCAGTGGGCCGAAATACACAACACCGCTTTTGGTTTTGGTATTTCTTTGCCCATGGCTTTCCAGCGTTGCGAAAACTCATTGTCTTCAATGCCATTCATTGGCGACCCATGCCCTACAAACAATAAAGGAAGTTTTTCATCCTGCTCAGGCAGGCTATCGGTGAGTGAATTAAACGATCCTAGTGTTGTCATTGCTGTAGCTGCTGAAATTAATTTTATAAAATCTTTGCGTTGCATGGTGATGCCGTGTGGCAAGTTTACTACTTACTTTTTATATCCAAAGAAATATTTACTACTTCAGAAATAAATTTATCCTTCAATGACTTATCGTTACCATACTTTATGCCCCATAAGGTGCGGTCGATATTGAAACTACCAACTACGGAGTAAATACCATTGGTGTTTTCAATTTTGGCAGGGAACGACACATTTTTAGTGGCGTCTTTCAACGTTAAGTTACCACTTACTTTGTAATTGGCTCCATCTGTTACAGAGCTATCAGTGGCTGTGGCAGTATATGGTTCAACAGAAGTTATTTCAAATTTTGCAGTTGGAAATATTTCAGCATCAAAAAAATCAGCACTTAATAAATGAGGTAATAATTTGGCTTGAAACATTTCTTCTTTTTGATCCAATACCAAAGATTTTATATCAATAACTACTGTTCCGCCGTTAACTTTACCTTCGGCAGCTGTTAAATTACCTGATGATACTTTAAAAAATCCCGGATGATTTTTTCCTACACCGTTTCCTACAAAACCTACTTTTGAGGTTTCAATATTAATCAGGACTTCATTTCCTAATGTTGAATCTACAACTTGTTCGTCAGTAATCTTAGCTTCATCACCCTTTGGGGTGTTAGAACATGATGCTACAAATAAGGAACCCACTATCAAAGCCATTCCTGCTAATGATTTTATGTTTATTTTCATTTTTTTAATTATTAAATAATTAAGCTTGTTTTGAAAATTGAACTTCGGCATGAATTCTTACTTCTTCACTTACCAATAATCCTCCTGCTGCCAATGGTGCATTCCAGCTTAGGTTCCACTCTGTTCTGTTTATTTTACCATTTAAAGTAAAACCAACTTTTTGGTTTCCCCATGGATCGATACCCATTCCACCAAATTCTACACTTAAAATTGCAGGCTTAGTGATTGCGTTAATGGTTAATTTGCCGTGCAATTCATAATTGTCGTTACCTAAATTTTTCAATTCCGAAGAAACAAATTTCATTTCAGGATAATTGGCAATGTCAAAAAAATCAGGAGATTTAATGTGACCATCGCGTTGTTCACTGCCGGTAGTAAAGGAAGCTACATCGGCATTAAAGTTAATTTTTGCAGTTGAAAAATCGTCACCGTCGGTTTCTACGTTTACATCAAATTTTCCGAATGAACCGGAAACGTTGGTAATCATCATGTGTTTTACTTTAAACCCAAGTTCACTGTGTGATGCATCTAGGTTCCAAATTGTTTTCGCTGTTGCTGTTGTTGTCATAATTTTTTGTTTAAATATTATGATACTAAATTACAACGGGCATTAAGCATCAATCCTTGATGTAAGCCAAGAAATGCTATTGATGTAGGTTAAGAAAAAAGGCTACTTAGCCAATTGCTTGCGGATGCGACTTAGGCTTTCGGGAGCAATACCAAGATAAGATGCAATAACAAGTTGAGGAACACGCTGCACTATTTGAGGATATTTTTTTATAAAAGCTAAATATCGCTCCTCTGCAGAACTTGATAGCATGGAATTGACTCGGCGTTGGGTGGCCATATAATTATTTTCTAAAAGTATTCGGTGAAACCGCTCGTAACCCGGGACCTCCTTTAAAATCTTTTCACGTGCTTCTATATCCATAACTACAATTTCACAATCTTCCAACGCTTCAATAGTAAAATTGGCCGGTTCACCTGTTAAATGGCTATACATATCACTTATCCACCAGCCCTCAAGAGCAATTTGAAAAACATGCTCGTCACCATTTTTATCAATTGTATAGGTTTTTAAACAGCCCTTACTAACAAATCCGGCATACCTGCACACATTGCCTTCTTGTAAAAAAAACTGCCGTTTTTTTAACTTCGTTACCAAACAATTATTTATAAAAACTTCTTTGTCAGCCTGTGTTAATTGAATAGTTTTCGAAATAGTATCTATGAAAAATTCCATCATCTGCAATTATTTAAACGCCAAACAAAGTTATTAGTTTTTAATATTTACAAAATCTTTAACCCAAATTTTATACAATAATTAAATTTTAATCGTAATTTGAATTAAGTTTCTAATAAATCACATCCAATAGAGTGTCACATATTTCAAACAACTTGCGTCTATACCACTATTAAATAAGCTTTTGGACGAAAAAAACCTCATAAAAGCATGTGCAAAAGGTGACTCAACAGCTCACCGAATGGTATATGATAAATATGGACCTCAACTTATGGGCCTGTGCATGAGGTATGCCGGAAACAGAGAGGATGCCGAAGAGATTTTTCACGATAGTTTGATAAAGGTTTTCAATAATATTAAAACCTTTAAATATGAAAGTAGTTTAAAAACATGGATTTGTAGAATAGGAATTAATACAGCACTAGATTTTTTAAGAAAAAGAAAAAAGACATTATTTCTTAGCCATATTTCAGATTATGACCATGAAATAGTTGACAGCGATATTCCTTCAGAAGTTAGCCTTGAAGCCGAAACCGCTATGAAATTGTTAAAAACTATGCCTGTAAATCAGCAGGTTATTATCAATTTATTTATAATAGAAGAAATGAGCCATAGGGAAATAGCAGCCCAATTAGGAATAAGTGAAGAGGCCAGCAGAGTGCAATTGAGCCGAGCAAAACGAGTATTATCAAATATAATAAATACAAATATTACAAGAAATGAACACCAAAAATAATCTTCATACTGCCTTGAATAAGGCATTTGAAAACCATGAAGAACCTCTTAATGAAGCTCAATGGACGAGGCTTGAGGGGGCTATTGTTACCAGAAAGAAAAAAAGGTGGTTGCCTTTCTTTTTAATCTTTATGATTATGTGCATTACATCTGGTACAACTTACCTACTTACCCTTAATTATGGTTTAAATACTCATCGCATTTCGTCCAATGTGTTGACACAAAAAACCCGTTTTAATAAAAAATCAATTGCATCAAATAATACAAAAGTTGATTTGCCATTAGCAGCCAGTTCTTATAATATTAATAATTTAAGTTTGAATGCAACGATTGCTAGCCGAAAACACTCTACTTACAAAACCAATGATTATGTTACTGATATAATTATTGCTAATAACGAAGCTATAACTCCTTCAAATAATGAATTAATAATAGAAACGCTCAGTAATATGCCAGTTGAAGAAAGTATTATTGATCTGCCCTTGATAGAAGATAAAACACTGGAAACTATAGCTTTAGAAAAAGAGACTAAAATGGATATTGCCCTTAAAAATAATGATACTAACTATTCTTCCAAGGCAGCTAAAGAGGAAATTGAGGACACTAAACAACGTCCATCTAAAATTGCTTTTTCAATAACCAGTGGATATTCAAAAATGAATGTAAAAGTTTCTTCTCTCGAAAATGCCGAGAAGTTACATAAAGACACAAAGAAAATTTTTGAAGAAAGCAATAAAAATTTAAAAACCGAATATATTAACCTTGGGGTTGATTACACTATTTTAGCACGATTTAGGATTGGCATAAACACTGGGTTGCAATACCTTAGAATTGCTTCACCCATTAATATAAATTATAAACTTACTGAAGTTCCATTTTGGGATCACAGACATACTCAAATTGAAGGTTATTTAACAAAAGATACTTCTTCTGCCATTCAATTTAATTCAAATACTACAAATTACACAACCTATATTAATCTTCCTATCCGAGGTAATTATTCCATTCCATTAAACGCCAAAAATGAAATATTAATTACTGCCGGAGGCAGTTTTAGTATTCTTGCTTCAGCCAAAGGGCAAAATATTAATATTAATAAAGAACTAAATATTGAGCCAGGCACCAGAACTTTGAATAGGGACATGTATAGAAAAATTAATGCAGGATTGGCTGGTGGAATACAATATAATACAAAACTTAAAGATGCATGCTGGATAGGGATTGAAAACTTATGGCAAACCAATCCTATGAAGTATAAAACAGGATATGGAAGTGTTAAAAATAAATTACAGGGCTATAGTGTTAATTTTATTATTAAATACAAAATCTAATGCTTATGAAAAAAACTACTATAGCCTTATATCTTATTTTGTTACCATTTATAAGCTTTTCTCAAATTCCCTTTATCAAAAATCTTGATAAAGGAATAAATCAAAAAATAGAATGTTCTTGCATTGATAAAGATGAAAACCTCACCGTTGCTTATTATGAATCACCACTGAAGGAAACTTTAATTTTTGATAAATGGGATATATCACTTAACAAATGGATAAGAAAAATTAATACCATTTCTAGTGTAAGAATGGAATACCGCAATTTCAATAAATGTATATATAAAGGAGATTCTTTACTATTAATAACTGCCTACCGAGATGGAAGCATAAACCGAACAGGCCTTTTTTATATACCTAATAATATCAATTTTAAACCTCAAAAAATGAGTGATTTTAGATCCTTGAAAGGTGGTGAAGTTTTTATTTCTGATGCTAAAATTATTCACAGAAAACTAATTTTGTTAGGAAGATTTGATACCATCATTAATACCCAATCCAAAATAAGATACGCTTATTCTAATGCTGTAATATTTGAATATGAAGATATTACTGACAACTGGGGCTTTAAGGCTTCAGGGCAAATAAAAAACTTTACAATTGCTAATTTATCTGCCGCAATTAATGACAATAGC
This sequence comes from Chitinophaga pinensis, assembly GCA_945907065.1. GTDB lineage: Bacteria > Bacteroidota > Bacteroidia > NS11-12g > UBA9320 > JABWCE01. Next base: position 12,431 of record CAMDSC010000012.1, read on the forward strand.
GATACAGCAATTATTATAGCCAGCGACAACTCACCAATTATACTTAGATATATTTTTCCTGATAAATTAGAACCAATTCTAAAATCTAATTCTAATTTACCTTACTCAAGTGTGGCTTTTATTGATAAAAAATGGTTAATAACTCTTGTAAATTCTGATTCGGTAATATATTCTTCAAATACAAAAGATTTTTTTGGAAAAAAACTTGATAAGAAATTGGGCTATTATGTTAGTATAATTAACACACCCAAAGGCATTTTAATATCTGAAGACAATGCCCAAATAAGCATAATATATAAGTTGGATTTAAGTTTAAATAAGTTGGCTAATATTTACCAATCTCCGCCTTCTTTTGGCAGTTTACCATTAAGCGGATTGATAAATTCTAAAGCATCGTTGTTTTATTATACTAATATTCCAATTTTATTTAGAAACAAAATATTCGGAAATATTGTAGAATTGAATTTGGATTTTGATAGGACTATTAAATTTATTCCTGTTACAGCATATATTTTTTATGATAAAAATAACAACTTTAAAAAAGATATTGATGAAGACTTGGTATCAGGTAAAATATTAAACCGTACTTATAATTATTTTTTAACTAGCACCACCGGAAAATTTGAAGATAATGTGCCATATTATAATGATGTAGAATATGAACTGGTTAGTAATAATTATGGTCAATGCCTAAAACTTCCTTTTTCAGGCGCTTTAAAAAGCAATACGCTTCTCGGCACAAACTCTGATTTATATTTTCCGCTACAAAGTGCATTATTCCCCAAAAATATTAATGTAAAAAGTTGGGGAACAGCTACTGCTCGATTAATGGATACAATTCCACTTGCAATTACTATATCAAATCACGACTGCAATATAAACCCATCTAATGCTAGTGTTATTTTGGTACTTGATTCCAACACAACCTTAATTAATTCAAGTCCTGCTTATAATTTTAAAAACGGGAATACTATTTATTATAATTTAACCAATATTAAAGCCAACCGAGATAGTATTATAAAACTAAATATTTTATATCCCTATTCTAAGTTTAAAATCGGTGAGTATGTAAAACATTATGTAAATATGTTTACTGCTTATAAAGATGATACCCTTGATAACAATGACAGTATTGTTCAAAAAATGGTATATAGTTATGATCCAAATGCAAAATATAGCATTCCACAAGGTACCATTACCTCTGACCTTAAAAATATTCGATACTATATCGAATTTCAAAACGAAGGAAATGATGTAGCCAGAAGAGTTGTGATAATGGATACTTTAGATACTAAGATTCCTGTTTATGAATTTCAGATGGTAGCAAGTAGCCATGCTTATAAAGTTTCTTTGCAAAATAATGTGGTAACATGGGAATTTGATAATATTAATTTACCTCCAAAATCACTTGACCTGAAAGGCAGTCAGGGCTATGTTATTTTTGATGCTCATATTATTAGTAATGTTGGTGTTGGTGATAGCATTAGAAATAAGGCTTTTATTTATTTTGACTTTAATGAACCAATTGTTACCAATTTAGCAATTATCAAACGTATTGAAGATCTTCCTTTCGTTGATGAAAATGAAAATACTTTCAGAGTATTTCCTAATCCGGCCATGGAAATAGTAACTATTGAAAACAAAATAAATATTAATCAAAATATTAAAATATATAATATGCTAGGCCAGGAAATAATGGATGTTAAATTAGACCCTATTGGTAAAACCATGCAGTCTATTTCATCATGGCCAAGAGGAATGTATTTTATAAAGTCGAGTAAAGGAGGCTTTCAGAAGTTTTTGGTTCACTAAATATTTACTTCCATATCAAACGATTTTTCAATTCGTTCATTTGCTGGCAGCATTAGAATTCCTTCTTTTTGCGAAACATCACCTTCAAAATCTACTAAATCGGCTATGCCTTGCCAAGGCTCAATACATATAAAATTGGCTCCGTGTTTAGCCCATATTCCCAAATAAGGCCAACCTTCAAAATTTACTTTTATACTTCTTCCAGTAGACTTGAATTGAAGTTTAACCCAATCGGATTTTAAATATTTAAATATTAAAGCATCTTTAGAAAATGTATCCTCATTCACTAAAATATGACTGTTTCCATCGGTTACTTGTTTTTTTCTATTCGAAATAAAATTTTCATCCAACATCCATGATAAAGGATTTCTATCCTTTTCAAAAACTATTATGGTATCGTTCGGCTCCGAAATATTAAATGCAGGATGACCACCAAATGAAACAGGCATAGGAGTTAACCCTAAATTAATGACATCAAAACTCATGGTTAGTTTATTGCCAACTAAGGTATATTTAACCTTAAAACTGAATCGAAAAGGATAACGTTGCCAAGTATGATTATTATCTTTCAATTCCAGAATTGCACAATTTTCAGTTTGTTCAATTACCTCAAACATCAAGTCACGAGCGAAACCATGCTGTTCTATAGTATGTAAATTTCCGTCATAGCTATATTCAAAATTTTTAAGCCTACCTACAAATGGAAACAATACAGGAGCATGCCTTGGCCAAACTGATTTATCAGCTTGCCAAATGAATTCTGTATCTGTAGGTAAATGTTTAAAGCTGCACAACTCTGCCCCAAAAGGAAGAATAGAAGCGGTATATTCGCCAGACTTTAAATCAACAGGATTATCCAAAACTTTATAGATTTCCGCGTTTGGCTTGTTCCAATTCTATGGATTCAAACAAAGCTTTAAAATTCCCTTTACCAAATGATTTGGCACCTTTGCGTTGTATTATTTCAAAAAACAAAGTAGGTCTGTCTTCCACTGGTTTTGTAAATATTTGCAATAAATAGCCTTCATCATCTCTATCTACTAATATTCCTAATTTTCTTAGTGGCTCAATATCCTCATCTATTTCACCTACTCTATCTATTAACTCATCGTAATAGGATGATGGTATAGTTAAAAATTCTATTCCACGACTTTTAAGTTTGGTAACGGTGTCAACAATATCTAAAGTGGCCACTGCAATGTGCTGCACACCTTCACCTTCATAAAAATCTAAATATTCTTCTACTTGTGATTTCTTTTTTCCTTCGGCTGGTTCGTTTATCGGAAACTTTACATACCCGTTTCCATTACTCATTACCTTACTCATAAGGGCTGAGTATTCAGTTGAAATATCTTTATCATCAAAACTTAAGATATTTTTAAATCCCATCACATCCTCATAAAATTTAACCCAAGGATTCATCTGGTTCCAATCAACATTACCAACGCAATGATCCACATATAAGAGGCCTACCTCTGTTGGATTATAGGTTGATTCCCATTTAACAAAACCCGGCATGAACGGCCCATTGTAATTTTTGCGTTCCACAAATAAATGAACGGTATCCCCATAAGTATGAATACCAGACATTTTAACTTCTCCGTTTTCGTCATTTAGTGTTTGAGGTTCCATATAGACTTTGGCACCACGCTTTACGGTTTGTTCAAAAGCATCATAAGCATCATCAACCCATAGTGCTAAGGAATGGACACCATCGCCATGTTTTTGAATGTGTTGGTTTATGGGGTCACCGGACTTAAGCGGAGTTGTAAGCATTATCCTCATTTTGCCTTGTATCAAAACATAGGAAGACCTGTCTCTTACTCCGGTTTCAGGACCTGCATAGGCCAAACTTTGAAAACCGAAAGCAGTTTTATAAAAGTGGGCAGCCTGTTTGGCATTGCCTACGTAAAACTCAATAAAATCGGTTCCTTTAAGAGGAAGAAAATCGGTAACGGTTTCCGGTTGAAGTTGACTAGTGGTTTGCATAGTTGGTTTGCAAAATTAAAGTTTATGAACGGATTAATGCAAATGAAAAGTGTTTATCTTCATTTCCTGTTTCAATAGGTGTTTTCGAACTTTTAGTATTGTATTAAACCCATAAAAAAAGAGGCCTAAGCCTCTTTTAAATATTTAATACTTTAATTGTAATTATTCTTCTGTTTTTGGTTTTTCTTCACCTTCTACTTCAGCAGTTGGTTCAGCTTCCATTTCGGCAGTTGGTTCTACTACTTCTGTCTCTACTACAACCTCTGTTTCCTGTATCTCTTCTGTAAATTCCATAACAATTGGTGCAGCTTTAGGTGCTTTAGCAGCAGGAGTTTCAGTGATAGCTGTTGTTTCTTTTTTCGAACCTCTTCGGGTACGTTTAGCAGTTGCAGCTTCTTTAGCCACCAATTTACCTCCACCTAGTGTTTCGTTAAAATCAACAAACTCCATCATACACATTTCGGCATTATCTCCCAATCGGTTACCAGTTTTTAATATTCGGGTGTATCCTCCCGGTCTGTCAGCTACTTTTGTTGCTACGTTTCCAAATAGTTCTTTAACTCCATCCTTATTTTGTAAATAACTAAATACAATCCTCCGTGAATGGGTGCTATCGTCTTTAGCTTTAGTTACCAAGGGTTCAATATACTTACGCAATTCTTTAGCTTTGGCAAGAGTTGTAATAATGCGTTTACTAATAATTAGCGAGGTAGCCATATTTGAAAGCATGGCATGACGATGACTGGTAGTTCTGCCTAAATGATTTATTTTATTTCCGTGTCTCATCTCTTATTTAGTCTTCGTTTAGGTTATATTTTGCGACGTCCATTCCAAAGTTTAATCCTTTTTCACGAACAAATTCTTCCAATTCAGTTAATGATTTTTTACCAAAGTTTCTAAATTTTAATAGATCTTCGATATGGAAACTTACCAATTCACCAAGTGTTCTGATTTCAGCCGCTTTCAAACAATTATAAGCTCTAACAGAAAGATCAAGATCAGATAGCGGGGTTTTAAGAATCTTACGCATCTGAAGTAAATTTTCATCTACTTCCTGAGCTTTAGATTTCACCTGTGTATCCAACAACATATTATCATCCGAGAACAATAAGTAGTGCTGTATTAGTATTTTGGCTGCCTCTTTAAGTGCATTTTCAGGATTGATAGAACCATCAGTACTAATTTCAATCATCAGTTTCTCATAATCCGTTCTACCTTCAACACGGTAATCTTCAACACTGAACTTAACATTTTTCACCGGAGTGTAAATTGAATCTACAGGGATTAGTCCAATCACTGCATCATTTGGCAGGTTTTCTTCGGCAGGAACATATCCACGACCTTTATCGATAACCATTTCCAATTCTAAATTCACAAATTGCTCCATATTACAAATCACTAAATCAGGATTTAGTATTTCGAACATAGAAGAAAAACGGCTAATATCTCCAGCTGTAAATTGATCTTGGCCTTTAATATTTATGTAAACCTTTTCAGAATTTGAACCACCACCAATCTTTTTAAAACGTACTTGTTTTAAGTTAAGAATAATTTCGGTCACATCTTCCACAACACCTTTCATACTGCTGAACTCATGGTCAACACCAGGCATTTTAATAGAAGTAATTGCATAACCTTCTAGTGAAGATAACAATATTCGACGAAGTGAATTACCGATGGTAACACCATATCCTTTTTCTAAAGGACGAAATTCGAACAAACCATAAAAGTCTGTTTCTTTATGCATTATAACCTTATCCGGTCTTTGAAATGCTAATATTGACATATTTATTTTTTAGTTTGTTTAATTATTATTTTGAATAAAGTTCAACAATAAGTTGTTCTTTTATTTTCTCTGGAATATCCTCACGTTCAGGAAGTGCTAAAAATGTTCCCTGATAGTTAGTTGCGTCCCATTGTAACCAATTGTAGGTTTTTCTTCGGGCCAAAGCATTATTTATATTCTCTAGTGATTTTGATTGTTCACGAACGGTTATTACATCACCAGGTTTTAATAGGTAAGATGGAATGTTTAATAAACTACCATTTACCAAAATATGCTTATGAGAAACCAACTGACGGGCACCATCTCTAGTAGGAGAAAGTCCTAATCTGAAACATGTATTATCTAAGCGAGCCTCCAAAAACTTAAGAAGGTTTTCACCTGTAATACCGTGTTTACGAGCAGCTTTATCAAACAAGTTAGCAAATTGACGCTCCAATACACCATACGTGTACTTAGCCTTTTGTTTTTCACCTAGCTGAATTGCATATTCAGACTGCTTGGAACGACGACGGGAATTTCCGTGCATTCCTGGCTTGTAATTTTTTTTGTCCAATGCTTTATCAGGGCCGAATATTGGCTCTTTAAAACGTCGGGCGATTTTGGATTTAGGTCCTGTATATCTTGCCATTTCTTATTATTCTTTATTGAAATTTTAAATCTAAAATCTAAAATTATTAAACTCTTCTTCTTTTTGGAGGACGACAACCGTTATGCGGCATTGGGGTAATATCCTTAATTGACATTACTTCTATTCCTGCTGCCTGTAAGGTACGAATAGCTGATTCACGACCAGCTCCTGGTCCTTTAACAAACACATCTACTTTTTTCACTCCCAGGTCGGTTGCCACTTTACAGCAATCCTGACTTGATACCTGACCTGCATAGGGTGTATTTTTCTTTGAGCCACGAAAGCCCATTTTACCAGCACTAGACCAAGATATAACTTGTCCTTGATTATTTGTTATTGAAATAATAATATTATTGAAAGAGGCCTTGATGTGAGCTTGACCATAAGCTTCAATAATTACTTTTCTTTTTTTAACAACTTTTTTTCCTGTAGCCATTTAATTTTTTTTTGCTATTTATTACTTAGTTACCTTCTTTTTGTTTGCTACAGTCTTACGTTTTCCTTTACGGGTACGTGCATTGTTTTTTGTAGATTGCCCCCTTACAGGTAAACCTTTTCTGTGACGCAAACCTCTATAACAACCGATATCCATAAGTCGTTTAATATTGGTTTGAACCTCCGAACGCAACTCACCTTCCACCTTATGACCTTCAGTAATAATTTTACGAATAGCTGTAAGATCTTCATCACCCCATTCGCTAACTTTTTTATTTACGTCCACTCCTGCACTATTTAAAATAGTAACAGCATTAAAACGACCAATACCATATATATATGATAATCCAATTGGTCCTACTTTGTTTCTTGGTAAATCAATACCTGCAATCCTGGCCATTACTTATCCTTGTCTTTGTTTAAATTTAGGGTTCTTTTTATTCACAACGTAAACCACACCTTTGCGTTTTACAATTTTGCAATCAACACTTCTTTTCTTAACCGATGATGTTACTTTCATTTTATTATTTGTATCTAAAGCTGATTCTTCCTCTTGTTAAATCATATGGTGACATTTCAACCTGAACCTTGTCACCGGGCAGAATTCGAATGTAGTGCATCCTCATTTTACCACTGATTGTTGCTATAATTTTATGTCCGTTCTTCAATTCTACTCTAAACATTGCATTAGACAGGGCTTCAATAATCATACCATCCTGTTTAATCGAATCTTGTTTAGACATGTCTTTTTTTTACGGGCTGCAAATATAGTAATTTAAATTTTATTTTAATCAAATATTATGTCATTGAACCACCTGTTGCAGTTCTCCCTTTTATTCGTCCATACTTCATTAATCCATCATACTTACGCATTGATAAATGAGTATCAATTTGTGCTAATGTATCCAATACTACACCTACCATAATTAGTAGTGAAGTACCTCCAAAAAACTGTGCAAACTGGTCATTTACTCCAAATATTATAGCTATAGCAGGCATTATTGCAACAAAACCAATAAAAATAGCACCTGGAAAAGTAATACGCGAAATGATTGTATCTATAAAGTCAGCTGTCTTTTTCCCTGGTTTGATTCCTGGTATAAAACCACTATTACGTTTTAAATCTTCTGAAATTTGAACTGGATTATAAGTAATAGCTGTATAAAAATAGGTAAAAAGCATTATCAGGGTAAAAAATAAAGCGTTATACCCAAACGAGGTAATATCCATAAATTTAGAAAAGAAATTAGACGCTGATGAAGACGTATTAGATAAAAGTCCTGTAAGAGTAGAAGGAATGAACATTAATGCTTGAGCAAAAATAATTGGCATTACTCCTGCTCCATTTATTTTTAATGGTAAATACTGACGAACTCCTCCATATTGTTTATTACCAACTATTCTTTTGGCATACTGGACAGGAACTCGTCGAGTACCTTGAATTAATAATATAACACTTAAAATTACAACTAGCCATATAACTAATTCTACTAAGAAAATAATTGGCCCACCTGCACCACCTAATCTACTATTCAATTCACCTAATAAAGCAAAAGGTAATCTTGAAATAATACCGACCATGATGATAAGTGATATTCCGTTTCCAAGTCCTCTATCAGTAATCCTTTCACCAAGCCACATTGTAAACATTGTACCTGCAATAAGTGTTACTACTGCTATAAAGGTAAATGTTGCTATTGAAATTGGGGCACCTTGCTGCAAGGCATAAATGGCATCTGTTTTTGATGACTTTAATTGAACTATATAAGCAATCGCCTGAACTCCAGATACAGCTATTGTTAAATAGCGGGTAATCTGATTGATTTTACGACGACCATCTTCACCTTCCTTAGACATTCGTTGAAACGAAGGCAATGCGAAAGTCAATAACTGCACAATAATAGAAGCCGAAATATAAGGCATTATACCTAATGCGAAGATGGAAGCTCTGTTAAATGCTCCACCCGAAAAAGTATTAATAAGACCTAGAAGGCCATCCTGAGTAGAATTGCCATATTTAGCATCCATTACTACCGGATCAATACCAGGCAAGTAAATAAATGTTCCAATGCGATAAACTGCAAGTAGTAAAAGAGTCTGAAGAATCCTTGAACGCAATTCTTCAATACTCCAAATATTTTTAAAGGTAGATATTAGCTTTTTCATCAGGCGGATTAAATGATTTGAGTGGTTCCTCCTGCATTTTCAATTGCCGATTTTGCTGCATCTGAAAATGCATGAGCAGTAACGTTCAATTTTAATGTTAATTCGCCTCGTCCTAATATTTTAACCCGTTCGGTTTTACTTACAATTCTTCCTTTTAGAAAATCTTCATGAGATATTGTATCTGTATTTAAGCTTTGAGCAAATTCTTGCAATCTGTCCAAATTCATACTTGTATATTCAACTCTGAATGGATTTTTAAATCCAACTTTTGGAACACGCCTTTGCAATGGCATTTGACCACCTTCGAAACCTACTTTTTTGGAGTGACCTGAACGAGATCCGGCACCCTTATGTCCCCGTGTGGATGTTCCACCCGTACCTGAACCGTTTCCGCGTCCTTTGCGTTTTCTATCGCGAACTGAGCCTGGGGCTGGTTTTAAATTACTTAAGTTCATTTCTAAACGTTTTCTACTTTTAATAAATGCTTTACTGAATTAATCATTCCTACCAAGGCAGGATTTGCTTCCACTTCTTTAGTGCGATGCATTCTTGTTAAACCTAAGGCTACTAACGTTCTTTTATCACGTTCAGTACGGTCAATACCACTTTTTATTTGTGTAATTCTAATCTTTGCCATTTTTAATTAACCGTTAAATAATTTATCTAATGAAATTCCCCGTTGTTCTGCAATTGTATATGGGTCACGTAACTTTGCTAATGCATCTATTGTTGCTTTCACTACGTTATGAGGATTTGAAGATCCTTTTGATTTTGCCAATACATCATGTACGCCAGCACTTTCAAGCACAGCACGCATAGCACCACCAGCAATTACACCAGTACCGTGTGAGGCGGGCGTAATAAATACACGTCCACCACCAAACTTTCCGATTTGCTCATGAGGTACTGTTCCGTTTATAACTGGAACTTTAATAAGATTTTTCTTAGCATCTTCAATTCCCTTTGCTATTGCATCAGTTACTTCACTTGCTTTTCCAAGACCATGACCAACAATACCTTTTCCATTTCCTACAACAATAATTGCTGTAAAACTAAATGTACGTCCCCCTTTAGTAACTTTGGCTACTCTGTTTATATTTACTACAGTTTCTTTTAACTCAATATCTGTAGCTCTGACTCTTAATAATGTTTGTGTTGCCATTTCTTAAAAAATTAATCCTGCTTCTCTTGCTCCGTCTGCAAGACTCTTAACGCGACCATGATATAAATAACCATTACGGTCAAAAACAACTTTAGTGATACCGTTAGCTAAGGCGGCCTCTCCTACTTTTTTACCTACTTCAAAAGATTTTTGGGTTTTGGTAGCCTTTGAAGTTTCTATTTCTTTAGATCTTGATGAAAATGACAATAATGTCTTTCCTGCTGTATCATCTATTAATTGGGCATAAACATCATTGTTGCTTCGATAAACAGACAACCTTGGTTTTTCGGCACTACCAAAAACCTTAGCCCTCACCCTTCTTTTTATTTTTAATCTACTTAATACTTTATCAGTTGCCATATCCTTTATTTTTTACTTGCTGATTTACCGGCTTTTCTTCTCAACTGCTCACCTTGGAATTTAATACCTTTTCCTTTGTATGGTTCAGGCTTGCGCATTGATCTAATTTTAGCAGCTACCTGTCCAATCAATTGTTTATCGCTTCCTTCTAAAATGATAAGTGGATTTTTTCCTTTTTCACTTTCTGTACTTACTTTAATTTCTTTAGGTACTTCGATAAAAATATTATGTGAAAATCCTAAATTCAATTCAAGCAAATTACCTACGTTACTAGCTTTATAACCAACACCAACAACTTCTTGCTTTATAACATATCCTTCACTCACACCTTTCACCATATTATTGATAAGAGAACGGTATAACCCATGAAGAGATCTTTGACTTTTACTTTCGTTACTTCTGTTTACCTGAACAATTCCATCATTCAATTCAATTGAAATTCCTTCCAATAGTTTTTGTGAAAGCTGGCCTTTTGCTCCTTTAATTGTAACCGTATCACCTGACGTTTGTATTTCTACGCCTTTAGGTAAGCTGATTGGGTTTTTTCCTACACGTGACATTTTATTTTATTTGTCTAATTTTTATGATACGTAACAAATTAATTCACCACCAACATTTTGCTTTTTAGCTTCTTTGTCAGTCATTACTCCATGTGATGTGGTAACAATTGCTATACCTAAACCATTCTTCACACGTGGCATATCTTCTGAAGAAGTATATTGGCGTGAACCAGGTTTACTAACACGACTTATTTCGTTTATGGCTGAAAGCTTTGTTATTGGGTGATATTTTAACGCTATTTTAATAACTCCTCCTATAGTATTATCTTCAAATTTATAGTTCAAAATATAGCCCTTTTCAAACAATACTTTTGTTATCTCCTTCTTAATGTTAGAAGCAGGTATTTCTACTATTCGGTGGTTTGCCTTTATGGCATTTCTTACTCTTGTTAAGTAATCTGCAATTGGATCTGTCATGATTCTTTTCTTTTAATTAATGATTACCAACTTGCTTTTGTTACTCCCGGAATTTTGCCATTTGAGGCCATTTCACGAAATTGATTTCTACATAATCCGAATATACGGATATAACCTCTTGGCTTTCCAGTAATGGAACAGCGATTGCGTAACCTTACTGGTGAAGAATTACGTGGCAACAATTGCAACGCATCAAAATTCCCGTCAGCCTTTAGTTTGGCACGCTTTTCAGCATACCTGGCTACCAATTTCTCCCGTTTTCTTTGGCGGGCTTTCATTGACTCTTTTGCCATGTCTTATTTATTTTGATTTTTAAATGGTAATCCAAATTCTTTTAACAACTCTAAACATTCCACATCATTTTTTGCAGTAGTTACAAATGTGATGTTATATCCGTTTATCTTATTCGTTTTATCGATGTTTATTTCAGGGAATATCAACTGCTCGGTTACACCAAAAGTGTAATTTCCACGACCATCAAATCCTTTATCGTTTATTCCTTGAAAATCACGTACACGTGGCAGAGCTATAGAAATAAGACGATCTAAAAATTCGTACATATTATCTTTTCGCAATGTTACCTTGGTACCGATAGGCATTTTAGAACGTAATTTAAAGTTCGAAATATCCTTACGTGAATAAGTTGGAACTGCCTTCTGTCCTGCAATTACAGATAATTCAAGCACTGCAGTATCAACAAGTTTTTTGTCGGAAACTGCTGCACCAACTCCTTGGTTAATAGAAATTTTAACCATCTTCGGAATTTCCATAACGTTTTTATAACCAAACTTTTCTTTAAGAGCGGGTACAACGCTAGCTTTATATTTTTCTTTTAATCTTGGTGAATACATCTTTCTACTATTTTATAAAATCACCTGTTTTCTTTGAAAATCTCTGCAATTTACCATCTGCATTAAGCTTGCGACCAATGCGAGTAGGCTTTCCTGCTTCCATAAGCATTAACTTGCAAATATGAAGAGGTGCTTCTAATTTTATAATGGAACCGTTTGGATTATTAGCATCTGGTTTTTTATGTTTAGTAACCATATTGATTCCTTCCACAACAGCTCTTTGTTCTTTTACTATTACACGTAATATTCTTCCTGACTTATTTTTGTCATCTCCGGCTAATACCTTAACTGTATCACCTTTTTTTACATGCAGTTTTTGTATTTTATTAAATCTACGTTCCATAATCTATAAAACTTCTGGGGCTAATGATACAATTTTCATAAACTGTTTTTCGCGCAATTCACGAGCAACTGGGCCAAAAATACGCGTTGCTCTCGGCTCATCGTCTTTGTTTAACAACACACACGAGTTATCATCAAAACGAATATATGATCCGTCGGCGCGACGAACTTGCTTTTTTGTTCTAACTATAACTGCCTTGGATACAGTTCCTTTTTTTACCCCGCCTGAAGGAATTGCTTCTTTAATAGAAACAACTATTTTATCGCCTAATGAGGCGTAACGACTACGGGTTCCTCCAAGCACTCTTATACAAAGTACTTCTTTAGCTCCACTATTATCAGCTACTCTAAGTCTTGATTCTTGTTGTATCATTATTTAGCCTTTTCAATTATTTCAACTACTCTCCAACGCTTGCTTTTACTAAGCGGACGAGTTTCCATTATTTTAACAACATCGCCAATTCCACATTCTTCCTTTTCATCATGAGCCATAAACTTCGAAGTGGCCTTTACGAATTTGTGGTATTTGGCGTGTTTCTTTTTACGCTCAATAGTAACAGTAACTGATTTTTGCATTTTGTTACTGGCTACTACACCTATTATTTCTTTTCTGGAGTTTCTTTCCATTTTATTAATCAATACTTTTTAATTCGTTTTTGCGACGGTTGATTTCAGTAAGATACTTTGCAACTAAACGTCTTGAAAACGTGATTTTACCTGGGTTCTCTATTTGAGATACTGTATGGCTAAATTTAAGCTTTTGCAATTGTAAACGCTCATCACGCAATACACTATGAAGCTCTTTATTAGACAATTCTTTTATTTTATCGTAATCCATAACAATTATTCTGCGTAATTTGGTTTAACAACAAATCTTGTAACAACTGGTAACTTTTGAGCTGCTAGGCGCATAGCCTCTTTTGCAACTTCTTGTGGCACACCTTCTACTTCAAAAATAATGGTACCAGGTTTTATTACAGCCACCCAATATTCAGGAGCTCCTTTACCTTTACCCATCCTTACTTCAGCCGGCTTTTTAGTTACAGGTTTGTCTGGAAAAATTCTAATCCATACTTTACCTTCCCTTTTCATAAAACGGTTTAAAGCTATACGGGCTGCTTCAATTTGACGGCCGGTTATCCATTTAGGTTCCATAGATTTCAAACCGAAATCTCCGAACTCTATTTGGGCGCCACGGGTAGCCAAACCTTTCACACGTCCTTTTTGTTGTTTTCTAAATTTGGTACGTTTTGGTAGTAACATTTCTTCTCCTTATTTATTTAATATTAAGCCCTATCGTTTCTAGGTCTAGGTCCACCAGCGTTTCCACTACCTGTTCTAGGTCCTCTATTATTATCGCGTCTTTCTCCTCCACGGCTATCACGGTCTCTACCTCCACTTCGTCTCTTATCTCTGTCTCCACCTGGTCCACCTGGTCTGCGATCGGCACTTGCATTAGTAGGTCCTACATTCATTGAAAGATCTCTCTTACCATAAATTTCGCCTCTCATTATCCAAACCTTTACACCTATTTTACCATACACAGTTAATGCTTCAGCTATATGATAATCAATATCTGCACGGAAAGTATGCAATGGAATTCTACCATCTTTGTATTGTTCACTGCGAGCCATCTCAGCTCCATTTAAACGGCCTGAAAGCATTACTTTTATTCCTTCAGCTCCCATTCTCATGGTTGAAGCTATTGACATTTTTGTAGCACGCTTGTATGAAACACGTCCTTCTATTTGTTGTGCAATAGATTCAGCAACTAATCTAGCTTCTGTTTCCGGACGTTTAATTTCAAAAATATTTATTTGAACGTCTTTTTTAGTAAGCTTCTTAATTTCTTCTTTTATTTTATCAACTTCCGAACCACCTTTTCCTATTACAATACCTGGACGAGCGGTGTGAACCGTAATAATGATGCGCTTCAATGTACGCTCAATCACTATTTTGGAAATACCACCACGTTGAATACGTGCATGAAGGTACTTGCGGATTTTATAATCTTCGGCTAATTTTTCGCCAAAGTTTTTTCCACCGAACCAATTAGATTCCCATCCACGGATGATACCTAATCTTATACTTATCGGATTTACTTTTTGACCCATTATTACTTGTTATACCTTTTAATTTACGTTTTCAATTGTTTCACCAACCACATCAACTACAAGTGTAATATGGTTTGAACGTTTGCGAATTCTATATGCCCTTCCTTGCGGTGCAGGACTTAAACGCTTCACGGTTCTTCCCTGATTTACAAATATTGATTTTACAACCAATCCTGTTTCATCATCTACTTTAGCATCATTTTTCAATTGCCAATTTGCTATAGCTGATAATAATAGCTTTTCTACTAAAAGAGCATAAGCTTGTTTTTGGTTAAATTTTAAAATACTTAATGCCTTGTTTACATTCTCGCCACGAATTTGGTCTACTACCAAACGCATTTTACGAGGTGATAAAGGGCAATTATTTAATTTAGCTACTGCTTCCATATTATCTATTTCCTGAGTGTCCTTTGAAAGTTCGTGTTGGGGCAAATTCGCCTAATTTATGACCTACCATATTTTCAGTTACATATACAGGAATAAACTTATTTCCGTTATAAACTGCAAATGTATGACCTATAAAATCTGGTGTAATCAACGAGCGACGACTCCATGTTTTTATTACATTTTTCTTCTTTGCTTCGTTCATGGTATCAATCTTTTTGAAAAGCTTGACATCAACGAATGGACCTTTTTTAAGCGACCTTGGCATAATTATTTCTTCCTTCTTTCTATGATAAACTTATTTGAACTCTTATTAGGATTACGTGTCTTATGACCTTTAAGACCTGTTCCTTTTCTTGTGCGGGCCTGACCACCTTTTGCTCTACCTTCACCTCCACCCATTGGATGATCCACTGGATTCATTGCTGCCGGACGAGTTCTTGGTCTACGTCCCAACCAACGATTTCTTCCTGCTTTACCTTTATTTTCAAGGCTATGATCAGGATTACTTAATGAACCGATTGTAGCTGAACATGTAGACAATATCATGCGTGTTTCACTTGAAGGCAATTTAATTACTACATATTTTCCATCACGTGCAACAAGCTGTGCATTTGAACCTGCACTACGTACAATTTTTCCGCCTTGTCCTGGATTTAATTCAATATTATGAACAATACTTCCCAATGGCATTTCACTAAGAGGTAAAGAATTTCCTAAATCTGGAGTTGAGCCTGAACCGGAAGTTATTTTTTGTCCAACCTTAATTCCGTTGGGTGCCAAAATATATCTTTTTTCACCATCAGTATATTCAATTAAAGCTATGAAACAAGTTCTGTTAGGATCATATTCTACAGTTTTAACCTCACCAACTACTCCAGTTTTATCGCGTTTAAAATCTATTATCCTATATTGTTGCTTATGGCCACCACCTATATAGCGCATGGTCATAGTACCTTGATTATTACGTCCACCTGATTTTTTAATGGAAATAATAAGGCTTTTCTCTGGTTTATCGCCAGTTAGTTCCTCAAATGTATTAGCAACTCTAAATCGTGTTCCCGGTGTTACCGGATTTAATCTTTTAACTCCCATGACTATATATTCTCAAAGAAATCTATTTTTTGTCCCTCCTTTAAATGTACAATAGCCTTTTTGTAATTAGGCTTTTTGCCATTTATAACACCAGATTTAGTAAAACGTGATTTTCGTTTTCCTCTTACTAAAATAGTATTCACTCGTTCTACTTCCACATTGTAAACCTTTTCTATTAAAGCTTTGATTTCATCTTTGGAAGCATTTTTATCTACTACAAAACCAACTTGCTCAGTTTTATCAGCAATTTTGGTCATTTTTTCCGTTAATAACGGTCGTTTTAAAATACTCATATTATTAGGCGGTTAAAACTTCTTCTAATTTTACAACTGAATTTTCCACTAATACAACTCTTGCTGCTTTCATAATTTGATATGTATTCAAATCTGATGCAATCATAACCTCTGATTTTGGAAGGTTACGTGCTGAAAGGTGTATATTCTTATTATATTCTGGCACAACGAATAAAGTACGTTTGTCAGACATATTTAAAGCGCCAATTAGCACATTAAATTCTTTTGTATTAGGTTTATCAAAATTGAAAGACTCAATAATGGTAATATTATTATCTTTTAATTTATAAGCTAAAGCCGACATACGAGCTAGCTTTTTTAGTTTTTTATTTAATTTAAAACTATAATCTCTTGGGCGAGGTCCATGAATACGACCACCACCAACTCTGGTTCCAGATTTTAAACTACCCGCACGAGCAGTTCCTGTTCCTTTTTGACGCTTAATCTTTTTTGTTGAAGCTGTAACTTCAGACTTATCTTTGGATTTATGAGTTCCTTGGCGTTGATTTGCTAAGTATTGTTTAACATCTAAATAAATAGCATGGTCATTCGGCTCGATACCAAATACTCCATCATTTAATTCAACTTGACGACCTGTATCGTTTCCTTTAATATCTATTACGTTCAGTTTCATCTTATTTTTCAATTATAACCATGGAACCATTAAACCCAGGTATTGCACCTTTAACAACTATAAGATTGAGTTCAGCATCAACCTTTAAAACTTCTAGGTTTGTTATTTTAACTCTGTCACCACCCATTCTACCACCCATCCTCATCCCTTTAAATACCTTTGAAGGATATGAAGATGCGCCCAAAGATCCAGGTGCTCTTAATCTGTTATGCTGCCCATGGGTAGCTCCACCAACTCCTGAAAATCCGTGACGCTTCACAACTCCTTGGAAACCCTTTCCTTTTGAAGTTCCTATTACATCCACAAATTCTCCAACTTCAAAACCGCTTACATCCAATGAATCGCCAAGGCTTAACTCTCTTTCAAAATGGGCGAATTCTACCACTTTTGTTTTAGGAGCTGTATTTGCTTTCGCAAAATGACCTATCAGCGGTTTGGGTGTATTCTTTACCTTACGGTCACCAAATCCAACTTGAACTGCATTATATCCATCAGTTTCTTTAGTTTTAATTTGGGTAACAACGCATGGTCCTGCTTCTATTACTGTGCACGGAATTAATTTTCCGCTATCAGCAAAGACGCTAGTCATACCTACTTTTTTACCTATTATTCCAAACATGATTAATTATTCTTTTAATATTTTATTTCTATCACACTTTAATTTCAACGTCTACACCACTTGGTAGCTCAAGTTTCATAAGTGCATCTACTGTTTTGGCAGTTGAACTATAGATATCTAGCAACCTTTTGTAAGAACACGTTTGAAATTGCTCACGAGCTTTTTTATTAACGTGCGGTGATCTTAACACTGTAAAAATCCTTTTTTCAGTAGGTAATGGTATTGGACCATTAACTATTGCGCCTGTGGCTTTTACAGATCGAACAATCTTCTCAGCTGATTTATCAATCAATGTGTGATCGAACGATTTTAATTTTATTCTTATTTTCTGGTTCACCATTTTTAAATTATGCGTTTGCTCTAACTCCTTTAACTTTTTCTATTATTTCCTCAGCCATATTTTTAGGGACTTCATGGTAATGTGAAAATTCCATTGACGAAGTTGCTCTTCCTGAAGTAATGGTTCTAAGGGTGGTTACATAACCAAACATTTCTGATAATGGAACTTTACCTTTAATAACTTGAGATCCAGCTCTTTCTTCCAATCCTTCAATTAATCCACGACGACGATTTAAATCTCCTTGAACATCTCCCATATAATCAGCTGGAGTAACAATCTCAATTTTCATTATCGGTTCTAATATTATTGGATTAGCATGTTTTGCTGCATCCCTGTATCCCTGCTTTGCAGCTAATTCGAATGATATTGAATCAGAGTCAACCGCGTGAAAAGAACCATCATATAATCTTATTTTCATGGTTTCAAGAGGATAACCTGCAAGAACACCATTCTTCATTGATTCTCTAAATCCTTTTTCTACTGAAGGGATAAATTCACGTGGAATTGCTCCACCCACAATTTGATTAACAAACTGTAAGCCTTCACCAACAAAATCAGCATCAACAGGAGAAATTTCAAACTGAATATCAGCAAATTTTCCACGTCCACCTGTTTGCTTCTTAAATGTTTCGCGATGTTTTAATGTCCCTTTTAAAGCTTCTTTATAAGCAACCTGAGGTGCTCCCTGATTAATCTCAACCTTAAATTCACGGCGTAAACGGTCAACAATAATTTCAAGGTGAAGTTCACCCATTCCACTGATAATTGTTTGACCTGTTTCCTCATCTGTTTTAACTTGGAATGTAGGATCCTCTTCAGATAATTTACCTAAAGAAACTCCTAATCTATCAGAATCCGCTTGAGTTTTTGGCTCAATAGCTAAACCAATAACAGGTTTTGGAAAATTCATTGCCTCTAATACAATCGGATTTTTTTCATCACATAAAGTATCGCCTGTCTTAATATCTTT
The DNA here is from genome assembly GCA_945907065.1 of Chitinophaga pinensis. Taxonomy (GTDB): domain Bacteria; phylum Bacteroidota; class Bacteroidia; order NS11-12g; family UBA9320; genus JABWCE01. The sequence goes on from CAMDSC010000012.1 coordinate 31,388, forward strand.
GAATCCAACAGCAGCTCCAATATCCCCAGCTTCTAAACAATCTATTGGATTTTGTTTATTGGCATGCATTTGGAATATTCGAGATATACGTTCCTTATTTCCACTGCGAGTATTTAAAACATATGAACCAGCATCTAATTTACCAGAATATGCTCTTATAAAAGCCAAACGCCCCACAAAAGGGTCTGTTGCAATTTTAAAAGCTAACGCTGCAAATGGTTCTTTTACATCTGGTTTACGAGAAACCTCCTCTTCAGTATCAGGATTTATACCTATAACTTCACTTCGGTCAAGCGGACTTGGCATAAGTTCCATTACAAGGTCAAGCATGGTTTGAACTCCTTTATTTTTGAAAGATGAACCACAAACCATTGGTACAATCTTCATATCTAAACATGCCTTACGTAAGGCCTCTAAAATTTCTCTTTCTGTAATAGAAGCAGGATCTTCAAAAAATTTTTCCATTAGGCGGTCATCATATTCTGAAACCGCTTCAAGTAATTTTTCCCTCCACTCATTAGCCTCCTCAATCATATCATCAGGAATTGGAATGGTTTTATAAGTCATCCCTTTGTCTGCTTCATTCCAGATCATTCCTCGATAATTTATCAAATCCACAACACCGGTAAATCCATCTTCTGCACCAATTGGCAACTGAAGTGGTACTGCATTGCTTCCTAACATTTCTCTAACTTGTTTAACAACCATTAAAAAGTCGGCACCCGAACGATCCATTTTATTTACGAATCCAATACGAGCTACATTATAATTGTTAGCTAATCTCCAATTGGTTTCAGATTGTGGCTCAACACCATCAACTGCACTAAATAAGAAAACTAAACCATCAAGTACACGTAATGAACGATTTACTTCGACAGTAAAATCAACGTGCCCTGGTGTATCAATAATATTTATATGATATTCTTTTGTTTCTGGGAGTTTTAAACCATCCTTCATAGGATAATTCCATGCAACTGTAGTAGCTGCTGAAGTTATAGTAATTCCACGTTCTTGCTCTTGCGCCATCCAATCCATTGTAGCTGCACCATCATGTACTTCTCCAATTTTATGATTAACACCCGCATAATATAATATCCGCTCGGTAGTTGTTGTTTTACCGGCGTCAATATGGGCAGCAATCCCAATGTTTCTAGTATATTTTAAATCTCTTGCCATAATTTAGTTACACTCTGAAATGTGAAAATGCTTTATTGGCATCGGCCATTTTGTGTGTATCTTCTTTTTTCTTAACTGATGAACCTTCACCTTTTGCAGCAGCTAATATTTCTCCTGCTAATTTCTCAGCCATTGACTTTTCATTTCTCTTGCGGCAATAGGTTAACATCCATTTAGTTCCTAATGCTACTCTTCTTTCAGGCTTTACTTCAGTTGGTATCTGAAAAGTAGAACCACCTACACGACGAGCTTTCACTTCCACTGTAGGCATAATATTATTAAGTGCTCTTCTAAACACTTCTACTCCTTCTTCCTCAGGTAACTTACCTCCAACTATATCTATTGCATCGTAAAATATTTTACGGGCTTGGCCTTTTTTACCATCCTCCATCATACAATTGATAAACCTTGAAATCAACACATCGTTAAAACGTGGATCTGGGGTTTGAATTCGTTTTTTAGCTCTGGCCTTTCTCATTATTTTTTAACTTTTGGTCTCTTGGCACCGTATTTTGATCTTCGTTGTTTTCTTCCTTCAACTCCTGCCGTGTCTAATGCACCACGAATAATGTGATAACGAACACCCGGTAAATCCTTTACTCTACCCCCACGCACTAATACGATGGAGTGTTCTTGTAGGTTATGTCCTTCACCTGGTATATAGGCGTTAACCTCTTTGCTATTGGTCAATCTTACCCTAGCTACTTTACGCATGGCAGAGTTTGGCTTCTTTGGAGTAGTCGTATATACCCTAGTACATACACCCCTTCTTTGAGGGCATGAATCAAGGGCAGGTGATTTGCTCTTGAACTTGGGAGCTACACGGCCTTTACGGACTAATTGTTGAATGGTCGGCATTTGCTTTTTGTGTACAATTTTTTAACGGACTGCAAAAGTAAGATTTTTCAAATAAAATCCAAATCTGTTTTAATATATTTTTAAAATAATCCTTCTTAATTACTTTAAAGACCTAAATCCTATTCAATATGTTGAATTTCAGATGTAACAATATAAGTATTTAGCGTGCTTTATTTCATATCCTATCTATTAACCCTGTCAATTAAAAAAAAATTTAAGTAAATCCATTTCAAAAAGAAACTTATTTAGCATTTTTATAAGTTTAAATTTTAGCAGATTTAGCAATTACCTTCTTGTTTTATATCTTTTTATCGAGCCTCAATTATTTCTACTTCAATCCAATATTTGGGATTAAATTTTAATTATGTTTGCCGCCAATATTAAAATCTATTTTAAACAAAAAATTATGTTATCAGATATAGAAATAGCACAGTCAACGACTCCAAAGCACATTAAGCTAATTGCCGAAAAATTAAACATTGATGCCGACGATCTTGAATATTATGGAAAGTATAAATGTAAACTTCCACTAAATTTAATAAACCATGAAAATTTAACCAAAAGCAATCTGATATTAGTTACTGCTATTAATCCAACACCGGCGGGTGAAGGCAAAACCACTATGAGTATTGGTCTTACTGAAGGATTAAATAAAATTGGCAAAAAAGCTGTGGCAGTATTGCGTGAGCCTTCTTTAGGTCCTGTATTTGGGGTAAAAGGTGGCGCTGCCGGTGGTGGTTACAGCCAAGTAATTCCTATGGAAGACATCAATCTTCATTTTACCGGCGATTTTTCGGCGGTTGAAAAAGCAAATAATTTGCTTTCAGCATTGATTGATAATAATATTCAGAATAAAAAAGAAAACAACCTGAATATTGACCCAAGAACTGTTGTTTGGAAACGGGTAATGGATATGAATGACCGTTCATTAAGGCAAATGATAATTGCTTTGGGTGGCAAAAATGGAGGTATCCCGCGTGAAACAGGATTTAATATTACTGCGGCATCTGAGGTGATGGCAATTTTATGCATGTCAAAGGATTTGAAAGACCTGAAACAAAAATGCGGTAATATATATATGGGTAATACATTTGATGGTCAACCTGTATTTGCCCGTCAATTGAATGCCCAAGGAGCAATGGCGGCTTTACTTAAGGATGCTATAAAACCTAATTTGGTGCAAACCCTGGAAGGCAATCCTGCAATTTTACATGGTGGCCCGTTTGCAAATATTGCACAAGGAACCAATACTATTTTGGCTACCAAAATGGGAATGAGTTTGGCCGACTATGTAGTAACTGAAGCTGGTTTTGGTGCTGATTTAGGTGCTGAAAAATTTTTAAATATAAAATGTGGTTATGCCGGAGTTACACCAAAGTGTGTAATGATTGTAGCTACAATTCGTGCTTTAAAATATCATGGTGGCGTGGATGTTAAGGAATTAAAAAATGAAAATGTTGAAGCATTAAAAAAAGGATTTTGTAACCTTGAAAAGCATCTTGAAAACATTAAATCATTTGGGATTCCTCCGGTAGTGGTTATCAATAAATTTTATGCCGACTCAGCAGCAGAAGTTGACACCTTAATTAAATTAGTAGAAGGCAAAGGTGTTGCTATTGCTATTGGTGCAGGATTTGAGCACGGTGGTGAAGGTATGAAAGAAATAGCCCAAAAAGTGGTAGATACTATTGCAAATTCTACTGGCTCATTTTTAGGAACGTATGATTGGAATGATACCGTGGAAAATAAATTAGAGGCTATTGCAAAAAAAATATACGGAGCTGATGGGGTGGATTATACTGCCAAAGCACTCACCGATCTTAAAAAAATATATAAAATGGGATTTGATAAATTACCAATTTGTATGGCCAAAACTCAGTATTCATTAACGGATGATCCGAAAAAAATAGGACGTCCGACTAATTTCAGACTTACCGTTCGCGAATTTGAATTTGCTAACGGGGCAGGATTTATTATACCAGTATGTGGTGAAATGATGCGTATGCCGGGCTTGCCGCAAATACCTGCCGCTGAAGCTATTGATATAGATGATGACGGAAAAATTTTAGGCTTGTTTTAAACACTCATTTCCCCTAAACTATACACTCCATTTGGCTGTGGATATATGAATCCATGCTGTTTCACGCTAAAAAAATAAATTTGTCGTTTATATTTCAATGACAGCTCGTTTTTTCAAATTACTTACAATCCTATTATTGCTTGTTCCAATAGCCGTGAATGCCCAGCGCGACACGGTAAAAGATTTAGACAAGGTAGATATTTACACCAAATACCGCCCAGTTCTAAGCGATGCCAAACGTGTGGAATCGGCTCCTGAAATGAAAGAGCCCGAAATAAAAGCTTTAAATTTTACCTATTCATTTCCAGACTTGCGTTATAAAGTACAATCTGCTTTTACAGCTATTTCGGCTCAGGAATACCGCACCAAAAATGACGCATTTGTTAATGGTAATTTTATAAAAGCGGGATTTGGAAATTATACAACTCCTTTGCTTCACATAGAATTGCACAATGGCAAAAGTAATAATTATGCCTACGGTGTTTCTGCGCATCATCTGTCTTCAAACGGAACATCTTTCAAATCATTTATGGATGATAACATTTCTGTTCATGGGGCTAAATTTATGCGAGGAAATACATTGAGTGGCCAATTGGGTTATTCACGGTTTGGTTATAATTATTATGGCTACAATCATGATTCGGATAATTTCAAAAAGGATTCCGTAAAACAAGCTATTAATAATATTACCGCCAATGTGCATTATGATAATATCAAAACATCTAAAAAATTAAAAACCACTTTTGATGTAGATGCATATCGGTTTTCTATTGTGCAACAAAACGAAATTGGCTATCGATTAAGTAATAAAACCGGGGGGAAAGTGGGCAATGGCGAATTGTACGTAAATACTGCTTTTGAAGGATTTGCGTCGGGGCCAGATTCAGTAGTGTATAAAAGGAATTTTATTGATATAAACCCAGTTTACAAAATGCGTTACAAAGAAGTGGATTTAACAATGGGTGCATTTGCATCCATAATGCTTGACTCCTTGGATAGCCGCTTTTATTTATATCCCGAATTTAGGGTAGATTATTATGTAGCGCCCGAAAAAATGAAAGCCTATGCAGGATTGGGCGGTGGCCTTACCAAAGGTTCCACAAGAACACTTTATAATGAAAATGCGTTCCTTGCCGAAAATCAAGCTTTAAAAAATCAATATACTCCTTATATTATTTTTGGTGGGATAAAAGGCAAACTTGGCAGTGGGTTTGATTACATGCTTGAACTATCGCAACAAACCATTAATAATCTTCCGATGTATTTGAGCGATACTCTTGCCTTGCACAAATTTGTAATACTTTATGAAAATGTAGGACTCTTCAAATTCAACGTAGGACTTAACTACAACCGTTTTGAAAAATTCAAAATCGGAACCAACTTTACTTATTTTTCATATAATCCATCTTCGTCAGTCCACGCTATTCAGCGTCCCGACTTTGAGTGGAACACAAAAATATCAGGAACTATTGCTAATAAATTAGCCCTTCATTCAAAAATATATGTGATAGGAACCCGCTATGCCAAATATATATGGAGCAATGAAAGCCAAAAACTTCCAATAATTGCGGATATAAATATTGGTGCTGACTACCGTTTTAGTAAGGACATTTCGTTTTTTATAGATGTAAATAACCTTACCAATCAAACCTATCAGCGTTGGTTTAATTATCCTTCGTATGGCCTGAATGGAATTGCAGGAGTTACCTTTATTTTTTAAGATATTTCTAAATTTTAGCGAACACTTTCAAATCTTACACTATTTATAACTAGCAACTTACAATCTCCAATCGAAAATAATTGTTAATTTTTAAATCAATTTGACCCGTTTATAATTAAATTGCACTTTTGTTTTAAAACAATGGAATTTATAAATTTAATAGAAAGTGTTTCTGAATTGCTTTACAAGCACAACTGTGTTATTATTCCAGGCTTTGGGGGATTTATAACAAATTATAAACCTTCAGGTTTTGAAGAAAGCCGCAATTTAATTAGTCCTTCCAGCAAAAAAGTAGCATTTAATCAATTACTGATTGAAAACGATGGATTGCTGATAAACAGTTGGTCACAAAAAAACGAAATCTCCTATCAGGAAGCCGAAGAAGACATTTTGGCCTTTTCCGCTTATTTAAAAGATAAAATAACCATAAACAAAAGCTTTGATTTTGAAAATATTGGAACCTTTTATTCCAATGCTGAAGGCAAAATAATTTTTGTTCCTTATCAAGGCTTTAATTTTTTAGAATCAAGTTATGGATTATTCCCAATTAAGATAAAACCCCTTGCAGCTCAAGTTGTAGTTTCAAATTTAAAAGTTGTTGAAGAAATCCAAGAGCCTATTACTGCATTTAAAGAGGAAGTAATTGGCAACAAAAAAGCTACTAAACAATTTCATTTCAACACTATGTTTTTAATGAAGGCTGCTTCCTTGTTACTAATGGCAGCAGTTGCCGTTTTTGTTTTATACTATTTAGGAAATAACAACAAAAATAAAGGAACTGCTTATCAGCCAAAAAGCGAACAAAATGCTTCTTTTATTCATATTGACACCAACCACAAAAAACCTTCGAAAGCAAAAGAAGTTTCAATTGCAGGACTTGAATATAAAGCTGAACGAAAAAAGATAAATGAACTAAAAACCCAATTAAATTCTTTCTCTGAACTAAATTCACCCAAACAAGAAACCTACAATGTAGTAGTAGGTTATTACAAAAATGAAACTCAGGCAAATAAAATATTAATCAAACTTCAAATTGATTATTCAAATGCAATACTTGCTGAACCAACAAATGAAGGATATGCAATAGTGGTTGAATCATTTTTTAAACATACTACGGCCGAGGCTTTCAGCGTTATGCTAAAACAAAACGGTTTTAAAAACATAAGCATTGAAAAACACGTTGTGTTTGGACAATAGATTTAAGACCTAATATTTTATATAAATTTAAACAATGGACTCAGAAAATCAAAAAGGATTTATAGGAACCATACTTTTTCACGGGTTGCTACTTTTGTGTGTATTTCTTATGAGTTTTGCCAATGGCGGCGGTGGCGGTGGTGATAACGGGACAGGTGAAGCATTAGGTGGCCTTGAAGTTTCATTGGGCGAACCTGACCTTGGAGGCCCCGATATGGAAGCTGGCTATACTCCCGAACAAGAAGAAGTAACGCTTGAAAAAACTGTAGATGAAGAAACATTAACCGATGATAACTCGGTGGCTCCTGAAGTGGTGAGCAAAAAACCTGAAGTAAAAACTGAAGCCCCTAAAATAACTGCTCCAGTATTTAAAAAAACTGTCCCTAACCCAACTCCTAAAAAAATGCCAGATTCAAAAGGACTTTTTTCTAAAAAAGGTGGTAATAAAGGTGATGGCACAACTCCCGGTAACCAAGGGGAAGACGATGGTAGCATAAACGGCCATAACGGAGATGGAAACAGCCCAGGTGATGGAAATGGTAAACCGGGAAATGGCCCAGGTGACGGACCTGGCAATGGCCCCGGAAACGGACCTAGTGATGGCCCTGGAAATGGTAAAGGGAAAGATGTTACCTTTGGGCTTCGTGGTTTTAAAGCCGCTAACCCTTTTAAAATAGATGCAAATAAATCAGGTTCTGGAACTGTTGTAATAAAACTTTGTGTAGAAAAAGATGGTTCAATAAAAAGTGTTGAAAAAACACTAAAGGGCAATATCACTGACCCATATTTTATTAATTTAGCATACCAAGCTGTAAAAAATAACACTTATACCCCAACAGGAAGTAGTGTTTCAGACCCATGCGGGTATGTTACTTTTACTTTCAAAGCGCGTTAAAAGAACCAGATTTCTGCAATGGTTTAACCATCTTCAATTAATCTTTGAATTACGATTCCACTTTAGAATATTTATATGCCCGGTTACCCATGTTTCATCGTATTGGGGCGGCGGCTTATAAGGCGGATTTAACCAACACCATTTTGTTATGCAATGCTTTAGGAAATCCTGAATCAAAATTTAGAAGCATTCACATAGCCGGAACTAATGGCAAAGGCTCTACATCCCATGCATTGGCAGCTATTTTTCAGCATATTGGATATAAAACAGGACTTTATACATCACCTCATTTGGTAGATTTTAGAGAAAGAATTCGTATCAACGGGCAGATGATTCCCAAACAAAATGTTGTAGATTTTATTAAAACTCATCGTGATTTAATTGAAATTATAAATCCTTCTTTTTTTGAAGCAACCGTGGGAATGGCTTTTGATTATTTTGCAAAAGAAAAAGTAGATATTGCCATAATAGAAACTGGACTTGGCGGAAGATTAGACAGCACCAACATTATAAATCCTCTCATGTCTGTTATAACAAATATAAGTTTTGACCACACTGATTTGTTAGGAGATACTTTGCAAAAAATAGCAAGCGAAAAAGCGGGCATCATAAAGCCCGGAACTCCTGTGGTGATTGGCGAAACACATCCTGAAACAGCTGATATTTTTATACAAAAAGCTTTAAAAAATCAATCTGAAATATACTTTGCTGATACCAACCCTAATTATTTTAATACTGAAATATCTACGGACCTTTTAGGCGAGTATCAACAAAAAAATATGATAACTGTGATGCAAGTCATTGAGGTTTTAAAAACAAAAGGATTTGACATATCCAATTTTGAAGTAGCCCGTGCATTGCAAAATATTAAAGGACTTACAGGTTTGCGTGGCCGATGGGAAATATTGGGAAATAAACCCTTTGTAGTTTGCGATACAGGCCACAACCTGGCAGGATTGGGAGTGGCAATGCATGAATTATCAAAAGTAAAATACAACAAACTATTTATAGTTTTTGGGGTGGTAAAAGAAAAAGAAACTTCGGCTATTTGGTCATTGCTTCCGCAAAATGCCACTTACTTTTTTTGTACTCCAGCCATTCCCAGAGGAAGAAACGACCAAGACCTTTGCGCTGAAGCCAATCAAAATGGTGTTAATGGCAAAGCTTACGGTAGTGTAATAAATGCATTTAATCAGGCTTTAAAAATGGCAGAACCTGATGATGCGATATTTATAGGTGGAAGTACTTTTGTGGTAGCGGATTATCTTACTTCGGTAACTGAAATTTAATTTTCTACAAAAAAAAAGACCTGACAGGTTTTAAAATCTGCCAGGTCTTTACTTATATTTTTTTTAAATTATCTTAACACTGTAAGAATCATATTTTTTACAAATAATCTTGGATATCCACCTGTTGTTTTTCTATAGCTAATGGTCATTGGATAAACACCATCTGGAACAATTGTATCTCCTGATTTTCCATTCCATCCTTTATTTGGATCCCCCTTATAAATTATTTCACCCCAACGATTGTAAACCACAAGTTCGACCCATTCAAGTACTTGCCCCATAGGTTTCCATACATCATTTATATTATCGCCATTAGGTGAAAAAACACTCGGAAAATGCAATTGACATCCTAATTCATCTATGGTAATATTTACAGTAGCTGTATCTGCACCGCATCTATTTTCAGCTATTACCCCATATAATCCCGGAGTTTTAATTTTTCGGGTTGGTAAATTATAACCATCAAGCCAAGTAAATGTGGTATTATCCGCATAAAAACTAAAATCGTAACTAAGGTTAGGACTTTCACAGAAAACAGAATCTGTAAATCCAAAATCAACTACTGGAGGTATTGAAAAATAAACCCATATTGAATCGCCTTTTGTACAATTACCATTGGATGCCTTAACCCAATACAAAGTCTTTGGTTGGTTAGGCGCACTTATTGAAGGAGTGCTTGCTCCGGTATTCCAAGTATATGATAAAGCAGCTGCAGACGATGCATCTAAAGTGGGTGAAACCCCATTACATACATCAATATCTGCACCCAAATTAACAATTGGAGTGGCTTGATAAATAATTACTACTGTGTCTTTTTTGAAACAAGTTCCATCCGAAATTATTCCTACAAACGAACCACCCGGATTATTTACTGTATATTTAGCAGTTGTGGCCAACTGAGCTCCAATAAGGGTTTCCCATTCATAAACGGTGGCATTGGTAGCTGTAATATCCAAAGACCATGTAGCATTATCACACAATTGCATATCAGCACCCAATGAAGGAATAAATAATTCAGGACGGTAGGTTACTTTAATACTATCACGACTCTTACAAATACCATCATCTCCTTCTACCCAATGAATACCTCCAGCAGGTGTTGCGTTTTTGCGAATGCCGGGGGCAGTAGCATTATCCCACCACTTATAGGACTTAAACGCATATTTAGCCACATTCAAATCAATGGTTTGATTTACACATAAGATAGTATCTCGACCCAAATTTATTTTTACAGGACTTTGGAATGTTACATTTATTGTATCCGAAGTTTTACAAACTTTCTTTGGTAAATCACGAAGGTCAACATAATATTTACCGGTTGTAGTAATTGGATAACTATAATTAACCGTGCTACCCATCCAAGTATATTCCACATTATTAAGGGTTGAAGATATGGCATTAAATGTAATACCATTGCAAAGTGTAGTATCATTTCCTAGCGTAAACGCCGGAATACTGTATGTCTTTATATCGATGGTATCACTCACTTCACAGGTACCGTTGGACACAGTAACCCATTGCTTTCCTGCGGTAGTGGCCTTATAAGTACTAAGCGTAGAATTATCTTTCCATTTCCAAGTTTTGGTGCCTGCAAGGGCTGCATTTACTAAATAAAAGCCACCTGCACAAAAGGAAGTATCTTTACCTAAACTGAAAGATGCTTTGGATTGGAACGTTACATTTACCGTATCGCGAGTACTATAGCACATGGTATCTTTTATCCTTGCCCAATAGAGTCCGGTAGCTTTCACTTTTAATATTGAATCGGTGGTTAAACCTTTCCATAAATAGGATTTTGAAGTGGTAGTTTTTGCACTCAACGTAACACTGTCACCTAAGCAAAGTAATGTATCCTTTCCAATATTTAAAGTAGGTATTGCCCTTGTTGCTACGACTACAGTATCATAAGTGTAACATCCAGGTTTATTTTCTGCTCGGACCCATATAGTACCCGATTTTTTGGCATAAGCCGTAGCCGTGGTATCACCCAAACTCCAAAGGTATTTTTCACCTTTAGAAGCAGTTAACATCACACTATCTCCTGCACAAAACAAAGTATCATTTCCCAATTTAAATTTAGGATATTGAATTACATCTACATAAAAGGAATCAGTGCCAGTGCAGCCTCCTACCTTTGCAGCTAACCAATGCCATCCTTTTTTATTGGCAATATAGGCCGGCACTGTAGAATTGTCATTCCACAGATAGGTGGCATTTGTAATATTCACAACTTTTACGGCTTCTCCCCCTTGGCATATTACAGTATCATTTCCTAAATCTACTTTTGGGTTAGGAAAAATAGTCAACAGCTTTCGTGCTGTATCTGCATAGCAATCTGGGCTAGCTGTTTTTCTATAAAATTGAACAAAAACACTGTAGGTTTTAGCACTTGAAAAGGTATGATACACCACAAAACCTTTTGCTTTATTTTTGACTCCCGTGCTTGGATCTCCAAAATTCCAAACTGCAGAATCGACTCCGGCTGAGTCAGTAGCAAATAATTTGGTTGACGCCTTTTCACATAAATTGGCTGCATTGCTACCAAAATCAAATTCAGATTTATTAAAAAACGAATTTATAAATGTAGGAATGCCCCATTGAGCATATCTGCCTGACCCAAGATCAACGGAGTTCAAAACAAAACTGCACGCCGTTCCTGTACAATTTGGCTTTTCAATACAAGATAGATATTGAGATCCAGAACCTAAGCGTCCCCTTGTAAGGTAAATTTTACCATCTAAAGCAAGCTGCATTCCCCCACCTGAATTAGTGGTAAAAGAATTTACAACTTTTATACAACTTGCGCCAATTGCATTAGCATTACCTGCTAACATATCCAATTGCCATAACCCATCGCCACCATCGCTTCCTCCAACAATATATGAGGGCAAATAAAAACTAATATAAAGATAACGTGCATTCGGTGAAAGCTCCATTCCATACAAGCTACTGATATTACCAACTCCTGATTTGATATTTGTTTTATCTATAACCTGAGGATTGGATAACTTACCAGTCAAATTATCGAAATCATATATTTCTATCCTACCAGAATTTCCATAATATTGATTACCCCCGTTTTGTTGGCCGGCAATTAGAGCTATTAACTTGGTACCATCCGGGGTAAACTTCATATACCCTTTTCCATACCCCCTAGCTCCTCCTCCTGTGCAAGCCCAAGTAGGACCTACTGCTGAAATAACAGGGGAACCAAGTCCGGTTGCATTCAACTTATAAGCATAAAATTTATTATCATCTCCAGTGTGGGATAGCACCCAAGTATCCACCTTATTGGCATGCTTGATAGCGCATACCTTTTCGGCAGCTAAATTATTGGTAGTGGCTTTGCTAAGTAAAGGCACATTTTTAGTCACCACTTGGCCCATTCCACCATTCAAAGAAGTATCTACAATTGAATATTGAAAACCATCGTTTCCCCATTCAGCGTCAGCTGTAAAAATCCAATACCTATTTGATCGCACCGGTTGCTGAACAATAATAGCACTTTGAGTGGAATTAACATCACCCTTTAAGCCTGTGCCATTCGACATACCGCCATGTGCCTTGGTCCACACATTAACACCATTGGTATAAAAAAGCAACCTGCCTTTAGAGTCAGATATTGATGCTACACCATCTAGGGAGTTCATCACACCATTGGATTGTGCCACAGGTGCATTCGCTGTTCCATTAAAAGCAACACCTGCTTTATTTCCAAAATACCACCATGTGGCTTCCTTTTGGGCAAATGAATTAAGAGTTAAAATTGAAAAAAGTAGGAGTAAATAAGACCTTTTCATAATTGATATAAAGGTCGAAAATAATTAATAAATAAGTAACAAACAAGATTAATCTATTCCTATAAGAAACGGCACCCGTGCTTGTATTCCCGAGATTTTTGATAAGGATTGCAGTGTTTTGTGCAAAGTATAAAATTCTCCAAATTCTGCTTTCAAAGCTGCCTTGGTTTGCTCATCCCCTGAAAACATTGTGAGTATTTCTTCATATTGGCTCTTTGGCTGAGGATATTCTACAATACGGTAGTCTTTAAGTTTGGCTTTCCATTTGGCTATGGCAACGGCTTTATCCATTCCGCCAAGCACATCTACCAAGTTTATTTCTTTACCTTGCTCGCCCGTCCACACTCTGCCTTGCCCAATAGAATCAACCATGTTCTTAGGCATATTGCGCCCTTTGGATACCCGTGTCAAAAATTTGTCATAAATATTTTCAACTAAATGCTGAATCACCTGATACTCAGCCGGAGTCAATGCTCTATCGATTCGGCCAAAATCTGAAAATTCACCAGTTTTTACATAATCATAGTTAATTCCAAGCTTGTCGTTCAGCAATTTTTGCATGTTGGGCAACAACCCAAAAACACCAATACTTCCTGTTAAAGTATAAGGATGAGCCACAATGGTATCAGCAGGAGCAGCAATATAATACCCCCCAGATGCAGCCACTTCAGCCATAGATACTATCAATGGTTTTTGGGCTTTTAATAATTCCAACTCACGCCAAATTACATCACTGGCTTGAGCACTTCCTCCCGGTGAATTGATACGAAGCACTACTGCTTTTACTCTTTCATCTTCCCGCAGTTTGCGTATCATTTCCGAAAATTTTTCGCTACCTATTTGGTCTTTTTCGCCTTTGCCCATCACTATTTCACCATCGGCATATACTACAGCTATTCTATCCTTGCCGCTTCCTTTTCGGTTTTTTAAAGTCTTTTTATATTTATCAAGAGTTATAAAACTAATATCTTTAGATTTTTGATTTTTAATTCCAAGCCTATTTTGTATTTCCTGCAATACTTCATCCTTATAAAGTAGCTTATCAATCAATCCAAATTTCACAGCTTCTTCAGGAGTTTTGGCCAACCATTTATTAGCAATTTCATTTACTCGCGTTGGTGTTAAATTGCGACTAACTGCAATTTTATTTTCCAAGTTATTCATTATGGAATGTAAATATTCATCTATTTGCTTGCGGTTTTCTGGACTTAGTTTATCTAAAATAAATGGCTCAACAGCGCCTTTAAATTTACCATGACGAATCACTTGCATTTCTACTCCAAGTTTATCTAGAGCATTTTTAAAGAAAGTAACATTGGCCGAAAGACCATTGAACATCACTTCACCTTCTGGATTTAAAAATACCTTATCAGCTACAGAAGCAAGGTAGTATGTATTTTCATAGTAATAATCACCGTAGGCATATACAAATTTTCCTGATTTTTTAAAATCAAGAATGGCTTCTCTAATTTCTTCTATTTTGGCAAATCCGGCTCCTATAAAGTTTAGGTCTAAAAAAATACCTTTAATATTCGGGTCGGTTTTAGCATTTTGAATGGAAGCAACAGTTTCATTTAATCCTACTGCTTTGCCAACATTGGGCGACATACCACCAAAAAGATTGAACGGTTTTTCTACATCCTGATCATCAATAGTATAGTTAAAACTGAGTTTCAAAACTGAATTTTTTTCAACTGTAACCTCATCATCCTTCGAAAAACTTGAAGCAACACCTATCATTACTAAAATGAAAAGGAAAAAAATAATAATGTAGGCAGTAATGGCTGCTAAAACGTATTTAAAAAATTGTCTCATTGTCTAAATTGATAAATTGTTAATTTTAAAAAACCTTAAAGGTTTAAATTTATAGGGCAAAGTAAAGTGATGATTGATTGCCACAAATTTCTATATCGTTTAATTACAAATTTATTTCGGTAAAACACGAATCAATTGTAGAGACGCAATATTTTGCTTCTCCATGATATATTCCTATAGAGAAGCAAAATATTGCGTCTCTACGTTTTTCTAAAAATCCTTATATTTGTTTAAATTATTTTAACCTTAAAAAAATAAAATCTATGGCACTAAACGCTTATTTAAAACTCAAAGGACAAAAACAGGGCGACATTAAAGGCTCGGTTACTCAAAAAGGTAGAGAAAACAAAATCATGGTAATTGCAGTTAGTCATGAGGTGGTTTCACCAAGAGATATGGCTTCAGGATTACCTTCAGGCAAACGACAACACAAACCGTTTGTAATTACAAAAGAATTGGATAAATCCAGCCCATTGCTTTATAAAGCGCTATGCACTAACGAAAATATTACCGAATGGGAATTGCAGTTTTGGACTACACAAATGACAGGAGCCATTGGTGGTGCAGGGATAGAGAGACAGCATTACACTGTAAAACTTACTAATGCAAAAATTTGTGATATAAAGTTTAGCATGCTAAATAATAAAAATCCTGATTTGATGAGGTATGCCGAATATGAAGAGATAGCTTTTACTTATCAAAAAATAAGCTGGACAATTTTGGATGGTGGAATTACTGCTCAAGATGACTGGGAAGCACCGATTGTTTAAATTTTATATAAAAAAGCCCGATAAAATTATTTATCGGGCTTTTTTTATTGAGAAAATTTTACCTTAGTAAGAATATCTTATTGCTAAATAGAAGTTCCTTCCGGGAGCATTAATACCGGAAGCAAAAACACGGTACTGGGTATCCAAAATATTTTCGATACCACCTTGAACTACAAAATTATTAGGTAATTTATAAGCTAATCTTAAGTTTAAAGTCATCCAAGCCGGAATGCCGCTTTTTGGCGCATATTGCTGATTATCTTCTCCACTGTTGGAATAATTTTTAATATCCTTTTTACCATTAAAATTTACAATTCCCTCCCCAGTAAACTTATTGATTGTTTTACTATAACCTAAATTTGAGGTAATTGGGGCAATATGATCAAGTGGCTGATGGGTTGGGGTAGAAGTTATTGTCCCTTTAGTATAACTAAAATTCATATACAATTGTGAACCACCTGTAAGATTAGCAATCAGATTGGCTGAGTATCCATAAATTATAGCCGTTTGCGAATTTTGATTAGCAAATACTTTACTCATCTGCCCATCATAAAGTATTGAATCATTTCCATTAAGTTTTGCTGGCCCTGTAGTAATGGCATTCTTAAAATTGGTGAACCAAACTGTAGTTTCGATTCGAATTGATTTTGTTGGTTTGTAACTAATTCCAATTTCATTGGTTAAAGTTTGCTCAGGATTTAAATCGGGATTTGGAACAATTACAATTCCTTTAGCAGTTTCAAATATTTTTGATAAATCATCAATATTAGGAACCCGATAGCCTGCAGAAACTTGGTAAGAAAGCTTTAAATTTTTTAAAGGATTATAAATAATGCCCGCATATGCCGAGCGGGTAATATTGGTTTGCTCTGTCGATGTTTGCGGTAAATTAAAAAATGAATTATCAATAATGGTTGAATTAAGTTTTGAAATACCAATTCGTACCCCTTCGTTAAACGTCAGTTTTCCGGAAGGCAATTCAATGGTATGTGTAAAATACAAGGCATTATGATTTAATGTGTTATTTCCGTTGGGATAGCGTGTATCTAAGGGCGTTTCAATCTCACTTTTTATATTGGTTTTTTTAGCGGTAGATATAAGTGTATTGGCTTGCCCGTCAAAACCAAACCTAAATTTATTCTTACTTGATCCTTTTTGAAAATCAAGATTATAACCAATTACCCCAACCTCTTCAATTCGTGTACTTAAATTATAACTACCAAAATTACGTGTAATCCGGCTTTCCTGAACTTTTTGACCACTTATCCCTAAGTGAATGAAGTTAAAACCAAATTTATTTTTAAGATTTAAATCATATGCTACTAATGATCTGGTTTGAGGCCCATAATACCATTCAGCAAATTTTGGCTTACCACTGCTTAATTCAGAAAGTCTGTCGTACCTTGGAATATTGCTCGAATTTGAAAATTGAAAGTTTAATTGGTGCTCTATACTTTTATTTTGTTGGTATAAAAATTTTTGCAACAAATCCACTTGGCTATAACCACTCTGGGTTTGTAAATATATATTACTGTTAGTTATAGTTGAATCTACTCCATTTAAATTTTGAGCATAAATGGTTCGCAAGCCATAGATGGAATCAAAAAAGACATTTTTACTCCTACCCATTTTCAAGTCTCTGAATTTGTTGTAGGTAATGGAAGTTAAACTGGCAAATTTTTTAAACCCCAAATTGAAATTCATATGTGTTGACACCCCATTATTTACTGAAGAAAAACGTTGCATCGCATTTACACTCAAGGTCTTTTTACCGGTTGCATCCAATTTTGGTTTTTTAGTCATAAAATGAATGGTTCCTCCCAAGGCATCACTTCCATATACCGTGGATGTAGGACCAAAGTAAACTTCCACTTTATCAAGTATACTGGGGTCGAGGGTTATAACACTTTGAAGATGCCCTCCCCTATATATTAAATTGTTCATTCTCACGCCATCTATTACCAATAATATTCTACTTGCTTCAAAACCTCTAATCACTGGACTTCCGCCACCTTGTTGGCTTTTTTGAACCAATATTTGTCCGGTATTTGACAGAATATCGGCACTTGTTTGAGGATTATCAAATTGAATTTGTTTTGATGAAATTACTGAAATTTGCGCAGCAACTTGCCGCTTCATTTCTTCCGTTTTATTTACTGAAACAACTATTTCATCTAAATCAACCGATTTTTTTATACTATCCCTTACATCCGTTTGAGCTTTTAAGGATAACGTTACTAATACTATAATTATAAAAGTTATTGTAAAAC
Organism: Chitinophaga pinensis; assembly: GCA_945907065.1. Taxonomy (GTDB): domain Bacteria; phylum Bacteroidota; class Bacteroidia; order NS11-12g; family UBA9320; genus JABWCE01. Next base: position 49,258 of record CAMDSC010000012.1, read on the forward strand.
GCATTATTTATTTTTTTTAAATGAATGAATAATACCCTCATTAACAGGGTATCGCAAAAAAAATTAACCATTATATTCCCTCTCTAAAAAAGGAATTACCAAATGGTATATTGAAATTTTTAAACTTTTTCTGGAGGAGGTACCGACGGTGCCGGGGTATTAAGGCTATAGATAGTATTATTAAACCAATAATACGAATTGCTTTTATTTATTTGATAAAATTCAATGAAACTAAAAGTATTTTCATGAAACAGCTTTTGATAAAAACTGACTAACCGCTTTTGATTTTCCTTATTTTGAGGGTTATTTCCTATAATATCACCTATCAAATGTGCTAACTGTTTATTTAGTTTTGTTTCCTTATTATCCCACCAGCAAGTGTAAAGAATTGTATCACCCTTTACTATAGATTTTACAACATCATACATCTCACCTTCATACTCAAATTCCTTTGAATGTTTCCACTTTAAATTACTCTTAGTGTTAGATATTTTAAATTTCAGGATAATCAATTCTCTATCATCCAATCCGGCAATCATTTGCTGTTTTACTTCTTTCTTAATTAATTTCACTTCATGCCGCAACCATATATAGGTTCCTGTAATAGGAGCTATAAGGCATACTAAAAGAAATATGGAAATAAGCTTTTTCAAAAAATAAAATCTTGCAACATTAATCAATCAAATTTTAAAAACACAACCGAATTTACAAATGGTCTGTTTAATCCAAACAAATGATAGTATTTTCGCTTTTGAAAAAACCGGTGAAAGGGAATCCCGTGAAATTCGGGGACAGTGCCCGCTGCTGTATATTCCACCACAATGTTTTGCATACCTTAAAGCCACTGTTTTAGCCTAAAAGCAAAATGGGAAGGCTGCAAAAACATGGAATGAGTCAGAAAACCTGCCGTTTTTTTTACAACTTTTTAAAAACGCTTTGCTTTCGGGAATAAAAGCAACGGTATTTATGAACAGATATATAATTATCTCTTTTTTGTTCTCCCTTGGTTTGCCTGCCGCAGCGCAAAAGGATTCACTATGGAAAAAAAATCTAAAGGAAATTACCATAACTACTGACCGGGTTGAATTATACACCTTAGGAAACAGAATTGATAAACCCGACAGCCTTTTACAACGTATTTTTAAATCATCACCCATAGGTTCATTACTTGATGCCTCAAGTGGTTTGGTTATTCGTAGTTACGGGCCGGGAATATTGGCCACTTCATCCCTGAGGGGAGGAAATGCCCAACAAACTGCAATGTCCTGGAACGGATTATCAATCAACAGTCCTGTAAACGGATTGAGTGATTTAAATCTTATACCTTCCTTTTTATTTGACGGGATTTCTGTTTTACCGGGATTGGCCGGTAGCTTGCAAGGAAGTGGCGCTATTGGCGGTGGAATAAATTTAAACAATTCTGCCTTAAAAAAAGAAGGATTTTCAGCCGAGCTAATGCAAACCGCTGGAAGTTTTGGAACTTATACAGGAGGGTTTAAATTTAATTATACAAAAAAGAAATGGAGCCATTCTGTAAAAGGTTTTTATTCAAAAACCAACAATAATTATTCATTTATAAACCGTGCCGAAGCTGGAAATCCAAAAGAAAATTTGACAAATGCCGAAGGCAAAAATTATTCGGTTTTGCATCAAACTGCCTATCAATCCGCAAAGGCCGGAATTTTTAAAATTAACTATTGGGGAACCTTCGCCAATCGCCAAATACCTCCTACCCTATTGATGGAAAATACGACAGCCCGACAACTCGACAATATTCAAAAAACAATGGTACAATGGGACAAATCGTTTAAAAAAGTAAGTTTAAAATTTCATTCTCTATTTCAAAATGATTATTTAAAATACAGTGAAAAAGAGTTAGACATCAATTCCATCTCCAAGTCTATATTTATTACCAATGATGCTGAATTGCGATTTAAAAGCTTTAAAAATTCTACCTCAAGCATTGGTGCTGTTCATTCGTTTACCAAAGCTAATGTAGCTAATGTTTTAAATACAGGAACTACCACCTTAAATGAATCTGAAAGAAATCAAGTGGCATTTTGGGCAAGTCATTTTCATCAGATTGTTAAACTTAGAACCAGTATTTCAGCCAGCGTGAGGCAAGAATTGGTTGATACAAAATTTTTACCTTTAATTCCTGCACTTGGGTTTAAAACCCACCTTCATAAAACCCTTGATATTTATGGTCAAACAAGCAAGGTTTACAGAATTCCAACCTTAAACGACCTGAATTGGATTCCGGGAGGAAACCCTGAATTAAAACCAGAATCTGGATGGGCCAACGAACTTAGTGCCGAGTTAAATAAAAAAAATAAACAGCTTTATTTCACAACTTCTGTCACCGGATATAGCCGCCTTATTACCAATTGGATTCAGTGGCAACCGGTATCTTCGCAAATTTGGAGTCCCATAAATATTGGTAAAGTAAACAGCCGTGGGCTGGAACTAAGAAGTACTCTAAAGATTAGTATTACCAATAAAATTTATAGCAAAACAGGTCTCAATTTTGATTATACCAAATCCGAAAATGTGGATGCCACTAACCCAAACTACAAAAAGCAGTTGCTCTATATCCCCTATTTTAAATCCTCAGGCTTTATTGCCTTTGGGATAAAAAATACAGTTTTGCTCTTACAAGGAGTTTGGGTTGGTAAACGGTATACCGGTTCTGACAATTTAGATTCAATACCGCACTACGGCTTAATAAATTTAGCATTGAATCATAACTTAAACTTAAAAAAAACGAATGGCAATGCATTTTTAAGAGTTAATAATATTTTAAATAAAAGCTATGAAGCCATTGTTTGGCGGCCAATGCCGAGTATTAATTTTGAATTTGGAATAAATATATGTTTTAACAACTGATTAAACTGATTGATTTGATATAATGATTTTAGATAAAAAAATATATTTAGTATTTACCCTTTCATTTCTCTTTTGGGGAATGAAAGGATTTTCACAATATGCTCCTGCAGCAGGAAAGTTAGGAAGTTCGGCACTTTTTAAAGATTCATCCATTTTTGTAAATTGGGCCAAGCAATGCACTATTTACAGAGGGTGGAAAAACATTGCTCAAAAAGATTCAGGTTATGCCACCATTGGCGATAGCACTTCAGCAACTGGCAAAGCAGGAGAAAACGGAATAGTGAGCTTGGGAGATAGCGGTATTGCAATTTGTCAATTTTACAAACCTTTAATAAATGGTGATGGATGGGATTTTGCTGTATTTGAAAACACTTTTGACGACCGCTATTTAGAACTTGCCTTTGTGGAGGTGAGTTCTGACGGGTGGAGATACTTTAAGTTTCCATGCCATTCTTTAACCGACACGTTAAATCAAACTGGAGCCTTCGGCTATACCGAACCTGAAAATATTAATAACCTTGCTGGGAAATATAGGGCGGGATATGGAACACCATTTGACATCGGCGACATTCCCGATTACAAAGACTTAAATAAAAACAATATACGGTTTGTAAAAATTTTAGATATTGTGGGAAGTTTAAACTCAAAATTTGCAAGCTTAGATACAGCCATGCGAAAAATAAATGACCCATGGCCTACCCCATTTACATCCAGTGGCTTTGATTTGGATGCCATTGGAGTTATTCATGAACAAGCCACCTCGGAGATTATTTCAATTAATTCGAATCAATTTATTATAGGCCCTAATCCTATTAAAGAATCTCAAAAATTAAGAATTGATAATTCTGAAAATCTAATTTCAACTATAAAAATTTTTGATACCGTTGGTAAATTATATAAAGAAATAAGTATTTCATCCCCACTAATTGAGACCACTGATTTGCCATCCGGATTATTTTTTATTCATTTTTCAGGAACATCTATTACCAGCATTTATAAAGGTTTAAAATTATGAGAAAAAAAATAATCTCTACAAAATTTTATATTCTCATTGCCCTCAGTGCCTCCGTGTTAATTTTATATAGTTGCAAAGATGAGCCACCCAAAACACATCCAACCCAATTAGGTCAAGGGAAAGGTTTGTTTGTTTCTAACGAAGGTACTTTTGGAATGGGCAACGCTTCGTTAACGTATATTAATCTTGAAAACGATTCACTAAACACAGATGTAGACCTATTTAAAACCAGTAACAACCGTTCTTTAGGTGATGTTTTTCAAAGCATGAGTTTGATAAATAAATATGCTTGGTTGGTGGTAAATAATTCAGGAAAAATTGAAGTAATAAATCCGGAAACCTCCAAATCCGTTGCTACTATCAAAAATCTTAAATCCCCACGCTATGCCTTGGAAGTGCAACCCGGAAAAGTGTATGTTTCTGACCTTTACTCCAATTCTATAAGCATAGTTGATGCTAATTCCTTTACCAAAACCAGAGAAATTAAATGCAAAGGCTGGACAGAAGAAATGATTTTATTTCAAAACAAAGTATGGGTAACCAATCATAACAGCGATTATCTTTACATTATTAATCCATCCACCGACATTATTACTGACAGCATTGCTCTGGCTTATGGTGGCTCAAGTTTAGTATCTGATAAGGATGGAAAAATTTGGGTTTTATGTTCGGGCGATTTGATAAAAAAACGTACCGGAGGACTTTTTTGCATTAATCCTACTACCCTAAAAATTGAAAAACAATGGCAATTTGCTAAAGATGATTACAACCCTGTAAAGCTGAAACAAAACCCAGCTAATGATAGTTTGTATTTTATTAATCAAGGAATTTTTGGGTTTCCAAAAACGGCAGCTAATCTCCCTGTCAATCCTATAATATCGCAACCTTCAGGCACATCATTTTATGGACTAACCATTCAATTATCTACAGGAAATCTTTTTGTATCGGATGCTATAGATTTTGTAAGCCGTGGTAAAGTTTCCGTCTATTCACCTAAAGGTATTTTCATTAAGTCTTATAAAACCGGAGTCGTTCCGGGGGAGTTTTTGTGGTGGTAAATAAATAAAAAACGGTCTCAAGAAATCTTGAGACCGTTTTAATAAATTGAGATTTTTTATATTCTATTTTATCTTAAAATCGAAGCAGCCTATAATTTCACATTCCTTACAATTTGCATCTCTAAATGTAAACTTCACACAAATCTTTCCTTTTAGTTCGCAACAGTCAATAGCTGGTTTTGGGGGTAATATAAAGGTCATTCCAATATTGGTAATATTTGGAGCATTTAAATTACTTCCGTTATTCCAAATTACTTCTCTTGGATTTTGATAAACTCCAGTGCTGCTTCCATTAAATGAAGGAACCGTTGTGCCACCATACATTGTAATTTTAGGAGGAGCCGCATTTATATTTAAAGCTGAAGCCACACTTGCCCACGTAAAAGGAAGATTAACACATTGCATACATTCCTTTTTGTAATTATCATCAATGGTATAGCTTACCACATTAGCTCTCACCTCGGTAATATTAACTGTAGCCGGTATAGATATCGAGAAATTGTTACTAACTAAAGTTGAATTTATCCCTGCAGTATAGGTTGGATTTTTAGGGTTTACTTTAATTTCATAAGGGCAGCAAGAACTACTGTCGCAATTCGTTTTAAATTTGATAACACAACTGTCACAGATCTTATCACCGCACCATCCATAAAGTGTTAAAATATAAACACCAGGCAAACTTGGAACAAAGTTAAGTTGCAAATTACCGGTAGTTATTCCTCCACTTGGTGGTTGTAGTTTATATTTCACAACCCCGTTGCATGTGGAATCGGCACATTTATACTTGCCATTTATTAAATAGGTTTGATTGCATGCTACATCATATGTTTTTTTGCATTCTAGTTTTTTAGAATTCCCCACTCCAATATTTGCTTTCATATCAGGATTGTCGGTTTTATTCATGGTTATTTCACCCCAACTGCTGCCTTTACAACTGCAATTACAGTTTTTTATAAATAAATCATACTTGCCTGATTTTGCAGCACAGCTATCGGTAAGATAAGTTACCTGAATTGTGATTTGGTGTTGACCTAAAGACAAACCTGTAAGGCTTAAAAAAGGGCCTGTTGAATGGTAATTTCCATCTACAAACCATCTAATATTATACACTCCGTTGTATGTTTGTCCGGGGCCTAAAGGTAGAGGAGGAATTATTTTAGCGGTATCGCATAAAGTATCGCAACCAATAGGAAACAAAGCCAAATAGGGACGTTTTTTAATAGTAACCATATTACTTGTACCAAAACATCCACTTATTGGATCAACAACTGTTACATAATAGTTTCCTGCCTGTGCCGTGGTCATAGTTTGCCCGCTAGCACCATTACTCCATTGATAAATATAATTAGGATTGGTAGGAGTAGCTGTTGCGGTATAGGTATGATTTATTCCTTCACATAAATAACCAGTTGGGGCTATAGTTACTGATGGACTTAAATATAAATAAACACAGAAAGTATCTTTAGCTACACAGCCCGTTGTAATATCTGTTACTGTTAAAATAAACTGATAAGTTCCCAATTGTGTAACTGCTGCACTCGCATAAAATTGAAGATTATCCGGACTAAAAGTTACACTTCCTGGTCCTGTGCAAGTCCAGTTATAGGTGTAATTTGGATTATTTCCACCGGTATTTTGCACACTTATAGTCCATGGCGAACTTCCACTCGCACATTGAACGGTTTGCCCCTGAATATCAGCCAAAGGTTTTGGTAAATAAATAACCATTACAGTATCTGATTTTACAGGACAACCATTGTTATTACTAATGGCTGTTACTGTATAATTCCCCGATGCATTAAAATTGCATAACTGATAGGTTGAATTAGTTGCTCCGCTAATTGCAGCCCCATTTTGATACCATTGAAAACCTGTAAAACTAGCAGCAGGATTGGTATTTAAAGTAAGTGGTGGTAGGCAATCAGGGCAAATTTTTACTATTGGTGAAGGAGTAATAGTTAATGCCGTTGGAATTAATACAGTAATAGGCTTTGAAGTAGTAAAAATACATCCATACCGATCCTTTATAGTTAATGAAATGGTAGGATTAATTGGTGTTCCATTATAGGCATGAGTTATAGGATTGGTAACACCAGTTGTGGCGTCACCAAAATTCCATGCATATGAAATCACTCCTGCGGTATAGCTGCTGTTAAAAACTGTTTGAGCATCTTTACACACATTGGGTCCTCCAAGTATAGAAAATGTAGTTGTTGGAAAATTAAATGTAAACGATTTGGTAAGAGTACAACCATTTTTAGAGATGGTAAGTGTAATTGTAGGATTACAACCAAATGGAACGGTTAATATTGGGTTAGGTATGTTTGTAGCACTTAAAGAACCACAGGTAGTTGACCAAGTAATCGAATATCCTGCATAAGCAGCCAAAAATCTGGAAGCATCCTGCAATTGAATACTCCAAGCATTTACACCACAACTTATCACACTTGTAAATGAATCTACCATTGGCACAGTAACAATAACTGTATCACAATGTTTAGTTCCATTGCTGCAGGTCATTACTGCATAAACTTGATAAGCTCCGGCATCAGCATAAAGATGATTACCGGTTGGGCCACTAAAGCCATCTCCGTAATACCACGCTGTTGAAACAGGAGTACATCCGGCAGGAATATTTGTGGTTAAAGAAACTGGATTTGGGCAATTGCTTGTGCTTATTACTAAATCAGGAATACAACCCGGTGCAGGCACACAAGGACTTACAACTATCACATTAGATACATCAGTGCATCCATTGCTGCAACTCACTGTTACAAAATAACTACCTGGTAAATTTGTGGTCATTGTTGGGCCGGTAGCTCCATTGCTCCATAAAAATGTAGCTCCTGGGCAATTTGCAGGTATGGGGGCTTGCATAGTTACCGAACCACCATTACATATATTTCCAATTGCAGAAATGGTAGCTATTACTGGGGTTATACCCGTTACAATAATTTGATTTGTTGCAATACAAGGGCCTGGATAAGTGGCTTGTAACACATAGGTTCCATTTTGGGTAACCGTAAATGGGCTTCCTGAACCAACAGGACTTCCATTTAAAAACCAATTGTAGGTTCCTCCGCTTGGTGCGGCAGTTAAAGTTGCTGAACAAGCACCATTAACTTTTGTAATAGTAACGGTTGCTGCTGTAGCTGTTAAATTTATAGAACTGCTTCCACCACAACTTGTAATTGTAAGAGTAGCATTGCTGTTAATTGTAAAAGTGGCTGAATTAGTTCCTTGACCTCCTGTAAGCACAGCTCCAGGTGTAGCACTCCACACATATCCTCCTGGAGGAATGGCTCCTGCCACAGTTGCTGTAATAGTTCCACCGCTGCAAGTGCTAGCACCCGGTGAAAGTGTAATCGCAGGTGGTGCAGGTACTTTTGTTATAGAAAGCGTTTTTGTTCCTGTACAACCTGCCACAGTTTGTGAAGCCTGCAAAGTCCAAGGGCCAGCACCTGTAAACAAGACAGATGCTAATGAATTATTGGCTCCATAAGGCGCTATATTTCCTGTACCTGCAGTAAAACTCCAAGCAAAATTTCCTCCTGCAACATTACTACTTACAGAATAGGCATATAATTGATTTGGGCAAATAATAATATTACCAACTATTGGATTTAAAATAGGAGTTGGATTTACTATTACATTTAGCAAATCGGAAGGTGTGCAATAGTTTGCAGCATTAATTGGAACTGCATAAATGTTATAGCTTCCAGCTACATTCCAAGTAAGAGAAATACTTGAAACACTTGAAAATGTTCCTGCAGGAATACCTGGAGGCGTATAACCTGAAGTTGGGGTAATATTCCAGTTAGCATTGCCACCACCATTCACAAAATAGGATGATGTAGAATTTGTGCAAACTGGTGAAAGTCCTGAAATTTGAAATTTAGGTTTTATATAAATTTTTATTGTGCTAGAGCCACTGCATCCGCTATATGGATTTTTATAATTACAAACTAAATAATAAGGACCTCCTGGTGAAGAATTCCAAGTAACATTTATTATATTATGATTGCTATCTACCCCGGCAATTGTCCCTCCTCCGCTTAATGTCCATTTATAAAATGTACCCGGCAAGGCTGGCAAAGAATAAGAAGTTGTAGAACTTGGACATACCGGTGTAGGTCCTTGAATTGGCAAATTCGGATAAAGTACAGGAACATTAATAGTAGATGAGTTACCACAAGTATTTGGGCAAGTAGCATTTAGGGTTACAGTTGTGGGATAAGTACTTGGCATATTCCAAACCACCTTTACACATGTTGTACCTTGTCCACTGACTATTGTTCCGCCATTCACTACCCAATTTAATCCTGTGCATCCAACTGTACTGGTACAATATTTTATTGTATCTCCCGGGCATAGCATCTTTCGGCAATCATCTGTATGAATATCAATTCCTTTTTTAGTGCCTACAGTAATTTTTACCATAGCTGTATCCTTACAACCACATTCTACAAGTTCGCCTTTGCTATTTAGAATAAGATTAAAAACTGTTAAAATAACTATTTTTACACCACTTGTAGCATAAATATGTGGAGGTGGATTTTGAACATTATCAAAAGTACCATCCCCAAAATCCCAATAATATCCGGATGCGCCAATGGATGTTGCTCCGCTAAAATTCACAGGAGTTAAGGCACAAACAGGGTTAGGATTAAAAGTGATTCCGGCGGTTGGGCCATCTACCAAACATACAGTCATTCGTATTGTATCTCTACATTTTCCATCAGCACTTGAAACAATTACTTGAATAAAGCCTTGAGAATTGTTTCCCCAAGTTATTATTCCAGGATTAGCTGGAGTAACCGCTATAGAACCACCAACAACTGTCCAGCTATATGTAAATCCTGTAAGGTTGGGAACTACTAAATAACTTTGTTGTTGATTTTTACAAGCTATCAATATTCTACCGGGACTGCCAGCTCCTCCATCAGGATTGGCATGAATTTGTTTGCATGCGTAATCATCACATGGACGAATAGCGTTTGATACCAATTCAAATTTTGGACAACAGCCAGCTGGCTGATTCTGAGCATTTGTATTTACAAAAGACAACAGTAATATCAGGATAAATAATAAGTTCTTCATAATAACTATTTTATGTTTTTATTTAATGGATCATGATCTATCTGGTCATTACAACCCTCTTTTTTCTTTTCATAACAAACTAATTTGTTACAAGTAGTACAATCGGTAAATTCAATTTTGTATCGAATACACCACCTGAATACTGCACTGCAACACGGAGTTAGTTGAGGCGTGGTAATATTAATATTTAATGGTGGTGGGTTGTTGCCAGTATTCCAAGCAAGGCTGTTAGTGCCATTTGTAAAATGACCATATGTAGCTGCATCCTTATTGCAAGGTATACAAAAATTATTTTCAGGAGTCATTTCAAAATAAACCAGTTCGGCCTTAATATTTTTAATGGTTTTAGGCGGGGCTGTGGTAATTGAAACTGATTGAGAATAAGAAAGTATATTGTTCGTATAATTTATTTGAGCTGGAGCATTTGCTGTTAATGTAAAATGTTTATCATCACAATCTGCACATCGGCAGGGTTTAACCGTGTCACACAAATAATCTTCGGCATTTTTGTTCGGGTCACCTTGTTTTTGTATTCTTGTTTTTATACAAATATAACTTAGTGAGCTACTGGCAGTGATGGTTCCGCTTACGAGGAGTATACCACCCGATGCCGCGATGGATACTACTGGGTTCGGCACTGTGCTGGCAATAGTGGCACCTCCCGGAGTACTTGTGGTTATGCTGATATTTGTAAATTCAGCCACAGTGTTATTCAGATTCGTAATTATATACGAATAGGTGTAAAGACCTGGAGTAGATGTACATTTTACTTTTAATGAATCTAGTTGAATGATATATTGAGTTTGCATACTAAATGCAAAAGGTTGAGCAAACCCAAGTCCATCCACTAATTTCCGCCCCTGATCATCTAAAGGAGTAACTGTCCAAACATAATTTTTACCCATTTCAGGCATTGCAAATTCTACCGGCCATTGGGTTTGAAGTACTCCTTTCAAATCTTTTTCAACAATGGGTTGGTTGCTTCGTAAGGCTGTCATACTATTTTGCCCTTCCAATACCTCCCATACCTGCAGGCGATATGTAACTATTGTTGAAGGTGCTGGAGTAACCGGTGTCCACCTAAAAACTATTCCTTTCATCCCCGATTCAGAAATAGCTTCTTTGTCTTTAGGATTAACAAGCGTTGGAGCCTGATAAGCCATAATGCTAAAAGTTTTACAAACTGTTCCTGAAGTTCCAACCGGGGCACCAGTCACAGGATCTATAAGGGCGACACAAATTCTATAATTATCATCCGGTATTCGGCCTGTGGTTATTGCAGATTTCTCTAAATTACCTTTATAATTTACCACATTGGATGGAATTATATCCTCTGGATTATAAGTTGAACTACCAGGAGGAACCGTTAATACTGGCATTTTTGCCGCATCAGTATTTGCTACCAATGTTCCTTTACCATCAAATAGTTCTGTTTTTATTTTCACTTGAATATCCTTTGTACTCGAGTTAATTATTAAAAGTTTAACTGTTTCAGTTCGTTGCTGCCAATCGGATATATAAGGCGATGGTTTTGGACTCATCAGCAACTGAATGTTTTGAGCCTTGAGACCACCCGCTGACAAGAAGATTAGAACTACAAGTAATTTAAATTTTTTATACATAATGTTATAATTTATAGGTTATGGAAGTTCTTAAAAGATTTTCACGATAGGATATTCCAGGACGGCTATCGCCAAATTCAAAAAGATTAATTGAGCCGTTTAATGAAAACGATACTTTCTTTTTCACAGTGAGTTTCACTCCAATTAAGGTCATTATTTGTGAGCCGAATGAAGTGGCACCTAAAGTATTCTCAGCATAAGTAAGACCTAAAGTTGTGCTTAGTTTTTTCTTAAATAATTTATATCCAACACCCACATTTACGGCTTTGGTCATTAATTTTCCATAAGAAGTATTATTATCAAAATAGCTAATTAAAGTAGTTGCTGAAAAAGGCGATTTTAACATAGAAAGCATATACGAAAATGCTCCATTGCTGGCATCGTTATTATTTACAGCACCCGTTATTGTATTAAAATCATTGAAAACATTTTGAGCATACATAAGTGTAAAATTATGCATACTTGATTTGGTTATAAAATTATACGATGGACTGACACTCCAAGATTCCGTCACCATTTCAACTCTAAATGTGTCATTCAATACTGAGTTTCTAAACCCAAAGTTGGAATAAGAGCCTGCCAGAGACAAATTATCTGTTAACTGTAAATTGAGGTTGGCGGAACCTATAGTTTGGGTTGTGGTTGTTGCTCGGATACCTGAAAGATTATTCACTCGTCGTCCAATAGAACCAGAAAGCTGAACCTTGTTTTTAAATAACATAAATCGCGGGTCAATGGTTGCCTCCAATCGGTCGGTTTGTAAAAAAGGATAACCCAATGGTACAAAACCATCGCCGTAGTAACGACCTGTTAATTTTAATCCGAAGTTTTTTCCATCTCTTCCTATAGATAATACCGATGCATAATCCAATCGGCTGGATTCTTTGGGTATAAAAACAGTTTTTGGTGGCGATAGTGAAAAAGATGGCAACTCATTGGAACGCATATCTCTTGTAAAAGCAGAACCAGCAACCTCTCCTTTTATATAAGTTTTTTTACTTAATTTAATCCTAAAATCAATTGAACTTAAAATACCTGTTTGGGGCATAACATTTATTGGTTTAGTAACCAAAGATGCTGTGTCATCTTGCATCATACTGGCAATTATGTATAGATGGGAAGAATCTTCATAGCCAAATCCAATTTTGGCTGAATGGATTTTTCGAGCATAAATACCTTGGATATTTTTAGTTGTATCCTGCTTTACCGCCATTTGTGATGTACCTGAAAAAACTGAGAGTCTAAATTTACCCGGAGTTAAATTTAATCCTGCCCCATATACCGCCAAATCGCCAACACTCAATTCAGAATATTGAGGAATTTGAGAACCCAATAAAACTTGGCACCATTTATATTTTGGAGCAATACCAATGCGGTTTAACGGATTTTTTACAAGTTCTTTAAAATTCAAGTAGGGAGCATTTGGTATTTTAGGAACACTGGGAAGTATAACCCCAAATTGTCCTGTTGGTAAAGCCATTGATATTGGCATTGAAAAATCTTTAATATTTATTGAAACATTTACAACTAATCTACCCAAAGCATCAGGCCTACGAGGAGCTACAGCCCCTAATGTATCCGAATTCATGTGATAAAAATCACCATAAACTCCCATATCTCCTGAAATATTTATTGGTTTATTTTTTTGTTGGCCAAAAGTAAATTGAGAGAATAAAGTAACTAAGTACAGTAAAAAGATTAACCTTTTTGGCAACAATAATATAAGTTGTAGATTAATCATAGGGTTACACAAATATAATTTTATTAAATACATTTCAAAATTTTGTTGGTTTTATTAAGGTCTTTTTAATCTTTTATATTCTCACTTTTATTAACCCGTCATTAAAACTTATCTTTGCCCACGTCATGCAATTGAATGAACTAACAGCCATAAGCCCAATAGACGGGCGCTACCGAAAAGCCACTTCTGATTTGGCCCCCTATCTTTCTGAGTGGGGACTTATTAAATATCGGGTGCAAGTAGAAATCGAATATTTTACACAGTTATGTAAAACGGTTCCACAGTTAGCTTCTATAAATATTTCAGAGGTATATCCAAAACTGAAAACTGTTTACGAAAATTTTTCAGAAACCGATGCTTTAGAAATTAAAGCTACCGAAAAAATAACTAACCACGATGTAAAAGCGGTTGAGTATTTTGTAAAGAAAAAACTCGAAGAACTTGGTTTGGGAGCTTATGTGGAATTTGTGCATTTTGGACTTACCTCTCAGGATATCAATAATACTGCTATTCCTTTGTCGTTTATGGAAGCTAATAATTCAACTATTTTCCCAGCTTTGGATGATTTGCTTATTAAACTTCAATCATTATCAGCCGAATGGGCAAACATTTCATTATTGGCTCGAACTCATGGACAGCCGGCTTCTCCTACCCGATTGGGAAAAGAAATGGATGTATTCACCAATCGACTGATTGCACAAATTGAGCAATTTAATAACATTCCCTACAGCGCTAAATTTGGCGGAGCCACCGGAAATTTAAATGCTCATTACATAGCCTATCCTGATAAAAACTGGCACAGTTTCGCCAATTCTTTTGTTGAACGTTTAGGATTAAAACGTTCGTTTCCTACCACACAAATTGAACATTACGATAATTTAGCCGCTCAATGCGATACTTTTAAGCGTATCAATACAATTCTTATTGATTTGTGCCGCGATATTTGGAGTTATATTTCCTTTGATTATTTTAAACAAAAAATAAAAGAAGGTGAAATTGGAAGCTCGGCCATGCCACACAAAGTAAATCCTATTGATTTTGAAAATGCGGAAGGAAACCTGATGATGGCCAACAGCATTTTTGAATTTTTGGCTGCCAAACTTCCTATATCACGACTGCAAAGAGATTTAACAGATTCTACAGTTTTAAGAAATCTTGGAGTTCCATTGGCTCTCTCACTTATAGCTTATAAATCGGTTATGAAAGGATTGAACAAGCTAATAGTAAATACTGCTAAAATTGAAGAAGATTTGGATAATAACTGGGCAGTAGTGGCCGAAGCCATTCAAACTATATTGAGACGGGAACAGATAGAAAAACCTTACGAATTATTAAAAGATTTAACCCGAACCAATTCTAAAATAACCAAAGAATCGATTCAAGAATTTATTCAAAATTTGAAGGTTTCGGATTCTGTTAAAATTGAATTGATGAACATTTCACCCTTTAATTTTGTTGGTAAATAGATGAACAAACCAACGGTAGTTTTAGGAGCCAATACCAATCCTGAAAAATATGCCTATCGGGCAGTTGAATTTTTACAATCCATCTATCAGCCTGTTTTTCCTGTGGGGATAAGACCGGGAGAAGTTAAAGGTTTACCAATTTTCCAAGATTTTTCACATCTTAAAAATGAGGATATACATACAGTTACTCTTTACCTTAATCCAAGTAATCAAACTCACTGGTATAAGCAAATTTTACATTTAAACCCAAAGCGTGTTATCTTTAATCCCGGAACTGAAAACCCTGAATTTGAAGAAATGCTAGAAGAAAAAGGAATTGAAGTGGAGGAAGCTTGCACTTTGGTAATGGTGAGAACCGGCGTTTACTAGACCCCTTTATACTTTTCTACCAAACTTATAAAAGAAGGAAAGGGTTGGAATAAAAAATTGTCTTGTATCGCTTTTCTCAACATTCGAGTCATTTGAAGGTTTACCATTCAAATATTTAATTGTATAACTATTAATAAAATAGGCCAAACCAAATTGAATACTTTGAACATCTCTCTTTTTGTTAATAAATCGAAACCCTAAAGCCCCCATAGCAATATTTGAACTTTTCTCATAATTAAAGGTATTAGTTGTCCAAACATTATTTTGGTAATACCATTCATAACTTTCCCCAGTTGAAGTGCCCATTGAAAAATAATTCTCAGAAACTATAAACATATATTCCGATAAACGGGCCATAGCTGACAGATTGATAACAGGTTGACTAAGTTTTGATTCTATGTCAGCACCACCCGTTGATAAATATGCCAAACCTAAAGACACATTCGAATTTGAATTACCATAAGTGTAAACCCCATA
>CAMDSC010000013.1 GCA_945907065.1 Chitinophaga pinensis
CAGGAAATGGTGAGATTTATACCTCCAGTAGTAGTAGACGAACCTATACCTGAGGATGAAATACCTCCACCTCAGGAAAAACTTAATGAAACTCAAGCAGGCAATACAACTCAAAAAGGCGATGGTGATGATGATATGATTCCACCAGATTTGGGTGGAGATGGAGATAGACCAATAGAGCCAGCAAAACCCCAAGAACCATTCTTGGCAGTAGAAGAAATGCCACAATTTATTGCTGGAGATGCTTCAAGAAGTGAAGCAGCCATGGTAAAATATATTGCAGAGAACACTAAATATCCTGAACAAGCCATTGCTGCAGGAATAGAAGGAAGTGTTCGTGTTAAATTTACTGTAACTGCCAAAGGTGAAATTGAAAATGCTAAAATTATTAGCAAAGATAAATTAGGTGCAGGGTGTGAAGAAGAAGCAATTAGGGTAATAATGAGTATGCCTAGATGGGTTCCTGGACGCCAGAACGGACAAGCTGTTCCTGTATATTTCAATCTACCTGTACGTTTCCGATTATTTTAATTTTTTCAGGCACAATGCCCGACAGATTTAAACGCGAAGGTTTTTTAAACCTTAAAACGAACATCCAACTTATTGCAGGTATACTTTTTTTATTTGTTGGTATTTATATCATGGTAAAAACTTTTGATAACAATTATATTTTGAAAGGTTCTACAAAATATTTGTTTGGTGGTATACTTTGCCTTTACGGAATTGTTAGAATATTAAGAATTTATTTTAACTGGAAAACTGAAAAAGAAGATTAATTATGAAAAAAACCATCAATACCGTATTCATAGTTTTATTAATATTTTTAGTTGAATGCAAAAGCGGCCCTAGCAATGAACCAACCGATACTCTTACATCGGGTGAAACAAAAATAGCTATGGATGATTCATATACATTTTTATTTGAAACTTTGACTCGTGTTTTTGAAGATCAAAATCCTGAAGCGAATATTATTTCTATTATAAAAAATGAAACTAATGCAATAGATGCATTACTTAACGACTCCTGCAAAGTGATTGTATTGAATAGGGAACTCACTAAAAAAGAATTAGACATTTTTGAAAGTAAAAACATCTTTCCTAAATCTATCAAATTTGCCTACGATGCTGTAGCATTAATAATACATCCTGAAAATCCTGATTCTACAATTGATGTGGAAGATTTAAAATCTCTATTGACAGGAAAAATAACAAAATGGAATCAGTTAGGAAAGAATGGAGATAAAGATGTCGTTGTTGTTTTTGACAAACCCAATTCAGCAAATTTTAGATACATGAAAGACACGCTACTTGGTGGCAAAGAACTTCAAAAAAACTGTTTTGGAGTAAATAGCAATAAAGAAGTAATAGATTATGTAACAAAAAATAAATACGCCATCGGGATTATTAGTGCCGGCTGGATTACAGATGACTATAGCAATGCAGCCAAAGCATTTTTAAAAAGTGTGAGGGTAATGGGCATAGGTCATAAAAGTAGCGGATTGTATTACAAGCCTTATCAATATTATATTCATGATGGCAGTTATCCTTTTTCAAGAAGTGTATATTTAGTGAATCGCCAAACTAGAATGGGTCTTGGCACAGGTTTTGTAAATTTTATTTGCAGAGCTGACAAAGGACAACAGATAGTAACCAAATCAGGACTTATACCTGTATATGCTTATATCAGAGAAATAAAAGCAAACGTAGAATAACAATAAAAAATCAATGAAAAAAATAATATTATTTGGAGGAGTATTTCTCTTAAGTTTTGCATCACAATCGCAAACCTTAAAGGAAGCAATGAGATTGGCTGAAAATGAACGATTTGAAAGTGCCAAAAATGCTTTCAAAAATTTAGTAATATCAGAACCCAATAATGGTAATATATATTATTACTTTGGAGAAACGTACTTTGATCAAAGCCTTACAATTCGTGATACAGCTTTTGCAAGAGTATTAAAAGACTCTTCATACCTTATGTTCAAAAAAGGTTCAGAAGTAGAACCAACTAACCCTTTAAATTTTGTAGGCTTAGGAAAGGTATTATGGTACAACAAACATCAAAATCAGGCCGATGCCTTTTTTACTAAAGCATTGGAAATGACTAAAAATAAGAATGCAACAGTAATGTTAAAAATTGCTGAAACATATATAAATGCTGATTTTAAAAACCTAAAATCGGCCAACGAATTATTGGCTAAGGCATTTAAATTAGAACCTAAAAATTATGAAGTTCATATTTTGATGGGAGATGCAATGTTAGAAGCTGACCCAATGGATGGCAGCGGACCAGTAAAAAAATATAATGAAGCTGCTGCCTTGGATATTACAAGTGCCAAACCAATATTGAGAATCGGTAAACTTTATTTTAGAGCTAAAAATCCAACTGAGGCCTTAAAATGGTATAAGCAAGCCATAACTATAGACTCAACATTTGCTCCGGCGTATATTGAAATGGGCGAATTGTATATTATGGCCGGATTAAATAAAAAAGCATTGGAATCATACAAAAAATATTTAGTACTAAATAATGATATAGAGGCACGTGATCGTTTTTCACAAGTTCTTTGGTTAAACAAATTGTTTGAAGATGCGGTTAACGAAATTTCACAAATTCAAATAACTGACACTTCAAGTTACACATTGTACCGATTACTAGGTTATAGCTATGCTGAAGTTGGCGATAAATTTTCACCAGATGGGTATAAAAAAGGTTTATATGCCATGAGAAAGTTTTTTGATATGACCTCCCAAAAATCAAATTTTAAATACTTATCTACTGATTATTCCGTTCTTGGAAAATTATTTTCAAAAACAAATCAGGATTCATTAGGAATACTTGAACTTAAAAAAGGGTATGATTTAGACACCACTAAAAAATCGCTTTACAGCGAAATTGCTTTAGCCTACTATAAAACAAAGAAATATAATGATGCTATTATTTATTACAATAAGAAAATTGCCTCAGGCGAACCAACAGTGAACGATTACATTTATTTAGGTTCATGTTATTACTTTACTAAACAATTTCCTTTAGCTGACAGTGCCTTTAAAAAAGTAACAATAGCTAGCCCTGAGTTGGTATTAGGTTATAAATTTAGAGCAAAATGTAATGTACAATTGGATCTTGATTCAAAACTTGGATTAGCCAAACCATATTACGAAAAAGTAGTGGAATTAATATTGGCAAAACCTGAAAACTTTGAAAAAGGTACCAATAAAAAAGATATAACCGAAGCTTATGAGTATTTAGGTGCTTACCATTTTATTATTTTAAAAGATTTGGGGAAAGCCATTGAGTACTTCAATAAAATAAAAGAAATAGATGCAACAAATAAAAAGGTAATTGATTTTTTTAAATCAATTGAAGACAAGAAAAAAACACCAGAGCCCAAAAAAGATTAATAAAATAAAGTTTATAAAAAGCCCGTTAAACAAAATTTAACTGGCTTTTTATTTACATTAGCATTTTTAATTTACAGAAATTATGCATAGGCCCATACCTCAATGGTCATCCGATGAAAAACCTCGTGAAAAATTAGTTCTCCATGGAAAAGAAAGCCTAAGTAATGCGGAGTTAATCGGAATATTGCTATCCACTGGAACAAGAACAAAGTCAGCAGTGGATCTTGGTATTGAAATAATGGCATTAGCTCAAAACGACTTGAATACTTTAGCTCGTTTTAATGTATCCGAATTTAAAAAAATACTTGGGATTGGTGAAGCCAAAGCAATTACAATAATAGCGGCGATAGAATTGGGAAGCCGCCGAAGACTGGCAGAAGCTACCAAAGAAAAAATCACTTCAAGTCGACATGCATTTGAAATATTGCATCCCAAAATGGCCGATAAACAATACGAGCAATTTTGGATGATAGCCCTCAACAGGTCCAATAATTTAATATCATTAAAACAAATAAGCGATGGCGGAATTACAGGAACGGTGGTGGATATTCGACGAATTTTTAAACTTGCACTTGAAGAAAATGCCACTTCAATTATCTTGGCTCACAATCATCCATCAGGAAATTTAAGCCCAAGCGATGCTGATAAAAAAATAACACGAAGCTTGAAAGATGCCGGTAACACAATGGATATTTTGGTTAAGGATCATTTAATTATTGCCGATTCGGGCTATTATAGTTTTGCCGATGAAGGATTAATTTAGACACATAAAGTCCTGTAATATTATATTTCTAAACAACCTTGGTATTTGCCTGAAAATATTTTAAAATTGAAAAGTCAATTTAAAGTCCTATGAAACATTTTTTGGCAATATTTTTTCTTCTTTATTCCTTGGCTGGCTATACTCAGCCGCCAAAATCTTCTATACTTTTTAAGCTCCAGGGCCACTCAGATGATTTGGAATGTATGGCTGTTTCGGGTAACGGAAAATTAATAGCTTCCGGTTCATGGGATGGAATTGTAAATTTATTCTATACCGATTCAAATTATACACCAATTGGTACTTTCTCTGATCATTTTTCAGCGGTTAATTGTATTTCATTTACCAATAACGGTAAAACGATGGTAACAGGTGGTAATGATGGAAAAATTTTCACTTACTTAATAGATTCGCTTGGGGTGGTTACAAAAGATAAATATGCGCCATTGCACCGTATGTCCATTAACGCTGTTTATATTGATCCGGGAGGGAAATTTGTATATACAGGAAGTAATGATGGCACTATTATTCAATATGAACTTGCCAAAAATAAAGAACGTAAAATAAACAACACCAACTCTGTATCAAGTATTGCAATTGGAAACGACAGAAAATCCGTTTATTGTTCAGACAACACAAGCATCATTAAAAAATATGATATTTTAAATGCTACTGCTAAAGTTGTCGAATTTGAAGGTCATACCGATCAGGTAAATTGTATAGTATTGAGTAAGGATAATAAATATCTTATTTCCGCCTCAAGTGACAAAACAGTGAAAATATGGAATACCCAAAATGGAAAGCTTGAAAAAACACTATTAGGCCATGATTGGAAAGTTTTAACCGTAACGATTTCTGCAAATGGAAAATATATCGCTTCAGGTAGTAATGACGGAAGCACTAAAATATGGGATTTTGAAACAGGTAAAGAAATAAAATCATTTGATGATATTGGTAGCAATGCGAGAGGAGTTACCTTTAATGCAAATAATTCTCTACTATACACAGCTATAAATTATCCTGTTGATTCATTTGAAACCAAAGGAATATTGGTGCTAAAAACCGGAATTGAGATAATTAAAAAAGATCCTCCAAAAAATTCAGGAAAAACACCTTTACCTAAAGGAGCAACTCCTAAAAGTACTGTTAAAAAACCAGCAACCATTGCTACACCTGAAACCACAAAAGAAATAATAAAAAAAACTGACGAGATAGAAATTTCGGAAGAAAAGAAAAAAACACCCGAACCTAAAAAAAATGACAACTGACAGGATTGAGAGTAATAAAGCACCCGAACCCGTAGGATTATACCCACATGCACGCAAAATTGGCAACCTTCTTTTTTTATCAGGTGTTGGCCCTCGCGAAAGAGGAACAAAAAAAATACCCGGAGTAGAATTAGATGAAAACGGAAAAATAATTTCTTACGATATTGAAGTTCAATGTCATTCCGTTTTTAGAAATGTAAAATATATATTGGAAGATGCCGGAAGCAGTTGGCTAAATATTGTTGACGTCACTGTATTTCTTACTAACATGAAAGATGACTTTCCAATATACAATAAAATTTGGGCTGAATATTTTAAGGACAATTTACCTTGTCGCACCACACTCGAAATTAATTGTTTACCAACCCCAATTGGTATCGAACTAAAAGTAATCGCTACTATTTAGTATTTCATTTTTAAATATTACAAAATAACTAATGTCATATAATAACATCGTAACGCATTATGAAGGTCACGCCTTTATAATAACCATTAATAGAGAAAATAAATTAAATGCTTTAAATTATGAAACCTTACAGGAAATAAAAGATGTAATACTGTCAGTTCAGGAAAATAATTCTGTTAGGGGCATTATTCTAACAGGTGCAGGTACTAAAGCTTTTGCCGCTGGTGCTGATATTTCAGAATTTGCCGAATTTGATACAATTCAAGGAACAAAATTAAGTGCAGAAGGACATGAAGTTATGAATACTATCGAACAATCAACCATACCAGTAATTGCAGCTGTTAATGGATTTAGTTTAGGAGGGGGATGCGAATTAGCAATGGCCTGCCACATTCGAATAGCTTCTGAGAATGCCAAATTTGGGCAGCCTGAAGTTAATCTTGGTATACCTCCCGGTTATGCAGGTACTCAGCGCTTAGTTCAACTTATAGGTAAGGGGAAGGCCTTAGAAATGCTGCTTTCTGCAGAAATTATAAATGCACAACAAGCTCTCAGCTATGGAATGGTATCAAAAGTGGTTCCTATTGAGCAACTCCATAAAACTTGTATGGAACTAGTTAATCTTTATGCTTCCAAATCACCTTCAGCAATAGCTATGATAATAAGATGTGTAAATTCTCATTTTGAAAGTACAAACCCTGGCTTTGAAAAGGAAATATCGGAATTTGGTAGAGCCTTTGGAACTAAAGATTTTAAAGAAGGGACATCTGCATTTATAGAAAAGCGAAAACCAAATTATTAAAAATATTTATTTGGTATTTAAATTGCTTTATATTTGTCAAATTAAAAATAAAGAAAATGAGAAAAATTGTATTAACCATTATTTTAGGTGTTTTTGTTACTGGTTTTGTATCAGCACAGAAAACCAAAAAAAAATCTGCCTCTAAAAAAGCTACCCCAACTGCCGCTGTTACTCCAGTAAAAGCTGAAGAAAAAATTGAAATCGTTACTGATGGTTTGCCAAAAATTAAGTTTGTTGAAGAAACTCATGATTTTGGAAACATTAAAGAAGGTACACAGGCAACTTATGAATTTAAGTTTACCAATACAGGTAATGCCCCACTTATATTGGAATCGGTTCAAGCTAGTTGCGGTTGCACAACACCAGAATGGAGTAAAGATCCAATTGCCCCAGGACAAACTGGTAAAGTAATTGCCACATTTAATAGTTCAGGTCGCCCTGGAACATTTACAAAAACAATAACTGTAAAATATAATGGTGCAGTTGAAACTAACACCAACTACCTAACAATCAAAGGTTTTGTTGAATCTGCACCTGTTACCCCACAAACACCGGTTGCTGTTCCTGAACATTAATAAAAATAATTTCTAAATAAATTAAAACCGGTAAGTGAAATAAGCTTGCCGGTTTTTTTATGATATGCAGTTTTTTATAAATAATTAAAATAATATTATATGAAATATATATTTACTCTTTTAATCACCTTTTTGATAAATCAAAATCACTTATTGGCTCAGGTCGATTCTTCAACAATAAATAAAAATTCAATAAAAGATACAAATACACCTATTAAATTAGACACTTTACCTTTTGAAAAAGTTTATTTAGGTAAATCTAAAATTACTTTTAATGAAACGATTCATGATTTTGGGAAAGTGAAACAAAATCGTCCGGTTACTTGTATTTTTATTTTTACAAACACGAGTAATGAAGAAATTGCTATTACAGAAGTACAAAGAAGTTGCGGCTGCACAACACCTGATTGGAACCAAGACCCAGTTTTAAAAGGCAAAACCGGAAAAATATCGGTGGCTTATAATAGCTCAAATATTGGTGAATTTTCTAAATCAATTTCTATTAAGTTTTCAAATGGTGATATGGAATTTTTAACATTGAAAGGAATTGTTGAATCAATTAAATCAGATCCTTCATTACCATTAATTACTCCTGATCATTAAATTTTTCCTTGGCATCAAATTTGTAAACTTTATAGCGAATGAAAGTTTTAAGATTTGTTTCAATCGCATTATTGATGATTACAATATCAGCCAAGGCACAGCCGGGTAGAAAAACTATTACATTAGAAGCAGATGGTCAACCTTCGTTAAAATTTGAAGAAATATTGCATGATTTTGGAAATATAGTCGAAGGAACGCAAGCTACATTTGAATTCAAATACACTAATACTGGCAAAGCGCCGCTTATTTTATCCGATGTTAAACCTCCATGCAGTTGTACAACCCCTGAATGGCCTAAAGACCCTTTATTACCTGGAAAATCAGCTATAATAAAGGTTACTTTTGATAGCAAAGGAAAGCCTGGAAGTTTTAGTAAAACCATAGAAGTTAAGCATAACGGAGAATCAGGAAGAGACTATATCACCATTAAAGGAATGGTTGGTACTTAAAAAGAACAAATAGGATTGCAAATAAATTTTTCAGTTAAAAACCCTTGTCAGTGTGTGATGAGGGTTTTTTTTATGATATACTTTTTTGTACATCATTGAGCATTTTTTCAGACAACAGGCCTGTAAGCCCGCCGGTATGAATTGCAAGAATAGTTTCACCTTTTTTGAAAACACCTTTTTTTATTAAATCAGTAATTCCATAAAATAACTTTGAGGTGTAAACAGGGTCGGTAAGAATTCCCGATTTAGATGCAAAATGGTTTAAAAATTTTAACAATTCAGGAGTTGTATTGGCATAACCTCCAAAATGATAATCGGTATGCACCGTAAAGTTTTTGGCTTTTGGTAAATATCCTAAAACGGTATTGGTAATAAATTCACCTTGCTTTAATACAGGTATGCTGTGGCAATGGGTATCCAAATTTTGCGCAGCCACGCCTCTAACAATTCCTGCAAAGGTGCACCCCGTTCCTGAAGCGCAAAATATATGATTATAGGTTTGGGTTAGTTCAGTTATTATTTCCACACACCCTTTTACTCCATCTTTATTTTCACCACCCTCGGGAACAATAAAATAGCCTTCATTTTTCCAAGTTTCGGATAAGAGTTCTTTGTTTTTGTAAGACTCTCGTGTTACAAATTCAAGCTTCATTCCCCAAAGTTGGGCCAAAATTAAAACATGATTAATTCCTGAAGGTTTCTCTCCCCTTATTATTCCAATACATTCTACCTGATTTTCGGCACAAAATGCTGCTGTGGCTAAAATGTGATTAGAAAAGGCTCCACCAAAAGTTACAATACCTTTGCAACCACTCTTTAAAAAACTAACGTGATTGTATTTTAATTTACGCCACTTATTGCCTGATATAAACGGATGAATCATATCATCGCGTTTAACAAACACATTTACTCCCGCAGCTTCAAACTCCGGAAGATTTATTTTTTGTTCAATAGAAACGTTGGTACTTAGCAATTAAAAATTAATATTCGCAATATTACATCAGTAATAGGAATTTTGAAGCTTTTATACCCATTTGCACTTATTTATGGACTCATAATCTGGGTGAGGAATAAACTGTTTGATTGGGGATTTTTAAAACAAACCAAATTTGAGGTTCCTATTATATGTATTGGTAATTTATCAATGGGTGGTACTGGTAAAACCCCTCATATTGAATATTTTATTTCGAAGTATAAAACAACGCATAAGATTGCAGTGGTAAGTCGAGGCTATGGCCGAAAAACAAAAGGTTTCAGATATGTGAGCTCAAATGATTTTTCAGAAAATGTAGGTGATGAACCGTTACAGATTAAAAAGAAATTTGATGAAATTATAGTAGCCGTTGGGGAAAACCGAGTGAAAGCAATGCAACAACTTTTAAATGAAAACCCTGCTGTAAATTTGATTTTACTAGACGATGCGTTTCAGCACCGCTATGTAAAAAGAAGTTTAAATATTTTATTGACAGAATATGCTAATCCTTTTTGGAAAGATTTAGTGGTTCCTGCCGGAAGATTAAGAGAGTTTAGGTGCGGATGGAAACGGGCAGATAAGATTATTATTACAAAATGTCCTGAAACTATTGATTTAAAAATCCCTCAAAGTATTAATTCCAAACCTGTTTATTTTTCAAGAATAGCTTACCAAAACCCAATTATAATTAATGGGAATTTCTCAAAAAAAATAATCTTGATTACCGGAGTTGCTAACCCTTCGCCACTTTTAGAATATTTGAAAGCAGAAGACTTTGAACTAATAAATCATTTCAATTTTTCTGACCATCATAATTTTAGTGGTTTTGATATATCAACTATTTTATCAAAAGCCAATTCAGAAAAAGATGCAATGCTATTAACCACTGAAAAGGACTGGATGCGACTGAAACCTTTTTTAGAAAATAAAGACATCAATCTAGCATATATTCCTATTGGTGTTGGAATTGAAAATCCGCCAAATGATTGGCTAAAAAATTAGTTTTTATAGAATAATTGCCCCACTTTTATCTCCGACTTTGGCTCAAAATTATTTTGATACAACAAGCCGGTACCTAAGCCTTGTGGTAAAATAGTATTGTATTTTCCAACCCACTGAGCAATGGCATTTAACCCAATATTGGCTTCCAATGCCGATGTAGCCCACCAGCCTATTATATGTCTGTTGGCTAATGAAATCCAATGGTCACTTTCTTTAAATCCTCCCAATAGCGATGGTTTTAGAATAATGTATTGAGGTGAGATGTGTTTTAATAAATCGTGGCGTTCGGATGATTTTATAGAAATTAACTCCTCATCAAGGGCAATTGCAATTTTTGAATCTTTGCAAATCTTAGCCATATCATCCCAATCACCGGCCTTTATTGGTTGTTCAATGGAATGAATGTTAAATCGCGAAAATTCTTTAAGCTTTTCTAAAGCTTCATCTGGCATAAAAGCACCGTTTGCATCTAGCCGTATGGTAACATTTTTTCCTTGTTGGGTGTTTCTAAATTGATCTAAAAAACGACACTCCGCATCAAAATCATGGCTGCCTACTTTAAATTTTATGCATCCAAAACCCAGGTCAGCCTTTGCAATAGCTTCTTTAAGCATTTCGTCCAAATCATTCATCCACACCAAACCGTTTATTGGGATTGGTTTCCCAGTTAAATAATCAGAATTAAAATAGATTTGTTTGCCACCATTTTCTAAATTCAACAATGCACTCTCAATAGCAAATTTTACCGAAGGAAGTTCATCTAAATCTAAATCTTCAAATTTTTCACCTTCCACCAGTTGGTCAAGTTTGGATTCAATAATACTTCCCAAATCTTCATCATAATCAGGACTTAAAAATTCTAATGGAGCAGCTTCGCCAATTCCTATTATTTCAGGGTTTTTCTTATCCCAGAGTTTCACAATCCAATGCAGTTTTTCCTCAAAAACATTGCGTGATGTTTTGGCCGGTTTTTTAAACTTTAGTTTATGAAGTTTTACGGAATAGTTTATTTGCATTAGGCCAACCAAAAAATTCCAAGTAGAATGACAAATAACAAATTGAGTAAAGAAACTTGCTTTAATGCTTTATTATAGGGTTCTCTTCCCTCGGGTTCCTTAGATAATTTATGGGTAATAATATCATAAACTGAACCTATAAAAAAGGGTAATAAATAATCATAAGAAGAATGCGTAACCCTTGAAAATAATAAAAACAATACCATTGCCAAATTAATCAAAACATACTGATACCAAATAGCTCTTTTAAAACCCAGTTGTACCACTATTGTTTTCTTTCCCGCTGCCTTATCACTTTCAATATCGCGCAGGTTATTAATGTTTAATACCGCTACACACAGCAATCCAAAACCGATAGAAGGTATCCAAATATTATCAGGTAACTGTCCGGTCATTAAAATATACGTTCCACCAACTGCCACAGGCCCAAAAAATAAAAGTACAAACAAATCTCCCAAACCCCGATATCCATAAGCACTTTTACCAACAGTATATTTCATGGCGGCGGCAATAGCTGCCAATCCAATGCCTAACCAAACCAAAAATTTAAAATCCAATTTTTGAAACGCTGCGAATAGCAATCCCAATCCACAAAATAAAGTAGCCAATCCTACAATCCACAAAGCATTTTTCATAGCTTTTAAAGAAATGGTTCCCGACGCTAAAGCCCGGTCTGTGCGGTCGGCAGCTTGATCGGTTCCTTTTTGAAAGTCACCGTAATCATTGGCAAGGTTGGAAAGTATTTGTAATAAAACGGCTGTAAAAAAGGCTAATAAAAATACTGCCCATGAAAATGAATATTCATAAGCTGCTAAAAAACTTCCTAATAAAATTCCTCCGGCTGCCAGAGGCAAAGTTCTAAGTCGGGCGGCTTTAAGCCAAATTTTAAAAGTGTTCAATGTTTAGAATTATCTAATTTTTCAATTTCTTTCTTTACTTCATCTATCAACTGTTGTTCGGTTGGGAGATATAATTGGTATTTACTGGCAATAATGGTTTTGTTGTTTTCAGGCAATGTGATTTTTACAACGGCATCATTTTTATCAGCACATAGTAAAATACCGATTGTTGGGTTTTCAAATTCTTGTTTTTCAAAACGGTCGTAATAATTAACATACATGCCCAATTGCCCAATATCTTCATGCGTTAATTTTGTGGTTTTTATTTCAATTATTACAAAACATTGTAACAATCGGTTATAGAAAACCAGATCTATCGAAAACTCATCCCCATCAATATGTATGCGTTTTTGCCTTGCTATAAATGAAAATCCGTTACCTATTTCTAATAAAAAATCTTGAAGATGAGTGATTATGGCACCTTCTAAGTCTCTTTCATAATAGGCCGATTCTCTTCGCAAACCCAAAAATTCCAATACCATCGGGTCTTTGATTATCTCCTTTGCATCGGTAGGTAATTTTTCCTCGCGAGCTACGGCTAATACAGCTTGTATATCATTGCTTATCAAAAGCCTTTCAAACAACTGGCTATTTATTTGCCTTTCCATTTGTCGGGCCGTCCAGTTATTTTTTTCCGTTTCAGCAATGTAAAAGTCTCTTTTGTCTTGGTTATCAATACGAATAAGTGTTCGATAATGGGTCCAACTCAATTGTGAACGCAGTGCGTTCACAATTGGAAAGGTGCGGTAAAACTGGCGAAACAAGTTTAATTGTCTGTATGAAAACCCACTTCCAAATTGAGGCTCTAATTCATTAGCTAACGATTTTATCAAAAAATCACCATAGCCAGCCCGCTCTTTTCCTTCTTGCTCTTCTTCTAAAATAACCTTACCTATTTGCCAATACATCATTACCCGTTCAGTATCTACAGAACGAATGGCCCTACCCTTGGCATCAGCAATGATAGTTTGAATTTGGTGAATCAGTTCTGTTTTTAGTAGCATTTAGTAAAATGACTAAATATAAACTCCAAAATTAGGCAAATTTAAGGCCTGTAAAAAACTATAACGACTTACAATAATTGCAATAGGGCTTCATCACACACTCGTTGCAATTAGGGTTGGTTGGTCGGCAGGTTTCTCTTCCTAAAAATGAAATGGCCATACCCAATTCACCCCATGTATATTGTGGCATCACAGCCATAAGTTGTTTCTCAATTTTTTTAGGGTCATCGCTATCTACAACCCCTAATCGTGGCACCACTCTTACCACGTGTAAATCTACCACAATGCCTTCTGCCGATATTCCGGATTCACGCATTATTACATTGGCCGATTTGCGGCCTATTCCGGGTAAGGAAGTTAGCTCCTCCATGGTTAAAGGAATATTTTTATCTTCTTTAACTTTTGCCGATAGCTCCAATAACCATTTTATTTTATTGCCAAAATTTCTAACCTTACCAATAAGCGGATATAAAGCTTCGGCATCAGCTTTTGCCAAAGAAGCCATATCCGGAAAAGCTTCAAAAAAAGGGGGTGCAATTTGATTGATGTGTTTATCAGAATCCTGAGCCGATAAAATAACCATTACCAATAATTGATAAGTGTTTTTAAAAACCAGCGGATGGGGTTTACCTCTGTATTTTTCGATTAAGGGTTGAAAGGCTTGTGGCCAGTTGATTTTGTTCATAGAGATTATTTATTTTGGTAAAAATAAGGGTAAAAGTATTAAGCCCAAAATTGCTATCAAATTTTAAAGGAAACATCGCCACTCTTCCTGAACTGCATTTTTTTCTGAGTGTGATAAATAATGAAATATATCCCGTTTGTAAATTGACACCAATAATTATAGGCTTTGGCCTTAATGGGTGTTATTTTTAAAGTACTTTTGATTTTAAATACACTATGCAGAAATAACCAAAATAGCATGAAAAAATTTAATAGTACTAGCTTAATCATTATACTTATTGGGTTTACAATTGTTAATAGTTGTAAAAAAGAGGAATCAACTCAACAAAGTAATGAACCTGCATTTGTCAAAAACTTTGGGGCAAGTGTTGAAAAGGACTTTTTAATTGAAGTAATAGATGACGACGGAAGCCCATTGGCCAATACGAATATTCAGATTGGAGATTTTATGGGGAATACAGATGTAAACGGAATTTTGCTAAAAAGGGCAGTTAAGGTTTATGAAAAATTTGCTTTTATAAAAGCCTCCAAATTAGGTTATATATCTGGAGGGAGGTCGTTAATTCCAGGACAGGGGACAAATAAAATTACCATTCAGTTGATGCAAAGTAATCTGGTCGGAACTGTAAGTAGTGGTAAAATTGGAATTGTAACATTATCTAATGGAACAAAGGTAGAATTTGACGGGGAATTTGAAGATGTTAATGGAAATGATTATTCCGGTGATGTAAAAGTGTATATGAAACTTCTGTCTTCATCAGATAAAGATATTGGAACAAAAATGCCAGGAATGCTTTATGGCAAAAGGGAAGATGGAAGTGAAAGCATATTAGAAACTTATGGGATGATTTCAGTAGAATTGCTTGGAAGGTCTAATCAAGTAATTCAACCTGCCAAAGGGCATAAAGCAAAAATTACAATGCCAATTGACCTGTCTCAAACAAGCAATGCTCCTTCAAGCATCCCTTTATGGCATTTTGATGAACACTATGGATACTGGATAGAAGAAGGAAGTGTAAGCAGAATTGGAAATGAATATAAAGGTGAGGTTTCACATTTTACATGGTGGAATGCAGATATGCCATGGATACCATTAGCTATAAATATTGCTGTAACTGATATGAATTCCAAACCATTGATTGGTATTCCAATTACATTGGTGATAAAAGGAACAAATAGGTCATTGGGAACGGACTATACAGGCGATAATGGTAATATATCGGTATTGATACCTGAAGGAGAACTATTTAGTTTAATAATTAAAAATGTATGTGGAGATGAATTGCACAACCAATCAATTGGGCCTTATACTGATGCGACAACTTTACCCGTTATTAAGTTGAACTATGATAAATCATTTACACTAAAAGGAAGTTTAAAAAACTGTAAAGGAGAGAAAGTGAAAAATGGCTATGTAATATTCAAAGAAGCAGCTAGTAATCCAAAGTACTTTCCTATTACAAACGGAGAAATAAACGAAGGAATACCTTACTGCAAACTTGGAAAATACACAGTAAGAGGTTTTGATAATACAAATTTTATGACTTCTACTCCTTTTGAAGGGACACTTAGAAGTCCGATTTCTGATTTTGGAAATATAACTGTATGTGACTCTTTCGGGGAGTATATTTCTTATTCAATTGATGGTAAAACACCTTCTAAAATATTAACCAGTTTAATTGAATGCTACGATAAAGCGGATGGTTTTGAAATTAGTGCCAAACACGGACAGGATTATTTTAAACTTAATTCAAATACTAAGGAAAGTGTTTTACATAGCCATTTGAATATGAATTTTAGTGCTGCTGACATTAGCTATAACCAAACATCAGGGATGGACATTATTTTTATTCTCCGCTATGGAAAATCTAAAGGCGATTTTGTAGATATTGAAATTAGCGGTTTTTACAGAGATAGTGGAGATAACAGTTACCATGAAATTAAAGGAACAGTCCATGTAAGAAGGGATAATTAAAATCTACAAACACCCTGTTCTTCCGCCATCCACCACCACATTCGTTCCGGTAATATATCCGGCCAATGGTGATGCTAAAAATGTAGCGGCATAGGCTAATTCTTCGGGAGTTCCAAATCGCCCGGCAGGTATTTCATGAAGCATTTCGGCTTCGGCTTCGGCTTCTGTTTTGTTGGCTTTTTCGGCTTTATTAGTTATTATTCCGGTAAGGCGTTCGGTTTTGGTAGCTCCGGGCAAAATATTATTTACTGTAATTCCAAAAGGAGCTAATTCCGTAGACAACGTTTTGCTCCAGTTAGCCACCGCTCCACGAATGGTATTGCTTACTCCCAAACCTTTCAATGGCATTTTTACCGAAGTAGAAATAATATTAATAATCCGTCCGTAATGTCCAGCCTTCATTCCTTGAATAACCGCCTTGGCCAAAATATGATTGCATAACAAATGCGCTTTAAAAGCATCGGTAAATTCGTCCAAATTGGCCATGGAAACCGGTCCCGGAGGTGGGCCACCGGTATTGTTTATTAAAATATGAACCGTTTTTTGTTTTAAAATATAGGCCTCCAAAACCTCCTGCAATTGCAAAGGTCTTGAAAAATCACATACCAGATAGGTGTGTTTTTGGCCTTTGGAAGTATCCAAATCGTTAAGAGTACCTTTTAAAACAGATTCGTTTCGGGCTATTAACGTTACCGAAGCACCTGATGCAGCCAATTGAACGGCTATAGCTTTCCCAATACCTTTGGTGCTGCCACAAACAATGGCTTGCTTACCTAATAAATCAACTATCATTTAATTACCCCTAAATTTTTACCAACCTTAGTAAATGCAGCAATGGCTTTGTCCAAATGATGACGCTCGTGTCCGGCAGAAATTTGAACCCGTATTCTGGCCAATCCTTTTGCCACTACAGGAAAATAAAAACCTATAACATAAATGCCTTCAGCTAAAAGTTGCTCCGCAAAATCCTGAGCCAACTTAGCATCATACAACATTAATGGACAAATAGGATGCACGCCGGGTTTAATTTCAAATCCAGCCTCAGTCATTTTTGCTCTAAAATAGGTGGTGTTTTCTTCCAATTTATCGCGCAATTCGGTTGTTTCACTCAACATATCAAACACGGCTATAGAAGCCCCAACAATTGAAGGAGCAAGTGTATTGCTAAACAAATAGGGTCTTGACCGCTGGCGCAATAAATCAATAATTTCTTTTTTTCCACTTGTAAAACCGCCGGATGCACCTCCCAAGGCTTTTCCTAAAGTTCCGGTAATAATATCAATTTTGCCCATCACACCGCAATGTTCATGAGTTCCACGACCTGTTTTACCTATAAATCCGCTGGCGTGGCATTCGTCTACCATTATTAAAGCATTATATTTTTCAGCCAATGCTACTATTTTATCTAATTGAGCAATGGTTCCGTCCATACTAAAAACACCATCGGTAACAACAATACGGTGTCTTAAATTTTGGGTTTCAATAAGTTTTTGCTCCAAATCTGCCATATCATTATTGTTGTAACGATAGCGCTGTGCTTTGCAAAGTCTTACCCCGTCGATAATAGATGCATGGTTTAAAGAATCACTAATAATGGCATCCCGTTCGTCAAACAAGGGTTCAAACACACCTCCATTGGCATCAAAAGCCGCCGCATATAAAATGGTATCTTCTGTTCCTAAAAACTCAGAAATCTTTTGTTCCAACTGTTTATGAATATCTTGAGTACCACAAATAAACCTTACACTGCTCATCCCGTATCCATGACTGTCAATGGCTTTTATAGCAGCCTCAATTACTTTTGGGTGAGAAGATAATCCAAGATAGTTATTGGCACAAAAATTTATAACCTCACTTCCATCGGTCAATGTTATATCTGCTCCTTGCGGTGAAGCTATAATTCGTTCTCGTTTATAAAGTCCGGCTTCTTTAATATCGGCTAATTCTTTTTCTAAAACGGGTTTGAGTGTATCGTACATTTTATTTTCTTTAAAGTAGTTTGCAAAGATATATAGAACACGCATTAAAAAAATTTAGAGCACCATGATTAATCGTAATTCCTAATTCTCCTTTCCTAATTATTTTTCGTCTAAGTTTGTAAATCCTTTTGGCATATCAATTGTTTAATAAGGATTACATAATTTTAAATGGAAGAACCAACTAAAGAGCCTGGGCAAAAAACCCGCATTGTTTTCAAAAGAAATCAAGCCCCAAACGACAACAACGAAAAGCCTGAAAATAACAATCCGTTAGACCGCAACAAAAAACCCACAGGACCTAAATTTAGTTTCTATTGGATTTATGGCATATTGGCAGTGGTGTTTTTATTCTTTTCTTATTTTTCAAATAATGCTGCCAAAACTATTGACACCAAAAAACTCAAACACATGCTTAATCAAGGCGATGTTAGCAGAGTAGTGGTTGTTAATAGATCAAAAGCTGAAATTTATTTAACCGATTCCGCTAAAAGCAAAATCGAATACAAAAAAGATTTGGGTGAAGGAAGTGTATTTGCTGATACAAAAGCTGCAAATTATGTGCTTGACGATATAGGGGATTATAAAACCTTTAGCGATTTGGTAAATGGCACACAGGACAAATTACCTGAAGAAAAGCGTGTAATTATCGATTCACAAAGAAGAAGTGACTACCTTCAGGAATTTATGCCTTGGATAATTATGATTTCAATATTTGGATTATTTTGGTTTTTTATGATGCGAAGAGTTGGTGGTGGTGGTGGACCCGGTGGTCAAATTTTTAATATTGGCAGAAGCAAAGCACAACTTTTTGATAAAGATACAAAGGTTAATATTACCTTTAAAGATGTAGCAGGCTTAGAGGAAGCCAAGGTGGAAGTAATGGAAATTGTAGATTTCCTTAAAAACCCTAAAAAATATACTGATTTGGGTGGTAAAATTCCGAAAGGAGCTTTACTTATTGGCCCTCCCGGAACCGGTAAAACCCTTATGGCTAAAGCTGTAGCCGGCGAAGCCAATGTTCCGTTCTTCTCTTTATCAGGTTCTGATTTTGTGGAAATGTTTGTAGGAGTTGGTGCTAGCCGTGTACGTGATTTATTCCGCCAAGCCAAGGAAAAAGCCCCTTGTATTATTTTTATTGATGAGATTGATGCAGTAGGCCGTGCCAGAGGAAAAGGAGCTATTCAAGGAGGAAACGACGAGCGTGAAAACACGTTAAATCAATTGCTTACTGAAATGGATGGTTTTCAAACGGATTCAGGAGTAATTATTTTAGCCGCAACCAACCGTCCGGATATTTTAGATTCAGCATTGCTTAGACCTGGACGATTTGATAGACAAATTTCGATCGACAGACCCGACCTAGTGGGTCGTGAGGAAATATTTAAAGTACATTTAAAAGGTTTAAAATTAGGAACTGATATCGACCCTAAAAAATTATCAGCTCAAACGCCTGGTTTTGCCGGTGCTGAAATTGCAAACGTTTGTAATGAAGCTGCATTAATTGCTGCTCGTGGCAATAAAACCGAAATAAATATGCATGATTTTCAGGATGCCATTGATCGTGTAATTGGTGGATTAGAGAAGAAAAATAAAATTATTTCCCCAGAAGAAAAGAAAATTGTTGCCTATCACGAAGCTGGCCACGCTATAGCTGGCTGGTTTTTAGAATTTGCCGATCCTTTAGTTAAGGTATCAATTGTTCCTCGCGGAGTTGCAGCTTTAGGCTATGCCCAATATTTACCAAAAGAACAGTATTTATATCGCACTGAACAATTAATGGATATGATGTGCATGACCCTTGGTGGCCGAGTGGCCGAAGATGTTTTCTTTGGTAAAATATCTACAGGAGCTCAAAACGACCTTGAAAAAATTACTAAAATGGCTTATGCTATGGTAACTATTTATGGAATGAACGAAAAAATTGGCCACGTTTCGTTTAAAGATGATACTGGCGAATATGGATTAATGGGGAAACCATATTCTGAAGCTACTTCCCAAATAATCGATGAGGAAGTAAGAAAATTAATTGAAATTGCGTACCAAAAAACTAAAAATCTTATCATTGAACATAAGGACCATCTTGAAAACCTTGCACAGGCATTGTTAGCTAAAGAAATTTTATTTCAACAGGATTTGGAAGGATTAATAGGTAAACGCCCGTTTGATACCAAAACTACTTATCAGGAATATATGGACACCCCACCAACAAAAACCGAAGAACCTGAGGCTGAAGAATCAACCAAAGAAACGGTTGAAGAATCAACTGAAATAAATGATTCCCAGGAATCAACAGAAGAACCTACCGCAGCCTGATTTAATCGAAATAAATCGCTTTTATAACTGTTGCTCATCTAATCAAACAATAATTTTAAAGACTTTCGCTTTAAGTAATCAGTATGACACTAAAAAAAATATTAATGGTTTTGGTTCCCATTTCATTATTGGGAACTGGTTTTTACATAAAAAATCAGGAATCAGGTAAAGGCATTCTTGTACCTGCAATTTTAGAAAACCTTAAAAACTATCATTACAATCCTACTGATATTAATGATGATTTTTCAAAGAAAGTATTTGATGAATTTATAGGCGTATTGGATGCTGATAAACGCTTTTTTACCCAAGAAGATATTAAACAGTTATCGGGTTACAAAACCAAAATTGACGATCTGTCAAAAGAAGGCAGTTATGATTTTTTTGATAAAACCATAGCAATTTATGAAAGCCGAATTAATCAGCATCAGGTTTGGTTTAGAGAGATTTTATCACAACCTATGGAATTTGAATCCAATGAAACCTATACCATTGATGACAAACAGCCCTTTGCTAAAAATGATGCAGAACTAAAAGACCGTGTAAGAAAACTGCTTAAATTCAGTGTAATGAGTCGTTTGGCTGCAAGCCTCGAAGCTCAGGAATCAAAAGATTCAGCAGTAAAAATCCTATCAACTGATACCTTGGAAATTAGGGCCCGTAAAAGTGTTTTAAAGGGTCAGGAAGATTTTGTAACCCGCTGGCGTAAAGTAAAAACTGAAGAAAAACAAAGCTATTACATCAATGCTATCACATCCGTTTTCGATCCGCATACCAACTATTTTCCACCGGCCGAAAAGGAAAATTTTGATATTGCCATGTCGGGGCAATTGGAAGGAATTGGTGCCCAATTGCAGGAAAAAGACGGTTATATAAAAGTAACTCGGGTGGTTCCGGGTGCCCCGTCGGCATTACAGGGTGAATTAAAAGAAGGAGATTTGATACTAAAAGTAGCTCAGGGAGCCAGTGAACCTGTAGATGTAGTAAATATGCCTATAGATGATGCCATCAAAATGATTCGCGGACCAAAAGGAACTGAAGTTCGTCTCACCGTTAAAAAACCGGACGGTTCTATAAAAGTAATAAAAATTATTCGCGATGTGGTTATTGTAGATGAAACCTTTGCCAAATCAGTAGTTATTGAAGATAACGACCACATGAAAACCGGTTATTTATACCTCCCTACTTTTTATACCGATATGAACGGAAGAGGCGGCAGAACCAGTTGGGACGATGTGAGAAAAGAGATTAAAAAGCTTAAAAAAGCCGGAGTTGGCCGCATTGTTTTTGATTTGAGAAATAATGGTGGCGGCTCATTGCAAGATGTGGTTACCATGTCGGGATTGTTTATTGAAAAAGGCCCGATTGTTCAGGTAAAATCAAGAGAAAGAAGTCCTGAATTTTTAGAAGATTATGACCCATCCGTGGAATGGGACGGCCCATTGGTAGTAATGGTAAATCAATACAGTGCCTCGGCCAGCGAAATATTGGCAGCAGCCATGCAGGATTATAAACGTGCCATAATTATTGGCAGCAATCACACCTTTGGTAAAGGAACCGTTCAGCGTTTTGTGGATTTGAATGAAACCGTTCGTAGCAAAGATGCTTCTGAATTTGGCTCTCTTAAAATTACCATTCAAAAGTTTTATAGAATTGATGGTGGCGCTACACAATTAAAAGGAGTTTTATCCGATATTGAATTGCCTGATAATTTCACCTACTTGGAATCGGGCGAAGGTGAGCAGGATTATCCAATGACTTGGGATAAAATAAAACCCGCTACTTATAAAGCATATGATAAATATTTCACTAATTTTTCATCGGTAAAAGCCAACTCCAACAAGCGTGTAAAAGATAGCCCCATCTTTAGTTTGATAAATGAAAATGCCAAACGTATTAAAGCCGAAAACGACAAAAAAGTAGTGAGCCTGAATCTTAAAACCTACATGGCCGAAGATAAACTTAGAAAAATAGAATCTAAAAAATTAGAGGTTTTGAACAAGGAAAATCCTGAATTAATCATTACCACCTTGGATGAAGATAAAAAGGATTTGGAAAGTGATAAAGGCAAAAACGACCGAGCCAAAGACTGGTACAAAAACCTTAAAAAAGACCCTTATATATTTGAGGCGTTGCAAGTGGCTGAGGAATTGAAATAATATTTTTTAAGATATAAAATTTAAACATTAAAAAGCTACCGGAGTTCGGTAGCTTTTTTCGTATTGGAAATTTTTCAATTGCTATTTTAATGAAACAAATCCTTCATCCTGCCGAAAAACCCTTTCTCCTTGTTTTCCGCCGGAGGAACAAAATTTTCAGCAGTTTCTAATTTGCGAAGCAATTCTTTTTCTTCGTTGCTTAGCTTTTTGGGAGTATAAATATTTACCTGCACCAATTGGTCGCCGCGGCCATATCCGTTTATATCAGGCACCCCTTTGTTTCTTAAGCGTAACATTTTGCCGCCTTGTGTTCCCGGGTCTATTTTTACTTTTACTTTGCTATCGATGGTTGGTATTTCTACATCACCACCTAAGGCAGCCGTAGGAAAACTTATAAAAAGGTCGTATAATAAATTGTTGTTTTCACGACGAAAATCGGCATGAGTCATTTCTTCAATCAAAACTAACAAATCGCCCGAACCACCACCCATAGGCGAATCATTACCATAACCACTTAACGAAAGTTGCATTCCGTTTTGCACACCGGCAGGTATTTTTATTGAAGTGGTTACTTCCTCATCCATCAATCCCTGGCTATCAGCCCCGGCAGGACGGTTTTCTAATTTTCGTCCCAAGCCATTGCAGCTATGGCAAGTGCTTGAGGTTTGCATTTGCCCTAAAAAAGTATTGGTCATTCGGGTTACAGAACCGCTTCCATGACATGTAGGGCATGTTGTAAACTTGGCTCCTGGAGCGGCAATTTTTTTGGTGTATTTAACTTTTTTTTCTATTCCATTACAAATTTCTTCCAACGTAAGTTTTAGTTTTATACGGATATTTGAACCTGAAGGAGCTCTTCCTCCCCCACGGCCACCTCTTCCTCCAAAAAAACCTTCAAATGGACTGCTATCTCCAAAAATATCACCAAACTGGCTAAATATGTCATCCATATTCATGCCGCCACCACTAAATCCGCCCTGACCACCAGCACCTCTCACCCCATCATGACCAAATCGGTCATAAGAACTGCGTTTTTCGGAATTACTCAATACTTCATAAGCCTGAGCGGCTTCTTTAAAATGCTCCTCGGCGGCTTTATCCCCGGGGTTTTTATCCGGATGGTATTTTATAGCCATCTTGCGATAGGCCTTTTTAATTTCTTCCTCGGTGGCTGATTTGCTTACACCAAGTATTTCGTAGTAATCTCTTTTTGCCGCCATTGGTTTATTCTCCTACTATTACTTTGGCAAATCGAATTACTTTATCCTGCAATTTGTAGCCTTTTTCTATTTCATCAACAATTTTACCTTTCAAATTCTTGGATGGAGCAGGTATTTTGGTAATGGCTTCATGTAAGTCAGCATCAAATGCTTCGCCTATTGAAGTATAAGGTTTTAAACCTTGGTGCTCTAGTGTACTTTTTAATTTTGATGAAACTAATTTAACACCTTCGGCTAGTGAAACGGCATCGGTAGAATTTTCAAAGGCTTTTTCGGCCCGTTCAAAATCATCCATCACAGGTATCAAAGATTTTAGTACATCTTGTCCTGCCATTTTAAACAAATCAATGCGTTCCTTATTCGTTCGCCTTTTATAATTTTCGAAATCACTGTAAAGACGTAGGTACTTATCTTTCAATTCTTCATTTTCAGAATGCAATTTTCCTAACTCATTGGAAGCATTTTGTTCTTCATTATTTTGAGCGGCTTCATTAATAGTGACTGGTTCGTCAGTATTAATCTCTTCGTTTTGGTTTATATCCTCCTCCTTGTGCTTATTTTTTCCCTGCATTCTATTTTTAAATAATTTATTGAACATATTCAAAACCTTTGCCAATGCAATTTGGGTGACAATTTGACTGCAAACAATTTAGTAATTATTTAATTATTGATGGTTAAAACCGAATGTATTTTTTTGATTGATTTTATTTTTCAATCAATTTTTCTAACTCGGCTTCAAGAAATGTTCCAGTTAAATCGGTAGCTATTATTTTTCCTGTAGGATCTAATAAAAAACTACTTGGTATGGATGAAACACCATAAGATGCAGCGGCAGGACAATCCCATTTTTTAAGGGCAGATACATGATAAGGCCAAACCAATTTATCGTTTTTTATAGCTTTTTTCCATATTTCCATATCATTGTCTAAAGAAACTGAATATACTGTAAACCCTTGTGAACCTTTAAATTTTTGATCTTTATATTTATTATAGGCTCTTACAAGATTTTGGTTTTCTCTTCTACACGGGCTGCACCATGATGCCCAAAAATCAACCAAAACATATTTACCTTTAAGTGATTCAAGCTCAATATTTTGGCCATCGGGTGAAGCTAAATTAATACTTGGTGCTTGTTCACCAACCTTTACTTTAGTAGCAACGGATGAATTAAAAATAAATGCCCCAAGCATTACCAAAGCCAAAACGGGGATAATTATCAAAACTTTTTTTTTCACGATTATCATGTAATTATTTAAACAAATTTATTACCAAATAAAATTCTATGCATTTTTATATCCTTTCAATATCTGCTCCCAAAGCAATTAGCCGTTTTTCAATATTTTGATATCCCCGGTCTATTTGCTCAATATTATGGATAGTACTTGTTCCTTGTGCTGACAAAGCCGCAATGAGTAGCGAAACCCCAGCACGAATATCCGGTGAAGTCATTTGTATACCTCGCAATGGCATTCTTCTGTCGAGTCCCATTACTGTGGCCCTGTGTGGGTCGCATAATATAATTTGTGCTCCCATATCTATCAAATTATCTACAAAAAACAAACGGCTTTCAAACATTTTTTGATGAATAAGAACGTTTCCTTTAGCTTGTGTAGCCATTACTAAAATTACGCTTAGCAAATCGGGAGTTAAACCTGGCCATGGAGCATCAGAAATGGTAAGCATGCTTCCGTCAATAAAAGATTCTATTTCATAATGCCTTTGTGAAGGAATAAAAATATCATCATCTTTTATAATAAAACTCATTCCCATTTTTTCAAAGGTTAAAGGAATGTTACCTAAGTGCTTTATTCCTGCACCTTTAATTGTTATTTCAGATTCGGTTAAAGCTGCTAATGCCATAAAACTCCCAACCTCAATCATATCAGGAAGGCAAGTATGGTTGCAGCCTTTTAGTGAATCTACACCGTCTACAATTAATAAATTAGAACCTATTCCAGAAATTTTAGCCCCCATGCTCACCAGCATTTTACATAATTGCTGCACATAAGGTTCGCAGGCTGCATTGTATATTGTCGTTGTTCCTTTGGCCATTGTAGCTGCCATCACAATATTGGCAGTTCCTGTAACCGAGGCTTCTTCTAGAAGCATAAATGTTCCTATTAACTTACCTGCTTTTACTTTATAAAAGTTTTCATCTTTCAGGTATTCAAACTTAGCC
Organism: Chitinophaga pinensis; assembly: GCA_945907065.1. Classification (GTDB taxonomy): domain Bacteria; phylum Bacteroidota; class Bacteroidia; order NS11-12g; family UBA9320; genus JABWCE01. The sequence goes on from CAMDSC010000013.1 coordinate 25,668, forward strand.
CCTAATTTTTCAAAACCTATGAAATGCGTATCTAAGCGGCGGCGGCCTATTTTATCACCTCCCGGGCTTGGTATATATCCTTTGCCAAATCGAGTTAATAATGGCCCTATAATCATTATGGACCCACGAAGTGCTGACCCTTTTTTTCTAAACTCTTTACTGTTTAAAAAATTTAAATCCAAGTCATCTGCTTTGAATGACCATGATCCGTCTTTTTTTAATTTATTAACTTTTACCCCTAAATCCCTTAATAAATCAATAAGTTTATTGACATCTACAATATCAGGAATTTTATTTATTATTACTTCGTCGGCAGTGAGTAAAACAGCTGACAAAATTTGAAGAGCCTCGTTTTTGGCTCCTTGCGGAATAAGTTCACCCTTTAGTTTATTGCCGCCTGATATTTTAAATGAACCCAATTTATTTAAGATTTACTACTTTATAACCATTATCCTAATAACTCATTAACTTTATTAAAATCTTGTGTCTTTACCCCTATTTCGATTCTTATTATTATTGTTTCTAAATTTATTATTACGGCTGTTATTGTTGTTACTTTTGAAGTGTCCTGGATGTCGCTTAATATCTTTTTCTACATGAATATTTAAATCCTCTGAATTAAGATGAAGCTTGTCTTTGGAAAGTATTTTTAAATGCTCAGTAATGACATCCGGTGTTAAGTTTTCATTATTCCAGTTTCGTGATGAATTGGTCATAAATGAAGCAATCATATTTATAAAACTTTGCTTTATTGCCTGATCGTCTACACGGGTGGCCCTATCCACCATGTATTGCAAATTGCGCCCATAAAACCTGAATTTTATCCTCACATTATTGTAGGGTACAAGTTCCGGTTTTTGGTGTATCTGTTCGGGAACAGGCTTTGGGTAAGGCCCATCAATATCTAATTTAAAACCAGACATTATATGCAAATGGTCCCAGAGTTTTTGCTGATAATTATCCAAATCTTTAATAGACGGATTAAGATTTATCATAACATTCATAAGACTTACTGAGAGTTTTGAACGTAATTCGCGGTCGGGAACTTCCACCACTTTATCTACCATTTTTTGCATTCCGCGGCCATACTCGCTCAATAACAAGTCGGGGCGTTGGGTATTATATTCCATTTGGATTTGCACGGCTCAAAGGTAACAAAAAAATTGTTTTCTATTCCTTTGAAAAAAATAGTCCTGAAATTCAGGCAATTATGTCGGTAATCCAAATTTAGTTTCATTTTATTGTCATGATATTAATTTAATGTTACTTTTGAGTACCTAATTAACATTTATATATGAAAAAATTATTCAACCTATTATTGGGGTTTCTGCTCATTGGATGGATGGCAAACCCCGCCATGGCTCAAAACCGAACGGTTACCGGAAAAGTAACCTCAGACAAAGACAAAGAAATTCTCATCGGAGTTACAGTTGTTGTAAAAGGCACAACAATTGGAACCGCGACAGACGAAAACGGCAATTATTCTATTAGTGTGCCAGCCAACAAAAGTGTTTTGGTATTCACTTATGTGGGTATGAAAAAAACAGATGTATCTATTGGCACCAACACAACTCTTGACGTTGCTTTACTAGACGACGGGAAAGGATTAGACGAAGTAGTTATTACTGCTATTGCACTTGAAAAATCCTCAAAATCATTAGGGTATTCTACACAAAGTGTGTCTGGCAAGGAAGTTAGCGGCTCTGGTGAACAGAATGTAATTCAAGGTTTAGCAAGCAAAGCGGCCGGAGTTTACGTTCAAGGATCAAGCGGAACCCCAGGTTCTTCAAGTAAGATTCTTCTTCGTGGAAACACCACTTTTGAAGGAAACAATCAACCACTTATTGTTATCGATGGGTTACCTATCAGTAATGAAACAGAAAACACCGTTGCAGGTGATTATCCATTTAATGGAAACTTACAAGGTGTTCAAACTTCGAATCGTGGTATTGATATTAATCCTGATGATATTGAAACTATGACAGTTCTTAAAGGACCTGCAGCGGCAGCTTTATATGGAGCCCAAGCTTCAAGTGGTGCAATTATCATTACTACCAAAAAGGCAAGGGTTAGAGGAAAAGGAAAGGGATTTAATGTAACGTATGCAACTAGTCTTGAAATACAAAAAGTGAATAAATTACCTGAACTTCAAACAAAATATGGCCAAGGAACAGGAGGAGGAACGTTAGTTAAAGGAAAAATATCTGGAAAAACAGATTCGATTGTTGAAGTTGGTAAATTTAATGGCTCTTCTCCAAACAGTTGGGGGCCAAAAACAAAGGCAGATTCATCATGGGATAATATGGCTGAATTTTTCAAAACAGGTCATATATATAACAATAGTTTAGTCTTAAATGCATTTAATGAAAAATCTTCTTTAAGGCTTTCTTTAGCTAATCTAAAACAAGATGGGGTTGTCCCAAATTCAGATTACAGACGAAATACAGTAACTGTGAATGCAGACCATAGAATTAATGACAAATTTATTTTTGGTACCACATTTAGCTATGTTAACTCAGGAGGAACTTTGGTTCAAAATGGTAGCAACCTTGCAGGAGTTATGCTTGGGCTCACAAGAACCCCAGCTGATTTCAGATTAAATGATCCTGCTAGCGCAGGAAATAATGGATGGACTAACCCTGATGGAACCCAAAGAAGTTGGTTTCCATTATATGATAACCCACATTGGAGTGTTAGAAATAATCCGTTCACCAATGAAATGAATAGAATGTATGGTAATCTAAATTTCAAAGCATCTCCATTTAGTTTCCTAGATTTAACATATCGTTTAGGAACTGATGTTTATACAGATAAAAGATATTCAATATTTGCCATTGGCTCAAACCAACCTGCAAGTGCCCCGAATGGTGAAATAAATGAAAACGTTATATCGTATAGATATGTTTATCAAGATTTTCTTGCAACGTTCAAAAAGAGTTTGACTAAGGATATTGACGCCAGTCTTTTAATTGGTACTAATCTTCAATATGAAAGAAGTGAAGATCAATATTTAAGAGGAAGAGATCTTACTATTCCAGACTATTATAATCTATCAAATGCAGCAAATTTATATGCAAACTCATCCTATTCAATAATAAAAAAATCTGGTATTTTCACAGATTTAAACATGAATTATAAGGAATACCTGTTTTTAAATGTAACAGCAAGACAGGATAGGTGGTCATCATTTAATAAAACAATTACTTACCCATCAACTTCCCTTGCTTTTGTTTTTTCGGATTTCGTTAAGCAAAATTGGTTAACTTTTGGTAAAGTTCGTTTAGCACATGCTAAAGCTGGAAAAGGTCCTGGATCATATGCTACAAAAAACTATTATGGAAAACCATTTTTTACTGACGGTTTTACTGACGGTTTAGGATTTCCTTATTTAGGTCAAAACGGTTTTGGGATAAGCAATACTCTTAATGATCCAAATATTAAACCCGAAACAACATCCTCTAATGAGGTAGGTCTTGATTTAAGATTTTTTGAGTCGCGTTTCAGAATTGACTTCTCATACTATAATCAACAATCGAAAGATATTATTCTAAGCTTACCAATAGCTCCTTCATCTGGTTTTAGAGCTCTATATACCAATTCTGGGCAGATGGAAAATAAAGGTATTGAAATCGTTGCATCTGGAACAGCTATTCAAACAAAGGATTTTAGTTGGGATATTGGAATTAATTTTAGCCGGAACAGAAACAAAGTTATTGCATTGGCTAATGGTGTTAAGGAAGTAGCGCCAGAATCGGCATTCAATTCAGCGCAAGCATATGCAATTGTTGGTTCTCCTTACGGAGCAATTTATGGCACAAAATGGGCTAGAAATGATGCCGGACAATTAATAATAGGTGCCAATGGATTACCAACTTTAGATCCAGAAAAAGGCAACTTAGGAAACCCATATCCAGATTGGATGATGGGATTAAGAAACAGTTTTGCCTATAAAGGTATTAAACTTACAGGTTTATTTGATATTCGGCAAGGTGGTGTAGCATGGAATGGAACTTATGCCAGATTGAATCGACTAGGAAGAACCGAAGAGTCCACAGACAGAAACCGCACTTACGTTATACAAGGAGTATTAGCAGATGGAAGTGCAAATGCAAAAGAAATTTCTGCCAACTCCTATTATTCAACTTTTGTAGGAGATGGCGGTGCTTATGCAGCCGAAAATGCAATACAAGATGTTTCATGGTTTAGATTAAGAGAACTAGGACTTAGCTATAATTTAAAACTTAAAGCAATGGATAAATACATTAAATCCATTGACCTAGGTTTTATTGGTAAAAATTTATGGTTAAAAACTGATTATAAAGGTGTAGATCCAGAAACAAGCCTTACTGGTGCAGGTTCAAATATTGGTGGTTTTGATTATTTTAATAACCCTGGAATTAAATCTTACATATTTAGTTTAAAAGCAAACTTTTAATTAAAAGGAGGAAAATACAATGAAAAAAATATTAATAATAATAACATTTTCAGTTCTACTTGTAACCCAAGGTTGCAAAAAATTTACTGAAGGAGATAAAATTTCTCCAAATTCGCCGAGCGAAGTAACTGCTCCATTGCTATTAACTAACTGTGAAGTAGCATTATTTGCAGCCTATGGGGGGGGATTATCAAGACTTACTTCAATATTAACCCAGCAAAGTGCCGGTTTTACGGATCAATCTTTTATTTATGAAAAGTATGGCATGGTAGAAGGAGATTTTGATAATGATTGGCAAACACTTTACTCATCAGGAATGATTAATACCAAGAAATTGATAGACAAAGCTGGAACAACCAATCCTCATTATACTGGTATAGCAAAAATATTACAAGCTATGATGATTGGTGCTGCTACCGATTTATGGGGTGATGTTCCTTACAGCGGTGCATTAAAAGGTGAAGATGGAACTGAGGCGTCTAGAAAACCTTTTTATGACAAACAAGAAGCTGTATTAAATGCCATTCAAATCGTTCTTAGTTCCGCCATTACTGATTTAGGTCAAACAAAGAATGTTATAACCCCATCTTCTGATGATTTAATTTTTGGTGGTGATGCTGATAAATGGATTAGAACTGCTTGGATGTTAAAAGCCCGCTATTCATTAAGATTGAGTAAAAAGAATTCAGCAGACGCATATACCAAAACTATGGCTGCTTTAACAAGTGCCTATGCCGCAGGTTTATCTAAATCTGACGATTGTAATATGATGTTCGGGATAAATGCCAATGAGTATAATCAATGGTATGCTTTTACCCGGGTTGATCGGAAAGGTTATATTAGAATGGGTGCTAAATTGGTTAACATGATGAACGGTATTAATGATCCAAGGTTGCCATTTTATTGCCAATTAGAAGATACTACTAAATATTTAGGCGGACCAGCAGGCGAAGCTGAAACAATTACTTATGGTAGTTTCGTTTCTACAATAGGTGATTATTATTCTTCTTCCGATGCTAAATTACCATTAATTACGTTTGTAGAAGCTAAATTTATGGAAGCTGAAGCTAAAATTAATTCTGATAAAGCAGGTGCTGCAATAGCATATAATGAAGCTGTTATTGCTCATATCATAAAGGTAACTGGTGCTGCCCCTTCAGGTGCTTACATTACAGCAAATGCATCAGAAACCTCTTCAACAATAACATTAGCTAAAATAATGGATCAAAAGTACATTGCATTATTTACTCAACTAGAGGTATATAGTGATTGGAGAAGAACAGGTTTGCCAATGTTAACAAAAGCAACTGGTGCAACTAAAGAAATTCCAAGAAGAATGGTAAATGTGTTAGAAGAAAGACAATATAATGGCAATGCCACAATTGTTTCTGACGTATCATTACCTGTATGGTGGGATTCTAATTAAGTAAATTTATACATCTTAAAAATAGAAAAACCGCAATATATATATTGCGGTTTTTCTATTTAATGGAAAGCCGGATTTTAGACTAAAAAAACATTTGACCCCACTAAATGGGAAATATTGGTAACTCCATATAAAATTATTCTATCATTAATACTTTATCAACTGAAAACTCATACCAGAATCTAACTCATTTGCACCCTGCTTAATAGAGACCGTCCAAGTGTAATTTCATCAGCAAATTCTAACTCACCACCGATAGAAATACCTCTAGAAATTTGAGTAATTTTAATAGCTTTCTCTTTTAATTTTTTAGAAATGTAAAACGAAGTGGTATCACCTTCCATAGTAGCACTAAGGGCTAATATTACTTCATCCGTTTCCTTTTCATTAACCCGTATTAATAAAGAAGAAATATTTATTTCCTCTGGGCCAATGCCATCCAACGGAGAAATTAAGCCATTTAGTACATGATAGGTTCCATTATATTGCCCTGTACTTTCTATCGAAATACAATCTTGAAAATCTTTAACAACGCATATAACCCGTTTATTTCGATTAATGCTTTTACAAATATCACAATTATCTGTTTCAGCCACATTGTGGCATATGGTACAAAATTGAAGATTCGTCTTCAAATTAATTATAGCCTTGGCCAAGGATCCTACTGATTCTTCAGGCTGTTTCATTAAATGAATGACCATCCGTAAAGCTGTTTTTTTTCCAATACCTGGAAATTGAGAAAGCTCGTTTACAGCATGTTCTAATATTTTGGAAGGAAGATTCAAATGATTTTAAATTTTGAAAAAGCAAAAATACATTTGATCGCGTTAATGCAAAGCACAAGATTGAAACAAAATCTAAAAATATTCGATTGAATTTTTCAAAAGGCAATGTACTTTTGCACTCCGTCTGTAAAACGGGGTGTAGCTCAGCCCGGTAGAGTACACGTCTGGGGGGCGTGTGGTCGCAAGTTCGAATCTTGTCACCCCGACTAAAGGGCATCGAAAACGATGCCTTTTTTTATTTAATTTTGGCGTTCTTGGTAAACATGGTTTTGAAAGGAAAATTTTATAGATATCTGTTACCGCTAATGGTAATCATATTAAGCAATTGCAATACTTCAGAAAAAGAACCATCCCAATTAAAAGATACTTTGGTTATTAATGATACCTTAATTAAATATTCTATTATTATAAAAGATACGGTTCTTCATATTGAAAAAGAAAGTTTACCTACTAAAAAGAAAACTTACGAAGGTATAGGTGGTTTAAAGGGCGGCGGTCCTGAAAATGGAACAGGTAGTTCTAGCAATCCGCGAAATTCATCTGAGCCTGGACGTGAAATAACCGCCCAGCAAAGAAAAGAAGAATATTTTAGACAAATAGAGGAAAGACGAAAAGGAATAACAGAAAGAAAAGACTCAAAATCTAAAGATGATGATTCAGGATCTTTAAAAGATTTTAAAAAATAAAACACGAGCCCAAACCCAAATAATGAACAAAAATTTATTTATAGCTTTTGAAGGTATTGATGGCAGTGGCAAAAGCACTCAAGTGAAACTTTTGGCTGAAAGTCTTACCAAGTTAGGTCATAAGGTTTATAGCACCTTTGAACCCACTGACAGTGATATTGGACATTTAATTCGAAATATTTTTGCTCATAAAACTGAGGCCAATCATCAAACTATTGCAGCTCTTTTTTTGGCTGATCGTTTTAACCATTTACTTAATAAAACTAACGGTTTACTTAAAATGTTGGAAGATGGTTACACTGTAATTACAGACCGTTATTGTTTTTCATCCTATGCCTATCATAGTGTTCATATGCCCATGGATTGGGTTATTGAGATCAATAAACCTTGTGCCAAGTTACTGCAACCTGATCTGACAATTTATATTGATATATCCCCTGAAGAAAGCATGGACCGAATAACAAAAGCCCGCGAATCGGCTGAACTTTATGAAACTTTAGAAAACCTTACAAATGTTCGTAACACATACATTGAAGCTTTTGAGCTTCTAAAATCAAATGAGAAGATTTTTATAACTGACGGGAATCGTTTGCCTGATTTAATTGCAAAGGACATTTTTGGAATAATTTCTGGCTTATAATTTTAATTAATATTCACGAAAAGAACAAATTTCTGAATGTTTAATCCTGTCATAATTTTTTCTTTATTTGGAAATTCGCTTTATTTACATTTGTTTTAAAAAAAAATAACCATTATGATTCGTTTTTATTTTTCTTGCTTTTTAATATTCGCTTTTTCATTTGCAGGCTATAGCCAACTTTCGGAAATAAAAGTTAAAATAACCGATGATTTACCGAAATATTCTGACCTTAAATCTTATAAAAAATCAGCTACAAGTCCTAAAAAATGTGGTAATGATACAATTGAATATGCCCGTAGAAAGGCGTCGTCTTTCAATTCTATCAGTATGAGAAAGAACTATTCATTAGGGCAAATTTACGGAGCGCCTCAAGATATTACCATTTATGGTTTTACTTTTTATGCTTGGGCTTTGGCAAATCCCCCCACAGATAAAACAGTACGCTTAATTTGCAATATTTATAAAGCAGGAACCGATTCTTTGCCTAGCGGCAGCCCTTTAAGAAGCGATACAGTTACTGTAGACTCAACTTTTGGAAATGGATTATTAACCAAATTAGAAAAACGTGCAACTTTCAAATCTCCAGTTACCGTTAATTATCCTTATATACTTACTGTAGAATCAGATAGTGTAAACCTTAACGCAGGCTTAGTAGCCAGCCAATGGACCAATAAAGATGGTGACAGAGCTAATTTACTTTGTGGTTCGGTAAGTGGGAAATGGTACAGAGGATTAAGCCTTAATATTGGTGGTAATACCCTAGATGCTGATATGCAATTCTATCCTCATGTAAGTTATAAGTTAGGAACTGATTTTAAAGTGCCGGATTGTTTTGATTTTAAAGATTCAGCCAGATTTAAAAATGATTATTTAAATAATGTTTCAGGAAGTATGTTTTACAGCTTGTATACTTTTTATAATATAGACCAATATATTCATCGATGGAACTACGGTGAAATGCCTTGGGATTACAATTCAAAAAATGGAATAAATAAATATAGCGGAAAGGGTAATTTTAAAATTCGATTAATTACAACCATGTACCAATATCGAGGAAATACTCCTTGTATTGATACCACAGAAAAAATGCTTTACTTCAAGCCTACAAATCCAATGTCTATTAGTAATCCAAATATTTGCCGCGGCGAAGTAGCCGATATTAAGGTAGCTTCAGATACTGGCACTACAATTGAATGGTATAGAAATCCTGCTGGAAGTTTGGTTCATAAAGGCACTTCATACAATCTTGGTAAAATTCAAAACAATGACACATTTTATATAAAGGCCATCAACTATGCTTGCGAAAGTGGTTTTACCCAACTAATAATTACTGTAAATGATTACCCAAAACACCCTGCAACTAGCAACGATAGTATTTGTTTGGGCGCAAAAGCAAATTTGGAAGCTATAAGTACTATAGGAAATACTGAATGGTATACTGATAGCACAAAATTACCATTCTTTGGAGGAAATGTTTATCAAACCGGGAGCCTATCAAAAGATGCTACATATTTTGTAAGAGCAAATAATAATGGTTGCTACAGCCCGTTTTTTAAAACTGTCACAGCCTTTGTTGATAATAGTTTTGCACCCAATGAGCCAATTGTTTCAAATGATACAAATATCTGTTTGCGCCCATTGGGCAAAGCTTTATTAAAAGCTTATAGTAAGGACAATGATTCAATACGCTGGTATAATGTGCCAAGTGGTGGAATCAGCATTGCAAGAGGTAAGACGTTCAATTTTACAGCTTCATCCGTTGGAATTTCAAAAATTTATGTAGAAGCTCAAAAATCCATTTGTGCCAGTTCGCGCCTTGCTATTAATGTAAATGTTAATGATTACCCGTCCATCAAACAAATATTTAATGATGAAAAATGTAAAGGTGATACTGCACAAATTGGCGCTTTATTATCTGGGCTAGGTAATGTAATTTGGTATAACACAATTACCGGAGGAACTCCTATTGACAAGGGAATGGTAATAAGATATTTTACTATAAAATCAAAAAATATGTATGCTGAAGCAGAAGTAAATGGATGTGTAAATCCTTCAAGAACGCTTGCAACTATTAAAATAAATGCCTTTGATTCCATAACAAAAATTGAAGCCCCAATTGTTTGTGGAAATGCTAAAGTCACCTTAAAAGTAATCGCTGGAACCAATTTAGTTAAATGGTATGAAGATGAAGCTACTACAAAATTGATTGCTAGCACAGCAGCATACACTACTCCAAAATTATTGGTATCTACAAATTACTATTTTACGGTAGAAAAAAACGGTTGTAAAAGTGCTGTAAATACCGTGTTAGCGGAGGTATTACCATTACCTGTAGCTGGGTATAATTTTAATTTTATTACAGGTCATAAAATGAGCCTTGTGCCCTCAGTAACAAGTGGTGTTACTTATAAATGGTTTATGGGTGATGGAGCTACTTTTACAGCCAAATTTGTAACCTATAAATATGCTGTTTACGGAACGTATAATGTTAAACTCATTGTAAAAAACATAACAAGTGGCTGCACCGATAGTACTAGTCAGGATATAGTATTTGATTTTTCAGGAATCAAACCTGTTAACAAACCATCTATAAGTGTTTCACCAAATCCCGCAGTTCAAGGGTTTAAAGTATTAGTTAGTCCTGAGCTTTCAAAAGGAAAACTTACAATACTTGGGATGGATGGAAAATTAGTTTTACAAAAAGTTTTATTGGGCCAACGTGAAATTGAGATTAATGAATTACTAAACTCAGGAACTTATATTATTAAAGTTGAATCCAATAAAGGTGTAGCAATTACGAAGTTAATTATTCGATAATACTTTTATCGCATCAGGTTAAATTCACCATTAATCACATGCCTTTGGTTATCACAACCAAGGTAGTTAAGAGTATAGATGTATACATCGGATTGGCAAAGTTTACCTGATACAAAGCCATCCCAATTCTTACCCGGAGATTGTGTCTCAAATAGCTTTTCGCCCCAGCGATTAAAAATCATTAAATGATAATAGGCATGAACATCCTGAAATTTGTTATCCGGATATTGGTCATTCAACTTATCTCCATTTGGGGTAAATACATTTGGCATATAAATAACGTTTGGCAAAGCATTTGGGTTTTTGGTAATTCGATGATATACTGTATCCATACAGCCATTTTTATCAGTTAATATTACTTCATATATTCCACCTTCCTGCACTTTAATAGTCTGTGTGGTTTCTCCGGTATTCCAAACATAGGTATTGCTATCGGTTGCTGTTAAATCTAAAATTGAAGAAGTGCAAGCAGCGGTATCTCCTGCAATAGAAGCAATATTTTCAGGATAATTTATAATAAAAAGACTGTCAGACTGAAAACAACCTTCAACACTTTCAATAGTCACTTTTACTTTTCCCGGGTTATTAATTATAGTTTCTCTGCTGTAGGCTCCGTTGTTCCAATTATAACTAACAAATGTTTTATTTGTTTTTATGGCAAAACCAAAAGGGCCGCAAAAGGAGGTGTCGTTGCCAATTTCCAATCCGGGATTAATATTTGATAATACCGCACTATCGCTGCTGCTGCAAAGCCCGTTAGTTATAGTAACCTTGTGCAATCCAGTAAAAGAAGTACTTATCTGACGAGTTGTTTCACCGGTATTCCAAAGATAGGAATAGTTCAAAATTTTAGCATCAAATACTCCGCTAAATCCTATACAAACTGCTGTATCTCTAAGATAACCTTTTGGTGGTGTAAAATGAAATACTTCTATAGTATCAGTTCGTTGACAATTGTTTTGATTGGTAATGGTAACCCAATATTTACCAGGTTTATTAATATTTACAGTATTAGAAGTTGTATTGTCATTCCATAAATAGGATTTATAAATGTTGGGAACCCTATAGGTTAAAGGAATAAAACTAGCATTGCAAAACACAGTATCTTTTCCAGCATTAAAACCCGATTGGTCAATAATTACCAAAATTGTATCTTTAGCTACACATGGATTATTTTGAACTGTGACAATATAGGTTCCTGTTTGAGTCACTGTAATGGTTTGAGTGGTCTGGCCACTATTCCAACCAAATTGGCTTCCCACATTTCCAGCATCTAATTTTAAAGAAGCTGATTTGCAAAAAATAGTATCCTTTCCTAGATTTACTTTGAGATTTTCTTTTATTGTGATTATATAATCAAACGTATCAATACAAACCGTATTAATAGCAATCAAAGTTACCTTATATGTTCCAGGCTTAGAATATGAATATGTTGGGGAGGTTTTATTTGAAGTATCTGAATTAATACCTGTAACTCCAAAATCCCAATGATACCTCAAAGCTCCACTACTTTGGTTAGTAAAAGAAAGATTGCTATTGGTGCAATTAGTTTTAGCGGTAGAAAAAACTGAAATTACATCAAAAACACAGTTAGCCACATTAAACTGATAGTCGCGTCGTGTTTCACCTATTAAAACTCCCTTTCTAAATTCCTTTACCTTTATTCCAACTACAAATTGCCCGCTTTGGTCCGGTGTAATAGTTAGCCTGCCTGTTAATTCATCAATTTCTAATATTGGATTTCCTCCCATTTGGTCGGCTAAATTATAAGGACTAACCCATTTCACAAGCCTATTACCAAGCAAAGGGAATGTTGGGCTTCCGGTACCTCCTCCTCCTGTATAACTAGGTCGGTTATTACCTGTAGAGCCACCAATGAAAGGGCTGGTTAATTCATACGCTAATGAATCACCATCTTCATCGGTAGCTGAATGATCAAAAGTAAAAGGTGCATTTAAACATAAAAAAACAGGTGGCCTAGCTTTAAAAACGGGACTGCTGTTTTTACCAATTACCGATTCAGGTTTTATTTCTGTCCAGTAAGTTGCCCCTGTGTTAGCACTGGTAATATTAACTACTACTGAATTTCTACAACACCTTTCATAGGTTATAATATAGCCATCTGCAAGTTTAGGTAAGGTCATATCTACTTCGTAAACATACATGTCAACACACACATCAGGTTTGTTTTTTATGCATTTATAAGCATTGGCCGACACCCTAACTGGACTTTGTCGTGTTACGGTTTTGCCTAATGAATTTATTATTTTTTGGGTTTTCGCATTATATACATTGATAAATGCTGGGCCATCTGCGGCAATAGCAGCAGTTCCATTTATACAATCCATATATACAGTAAGTTTTACTGAGTAAGTTACATCTCCGTTCCCGGCTTTTGATTTGTATTTATAGGTTAATTCGCCACCTACTATATGGGAAGAAAAGGCCAGATGGTTAAAAAAAAGAAATATAAGTATTAACCCTTTTTTCAAAATATATTGATTCCTTCAAATGTATTAATCCTAATTGTATTATCCTAAATACGAAAGTAAAATTTTGGTAGTTATAGAAAAGTTAAATCCTAATTTTGAACAATGATTATAACTCCTGCTTTTAAAGAACAATTGCTGCAAGCTTGCAAAAAAATTATTCATGAACGAATTGAAAATGCTAACCACGCGATGAATGCTGCCCAAGAAGCTGCCAATGGGGAAGATAAAAGCAGCGCGGGTGATAAATATGAAACCTCAAGAGCTATGGGCCATCGCGACAGAGATATGTATGCCCGGCAATTGGTGGAAGCTAAAAATGAATGGCAGAAATTAGATAAAATAAATCTCGAGCCTTCATCTCTAATTAAGGCTGGCTCATTGATTGAAGTCAATGAAATTCTTTATTTTATTGCATCTGGTATTGGAAAATTAGAAATTAACGGACAAGTGGTAATGGTAATTTCCAAAGAATCTCCTATAGCTAATTTGATGGTAAATAAAAAAATAAATGATAATTTTAGTTTTAATGGTAAACTTTTGAAAATAACCAGTCTGATATAAATTTAATCCCAAGTTCTTACACCTTTATCTCTATAATAATCCAATACTTTTTGTATCTCATTTTCATACAGCAATGGAACATAAATCCTGAATTGATCATTAGTAACACCACCTCTTGTTAGCCATTGCAACGAAAACTCAATAAAATTATCTTCCTTTACTTTTAAAGATTTTATATACTCTAGTTTTATATCATTGTCATTAATAGTTTTAAATTTTCCATTAATTATTAAAGCATTTGTAGTAATGATAATACTATTGGTTTTTCTAAGCTTAAAAAGATTATTTGAAATCAAAACTTTAAGGAATGAAAGAAAAACACCAACGGTTGCTGAAATCATAAAACCTGTTAAAATTGAGGCACCTCTTGCTGCACTTAGCACCCAAGTTCCTAAACCAGCAATGCCTAGTGTTACCCAAATGCCTTCTTTTAATCGTCTGGTAGTCTCTTCTTTGGTCATTAGTTTCCACTCATCAATTGTATAATTCCATTTAGCAATAATATCGGGTTTGTAAATTTCAGAAGCCTCTGTTTCCAGTGGCTTATTGACATAAAGGATAGTTGATTTTGCCTCGGCTTGAACAGTTTTTAATATGTCTTCTACCTGTTTTTCATATTGACCAACGGCTTTATCTTTTTGCTTACCTTTTGCTATATTTTGATATCCACCTATTAGCATCAATACCCCACTGATAATGCTTAACGCCATTATGGTATTTTCAAATTCACTTCGTTTATCAATAAAAATAAATGGAACACCTATGCAAAGTATAGCAAAACCAAAAAGAATAAAAACACACCCAATTACTTTATTAATACTATTGGATTGTTTTTGATCCATCTTTTTATTAAAAGGCTTTACAAAGAAATTGACTCACTGGCCGAGCTGTCTTAAAATAGTCGGTTAATATTTCAGTAAGATTATCTTTAATTAAACAACTCTCATCCAAAGAAGCTTCAAAATAAAATTGTTTATTAAAAATTAGTGGTTGTTTTTCAGCGGCTTCTTTTAGTTCGGGTGCAAGTCTCACTTGCTTTTCCCCTAAAATTTTCCCACCATATTTTTTCTTAAAATCGTGTTCGGTTATAATGGTTTCAAATTGTTTAAGATTGGTTGCAATCAAATTTCGTATAGCTTCCAATTGTGGTTTTTCAGCCATATACACTCCCCCATAAATATTAATTCCTTCAGGAGTGGCTTCAAAATAAAACCCCGGATAACTCATGTTTTTTCTTCCCCCGGGCGCTATAGCTGCCGACATACTTATTTTATAAGGTGTCTTATCTTTACTAAATCGTATATCTCGGTTTATTCTAAAAATACAATCTGAAGGTTTAGTGCCTTCAATATTTTTATCAATTTTGGCTAATTGTGTTATTAGTTCGGCCACCAAATTATGAAATGGAATTTTTACATCCTTTTCATACCTTTTTCTGTTTTCGTTAAACCACTCCGAGTTATTGTTTGGAGCCAAATCCTTAAAAAATTGGCTATAATTTTCTTTTAAATGTGACATACTTATTTTAAATATTTATTCAATTAATTTTGTCATTCCGAGGCTGGAGGAATCTTTTATTTATTTAATGGAGATACTTCATTCCTCAGCATGACATACTGCAAATTTTTCTACCCTTGCTTCAAATCCGGTTTACCTTGTTTATAATTTCGTTCTACATATTCTATTATTTTTCCAGCAATATCAGTTCCTGTAGCTTTTTCAATACCTTCCAAACCCGGTGATGAATTAACCTCAATTACCAAAGGCCCACGTTCACTTCTTAAAATATCTACTCCAGCTATCCCTAAACCCATAGCCTCTGCAGCTGCTAAGGCGGCTTGCTCTTCTTCCTTAGTCAATTGTACAATAGAAGCTGTTCCTCCCTTATGCAAGTTACTTCTAAATTCACCTTCCACTCCTTTACGTTTCATGGCTCCTACTACTTCTCCATCTACCACAAATGCACGAATATCCTCCGCTTTGGCTTCCTTTATAAATTCCTGAACAATAATATTTTCATCCAAATCATAAAAGGCTTCAATAACCGATTCGGCAGCCTTGGCAGTTTCAGCCAATACCACTCCTTTGCCTTGGGTGCTTTCTAATAACTTTACCACCAAAGGGGCTCCCCCCACAATTTTTATAAGGTTTTTAATATCGCTTGGATATTTGGCAAATGCAGTTTTTGGAATATTAACATCCGCACTGGCCAATATTTGTAGGCTTCGCAGTTTATCCCTACTTCGCATCAATCCTACTGAAGTGGTAGTTGTAAAAATATTTTTCACCTCAAATTGCCTAATAATATTAGCTCCATAAAAAGTTACCGAAGCACCAATTCTAGGAATTATAGCATCCAATGGTTCCAACTCGTGGTCGCCCAAAAATATTTTAGAATTGAAATGCTCAATGGCTACATAGCACTTTGTAAAATTAATGACCCTGGCGTTGTGGCCTCTTTGTATTGCAGCCTCCACCAGACGGCGGGTAGAAACCAAGTTTCCGTTTCGTGATAATATTCCTATGTTCACTTTTTAATTGTTAATGGTTAGTTGTTAATGGTTAATTAATTTTCAGATTTTGCTTTGTAGTTTTTATAATACTAGTTAGTAATTTTATAATTTCTACCGTGTCATCATAAATAGTTTGAAATTGTTCTTTTGTTAAATAATCTGTTTCTTTTAGTAATTCCAACCAATACAATGTTTCATTGGCTTCTTTTTGTACTATAGCCATTTTGTGCTTAAAATCAACTTTACTTTCCGCATGTTCTGCTTCTCTAACCAAAGCACCAACACTTGTCCCGCTTCTCAAAACCTGCTTAGAAATCACAAATTCCCTTTTATCATTTCCCAAGTATTGATATAGCTTTACAATTCGTATTGCCAACTTGCAACTTTTTGTTCTAATTACATTTTCATTCATTTTTCAATTCCATTAACCATTTATCATTATCAATTAACCATTAGTTTTTGCTTTCAGTGAAAGGTTGAATTGAGAAACGTCGACCAAAAATTTTCCTTTCAAAAATTTTTTACCCAATAATACAGGATAGGCCATTTGCTTGCGATTGGTGAGGGTAAATGATGAATTATAAACTTTATCAAAAACTCGAATTTTTAGTTTTACCTGAAACCTATTTTCGGCTTCGCCAAAACTATTTTTTATACGCTTTTCAGTAAAATCGCTGGTCAAAATTTCTATATTATTAAATTTTGGATGCTTTTTATCCAGCAGTTTAAACGCTAAAAAATCCACACCATTTTTTTCAATTATCTGAATTCTATCGGCATGAATCGCTGATATAGCTGCACCTGTATCAATTTTGCAAGGAAGATTTTCTATCTCCGCATCCATAAAATCAATACAGTCCGTAGTTCCTATTATTTGTAATTTCCGTTTTGCCAAAGCGGTTATAAAATAGTTTGCAAACTACAAATTTTACTATTCTTATCAATCACCAAATTATTGTTTTATTAAATAATTATTACAATTCCATTTCTTCACTTTACTTTGCATTGATAAAAAAAATAATGATGGAAAACGAAATAAAAACTAACGAAACCCAAGTAAATACCGAACAGGCTCATTATATAACCAAAGTGTATGGCTGGATGGCATTGGGTACTGTTATATCGGGCTTGGTAGCATTTTTTACAAATCATAATCCTGCAATTGCCAAAATGATCATATCAAACAGTTATACTTTTTGGGTACTAATTGGGTTGCAGGTTGGTATCATTATTTTTCTTACCGCCCTAATAAATAAAATGTCGGCAAATATTGCAGTTGTATCATTTGTGCTATACTCCATAGTTACTGGTTTTGTTTTTTCAAGCCTATATACTGTGATTACTTTAGGTGGGGATATTGCTTCTACATTTTTTATTATCAGCGCTATGTTTGGCTTAATGGCAGCTATTGGGCACTTTACCAAAACCGATTTAAAAAGCACCGGCCGCATAATATTGATGGGCTTGGTTGGTTGTGTAATAGCTACCTCAGTCAATTATTTTATGGATAGCGACGCTCTTTATTGGATAACCTCCTTTGCCGGAGTAGTTATTTTTATAGGATTGGTAGTTATTGATTCTAAAAAATTAAAGGAAATAAATAAGATTGGGAACGAAGGCTCTGACGACGACGAAAAGGAAGCCATTATGGGAGCCGTTTGTTTGTATATTGTTTTTTGATGATGAGAATTTCCCTTAAACTGTAAACATTTGCCAATCCATATCCTACTTTCTCCTATTTTTGCATCATCTTTTTAAGGGGTGCTTGATTTTATTAATCAGGCTGAGATTACACCCAATGAACCTGATACGGATAATGCCGGCGAAGGGAGAATAAAGGTCAACACTCAGACCTTGCACTACTTCAAAAGATATTTTTTAGTTAGAAAATATTTATATGCAAAAGCTATTTACTCTTTTATTCGTCCTTATTGGATGCAATGTGTTGGCACAAACCAATACTACCGTTATAATTTACAATTTATCAGATTCAACCAAACTTGCAGGAGTTAAAGTTGAGATTGATTTTTTGGCTCAAAATTTAAAAGGTTTTTCAAAACTTTCCGATGCCAACGGCATGGTATCGTTCGAATTGCCGCCATCCACAGCCTTTAATTTATTGGTGAGTAAAGATGGTTTTAAACCTATTTTTAATAAAATAACCAACGCTCCCTTGCTATTAAATATTTATTTAAAAACATTGGTGTATGACGGCGAAGAAGTTACGGTGACCGCCACCCGTGCAGGAACTACAAGTACTGCCACTTTTACCCAATTGACAAAGAAAGAAATAGCAGCCCGAAATTTTGGGCAAGATTTACCCATTCTGTTGCAAACCACCCCATCATCAGTAACCACTAGCGATGCCGGTGCCGGAATTGGTTACACAGGAATACGGATTCGCGGTATTGACCCCACTCGAATAAATGTCACCATCAACGGAGTGCCGCTTAACGATGCCGAATCGCAAGGGGTATTTTGGGTAAATATGCCCGACTTTGCCAGTGGGGTTGAAAATATTCAGGTTCAACGTGGAGTAGGAACAAGTACCAATGGTGCCGCGGCTTTTGGAGCCAGTATTAATGTGAAAACCGATAAATTTTCAGAAACTCCTTATGCCAAAATGAGTGCTTCCGTAGGAAGTTTTAATACCAACCGCCAATCGGTAAAATTAGGAACCGGCCGAATGAAAAACGACTGGTATGCCGAAGGCCGCATTTCATGGATACACAGCGACGGATTTATAGATAGAGCCGCTTCTGATTTACAGGCTTGGTCATTTAGCACAGGTCATAAAACCAAAAAAAGTTTGTTTCAACTGATTGTATTTTCAGGAAATGAAAAAACCTATCAGGCCTGGAATGGAGTGCCAATGGCAAAGTATAAAAATGATTCATCGGAAGTAGATTCATTTATTAATTATCAATATTATGATAGCACCAAGGCGGCACAATTGCGAAGCAGCGACCCTTCAAAATACAATTATTACACTTACAAAAATGAAACGGATAATTACAAGCAAAGACATATTCAAATAGTTTATAATCACAGCTTACGAAAAAATCAAAGCTTCAATATGGTGTTGCACGGCACATTAGGCGGAGGTTATTATGAAAATTTTGAACACAAAACGGATTTGATTAATTATATGGATTCACCTGCGGTATCATATGGCAACAGATATTACCAAGCTGATTTAATTCGACAACGCTGGTTGGATAACAATTTTGCGGGAGTTGTTTTTTCATACACTAAAAATGATGTAAAAACGGATCAAACGATTGGCGGAGCAGCGAATGCATACCATGGTAAAAACTTTGGAAAAGTAATATGGCACGAATTTATGGACATGGAAAAAGGGCCTTTTAAATACTACGACAACAAAAGCCTAAAAACAGATGCTAATATTTATTGGAAAGTTCAGCACCGGTTTACCAAAGAATTTTCAGCCTATACTGATATGCAGGTAAGGCATGTTTATTATGACTGGTTTGGTCCAAACAATGCAGAAATTAAAGAACAACAAAATACAAATTATTTATTTTTCAATCCAAAAGCAGGCTTGCAATACCAACCCAAAAGTAACCAATTATTTTATCTTACTTATGGCCGCGGAAGCCACGAACCCATTCGTGATGATTTTGTGAACTCAAGCACCAAAAGCCGCCCAAAGTCTGAGTTTATGAATAATGTGGAAGCCGCTTTTAAAAGCAGTCATGGCGATTGGAAATATTCGTTTACCGGCTATTATATGGGTTATAAAAACCAATTGGCTTTATCCGGAAAAATTAATGATGTGGGAGGTTACTCACGAATAAATATTTCTAAAAGTTACCGAGCAGGTATTGAAATGGAAGGCTCGGTAGATATTGCAACCTGGATAAACTGGAGCATAAATCTAACTTTGAGCAGGAACAAGGTGAAAAAATTTACAGAATATGTGGATGACTGGACCAACAGTGGACAAGTGAGCTATGAATGGAAAAACACAGATTTAGCGTTGTCTCCAAATAATATTTTAGGGTCACAGTTTACAATAAAAGCGACCAAAGATTTAACCGTTTTACTAATAACAAAATATGTAGACCGCCAGTATTTGGATAATACACAAACCGCCAACCGAAGCCTTGACCCATATGTTATAAATGATATGGTTATTCAATATTCAATCCCTGCAAAAGGGTATAAAAACTGTAATTTAGCTTTGATGATTAACAATATTGGAAACCAATCATATACCTCTAATGGCTACTCGTATAGCGGAATGATAAATAACTCCCGCAAGGATTTCAACTTTGTATATCCTCAGGCCGGCACTAATTTTTTGGCAAGAGTAGAGATTGGATTTTAATGTATTTCATTTATTGCCGTTGCTTTAAAACAACGGCAATAGATTAAACCTATTTTTGCACCTGATATGCAATCGGAAATGGTGGCCAAATGGCAAAAGATAATTCAAAAAATTCAACAGGATTTTAATAAAACTCCGGATGTAAATGCCATCCTGTTTTTAATAGGGATGCGGGAATTTGGATTGCCTCGTGAAAAATTTACAAAGGAAGAAAAAGTAGAATTGATGCACATTGCCGTTTGTCGGTTGTTGAGTAGTTCGGGATATTATGAATTAGAAGGTATAGATAAAGACGGTTGGCCGCACTGGAAATCTATTAAAAAACTTCCGTTTATTGATGTGTTTCAACAAGAAACTTTTTTGCGCCAGCACATTATTGATTATTTTGAAACCGAAGGCCTTTTAGAATAATTAGGAATCTGGAATTAAGAATTAGAAATTGATTTTATCGCTTCAACAAACTTATCCAAATCAGCAATTGAAGTATAAAGATGTGGTGTAATTCTTACTCCTTTTATATAGGGATGATCAATAGCTACTGTAAAAATTTTAAAGTCTTTTAAAAGTTTATCGGCTAATTGCTGCGGGGTATAACCTTTTACCAAAAAATTAGCAATGGCTCCACTTCGTTCGCTGGTCAAGGGTGTGTTTATTGTTACTTTATCTAAGTGCTGAACTTTTGCCACCCAATAGCTTTTCAAATATTGCAACCGCTCCTGTTTAAGTGTACTTCCAATGGCATTATGAAATTTTATAGCTTCGTTAATGGCCATCACAGTTTGAGGCGGTTTGGTTCCCTGATGTTCAAATTTTCGGATGTTATCATCCCCAAATTCATCATCAGCCATTAGTGGCCAAATTTTATGAATATGCTGTTTCTTCATCATCAAAAAACCTGCACCCAATGGGCAGCACAGCCATTTGTGTAAACTGGCTGCTAAGTAATCGGCACCTAATTCTGCGGGTTTAAAATCAATATGCGCCACACTATGGGCCGCATCTACTATCACTTCTATTCCTTTGGCATGAGCAGCATCTATAATTTTTTTAGCCGGTAATAATTGACCACTTAAATTAATCATATGGGTGAGATGAATAACTTTGGTTTTGGAAGTGGCCAAAGAAAGATAAGCATTTACCAACTCTTCATCTGACTTGGGTAGCAAAGGGATTTGGGCAATTTTTATTACAATACCTTCTCTTTTTTCCTGTTGTTTAAATGCAGCTACCATACTTCCATAATCCTGATTGCCTATAATTACTTCATCGCCTTTTTGCCATGGAAACCCTGAAATTATGGTATTTAAACCTTCGGTTGTATTTCGTGTTAACACCAATTCTTCGGCATCACAACCTAAAAATTCTGATAGATTTTTACGGGTTTGTTCAATCATGTCTCGCTGTTCGCGACGCATAAACCAACTTGTTCTATGGTTAATATCGTGTTCTTTAGCTTGGTGAAATTGCTCTGTGCTAAAGGGCTGTGGACTGAAATATCCGTTTTCAAGATTGATAAAATCTTTGGAATAATTAAACATTCCCCGAACTATGTTCCAGTAATTTTCATCCATTACAGGATTTATTCCTGTCTTTTCTTTTAATTTATTTAAAGCTTCCGAATTCATGGTTTTTGCAAATGGACGAGCCAAACCTGCCAATGGCAAACCTGTTAAAAGAATTCCGGATTGGGTTAAAAATGTTTTGCGCTGCATAGTTTTTCAAACCACTAAAGTACTTTAAATTTTAATTAACCTTTAAATTTTTGATTACCGGACTTAATATATCCGTCACGATTAAATTATTTATTAATACATGAAAGTACTCCTACCAATCATCTTTCTTTTTGGCTGGTGGAGTTTTTACCGCTTTTTTAAGTTCGGTTTTTAGGTTATCAAAATAAGAATTGGTTTGCTCAATATAACCCTGATAGGCTTCTTTATAATATTGGTCTTTGGTATCCATCCATTTTGAAACATCATAATAGGAAGCTTGAACCCAACGAATACGAGTAATTTCATATTTAAATTTACCATCCTTAAAATTTAAAGTGATGGTATATGCCACCATTCCGTCATAGGATTCAACGCCTTTTTTATCTTTACTGTTAATTTTAAATTGTGCTTTGCCAACTATTTCACCAGTCTCAGGGTTTTTAGTTTGCACCATTCCTGTTGGATTGGAATAAAATTTATTAATCCATGCCATAGCACGGTCATACAATTCAGCCTGCTTAGCACCGGGCACATCCACCACTTCTTTAATTAAGGCTTGTTTGGTTTCGGCATCCACGGGCAGTGTTTGTTGAGCATAAGCAATTACAAACGAAAAGAAAAGACTAATGGTTAAGATAATTTTTTGCATTTTTATAAATTTGTTTAATATTAAACCTCAAAGGTAAAGATTTATTGTATTTCATTGTTTGGTTTTAGAGTTACTTTTGTCAAACCGTAAGCAAACAAAAGATTAAAAATTGAGTTTAAATTACAAATCATTCTACTACTTTGAATTTTTTTGCACATTACTATTTTCATCACAAGCCCAACAACAGCTGGCATAACGCCGGTTTGTTGTTTCCTGATTTATTACGAATTTTTACTAAAGAGCAACGTATTTCCGAAAAAAGTAATATTGATTTTGGCTATAATCAAAAGGATTATAAAAATTTAATACATGGAATTCAAAATCATTTTAGAGGAGATGAAATTTTTCATAACTGGGATTGGTTTAAAGAAAAAAATCATGAATTGGCAATAACCATTCGTGAGAGTAAATTGGGAATAAAACGCGATTGGTTTTTGGCTCATATTTTTATTGAACTTACTATTGACCATGTTTTAGTGAATGAAAATAAAACAATGGTTAAAGAATTATATGCTGATTTGATGGCGTGTGATAAACTAGGTTGGGAGCTTTTTTTTAATAAAAACAAATTTGGAGAGTTTGAAATGTGGTATGAAAGCTTTGATCGATTTAATAAGAATCAATATATTTTTACATATAAAGATACTGACAATATTATTTATGCGTTAAACCGTATATGCCAAAGTATAGGAATTGGAAAATTTGATGACAATCAAAATCAATTTTTATTAGTATTATTGAACGATTTTATTCCTCAGGTAAAATTAAAAATTAACGAATTACGTAAAATATTAGAATGAAGAAGTACCTAATAATTATTTTTTTAACATTATTTTCAACCCGTGTTTTTGCACAAAGCACCCCTAAATATAGCAATGATTTTTTGAATATCGGTGTTGGGGCCAGAGCCTTTGGAATGGCCAATTCAGTGGTAGCATCGAGTGATGACGTAACTTCAGGCTATTGGAATCCTTCTGGTTTGCTTTCGCTGAAAGATAATTTGCAGCTTTCGTTCATGCACTCGGCTTATTTGGCCGGAGTTGCCAATTATGATTATGGAGCATTTGCTACCAAACTGGATGATAAACGAGCTGTGGGAGTTTCGGTAATTCGTTTTAGTGTAGATGGAATTCCAAATACTTTAGATTTGATACGAAATGGTCAGATAGACTATAATCGGGTTACTAGCTTTTCAGCAAGCGACTATGCCTTTTTATTTAGTTATGCTCAAAAAACACGAATTGAAGGATTGATTTTGGGAGGAAATGCTAAAATTATTAATCGTAAGGCTGGCGAATTCACAACAGCTTGGGGTTTTGGATTGGATGCTTCATTACAATATAAAAGTAAAGGCAATTGGCAATTTGGCATTATGGCTCGAGATATTTCAACCACTTTTAATGCCTGGAATTTTTCGTTTACCGATGCCGAAAAAAATACGTTTATTCAAACTCAGAACGAAATTCCTAAAAACTCGTTAGAAATAACCTTACCTACATTTATACTTGGTACTGGAAAATTATTTCAATTAAATAACAATATAGGATTGCGGGCTGAATCTAACGTTGCCATCAATACTGACGGGCAACGCAACGTTTTGGTAAGTTCAAAATATTTTAATCTTGACCCTAATTTGGGGGTTGAAGCCAATTATAAAAATGCTGTTTTTATTAGAGCAGGAATAGGAAAGTTTCAAAGAGAACTTGATATTAATAATAAAAAAGCGCTGACATTACAACCTAATATTGGCTTAGGTTTAAAATTGGGAAGTATAATGCTTGACTATGCACTTACTGATATTGGTGATGTTTCAGCATCACTTTATAGTAATTTATTTGCAGTAAGATTTAGTATCAACAAAAAAGAAGTGCCTAAGTAATTTTATTGAAATTAATTCTTCAAAAAATTAAACATCTTCATTCGGGTTTTTCTTACTTTCCATTAAAATTTTCGTAGGTTTGTTTCCATTAATTTCAAAATTATGCCAAATTCATACATTGCCGGTCTAGGCCATTACCTGCCTGAGAGAATAGTTACGAATAAAGATCTTGAAAAAATAATGGATACCACTGATGAGTGGATAGTGGAACGCACTGGCATCAACTCACGACATTGGGCAGATATGAGTGTAGACAGCACTTCCAATATGGGGACCAAAGCTTCACTAAAAGCTTTGAAAAATGCAAACCTCGAAGCTTCAGATGTAGATTTTATAATATTTTGCACCCTATCGCCTGATTACAGTTTTCCAGGTGGAGGAGTTATGGTTCAGGAGCAATTAGGTATTGGTACAATAGGGGCTCTGGATATTAGAAATCAATGTTCTGGCTTTGTATATGGGCTAAGCGTAGCCGATCAATTTATTAAAAGCGGAATGTATATAACCATTTTAGTAATTGGTTCAGAAATACACAGTACTGGATTGGATAAAACCACCCGTGGCCGAAATGTATCCGTAATATTTGGCGATGGTGCCGGGGCTGCCGTTATAAGAGCTACAGATGAACCAGGGCATGGTGTTTTATCCACCCATTTGCACAGCCAAGGAAAGTATGCCGAAGAATTGGTTGTATTAGAACCTGGTTCATCAAGCCTGAACAGAACCGAATATTTACCTGAAAAAATTTACCCTATAATGAATGGGAGCAATGTTTTTAAACATGCAGTTACCCGTTTTCCGGAGGTAATAATGGAAGCATTAAATAAAAATGGCTATACTCCTTCAGATATCAATTTATTAATTCCTCATCAGGCCAATTTGCGCATATCCCAGTTTATACAAAAAACAATGAAACTGCGCGATGATCAAGTTTTTAATAATATTATGAAGTATGGTAATACTACTGCCGCTTCTGTTCCCATAGCATTGTCCGAAGCTTGGCAAGAAGGAAAAGTTAAAGAAGGAGACCTAATTTGTTTGGCTGCTTTTGGAAGTGGATTTACTTGGGCTAGTGCTTTAATTCGTTGGTAAAGTTTATCACTTTAACTTCACCTTATTAACTAAAAATACCGAAATTCGCCACACAATAATATGAGTGATAAAATAAAAATAGGAATAACTGCAGGGGATATAAACGGGGTGGGGCTTGACATCATTTTAAGAATATTTGCCGAAGAAGGATTTGGCAATCAATTTATTCCGGTATTGTATGCCAATCCGCAATCTATAAAGTTTTATAAAAACCTGCTGGAATTAACGGATAAACCGGTTTATAAAATTATAAAACACACCTCCGAGTGTGAAGAAGGCAAACTTAATCTTAGAATTTGCACCGAAGAAGAAATTTTTATCCAACCCGGTGAAGCCTCTGAAGCAGGAGGAAAATTTGCATTAGCAGCTTTAAAAATGGCCATGACCGATGTAAAAGATGGCCAAATTCAAGCCATTTGCACCGCTCCTATTGATAAGCACAGTATTAAAAGTAACGACTTCCCTTTTAACGGGCACACCGGTTATTTGGCCAAGGAAATGGATGCCTCAAACTATGCCATGATGTTGGTTTCGGATAATTTAAGGGTAGGATTAGTTACAGAACACGTTCCCTTAAAAGATGTATCATCCATGTTAACTCAGGAACTAATACTTGAAAAAATAAGAGTTATTCATGAATCGTTAAAAATAGATTTTGGAATTATTAAACCAAAAATTGCCGTGTTGGGATTAAATCCCCACTCAGGTGATGGTGGCGTAATTGGTCGTGAAGAAATAGAAATAATACAACCTGCCGTAGAAAAAGCCCAAGCCGAAAAAATGGTAGTTTGGGGTCCTTACTCAGCCGACGGATTTTTTGGCAATCACCAGTTTAGCCAGTTTGATGCGGTGTTGGCAATGTATCACGACCAAGGATTAATTCCTTTTAAGTACATGGCTTTTGAAGATGGAGTAAACTTTACTGCAGGGTTACCAATCGTTCGTACCTCGCCCGACCATGGCACAGCCTATTCTTTGGCAGGTAAAGGAACAGCCAATGTTTCATCCTTTACAGCAGCCCTGAATATGGCAAGCCGCATCCATCATCAGCGCATTGAAAATATGGAAATGGCTAAAAATCCTCTTAATTTTACAAAATACCGCAAAGAGAAATTCAGTATCGGTGTACCTAATATGCCGAGACGCGATGGGTAATAGGTTCATAACCTTTTACCTTTCTTATATACTACATCTTTATTATCCTTCCATCTTCCATTTCAATGGTTCTATGGGTTCGGGCGGCAAATTCATTGTCGTGCGTTACTATTAAAAGCGATTGATTATACACCTCAGCTAGTTCCTGAAAAATACTAAAAACTATTTCGCTGTTTTTTTTATCCAAATTTCCGGTAGGCTCATCTCCCATTATTATTAATGGGTCGTTAATTAAAGCGCGGGCTATCGCTACCCGTTGTTTTTGGCCACCTGACAGTTGATTCGGTTTTTTTAAAGCTTCGTTTTCAATACCCAAAATTTTAAGCTTTTGGTAGGCTCTTTCTTCTACCTCTTTTGAGGAATGCTTTCCTAATTTTAAACCCGGAAGCATTACGTTTCGCAACACCGAAAATTCATTCAACAAATAATGAAACTGAAACACAAACCCAATTTTTTCGTTTCTAACACTTGCCAATTCTGCCTCCTTCTTATTTCGCATGGGCACGTTATCAATTAACAGGTCTCCTTCATAATCGGTGTCCATGGTACTCAAAATATAAAGCAAGGTAGATTTGCCACAACCTGATTTGCCGATTATAGAAACAAAATCACCCTTGTACATAGAAAAGCTAATTTCCTTTAAAATTTGAATTGTTATTGGGTCGTGAAACGATTTGGAAATAGCCTTGGCTTCTAATATTATTTCGTTCATACTATTTGCCTCTTATTATAACTACTGGGTCAATTTTACTTGCTTTGCGCGAAGGGAAGTAGCCTGCAAAATAAGTTGTGACTAATGAAAATATGCTTCCAATCATATAAAACTTAGGATTATAATTTACCGGAAACGTTTTGATAGTGGGCAAAGCGGCTGTATTAAAAGGTATTTGATCAATAACATTGGATAATCCAAACCCGAAAATCAACCCCATAGTACCTCCAAAAATCCCAATACTTAAAGCAATGGTAATAAATATTTTATTTACATCCTTGCCCGAAAAACCAGTGGCCTTGAGGATAGCAATGGAATCCATTTTTTCATAAATCATCATGTTCAAAATGTTATAAATTCCAAACCCGGCCACAATTAATAAGGTAACTCCTACGGCATATGAAATTATGGTTCTTACTGAACTTCCCGTTTCGAATTGCGAATTGGCAGTTTGAATATCAATGGCTTCTACTTCAAATAATTTTTGATATTCTTTGGCAACTACCGGTGCCACAGTCATATCCTTTAATTTTATCTGAATATCCGTTACAAAACTGTTGGATTCACCTAATAATTTTTGAGCTGTAGAGATAGACGCATAGCTCTGTACTTTATCCAAATCCTGTAATCCCGACTGAAAATAACCAACTACTTTTAGTTGCATTCTATCGCCTTTGGTAGTAGTAACTTGGATAACATCGCCAATATTAGCCAGCATTTTTTCAGCAGCTCCTTTACCTAAAATAATACTGTTAGGCGTATTTTTAAGGTCAATATAATTGCCGGTGGTTACATAATCCTTAAAGAAAAACAATTTATTTTCGGCTTCTACATCTATTCCGTTTATAACGCCCGTAATATCTATCGCTCCTACATTATAAATAACTTGAGCAGTAATTTTCGGGGCAATTCCCAAGACCCGATTATCTTTTTTTAAAGCTTTCATGATGGCTGCATTGTTATAAATTTCCAGCCGCTCGTTTTTAGGTTTAATGGAACTTACAAAATTGTGATAGGTTTTGTATTTATCTGAATTATCAATAGGCTGAATTTTTGATGGTTGAATTTCATTGTAGAGACGAATATGCGGGGTTCGGTTTATTATAAGATTATCCAGCATATCGTTTAATCCTGACATAAAACTTAGCAAAGTAATAAACATTGTGATACTAAACGTAACACCAATAGCCGCCACTAGTGTTTGTTTCCAACGTGCCAATAATAGTGATTTTGAAATGCTAACGATTAGTTTATACTTCGTTCCCAATTTTTTATTCCTTAGGTTTTATTAATTCTTGAGATTTATTAATCCCTGAAATAATTTCAATTTTTTGATAATCCTTGAGACCTGTTTTTACTGCAATTTTATCACCGTTGGGTTTTACCACAAACGAATCATTTAATAAATAATCGCGGGGAATTAGAATTGCTTTTTCTTTTGAATTAATTACAATATTGGCTTCAAAACTGATGTTGGGATAAAGAATTTCAGGCTGTTTCAAAAACTCAGCTTCTACCAAAAAAGTTTTGCTTCGTTCATTCATCAAGGGGTTTATTTTGGTAACCAAGGCTTCAAACACTTTTCCATTATAACTCTCTAAAGTAACCAAAACTGTAAGCCCCTTTTTTATTTTCAAAATATCATATTCATCCACCTGCATCTCTAAAATAAACTTGCCGGCATCACCAATGATAGCTATTGGAGTTTGAGCTCCCGCTATTTCACCTTTTGATTTTGTAAGGCTATAAATAATTCCGTTAATTTCACTTTTCAGCACATAGTCACTTTGAAGTTTATCAGCTATCAACAGATTTTTTTTAGACTGAGACGATGAAAAATTAAGCTGACGCTTAAGGTCATTATATCTAACAACTGAAGAATAATAAGCGTTTTTTGAATTTTGATACGCCAATTCGCGTTGTTCCAATTCCACTTTAGTTCCAATTTGCTGTTGCCACAAGTTTTTTTGCCTGAAAAATAAAGCCGAATCTACCTTCGTTTTATTTTTAGCCAAATCAACAGCAAGTTGGGCATCATTCAATTTTCCCTGATTGGCGTTAATATCTGAAAAGGCGGCGGCCAGCTCTGCATTTTCTTTATTTAGTTTTTGGGCTTCATTAGAAATTGATAAAATCGGAGTTCCAATTTTTACCGAATCTCCTTCCGAAATATATACATTTTCAACAATTCCATTCACCGAAGCAAAAGCCTGATATTGATTTTCGCTCTTTATAATTCCCGAAGCATAAATAGATTCGGATATAGGTTCAATAGTTGGTTTTATTTTTTCAACCTTGCTCTTGCAGGCAAACAAAAAGAGAATTAAAACGACAGGAAATCTTTTTATCATGACAACACAAAGGTATTAATATGTAGCTAGAATAATATGAGAATACTCATATTTGATTCAAGATAATCGATAATAAGTATTGTGTAATTCATCAAATTAATCTTTCATTAATTAGCTCAAATTTTATATCTTCATAAACTTTTTAATTAATACATCATCTTAATTTCATATCTCACCCCTAAAACCCCACATTAAACAAAAAACTTACTTATTTTCGCTACTTATTTTTTTATGAAAAGATTCGGATTATTCAACAACGTATTAGGTTGGCTCACTTTCGTTATATCACTTGTGGTATATGGCCTCACAGTAGAGCATTCAGTTAGTTTATGGGATTGCGGAGAATTTATTTCCGCATCATATCGGATGCAAGTGGTGCATCCACCCGGGGCTCCTTTATTTTTAATGCTTGGCCGCATATTTTCGCTTATGGCCGGTGGCGATGTAACCATGGTGGCTTTTTGGGTAAACATGCTAAGTGTTACTGCTAGTGCTCTCACGGTTATGTTCACCTTTTGGATTATTGTACACTTTGCCAAAAAAATATTAAATATTTCATTAGATGCCACTGAAATAGAAATGCCAAATGCGTTGGCTATTTTGGGTAGTGGTTTGGTAGGGGCATTAAGTCTTACCTTTATGGATTCGTTTTGGTTTAGTGCTGTTGAGGCGGAGGTATATGCATCTTCTTCATTATTTACAGCCTTGTCATTTTGGTGTATACTTAAATGGGAACGGGTAAAAAATGAACATGGAGCCGATCGTTGGCTTATACTTATTGCATATATGCTTGGGCTATCCGTTGGGTTGCACTTACTTAATTTATTGGTGATACCTGCAGTTATTTATTACTATTATTTTAACCGTTACAAATACAGTCGTAAAGGATTTTATATTTCTACTGCGATTGGTATAGGTACTTTAGGTGCAATACAAGCTGTTATTTTGCCAGGGTTGCCAAAAGTATCCGCCATATTCGACCGTTTGTTTGTCAATTCTTTAGGAATGCCTTTCAATAGCGGAGTAATATTTTTTGTGGTATTATTTTTATCATTGGTAAGTTATGGTATTTATTACACCATAAAAACCAATCATACTATAGCCAACCTTATTCTAAATTGTATTTTATTTATTTTCCTTGGTTATTCATCCTACTCAATGGTGGTTATCCGCTCTTTGGCCGATCCTGCTATTGATATGAATAACCCTGAAGATGCTTATACTTTAACAAGTTATATTAATCGTGAACAATACGGTAGCCGTCCAGTAGTTTATGGTCCATACTACAATGCTCAATACATTAGTACTGAGGAAGGGGCCATGCAATACAGAAAAGGAACTGATAAATATGAAGAAGTGGGAAACAAAATAGACCCGGTTTGGGATCCTAAATATTGCACAATATTTCCTCGTATGGGCGATTCACAAAAAGAGGGAGGACCACAAGGGTATCAATTGTGGAGTGGAGCCAAGGAGGGTAAAAAACCTACGTTTGGTCAAAACCTAACCTTCTTTTTTAAGTACCAAATTGGCTATATGTACATGCGCTATTTTATGTGGAATTTTGTAGGCCGTCAAAATGATAATCAAGGAATGACCGGCGATCCATGGGATGGTAACTGGCTAAGTGGAATTGGTTTTATTGATAATATGATGCTTGGGCCGCAAGGCAATTTACCCGATTCATTTAAGGTAAATAAAGCCCGAAATACATTCTTTTTCCTTCCCTTTATTTTAGGAATTTTAGGAATGGTTATTCATTATCGCAAACGAAGATTGGATGCCAATGTAGTTTTGACATTATTCCTTTTCACTGGATTAATGATTATAGTTTACCTTAATCAACCTCCTTATGAACCTCGAGAAAGAGATTACTCTATGGTAGGTTCGTTCCAAACTTTTTGTATTTGGATTGGTTTAGGCGTATTGTTTTTATATGATTATTTGGGTAGAAAATTAAAAATTAGTAAAACCGGTGTAGCTGCTGTGGTTATTGGTGCAGGCTTATTAGCAAGTCCGTATCTTATGGCTAAATACAATTGGGATGATCATGATCGTTCAAATCGTTATTTGGGTATTTCTTTTGCCAAAAATTACCTTAACAGTTGTGAAAAAAATGCAATTCTGTTTACAAATGGTGATAACGATACGTATCCGCTTTGGTATGCGCAAAATGTAGAAGGAATAAGAACTGACGTAAGAATTATAAATCTTAGTTTGCTTGGAACAGATTGGTATATTAACGCTCTGAGAAGAAAAGTTTATGATTCAGAACCGTTGAATTTATCCATTCCAGCGGAAAAACTAGTAGAAGGGAAACGTGAAGTTACTTACTTTTTTGATAATGGTCAATTTGACCAAACCAGAGTTTACCCTTTAGATGAGGTTGTTAAATTTATGACTAGTGAAAATGAAGCTGAAATGACCGCAGCCAACGGAGGTCAAATGATGAACTTTATGCCAGTTAAAAAATTCGTTTTACCTGTTGATAAAAATGCTTGTATTAAACAAGGTTTTGTTAAGGCCAGCGATTCAATAGTTGACAATATTACCTTTGATATTGGAGCTAGTAATATTTATAAAGGCACATTAGTGGTATTGGATATATTGGCACAAAACGCTAAAGATGGATGGAAACGACCCATTTATTTTACTACAACTACAGGTTCATCAGCTTACTTAAACTTGGATGAATATTTTAGATTAGAAGGTTTAACCTACCGATTAATTCCTGTAAAAGGAGATAAAGATAGAATGGGATTAACTGACCCTGATATGCTCTATAACAAACTAACCAAGCAATTTGATTGGGGCAATATGGACAAAAATCTAAAAATGAATATGGATGATAAAGCCACTTTGGTTCCGAAAAATTTAAGAGTTTTATTTGTTCAATTGGCTAGAACATATGCTATGGAACGAAAAGATAATGCTAAGGCTGTAGCTTTACTTGACTATGGCCAAAAGGTAATTCCTGAAGCCATAATGCCAATGGATTTACGTTTACGTTTTTATTATATTGATACTTACTATTTAGCAGGCGACAAGAAAAAAGCTGAAAAAGTAATGGAATTTATGGTAAAAGATTGTGAGCAACAGGCTCGTTTTTACAAGCAATACACTGGAAGCAATGCTAAATTTGTAACTGAAAAATTGCAAGAAGCTATTGGTTATATTGGCGAATGTGGCAAAAGAGCTACTCAGGAAGGAAACAAAAATTTAGGAGATAAATACACAGCTTTGTTTAACCAACTGAGCCGATAAATCTAAGATTTAAAAAACACAGCAAACCCACTCTGACACACGGGGTGGGTTTGTTTATTTAATATGGAAACACCTATTCAAAACAATATCGTATTTGGGCTAAGAGCAATAATTGAAGCTATACTTGCCGGCAAAAACTTTGATAAAATTTTTATTAAGCAAGGAACAAAGGGCGAACTTGCAACTGAACTTTTAATTTTAGCCAAAGAAAAAGAAATCTCTTTTAAAATTGTTCCACAAGAAAAATTAGACGGTATTACCCGAAAAAATCACCAAGGTGCAATTGGATTTATTGCCCCAGTAGATTATCAAAATTTTGAAGAAATAATCACAGGACTTTTTGAAAAAGGAAACGATCCTTTGATTTTGGTATTGGATGAAATAACCGATGTTAGAAATTTTGGTGCCATAGCCCGAACTGCTTTATGCATGGGAGTTAACGCTATTGTTATACCTGCCAATGGCTCAGTAACGATTACACCTGATGCTATAAAAACCAGTGCAGGAGCATTGCTTACTATTCCGGTTTGCAAAGTAAAATCACTACCTGTGGCTTTAGAAAAAATGAGAGAATACAGTCTTCAAATAATTGGTTGCACTGAAAAAGGAAGCGACCTTATTAGTGATTTAGATTTATCAGGCCCCATAGCTATAGTTATGGGTTCTGAAGAAAAAGGACTATCACCAATAATGCTAAGAATAGCTGACAAATTAGCCTTTATCCCTATTGGAGGTCCGGTAAAATCATTAAATGTATCTGTAGCTACAGGGATGATTTTATATGAAGTGAGAAGACAAAATCCTGCAGCCAAATAACAATGTCAAAAACCAAATCCACATTCTTTTGCCAAAACTGCGGAGCTGCTGCCACCAAATGGATAGGTAAATGTCCCGCCTGTGGGCAATGGAATACTTATGTGGAAGAGGTAATAATTAAAGAAGATAAAACCCCTGAATGGAATGTGGGTGAAGGAAAGAACAAACTAAACCCTTCAAAAAATAAACCTAAGACATTTGCCAATATTGATTCCATCAGTGAAAAACGATTACCAACTTTGGATGGTGAATTGGATAGAGTATTGGGGGGAGGAATTGTTACCGGAAGTTTGATTTTATTAGGTGGTGAGCCTGGAATAGGTAAAAGTACTTTGCTGCTGCAAATGGCAGTTAAAAGTAAAAACAAAGTATTGTACCTGTCGGGTGAGGAAAGCGAAACCCAAATAAAAATGCGGGCTGAAAGGGTAGGAATAAACAATGAAGAATGTTACATCCTTTCGGTTACCAATATTCAAACTATTTTTCAGGTAATAAAAGAACTGCAACCGGAAATCGTCATTATTGATTCAATACAAACGTTGTATACCAATCATATTGATTCAGCACCGGGAAGTATTTCTCAAATACGTGAATGTGCCGCTGAATTTTTAAGGTTTGCCAAAGAAACCAATACTCCTGTTTTTTTAATTGGTCATATTACAAAAGACGGAGTAATAGCAGGGCCAAAAGTATTGGAACACATGGTGGATACCGTTCTTCAGTTTGAAGGAGACCGCCATCACACCTACCGAATTTTGAGAGCTATAAAAAACAGATTTGGTTCCTCTTCTGAAATCGGAATTTATGAAATGATTCAAACCGGCTTGCGTGAAGTGCCCAACCCAAGTGAGATTTTAATAACTCAACGTCAACAGCCTTTGTCAGGCATTTCTATTACCGCTACTATTGAAGGCATGCGACCTTTATTGGTAGAAACACAGGCATTAGTGAGTAGCGCAGTTTATGGCACCCCACAACGCAATTCCAACGGATTTGATTTGCGACGTTTGAACATGCTGCTGGCCGTGCTTGAAAAACGCTGTGGCTTTTATTTAGCTTCTCAAGATGTGTTTGTAAACATAGCCGGAGGACTAAAACTGGAAGACCCTGCATTAGACCTAGGAATAGCCGTGGCCATTTTATCTTCGTTTCATAATCAGGTGGTAAACCCAAGTTATGCCTTTGCCGGCGAAATAGGCCTTAGCGGTGAAATACGGGCGGTAGGAAAAGTAGAACAGCGCATTTCGGAGGCTGAAAAATTAGGATTTAAAGCCATTGTTATTTCCAAGTTCAACCAAAAAGGTTTAACAAAATCCAAAATTGAGGTGATTCCAGTTTCTAAAATTGAGGAATGCTTGGATTTTATTTGGCTGTAGAAATAATAACTAATACTATAATTAGAATTATTTATACTGTTATTTAGTATTAAAAAAAGCCTTGTACTTTTAATACAAGGCTTCAATATTTATGCTTATGACTATTGTTTTTACTATTTAGCGAAGGTTCTCATGTAATTAACAAGATTCCAGATATCCTCATCGTCAGTAATTTTTTTCTTAAAGGATGGCATATCATCTCTACCGGTTTGTATTTTATAAAACAATTCTCCATCGGTTTGTGCTTGAAATTCTTTCAAACTAAAATCACCTGAAGGTGTATCTAATTCTTTTGATTTTGGACCATCACCCAAACCCTTTGAACCATGACAAGATTTGCAATGTTTTGTATACTGTATGTCGTCAAACCAAAGTGGACTTTTTGTTAAGGAGTGTTTCAAACTAATTCAAAGTTAAATTTAAGTTTTTAATATTGGTTGATTTATTTTTTTTAAGGTTTTGATATTCGATTCTTCTATTGCGAATTGATTCTTTTTTTATT
>CAMDSC010000014.1 GCA_945907065.1 Chitinophaga pinensis
ACACCTTCGGGTGTTCCTGTAAAAAATAAATCACCAATTTTTAAGGTAAAAAACTGTGAACTGTATTCAATCACTTTTTCAATTGGAAAAATCATATTGGCTGAACTTCCCTTTTGGACAATCTCACCGTTTTTAACCAAATGGAAGGAAATATTGTGAACATCAACTCCTGTTAATGGTAAAAAATCGCCAACCACGGCACTTTGGTCAAAAGCCTTTGAAATTTCCCATGGCAAACCTTTCGATTTTTGTTTATCCTGTAAATCACGGGCAGTAAAATCAATACCAATCGTGTATTCAGCAAAATATTTATGAGCAAATTTTGCATCAATGTGCCTTCCTATTTTCTTAATTCTAAAAACAATTTCGGTTTCGTAATGAATGTTTTCAGAAAAATTGGGATGGAAAAAAGGTTCTCCTTTTCGCAACAAAGCCGAATCGGGTTTCATAAACAAAACCGGCTCCGTTGGTATAGCATTGTTAAGTTCCTTGGCATGCTCCGCATAATTGCGGCCTACACAAATTATTTTCATGGGGCAAAGGTAATTTGAAAATGTGCTAATTTGAAAATTTGAAAATGAGGAGAAAATTTAATTAACGAATTTTCAAATTGACTAATTACCAAATTATCTTCGCAGCCATGTTCGATCCCCACATTGTTATTCAGGCATACACCCAAGGCTATTTCCCGATGGCACATCCTGATGAAGGCAATGAAATTTTTTGGCATTTACCCGAAAACAGGGGGATAATTCCATTAGACGAGCGTTTTAAAATCAGTAAAAATTTAGAAAAGCTTTATAAAAAAGGAAAATTTGAACTTAGACAAAATTCTGATTTTGAAGCTGTGATTTGGAATTGTTCACAACGGCGAGATGAGACCTGGATTTCGGAAGAAATTATTGATATCTATTGCCAACTTAATGAGATGGGCGTGGCTCATAGTTTTGAAACCTGGTTGGATGGGAAACTTGTTGGCGGCCTATATGGACTGGCTATTGGAAAGGTATTTTTTGGTGAAAGTATGTTTCATACAGTGACGGATGCTTCCAAAATTGCTTTGGTTTATTTGGTGGAAACGCTTCGCAAAAAAGACTTTAAATTATTGGATAGCCAATACCTCAACGACCATATAAAACAGTTCGGGGCTTATGAGATAAGCCACGATGAGTATTTAAATTTATTGCATGATGCTTTGGGTTAAAACTTTTCTAAAGTTTGAAACTTTGGAAAAGTTAAATTACTATTTTTGAACTTCCATGTCGAAAAAGAATAATCAACAAAATTCTACTTTAAATAAGCCGCAGGCTGCCCCAAAAGCCAAAGGGCCGAAGCTTCCATTAAAAACCCGTTTTATTAACTTTTTTAAAGAAAAATGCGCTTTTTTTATAGCGGAACCATTGGCCTCATTAAAAAACGAAGAATACAAAAACTCTTGGTGGAACGGACAACATCCTTTCTATCGATTGATTTTTGCAAGCTTGGTCTTTTTGGCTTTTGTAATAATTCCGTACCTAAGTTTTGATTATGGAATTACCTGGGATGAGTTTGAAGATATTGGATATTTTAATGAAGTTCTTGCTTATTACACTTCTTTTGGTGAAGATAAACGCTGCTTAGACATAGCAGGAACTTTGCCCGGCCATGAAGTAAAAACAGCATTACTTCCCCACTTAGTTAATTATGGTCCGTTTGTAAACCTTGCTAGTGCCTTTGCTTATAAGTTTCTATCTCCTTTTGGATTGTATGAAACCCGTCATTTGGTGGTTTCATTGTTTGCTTGTATTGGTTTAATGTTCACTGGGCTTTTGGCTAAGCGATTGGGCAACTGGCAAACAGGTATTTTGGCTTTTCTGTTTATTTTATTAACCCCCACTATTTTCGGTCATGGGATGAATAACCAAAAGGATATTCCTTTTTTGGCTTTTTACTTGGCATCACTTTATTATATCATTAAATTTTTGGAAGAAATGCCTTCTCCAACCCGAGGCACTTGGTTTAAGTTAGCCATTAGTATGGGAATTTTAATGAGCATTCGAGTGGGTGGATTATTGGTATTTGCTTACTTGTTACTATTTACCGGGCTACTTTTTCTTTGGAATGTATATACAAAAAAACATGGCTTTAATGGTAAAAATATTTGGCTTTATATATCCAAACTTTTTAAACCGACGGCTTTAGGTTATGCCGTAGGAGTTATTTTTTGGCCTGCTGCTATAGCAGATCCATTGAAGCATCCTTTTGAAGCATTAAAGAATTTTGAAAAATTTAGTTTGGTTCATATTTATGAAATATTTGAAGGCAAAAAATATTATATGAAGGATTTGCCATGGTATTATGAACCTAAAAGTATGTTGATTACCATTCCGCTATTTGTACTTACAGGTTTTGCTATTGCTTTATTGTTATCAGCTATAAACTTTAAAAAAATAAAGGTTTGGCATATTGCAGTTTTAGTATTTGCCTCGGCATTCCCCATCTTTTATGTTATTTATAAAAAATCAGCTTTATACAGTAGCTGGAGGCATTTGTTGTTTATTTATCCTACCGTAGTTGTGCTTGCAGCCCTAGGTTGGCAAAGTCTTATTCATTTAATAAAACCTAAAAACCTTCGTTGGATTCCGGTGGCTATTTTGGTTTTATTAGTTGGCAAAGTTGGAGCTTGGATGGTAAAAAATCATCCCTATCAATATGTTTACTATAATGAAACTGTTGGCGGAGTTGCTGGTGCTTATGGCTATTATGAAACGGATTATTGGTGTCAAAGTCCGCGGGCAGCAATGGAATGGCTTTTGGAACATGAAAAATTAAAAGACACAAAAAAACGAGTATATGTTGCTAGCAATAATGAAAGCCATAGCATGAGTTATTATGCTGAAAAACAAACTGACAGCATTACTTTGGTTTGGACCCGCGATTTTGAATGGGAAGAAAGCTATTGGGATTATGCAATTTTTACCAGCCGTACCTTAAGCCATGAGCAAATGACAAATGGATACTACCCTTTAAAAGGAACCATTCATAAAATAATGGTAGATGGTATTCCATTAGCCACAATTGTGAAACGGGAAAGCTTTGATTTTTACAAGGCTCACCAGCTTAAAAATAAAAATCTTTTAGATTCAGCTTTAACTTTTTACCAAAAAGCTATGACTCACAACCCAATTAATGAAGGCCCCTATCGCGAAATGGGTTATATAAAAATGGCTCAAAATAAACTAGAAGAAGCCTTGCCATATCTAAAAAAATCAATCAAGCTATGTCCTGAAAATTA
This sequence comes from Chitinophaga pinensis, assembly GCA_945907065.1. Classification (GTDB taxonomy): domain Bacteria; phylum Bacteroidota; class Bacteroidia; order NS11-12g; family UBA9320; genus JABWCE01. Next base: position 3,275 of record CAMDSC010000014.1, read on the forward strand.
CTATGCCTACACCTATTTGGGTTACATTTATCAACAACGAAAAATGAATGATTCTTCAGAATTTTTCTTTAAAAAAGCCATAGAATATAAAGCTAATATGAGCAATGCATGGGAAGGACTTGGAAGTATTTATTTAGATAAAAATGACCCTATGGCTGCCAAAAAGAATTTTCTTCGCTCGGCGGAATTGGGAAATCAAGGCGTCTATTTATACTACAACTTAGGTAGATCTTATGAAATGCTAAATTATCCAGACTCAGCTTTAATGTATTACAACGTGGCTACCCAGATTAATCCTAATTTTCCTTATCCATATAAGGCGATGGGAATAATACTTCAGAAACAGGGAAATCAGCAAGCACAGCAATATTTAGATAAAGCACGTTCATTGGGATTGCCATAAAAAAGTAATTCATTTACAATTTATAGAAAAAACCTCCCGTTTAAAAAATCAGTTTTGGTTATCTACCAAAATTCAATTTACTTTACATAACTTTTCAAAGACTTATATCGTCTTGTAAAATATGAGGTTCTTTATCGCCATACTTATTTTAGTTGCAAGCATTACAAACGTATTAGCTTCACATATTGTCGGTGGCGACTTTTATTACAAATACCTTGGTGGAGACAGATATCAAATAACCATGAAGTTATATGTAGATTGTTATAAAGGTAATCCTGATGCTATTATTAGCGATGAAACAGCCATCATGAGTGTTTTTGGCGCTAATAATAGCGAAGTAATTAAAACATTTGAAATACAAAGAACCGGACCTTTTCATCTCAACGGACTTGTATATAAATGTATTAAAAACCCTGGTGACGTATGTGTAGATCAATACAATTATGTTTTTGAAACAGATTTGCCGAAAAGAAAAGAAGGTTATATCATTGCTTTTCAGAGATGTTGCCGAAATAATACAATTAAAAATATTTATCAACCTGATGGCACTGGAGCTACGTATTGGGTACATGTGCCTGATAGAAATGTTGTGCCTGAAGACAATAGCCCGATTTTCAAAAAATTTCCTCCCATTTTTATATGCAAAGGTTTCCCGTTGGTTTTTGACCATTCGGCAACTGATGCTGATGGAGATTCATTAAGCTACGAACTCTATCGACCTTACATTGGTGGCGACAAAACAGGGCCTGCTCCTGGAAAGATTGACAACCCTCCTCCCAGTCCTCCTCCATTTAAGACAGTTCAATGGTATTCAGGATATAGCACTGCTAATCAAATGCGGGGAACTCCTATTTTACAAATAGATGAATACACTGGCGAACTAACGGTTACTCCTGATGATTTAGGTCAATTTGTTTGCGGTGTAAAGGTGCTTGAGTGGAGAAACGGGGTATTGATTGGCGAAACTCTGCGTGACTATCAATTTAATGTAATAGAATGTGATGCAGTGGCAGTAGCCAATTTTAAGCCTAAAATTTGGTGTTCTGATACTGTAAATTTTATTGATAAAAGCGTTGGCGCAACAGCCATTTCTTGGGATTTTGGTGATCCAGCTTCTGGGTTTGAGAACAATATGAGTCTTGAAAGAAATCCTACCCATATTTTTTCTAAGGGTGGTGATTTCATTGTTAAACAAAGGGCCTGGAATACAGCCTGCGACGATCAATATGCACTAAAAGTTAAAGTTAGAATTAAGAAAGGTTTTGACCTTGGAAACGATAAAACTCACTGCTTTCCATTCAAACAAGTAATTGGTGTTCCATGGAATGACTTCACATCTATTCTTTGGTCAACTGGCTCAAAGGCAAGTTTTATAACGATTGATAAACCCGGACAATACCGTGTAGAAGCTAAATATGGTACTTGTATTATTCGTGATACTATTAACATTTATTATGACCCTATTTCATTCGTTTGTATTAATCGTGATTCATTGTTTTGTGATAAAGTAGATGTCAATCTTGAAGTAACGAATAGGTCAGCCAATGCTAAAATACGCTGGAACACAGGTGACACTGCTTCAAAAATTAAAGCTTTAACGGAAGGAAAATATATAGTTACAGTTTCAAATAAGAGTTGTTCAAAAAATGACACAATCAATCTGGTATTAGCTAAAATAACCCCTAATCTCGGCCCCGATATTTTTATATGCAACGATTTTTTGCAAACCCTTGATGCAGGAAAACAAGCTATTGGCACCACCTTTTTATGGAATACAGGGAATACCAACCGAGCCATTATTGCCGACCAACCCGGAAAATATTGGGTAACCACTCGATTGCAACATTGTATCAAATCAGATACAATGATTATCAATAATTCCAAGGTTATTTTAAACGTTGGACCAGATAAACATTTTTGCGATTCCGTAAGAATTTTATTGGATGCCGGCCCTTCCAATCAAGGATCTACAACTACTTATGCCTGGAGCAATGGAGTGACTAATCAAACTACTTTTATAAAAACAGAAGGTAAACATTGGGTAACTAAAACAGATAATTTTGGATGCATAAATTCGGATACTATTCAGTTTTTCATGTCTTTATCTCCTACAATTTCTATAGGAAAGGATACTACCATTTGCCTTAGAGCACCAATTCCTTTAACTCCCGGAGGCAATTTTAACAGTTATGTTTGGGAAGATGGGTCGACCAACAAACTGCGTTATGTGGAGGTAGCCGGAAAATATTTTGTAACTGTAACTGATGAAGTGGGCTGCTATACCACTGATACTATTATTGTAAAAACTGACCCCAATAAATTGCCCAACGAAATTTATATACCCAATGCTTTTACCCCTAATGGTGATGGGCTAAATGATGTGTTTCCTTTTGAAATGCCTTTGTTTTACAATGATTATAATTTAAAAGTATTTAATCGTTGGGGCGAAAAACTTTACGATTCCGATTCCACGCCCAAACCTTGGGATGGCAATACACTAGCTAAAGAAGACCAACTTGATGCTTATATTTGGGTTGTAACCTATAAAGGTTGTGATGGAACAAGGCACTCTAATAAAGGAACGATTACAATTTTGAGGTAATAGTTTTAATAACCATTCTTTCCACCTATTTTCGTCTACTTTATAAATTCACTTATGAGAATAAAACTTGTATTGTTTGTTATGGGGCTCAGCCTTTCTTATCAATCATTTTCTGATGATTTCGAAAAAAAATTGTTCAAAAAGTTAAAAGCTGAATCGTATCAGGTCAATGTATTTACCAACCAATATTATTTTCCTTTTTTGGGTATGGAAAATATTTTTGCAGCCAAATATCACCCCGGTATATCGGCAGGTTTTGTAAAAAACATTAAGAAAAAGGAAAAAACCACATTTTATTACGATGCCAAAGTTGGTATTTATAATCATCGGTTTATTCAAACAGGCGTTCAGTTATACGGTGATCTAGGGTATCGTTTTACTTTACCAAAAAAGTTTTTTGTAGCTGGTGAATTTGGCTTAGGATATCTTCATGCCATTATTCATCAAACCAAATTTAAGGCGGATGATAACGGAAATTATTCCAAAGTTAAAAATTTTGGAAAGCCGCAAGTAATGACTGGCATTGGTATTAAAGTTGGCAAACAAATTACAGTTTATAAAAATACCGGCCGATTGTTTATTAATTATCAGCCTTGGTTTCAGTTTCCGTTTATAAAATCGTATGTGCCATTGTTGCCCAATAATTCCTTGCACCTTGGGTTTGACTTAATACTTAAATAATTATAGAGATGAAAAAGAACCTGATATTTATATTAGCCTTTATTACACTTTTCATTTGGGTAGGTTGCAAAAAAGCCGAGGTTGGAAAAACGGGAGATTGTACCAATTCAATTTATCCTAATTCCAATCCGGCTCATCCAAAAGGAGCCGCATTACAAGCCATCATTTATAAATATATTAAAAAAGGATTACCCGGCATTTCATTAATGGTGAGCAATGATAAAGGGGTATGGAACGGTGTGGGTGGATATTCAAGCATTGATGACAAAATAAAATACAAACCTTGCCGAATTGGTAAAGTAGCCAGTATCACTAAGTTTATGGTAGGTACTTTGGTTTTTAAACTGATGGAAGATTCAGTTAATTCATATTTGGGTTATTTAGATTTGGACAAACCATTAACCAACTGGATTGATAAAAAAACGTTAGAAAAAATAGAAAATGGAACCGAAGCCACGTTGCGCCAATGCATGAATCATTCTGCAGGCATTTATGATATTATTACTGATTCTGATTTTTACCTTGCAGTATTAAATAATCCTAATAAACACTGGTCGCAAGAAGAACTTTTAAAATATGTATATGGCAAACCTAAAGCTTTTAAAACCGGTGATACCTCCGGTTATTCCAACACCAACACGCTTTTGGTAAGTATGGTAATTGAAAAAGCTACCGGCCGACAACATGGCCAACTGATGCGTGAAAAACTATGGGCTCCGCTTGGCATGGGCGATACCTATTATCAAGGCCGTGAAAATTTACCCGATTTTGTAACTCAGGGGTATTATGATTTGTATAATAAAAAGCAACTGACCAATGTTTCCAATATTCTTCCGGGAAGCGGTAACGGTTATGGTGGCGTTTTTTCTAATGTGTATGATTTGCAAAAATTTATTGACGGGGTTTTGATTAATAAAACTGTGTTAAGTGCAAAATCACTTAGCATTATGCAAAATTATGGCCCGCCTGATGAGGTAAACCAATACGGAGTAGGTATTATGAAAAAATTTATTAACCGAGGGGTTAATTATGGTCTTGGCCATTCAGGCCGCGATTTGGGATATAGTGCCGACTTGTTTTATTTTCCAACAAAAGGCTTTACCACCAATTTTTTTGTCAATTACGGCACCGATTCCGAAAGTTTTTTAAAGCAAACCTTTAAAGATTTTGAAAACGAAGTGATTGATGAGATGTTGAAGTAAAACAGAGCAATTAATACTCATGGCTTTATTTATTTACTAATTAAAAAATATTGCAATTATAAAACACAATTTATGGCTCCAAGCCAGCCAATGGGAGTTAGCGATAAATTTTTGACAATATCCACCCATTAACAAAAATCTTAGTATTTTTGATTCAAAGTAGCCATCAGCAGAAAACTAATTAGAACGCATAAGAATGCATAAATCGAAACTTTACAAGATTGGAATCCTCGGAAACTGCAAATTGATTTTAATACTAGGCCAAATATAATTATGGGAAATACTGCATTGAATGAAATTACCAGCAAAATTATTTCAGTAATTCAGGATGCGGTTGACAAAACAGGAAATTGGCCCGGACTAAGAGTATTACCAGAATTAATTAAAAATAAGAACCAAGGAATTGGGTTTTACCTTTTCCATGTGCAACAAAATCCAATTTTTTACAACCTACCAAGATCAAAAAACGACATTATACAGCCAATTGAAACTTTGCCTCTAAATCTCTATTATCATTTGTCGGCAAACAGCATAAATTCCTCTAATGAAGAAGATGCCTTAGAAGAGCAAAGATTAATAACAGTCGCGATGAAGGCTTTGCATAACTCTCCCATAATCTATTCTGTTTCTGAAGAACAAATAATTTTAAAAATAAATAATACTAACATGAGCCTGTCCGAATCAATAGATTACTGGGCAGCGAATAAATCTCCAATGAGGTTATGTGCTTATTACCAAGTATCGGGAGTTTTACTTTAATCATAATCTACCGATAATAGCAGGCTGCGTCAATGCTTAGTTTGTAGTTTGGAAAAGTGCGTTCTACCAACTACAATTGTTATCGGTTGAAAGATCATTGGCTTCGAAGCCGCCACCCAAAATACTTGTAATCGTTGCGTAGAAATATTGATAGAATATCCCTATTTCTCCGGAATCCTCTGCAACGTTTCCATAAAAAATGCCCAATACTTTTGTACCGAACTGATTTGAACCTTTTCATCTGGCGAATGAGCTCCACGTATGTTTGGTCCAAAAGAAATCATTTCTATATCAGGATAATTACCCCCTAAAATCCCACATTCTAAGCCAGCGTGGCATGCACCGATTAGGGCATCTTCTTTATATAATTCTTTATAAAGGTTGCCCATTATTTTAACAATAGCTGCTTCAGGTTTTGGAGCCCAACCGGGGTAAGAACCTTTAAAATCAACCTTGGCTCCAATTAAATCAAACGTGGATTTTAAGGCATTGGCCAAATCCATTTTTTCACTGTCCACCGAGCTGCGGGTAAGGCACTGAATAGAATATTCCCCTTCTTTTACCAACACACGGGCTAAATTATTGGAGGTTTGTACCAAGTGCAAAATATCTGGACTCATGCGGTAAATGCCATTGGCACAAGCATAAAGGCTTTTTAACAATTTGCTTTGAAATCCTTTTTGTAATACCCTAAAAAATGTATCGCCATTCTCTATAGTTATGGTAAGATTAGGGTCGGTGGTATTGTGTTCGGCTTTAAGTTCAGCTTCCATGGTTTTTATAAACCAATCCAACGCTTTTTCTTCCTTTTCAGGAATTACAAATTCGGCCACCGATTCACGAGGAATGGCATTGCGCAAGCTACCGCCATCTATGCTGCCTATTTGTATTCCATATTTTTCGAACAAAGCCAATAAAACCCGGTTCATTATTTTATTGGCATTGCCACGGCCTTTGTAAATATCCATGCCTGAATGGCCTCCTGTTAATCCTTTTACATACAATCTATAGCCACTTGAATTGGGAGGAACGGCTTCATGAGTGTAACCTCCTGTGGCCGTAACATCCACTCCACCGGCACAACCAATGGTTAGTTCATTATCGTCTTCAGTATCTAAGTTTAATAAAATATTACCATCCAATAATCCTCCTTTTAAATTTAATGCTCCCGTCATTCCGGTTTCTTCATCTATTGTAAACAAAGCTTCAATGGCAGGATGAGCAATGGTTGTGGATGCTAAAACCGTCATAATACTGGCTACTCCAATTCCATTATCAGCTCCCAATGTAGTTCCGTTGGCTTTTACATAATCACCATCCACAAGCATTTCTATTCCTTGGGTGTCAAAGTCAAAATCGGTACTTGCATTTTTTTGATGCACCATATCCAAATGGCTTTGCAATACTATGGTTTGTTTATTTTCCATGCCTTTGCTGGCCGGTTTTTTTATAATTACGTTTCCTATTTCATCCTGTATGGTAGGCAGGCCAAGTTTGTTTCCAAATTCAACCATAAACGCAATAATGCGTTCTTCTTTTTTGGACGGACGGGGAACAGAATTGATATCGGCAAAATGGTTCCACATTTCTTTAGGTGCTAGTTCACGAACTGTATTTGACATGATAGTTTTGGTTTTAAAATTATTACTTCGGCAAAGGTATTTTATTTTGTGAGAGGCAGGAAATGATATTGGTTAGTTTAACCTCAAAATTTCATTTTAAAAATACTATGTTTAATTACATTAGGGGCTTTCAGCCCCTATAACCCTGACTAACTTTTTTTCTTGATAAAAAAGTTAGCAAAAAAATGCTCACCCGTTTATGTAAATTATTATGGTGTTCGCGAATGTTTTGGCATTTCAAGCCAAAAATATACTCCAACCGCACTAACTAAAACACGCCCGTATTTTTGGCAACCCACCGCACGGTAACCCGAAACTTCTGTATTATTGAGATTTTAGAATTTATTTCACATCAAAAAGTGATTTTATGATTAAGGAATTTTTGAAGTCTGAATTTTTAGGGGGTTCGCTTAGGTAAATTATTTTTTCTTCCCCAGGCAAAAGGTCAAAATAATTATCACTTAGATTGGGATTGGTAGATAGTGATACATTTTTAGCCAAAAAATCTGATTTTATGCTGAAAGAATTTAAACTCAGATTGATGATAGCAAAGGTTGGTTTCAATAAAACCAGATTCTTTGGCTTTTCAAAATAAAATAAAGATTGGATAGATTCATTTTGAGAACCTTCGGTAAATTGAGCTGAAAGTAAATGGGTTCTAAATAAGGAAGTATTAAAATCCAATTTGTTAATACTATAAACCAATTGACTACTATTTGAAAGGAGATTTATGTTAAGTGTTTTGCTCCAATTTACGTTTCCATAAAAATCCATAAATTGAATTTTGAGAGTTCCATTTTTGTTTTTTAAAGCATCATTAATACAATAAACTTCTATGGTTGAATCTGCTTTATTGAATGAAATTATAGTTTCACGATAACTCCTTTTAACCATATAATGGGCTGCTTTCCAGTTGTTGAAATAATCAACACTGCTCCATGAGGTAACAGGCCAACAATCATTTAACTGCCAATACAAAGTACCCATGCAATAAGGTTTTGCTCTGCGATGGGCTTCAATAGCGGTTTTCATCCCATCGGCTTGTAGGCATTGAGAAATATAAATATAATCTTCAAAATTTTTAGGAATTTTGTAATTCTGCTTCATATAAGTTTCAATGGTTTGATAACCACTTGGATGTTTTTGATGATTTTTTACAGCTGCTGAATTAAAATTCAAATCATTTTCAGTTGCTATTTTTTTGAAGGTTGAATAATCTGGCATCCCTTGAAAACCATATTCGCTAACAAACCGGCCTACTTTTTTATTATAAGTTTCAAACGGTTCCAACCCCCACCAAACGCCCCAATAATGAACATCTCCTTGAATTAAACTTTCTTTCCGGCCCCAACCTATTGAAGCGGATGAAGGCCAATAATTTGAAGACCGAAGCGGATCAATCTCTTGGATATAATAGGGAAGAAGTTCTTCAAAAAAATGTTTGTAATTGGAATATATTTCCAATGAATCTTTTTTTGAATAGTGATATTGTTTTTGCCAACCCCAATTGTTCCAGCCTTCATCTATTTCATTATTACCGCACCAAAGGGCCAAACTTGGGTGATTTTGTAGCCTCTTTATCTGGTCTTCAATTTCAAATTTTACAGTTCCACTTAAGGTGCTAACCGACGGATACATGGCGCAGGCAAACATAAAATCTTGCCAAACCATAATTCCGTTTTTATCACATTCATAATAAAAATCATCATCACCATATACACCACCACCCCAAACTCGGAGCATATTCATATTGGCATCTACAGCATTTTTTACAAGAGATTTATAATCATTTTTTGTAACCCGAGGCAAAAAATTATCGGGAGGAATCACGTTTGCACCCTTTATAAAAACAGGAATTCCGTTCAGTTTAAAATAGAAACTTTTACCAATTGAGTCTTTATCCTGAATTAGTTCAATGGTTCTTATTCCAATTTCAATGGTTTTTGAATCCCAAACCGTGAAATAGCCATTTCCCAATTCAAATTTAAAACGATACATATTTGGCTCGCCCATGCCATTGCACCACCATTTCTTTGGGTTTTTAATTAAAAAAGTTGCATCAAAATCACATAACCCACTTCCCGAGAAAATTTTCAAATAATGGTCCTCACTCATATTTGGAGTTTCCAGAGTAATATCCAATTTTGCATCAATCATATATTGGTCTACCATTACTTCGCAATTCATGGTAATTTCAACTAAAGAGTCATTGATAAATTTTTGGGTATAATTGATGTGCTCAATTTTGGCTTTGTTCCAAAAATTGAGTTTTACATTTTTCCAAATTCCGCAGGTTACAAACCTTGGTCCCCAATCCCAACCATACTGATATTGCGCTTTTCGGGTAAAAATCCGTTCATCGCCAGGTAAGGTATATGCGAGTTTTTTTGATTCCGCAAATGCTTTCTTTTTAAAGGATTCAAAGAGGATAAAAATTTTATTGTTGCCTAATTTGAGATACCTCTTTATTTCTACATTCCAGGTTCTGAACATATTGTCGGCATTCAGGATCAACGAATCGTTTATATAAACTTTGGCATAGGTATCCAAGCCGTAAAATTGCAATTCAATGTGTTGGTTTTTTAGTTCCTGAGCTGAAACAACAAAATTTGTCATGTATTCCCAATCCTCATTTTCAATCCATTGCAAATGCTTTTCATTCTCTCCAAAATAAGGATCAGAAATTATTTTATTAGCCAATAAATCGGTATGAACTGTTCCGGGAACGGTGGCTTTTAACCAAGATTTATCTCCCTTTTTTCTAAATTTCCAATCCAAATTATTAAGGCTTTTATCAGAAGTTTGAGAAAAAGAGCTAAGGCAATACATTGAAACCGAAATGAGTAAAAATAACCTTTCAATCCTCATCCTATTAATGTTTATAAATCTCAAATTTTAAAGCTTTTACTTCATTCTTATCTGCTGCTTCACCTTTATTTACGATAGCTGATGAATGATAAAAAGGAGCATTGGTTTTATGAATAATCTCTGAAATGTTTAAGGAACGAACGCCACCTCCGGGCATAATATTAATGCGGTTACCTGCAATTTTTACCAAATCATTCAAAACACTCAACCCTGCAATTGCATTTTCAACAAGTCCTGATGTTAGAATGGTTTTAAAACCACATTTTATAACATTTTCCAAAGCTTTTTTGTAATCTTTGGTTCGGTCGAAAGCCCTATGAAACGTGCATGGAAACGGTGCTGCAAGATTTACCAATTCTGTATTTCTGGCTATATCAACTTCATTTTGATTATCTAAAATTCCAAACACAAAACCATCAACTTTTAAGGATTTAAAATTTAAAATTTCAGTTTTCATTTGGTCAAATTCTGAGTTGGAATAAATGAAATTTCCACCTCTTGGTCGTATCATTATATAAATTGGGTTGGATATTTTTTGCCGGGCAGTTTTAACAATTTCAGGCAATGGAGTGGTTCCTCCCGCTTCAATATCAGAACAAAGTTCCAATCGGTCAGCACCTGATTTTGCAGCTGTTAAAGCTGATTCTAAATTAAAACATGCTATTTCTAATTTTATATCCATTTGATGGATGAATAAATTTTATTTTACAAAACTTTCAGCATCAAATAGTTTATTTCCGTCAGCATTATACTTGGCATAGTTAAATCCTTTTTGGATGGAATAGGCTCCTGTTTCCCCTTTTATATTTAATGCTAAAAATCCTACTTGGTAATCTTTTAAATCTTTTTTTCTAAGATTAATCAGTTTAACAATTCTTAATACAGCCTCTTCACAAGCTTTTTGTGGCGATTTTCCTTGTCGCATAAGTTCCACAACCAAATGAGACCCAACTATACGAATCACTTCTTCGCCAATCCCGGTAGCAGTGGCTGCCCCAATTTCATTATCGACGTATAATCCTGCTCCAATAATTGGTGAATCACCCACACGGCCATGCATTTTATAAGCCAATCCACTCGTGGTGCAAGCACCGGATAAATTGCCTGAAGCATCCATGGCTAGCATCCCAATAGTATCATGGTTTTCAATATTAATCACAGGATTGTATTGCGACTCTGTTAACCAATCTTTCCATTCTCGTTGCGATTCATCCGTTAATAAATTTTCTTTCATAAAGCCATTATTTAATGCAAACTGTAAAGCTCCATCCCCCACTAGCATTACATGAGGTGTTTTTTCCATAACCAATCTAGCTACCGAAATTGGGTGCATGATATGTTCTAAACAAGCCACCGAGCCAATGTTAAAAAATTCGTCCATAATGCAGGCATCTAAGGTTACCCTACCGTCTCTATCAGGCCTTCCGCCATATCCTACGCTTTGATTTGTAGGGTCAGCTTCTGTAATTTTCACTCCGGCTTCTACCGAATCAAGAGCCCGTCCATTGTCCTTTAATACTTGCCAAGCGGCCTCATTGGCTTGCAATCCAAAATCCCAAGTGGATATAACTATAGGTTTTCCGGTTATTTTTTTAGGATCAATTTTATCGGCTTTGGACTTAAACGCACTTAATAATATTGCTGCCGAAGCTAAAGTGGTTGTTTTAATAAAGTTTTTTCTATTGGTCATTGTTCGTTTTTTTAATCAATTAATATTTCATCTATAAAAAGCCATGAATCAGAGCCTACTCCAGGATTTCCGTCTGCAATTTTTCCTGAATGAACAGCTATAATTTTTACATACCTTGCATTTTGAGCAGTGAAATTAATTGTTACATTTCCTTTCATAGCTCTAATATCATCCCCTCCAACTACCCCTATAGTTATAAAACTTTTTCCATCCTCCGAAACCATTATTTCTAAACGTTTTGGATAATGAATCCAATTGGCAGGGTCTTTTAAAAAATTTAATTTAATTTGAGAAAAGGGTGTTAATTTTTGTAAGTCAATTGTGGCTTCTAAATTATTTATCCTAAATCCAAGCCAATCACTTTGTCGGCGAACAGAATCACCTCGAACACCATTTACCAAGGCAAATGGATTGCCAGATGAATATTTTTCACTGGCATTAAATTTTAGAGTAATTTTTTTTCCTGTTGATTTAGAGATATAGAAAGGTTGTTCAATCGTAGAACTTTTTTGTTTACCATTTTCAAAATAGGCCACCTTTACACGGGTATTTTTATCAATAATTAAAGGTGAGAAATAATTTGGAGAGTTTAAATTTAAAGGTTCGTCATCAAAACTATATTTAATTTTATTTACATCAAACGCTGTAGCTATATTTAATAGAATCCCTGAACCATCCTTATTTGGTGATACTTTGGTTGTGATTTGATAAATGGATTTGCTGTAATTAATTCCTTTATGATCCAGTAAATCGAAATGTTTGGTTAATCGTTTTTCAAAATCCTGATATTGTTTTGTATTTGCTGTGCCCCATACCACTTCGGCCAAAGCCGCCATTCTTGGCAAGGCCATATATTCTACATTTTCAGGCAAGTTTATATATTCAGTCCAAACATTTCCTTGGGCACCAAGAATATATTTAGATTCATCTGCTGATAATTCTTTAGGCGTTGGTTGATAGGAATAAACCTTCTCCACCGTTGTAAAACCTCCAATGGCAATGGGTTCATTTTTAGGTTCGCCTTGATAATGGTCGAAATAACAATGCGACCCCGGGCTCATCACCACAAAATGTTTTAGTTTTGCGGCTTCAATTCCTCCTTTGGTTCCCCGCCAGCTCATTACTGCTGCGTTTGGCGCCAAACCACCTTCCAATATTTCATCCCACCCAATTATTTTGCGGTTCTTTGAGTTTACAAATTTCTCGAGCCGTGTGATAAAATAACTTTGTAGCTCATCCTCATCTTTTAATCCCTCACGCTTAATAACTGATTGACAATTTTTGCAAGTCTTCCATCGGGTTTTAGGGCATTCATCACCTCCAATATGAATGTATTGAGAAGGAAATAATTCAATAACTTCACTCAATATATCTTCTAAAAAAGTAAAGGTTTCTTCTTTAGGACAAAACACATCATCAAAAACACCCCAAGTGGTGGCCACTTCAAATGGACCTCCGGTACATGAAAATTCAGGATAGGCTGTAATTGCCGACATTGCGTGGCCCGGAAATTCTATTTCGGGCACAATTGTAATATGCCTTTCGGCGGCATAAGCCACAATTTCTTTAATATCGTCTTGAGTATAATAACCGCCATAAAGAAACGAATCAATCTTTTGTTCATTGTAATGTCCCACCATCGAACCCTTTCTCCATCCTCCAATATCAGTAAGTTTGGGATATTTTTTTATTTCAATTCTCCATCCTTGGTCATCCGTTAAATGCCAATGAAAGGTGTTCATTTTATACATGGCTAAATAATCAATGTATTTTTTTACAAACGCTTTTTGAAAAAAATGCCGGCTAACATCCAAATGCATCCCTCTCCAATTATATTTTGGAGCATCAATAATATTAACACAACCAACTTTTATTTCTTTATTTTTTTCTAAAGGCAAAAGTTGTAACAAAGTTTGAATGCCATAAAATAAACCGTTTGTTCCAGCTGCAGTTATTGAAATTCTATTGGGATTAATTAAAAGTTGATATGCTTCTTTATCAAAAACGGTGGTATCAGGAATTGCTAACGACAAACTAATTATGGAAGCATCTTTAACATAATTTTCGGATATGGATAAATTAAAACCATAGTAATTTTGAATACATTCTTTTAAATATTTTGCTTCAAATGAGTTTTTATCAGCTAGTATTATTGTAGAATTATTTACTACAAATGAACCTTTTTCGAGGTTTATTGATTTGGGTTTTGGAATTAAGGGTAAAACAATTTGGGCAGATTGAGCCAATAATTCAATTGCTGAAATGGCTATAAATATTAAAAGAAAAAAACGTTTCATTATTTTTTCAATCATACTATTTAATAAGTGAATATTGAAATGGTATTTTAAAGAAAATTATTTCCAACTTATATCATGAAAAAATGCATTGGTTAATAGGCATTGTGTCAGTTTTCAACATATTGCCACTTAAAACTATATTTAACTGATGCTAATTTGTGCTAAAATATTTAATTAATTAGTAAGTATTTTAAATTATGATTATACAAAAATTGAAATTTGGGTTAAAGCATCTGCGCTAACCGTTATCAATATTCATAATAGTGAAAGTTATAAAAAAATTGTTGCCGGTTTCAATTATCATCCCAATTCACTTTTAAGATTGCTTGCCCACAATTATAATACATTAGTGCATGGCGAGCCTCTACCATTTTTAAAAGGAAAGGAAGAGCTAATGGCCATAACAAAATTAAAAAAGGGGAAATCCAAAATAGATGGAGAAGAATTATATAACCTTGTAAAAGTGTTAAAAGATATTTCTATATTTAATAAAACAGCAACGAATGATTTGATAGATCTTTGCTTATCGGCTGAGGCCAAAAATAATTCTGAGCCTGTTGAAAATACTTATACTGAATATCATAAAAATAATCCTACGTTAATTATTAATGGGAAGATTACTGTAGAGTTTAGCCCTGAATGTTCATTAAATATTTTATCAAAAAATCATTTAAGTCCAAACATGTTTGGGGATAAAAAAATAAGCAAAATAACACTTATCCCACCTTCAACAATTTATGAACTATCTCCTGTAAATCTTGCCAATTTGATTATTTCATCCGACTCAACATTGAATAGTTTGGTTTATGCAGACACTAGAGAATTGAATTAATTCTTTAGAATAACCGACGGCTCAATATCCCTAGCACATTTTGATACATATTATTGGCCGTGCCTTTGCGCCAGTTAAGGATGTCTAGTTCGCCGCCATAATTCACATAAAAATCAATTTTGTATTTTGAAAATTCTTCTAATACATGATCTCTAAAATTAATAAAAGCTATCCAACCATCTTCCACATCCTGAAACCATTCTTCATAATAATCATCACCTGAGGCATGAAAATTTAAAACATTTTCACCTATTAAAATAAATTTTGTTATTCCTTCGGCCATAAAAATATCTACCACATCGCGTTTCAAAAACATGATATCATTATTAATGCAATCGTTCCATTCACCTAGCATTTCAATGATGACATATCCTTCGTTATAGTCAGTATTTAAAACTTTTAGGTAAAGTGTTTCAGTACCAAATTCATCCCATTGCGGATGAATATAATGTCCGTAAATGGTATTGGTAAAATAAACTTCCGAGTATTCCCTTGCATAAAAAGGCGACTTGACATCTTCCTCTGATTTATATAGATGTAACCAATGATAGAAGGGTTCGATGGTATGCATTAAGAGACTTTGAGATTGTGCGACTTTGAGATTGAGAGACTTTAAATCAAAGATTATTTTGAAAATTTAGAGATTAAGCTATAAACCAACTTTTGTATTTCTAGACATTTAGATTCAAGTGTCTGGTATCTCTCAAAATCAATAAATTCCAGGTCGTGGCTAAGTATTAATAAATTTTCTACTTCGATAGCAGAACCTAAAGCATAATCTAAAAAAGTAAGAAATTGTGCATTTGTTCTTCTTCCTGCACCTTCGGCCACATTGGTTGGTATTGAAACACTCGCTCTTCTGATTTGTGAAGTGATTCCATAGATTTCCTCTTTAGGAAAATGAGATGTTGAATCATAAATATCTTTAACAAAATTTCTGCTTTTTTGCCAGGCAATCAATTCTTTAAATCTATGCATAATAAAATATTTGCTTTGGGTAATCTCAATGTCTCAATTCTCAATGTCTCATTTCTCTTCAGAAATATTTGTTTCATCCACAATATACAACGGGCGGTTTCGGATATTGTCATAAATGCGGCTGATATATTCGCCGATTATACCAATTCCTATCAATTGAATGCCTCCGATAAAGACTATTGTAATCATCAATGATGACCAACCCGGCTCGTAATCTTTAAGAACATAACGGCTATATAGTGTATAAATTATTAATAAAAACCCAATAAAGGCACAGGCAAAACCTGAAATAGTAGCTACTCGCAATGGGAAATTGGAGAAGGAAGTGATTCCATCCATGGCCAGTCTAAACATTTTGCGAAACGTATAACCTGTGTCACCGCTCATCCGCTCATCACGGTCATACTCCACAAAGGTTTGACGAAACCCAACCCAAGCCATTTGCCCCCGAAGAAATTTTTGTTTTTCGGGCATTTTATTTATTTGGTCCACCACCTTGCGGTGAATAATTCTAAAATCACCAGTATCCATTGGGATATCAATAGACGTAAGTTTGGCAAGTATTTTATAAAACCAGCGGGCCGTTAGTAATTTTAATGCCGATTCACCTTTGCGCGATTTGCGTTTAGCATACACAATTTCAAAGCCCTCGTTTAATTTTTTATAAAGTTCAGGAATCAGTTCCGGTGGGTCCTGTCCGTCTGCATCTATAATTACCACTTCCGTTCCTCTGCATAAATCCAATCCTGCAGATACAGCTATTTGATGACCAAAGTTTCGGCTAAAGTTTATAAATTTTACAAAGGAATGGTCTTTGGCTAATCCTTTGATAACAGCTATAGATTGATCTTTGCTGCCATCGTTCACATAGATTAGTTCAAACGATTGCCCGGTATTTTCCAAAGCATTTTTTAACCTTTCAAATAATAAAGGAATATTTTTTTCTTCGTTATATATGGGGATGACAACGCTAATCATTGGTGAGGCAAAAGTAATAATATAGATTGAAGATTGTAAGAAGTTAGATGTTAGACTTTGAGATATCTGACGGTGAGAAGTGAGACGCTGAAAAGTGAGATTTTTTAGCTATAAGGTGAAAGATATTCAACACCCAATGGTCTAACATCTAACAGTCTAACATCTATAATCTATCCTCTAAAAATCATAATTCCTCATATCCAAATTCATCCGCAGCCCCAGCTGAAACCAATTGGTATTGCTTTGGTATTTTGCTAAATCACTTTTTACTGCACGGATATTAGCCCGGGCATCTATCCAAAGATTATGATAAAGCATATACGATGCATTAAAGAAAAAGATGGAGTAATTGGTTTTTACCCCTTGCCCGATTTTTAAACCTTTTTCATTCGGACGGTTTTCGTAGGTGGTTAAAATATTTCCTCCAAAATGCTTAGTGCTGCTATTGCTGTCAAGGCCTTTCATCACATAGATAAAACCTGTTTCTATAAATAATTTATAAATCGGTTGGTACTTGGCTATAAAAATTGCTTCTCTAAAATTAGCCCCAAAAGGATGCGACAAAGCCTGATTATAGTTCACATAATTTTGGCTTTGTTTGAAATGGGTGTAGGTATAAGGACGTACTAAATTATACTCTACCTGCAAGTCAAGACCATTAATGGTAAAGGCGTTGATATACTTCAATCCTGTTTGTACCCCAAATTTATTAACCCACGAACCAGTGCGTTTTATCATTTCATTTTTTATAAATTCATCTAAAACAAATTGCCCATAAAACGAAAACCGTTTTTTAAAGTTCCATTTCCAATCCATGCCTACAATCACATTATCGCTGCTGTTGAGGTTGTGCTCAATGGCCCGGTAAAAAATTACAGGGTTTAAATAATTAATATCAAACGAACCTTTGTGAATACTATCGCTACGGTCGTAAACTACCGATTCAAAGAAACCGATATTCAGGGTTTTAAATAATTTGATACCTAAATAATGATTTACGAAATATTTAGGTTTTACACCCTTCCCATCTGCGGATTGGCTTGTAAAATCTGTGAGTTGTGTAAACAGATTTTGATAATTGAACCGCCAGATTTTGGTGTTAATTTTTAAAAATAAATAAGGATTGCTAAAATTTGAAAGGATAAGGCTGCGGTAGCCGTTGCCAATAAAATTGCGGTCGTGGCCAAACTGCATCCCAATATGTTTGGTAGGTGAAACCGTAATATATCCGCGAGCCATAAAAAAATCATGGGCATTGCTGCCAAAGGGTTTATGAAACCCGTTTCCGGGGATAACGCCTGTGGAATCTATAATCTGCTTATAATAATTGGGAAACCGAAATTGATTTTCGGTGAGGTAAGAATAAAAACCAACTTTGTTGTCAATCATTCCTCTGACTTCAATGCCTCTAGTATTTTGAAAAGTTGATATGGAATTGCTAAAGTCTTTACCACCTGAGAAACCTAGGACGGGATTTATCATAAAAGTTAAGTCTTGATTTTTATAGTGATACAATGCAGAAGGACGTGTGTAAATTCTTTTTTTGAAAGATAGCCAAGAATTAGAAGTCCCATACACCCATGACTCATTAGCATGATATTCAAAATTGTCAGCCCTGATATATTTGGCACTATTCATTGAATTTTTTTCATTATGAAAAATAAAAATATAGTCTTTAATAGAGTCACTTTCTGCTCTAGAATATGGTTTAAGAGACGTTGATGTAAAATCTAAACTTCCTGTAATTTCAAGCCTGTCAATATGATAATTCGTAAAAGAATTTATAGGCAAATAAGTGCTTTGAGCCTTGATAAAAGAACTTCCCAAAACTAAAATCGCTGAAAGAATTACAAACTGCTTTATGGAATTCATTTGGCAAACATAGTTAAAAAAATATCGCACAGAGGCACGGAGTTATAGAGTATTCGATTTCTTAAAATTTCAACCTTCTTGTTGCTAAGTGTCTCTGTGCGAAACTAAAAAGAATTGTATGTTTGAAGTTTTAAACTAATTACTAAAACTGTGGATTTATTTTCGTCCCCACCCAGCCCCAAGATACAAATAGATGCCCTAACCAGGGAACTCAAAGAACATAATTACAACTATTATGTACTAGCCGAGCCAACCATTAGCGACCGTGAGTTTGACCGATTGCTGAAAGAACTGGAAGCCTTGGAAAAAGAATTTCCTGAGTTGGCTCATCTCGATTCGCCGGTAAAAGTAGTTGGTGGAGCGGTTACCAAAAATTTTATAACAAAAAAACACAGCCGCCCCATGCTGTCGCTGGGCAATACATACAGCGAAGCAGAACTCCGTGAGTTTGACGAACGGGCCAAAAAACTGGCGGGTATGGATTTTGAATATGTGGCTGAACTAAAATTTGACGGTTTTGCTATTGGGCTGACTTATAAAAACGGAAAACTCATCCAAGCCCTTACCCGTGGGGATGGAACCCAAGGCGATGATGTAACCGAGAATGTAAAAACCATCCGAACCATTCCGCATCAGTTGCATGGCAATTACCCTGAAGAGTTTGAAATTCGGGGTGAAATTTTTATGCATCGTAAAGCCTTTGACCGCATGAATGAGGAGCGGGTAAAAAACGGCGAGGCTCCGTTTGCCAATCCACGAAACTCTGCTGCAGGAACCATAAAAATGCAGGAAAGCAGCGAAGTGGCCAAGCGACCTTTGGATTGTTTTCTCTATCATTTTTTGGGAGATGAAAAACGATTTTTAACGCACTATGACAGCCTGAAAGAAGCCGAAACCTGGGGCTTGCAAATAAATGATGCCGCAAAAGTTTGTAAATCCATGGACGAAGTTTGGGCTTTTATAAAGCACTGGGACAAGGAACGAAAAAAATTAAGCTTTGAAATAGATGGGGTAGTGGTAAAAGTAAACAGCTACCAATTGCAGCATGAGTTAGGCTTTACTGCCAAAAACCCGCGCTGGGCCATTGCCTATAAATTTGAAACCGAACGGGCTGCCACCAAATTACTGTCTGTAAGTTTTCAGGTAGGCCGCACCGGGGCAGTTACTCCGGTGGCTAATCTGGAGCCGGTTTTGCTTTTGGGAACCACCGTAAAACGGGCTTCGCTGCACAATCAGGATATCATAAATGAATTGGATATAAGGGTAGGGGATACCGTTTTTGTAGAAAAAGGGGGTGAAATAATTCCTAAAATAATAGAAGTGGACTTGGACATGCGACCGCTGGATTCAAAACCTTTAGAATTTATAACCCATTGTCCTGAATGCGGCACAGCCCTTATACGCAAAGAAGGTGAAGTTGCCCATTATTGCCCCAATGAGGAAGGGTGCCCACCGCAGATAAAAGGAAAAATGGTGCATTTTGTAGCCCGCAAAGCTTTGGATATTGACAGTATGGGCGAAGAAAGAATTGACTTGCTGCATGAAAAAGGATTATTAAAAAATGTGGCCGATTTTTATGACTTAAAGTATGAACAAATATTTGGACTTTCAAAGACAACCAAAGATGAAGAGACCGGAAAGACTAAGGATACACGCATTTTAGAAAAATCCGCGAATAATATTTTGTTAGGAATTGAAACTTCAAAAAATACACCGTTTGAACGGGTGTTGTTTGGTTTGGGGATACGGTTTGTGGGTGAAACGGTGGCTAAGAAATTGGCGAAATATTTTAAAACAATTGATGCCATTGCAGCCGCCACATTTGAGGAATTAAATGCGGTGGATGAAATTGGAGATACCATAGCCGAAAGCATCATTCAATGGTTTGCTAATCCTCAGCATATAGAAATAATAGAAAAACTGAAAGCCGCAGGATTGCACTTGTCTGTGGATGAAAGCAATCAACCCGAAATTGATAATAAACTGGATGGCAAAAGCTTTGTGGTAAGCGGAGTGTTTACCAAATTTAGCCGTGATGAACTGAAAGATACCATTGAAAAATTTGGAGGGAAAAATGTAGGAAGCATTTCTTCCAAAACCGATTTTGTTTTAGCCGGTGAAAACATGGGCCCTGCCAAACTTCAAAAAGCCACGGATTTGGGAATCAAGGTTATTTCGGAAGAGGATTTTATGGAGATGATTGGGTAGGTAAAGATAGAATCTTTTAAAATATGGACTTTATAACGATTGATTTTGAAACTGCTACAGCGCAAAGGGATAGTCCTTGTGAAATTGGGTTGACGTTCGTTAAGAACCGACAAATTGTTAAAACAAAATCGTGGTTGATAAAACCAATGTATGAAGAATTTGATTTTTTTAATGTTCATATTCACGGAATCCACCCCTTTCATGTTAAAAATGAGCCTGAGTTTGACCAACTTTGGATGGAAATAGGCCCATTACTTGAAAACCAATTTTTGATTGCTCATAACGCAGGTTTTGATATGAGTGTTTTGAGAAGGACTCTTGAAGCTTATCAGATACCATTTCCAACTTTGAATTATTCATGTAGCTATATTTTTTCGAAAAAAGTTTGGCAAGGACTTCCATCATATAACTTGGAAACACTTTGTAGAATTAACAATATTGAACTTAAACATCACAGAGCAGGTCCTGACAGTAAAGCAACTGCTGAACTATCGTTGAAAGCTTTTGATTTAGCTGGCATTAATTCCATTGATGATATTCAAGAAAAATTAAAAACAACAATAGGAAAACTATATAATGGAGGTTATACCTCGTCCGAGACGAAAAGACTCACAACATTAAAAGACCTTGCAAATATTGTTGGGGACCCAACCAAGATTAATCCCGATAGTATTTTTCATGGAAGGATAGTTGTTTTTACAGGTACTTTATCTTCAATGGTTAGGGCTGAGGCTCAACAGATAATAATAAATATTGGTGGATTTATTGGTAATAGTGTAACTAAGGATACTGATTTTTTAATTGTAGGGCAGCAAGATTATAGGGTGGTTGGCGATGATGGAATGAGCAGTAAGCAAGAAAAAGCAGTTAAATTAATAGAGAAGGGTTCTAAATTAGAAATTATATCTGAGGATGATTTTTTAAAAAATATATAAAATATTCCATAGAGGTAGCTACTGAAATCCTAATTCTTGATAAGAAAAAAGGCAAAATCGAAAAAAAATAGTAACACTTTTTAAATCAAGGTCTCTTTTGATTTTAACTTTGATAAAAAATTAAAAATATGGAGAGAATTAAAGAAATTATAAAACATGAAATTCAAGAAGATTTAAAATTTTTAGAATTTAAGTTTGCTTTAGCTTTATCCTTGGTTGAATTTAAAGGTCAATTAATTGAATCAAGAAAACTAATTCAGATTATTGATGAAGCCAAAATAGAAATTTATCATGAAGAACATTCTCCTCCTCATTTTCATGTTTTAACAAAAAATGAAAATGTTTCAATTGCAATAGAATCATTCAAAATTTTAAATGGCAGGCTAAAAAAAAGTACCTTAAAGAAGGTTAAATATTTTTATGACAATAATCGTGACTTATTAATAAGTTTCTGGAATTCTACTAGACCATCGAATTGTATGGTGGGACCTATAAAAAGTTAAACGTTATCATCTTTAGTGGCTTAAGGATTAGCGAAGCGGTCCTTGTGACAATCTTCCTTCAAACACCCCTCTGCCCTATTTCTCAATCCACAGAGCAAGGTGAACTTTATGCCACTATCATTTTCAAATTAGGCTATTATCCACGTATTGTCCCCTGACAATATTTTGTTAAGTGGCATTCGGCCTTTTCTTGATCTAATTTCTTCTATTTGCATCGTCATCCCTTCATCGTACACAGGACGTTCATCAGCATATAGAATACCAAAAGGACGTGGTAAATCTTCACCGTTAAATGTGGTATCAAAAAAACGGGAAAGCAAATTGGCTTTGGTTTTATCCTTTTCATCGTGTATCCACAAATCGGATAACCCATTTTCGGCAATGTTTACGATAACCGGAGTCAACCCATCAAGCTTGATTCCCTTCTCATCATTGTGACCAAAAATTAAAGGTTTTCCATGTTCCAAAAACACAGCTTCTTCCTTTTTGGTTTCCTTATCAGAAAAAGCAAAAAATGCGGCATCATTAAAAACAGGGCAATTTTGATAAATCTCAACAAAGGAAGTTCCCTTAAATTCACCTGCTCTTTTCAGTACCATTTGCATGTGTTTTGGGTCGCGGTCAAGGGTTCGGGACACAAAAGATGCTTTGGCACCTAAAGCCAGTTCCGAAGGATTAAATGGTTCTTCAATGGACCCGAAAGGTGTGGTTTTAGTCACCTTTCCTTTTTCGGAGGTTGGGGAATATTGCCCTTTGGTGAGGCTATAAATCTGGTTGTTAAAAACCAAATAATTAAAGTTAAAATTCTTTCGCATGGCATGAATAAAGTGGTTTCCACCAATGGAAAAAGAATCGCCATCGCCGGATACAATCCAAACACTTAAATCAGGATTTGCAGCTTTTACTCCTGAAGCTATAGCCGCTGCACGTCCGTGAATACTATGCATTCCATAAGTATCCATGTAATAGGTAAACCGTGAAGAACACCCTATTCCCGAAATAAAAACTAGGTTTTCTTTTGGAACACCCAATTCAGGAAATATGGTCTGAGCCTGTTTTAATATTGAATAGTCACCGCAACCGGGGCACCATTTCACATCCTGATCGGTAGCAAAATCTTTGGAAGTAAGTTTTATTTCGTTTTCTAATACTGTTTCCATTTTTGTTTATTGATTTAGTAGTTCTACAATTTTTGCTTTCATTTCGGTAGTGGTAAAAGGCATTCCCTGAACCTTTGAAAATCCGGTGGCATCAATTAAATATTTAGCCCGGATTAATTGCAAAAGCTGGCCACTGTTCATTTCAGGAATCAATACTTTATCGTATCCTTTTAATAATTCACCCAAATTTTTAGGGAACGGATTTATATATCGCAAATGAGCATTTGCCACATCATAACCTTCTGCTATCGCTTCGCGAACGGCAGTTTTGATAGCTCCATAAGTGGAACCCCAGCCTAAAACCAATAATTTTGCTTTATCATTTCCGGTATCGGGCTTCAATTCAGGAATATAATCCGCTATCTTATTAATTTTTTCAGCCCTCAAATGAACCATTGTTTCGTGATTCAATGGGTCGTAGGATACATTTCCTGTAATGTCTTGTTTTTCCAACCCACCTATGCGATGCTCCAATCCTTTCGTTCCGGGTTTAATCCAAGGACGAACTAATTTTTCGTTGCGTTTGTAAGGAAGTATTTCACCATTCTCACCATTGGGTTTACCTAAAAATTCTACAGAAATAGGTTTCAAATCATCTTCAATTGGAAAACGCCAAGGTTCAGAACCATTGGCAATATAACCATCTGTTAATAAAATAACAGGGGTCATGTGTTCCACCGCAATTCGGCAAGCTTCGTATGCCATACTAAAACAATCTGACGGTGAGGTGGCAGCTAAAACGGCCAAAGGTGCTTCGCCATGACGACCATGCATAGCCATTAGTAAATCAGCTTGTTCGGTTTTGGTAGGTAATCCTGTAGATGGACCTCCGCGTTGAACATTTACTATTACTAATGGAATTTCTAACATTGTTGCCAATCCGATGGCTTCAGTTTTAAGTGCCAAACCCGGACCTGAAGTGGTTGTAATAGCCAACTGACCGGTATAAGAAGCACCGATTGCAGAACAAACTCCAGCTATTTCATCTTCAGCCTGAAAGGTTTTTACACCATTGGCTTTGTATTTTGAAAGTTCATGTAATATATCGGTGGCAGGTGTAATTGGGTAGGAACCTAAAAATAATGGAAGTCCTGATTTATCAGAAGCTGCTATTAAACCGATAGCTGTAGCATGATTTCCGGTAATATTGCGATAAACACCTGATGGTTGTTTTGCCGCAGTAACCTTAAAACGGATGTTAAAAATTTCAGTGTTTTCACCGTAATTCCATCCTGCCTTTAAGGTTTTTATATTGGCATCCGCTATCTCAGGTTTTTTTGCAAATTTTTCTTCAATAAATTTAATGGTATGATCGAGCGGTTTTTCAAATGTCCAAAAAAGAAGTCCTAACACAAACATATTTTTAGAACGCTCTATTTCTTTGGTGCCTAATCCTGTTCCTGCAAGACATTCCTTTGTATTTTTAGTAATATCAACCTTATGTAGAATGTAGTTATCCAAGGTTAAGTCTTCCAGCGGGTCAGCAGTTTCAGGATATTTAGCTAATCCTAGATTCTTTTTATCAAACCCTGAAATATTTGCAATAATAACTCCACCTTTTTTTAACCGAGGTAAATCCACTTTTAAGGCAGCGGCATTCATTGCTACCATTACATCAAATTCATCCCCTGGTGTATAAATTTCTTTACTTCCAAAATGAACTTGAAATCCTGAAACTCCGGCAACGGTTCCTATCGGAGCCCTTATTTCTGAGGGATAATCAGGAAATGTACTTAAATCGTTTCCTAAAAAAGCCGCGGTATCAGTAAACTGCATACCGGTAAGTTGCATCCCATCACCTGAGTCGCCCGAAAAACGGACCACCATACTCTCTGCTTCTATTTCTGTATAAGTGTTATTTAGATTTACTTCATTTGTCATGTTCCTAACTACAAGCTGGCTTTAAAACTATCTATATAAATCTCTTCAAAATAGATAAAAAGAAGAAGCCTATAATGAAGATGATTTTTTTGAGCAAAGTTCTGCACTATTGCCCCAGATTGCTATGACTTAAATCATTCCCAATAATAATTAACTGAATATTATTTTAGAAAAAATTTTAACAATTATTAAACTAACGCGGAAATGTAAAATATGCTGTTAAATCGAAAGTTCATACCACTTAGGTCGGTGGTCAGAAATATAATACTTCAGATAATTTCGTAAAACAGTTGGTTTATTTTCATCCCATAAGGCAGAAAACAAAGCTCCGCCAAAATCAAAGACTCCTCCACTTTTTACTATACTTTTTATACCCGGCAAAAAAGCTACTTGGTCATAATTTTTATCATCAATAATATTCGAAAACACTTTACTTGTATGTTCGGGTAATTCAAATCCTCTGGAAACTAAAGCATCATAAATGGGGTCACCTTTTTCTACTTTTGGTAAATTAAAATCACCCAATGCCATAATATTTGGAGTAAAAACGTATTTGCTTTTTCGTCTCAAATCAGCCCACCGAGCCACTGCAAATGTTTCTAAAGTGCGTCGTTCAATTGATTTTTTTTCAGTATCATCCCCAAAATACAAATGCACATTTACCAAAGCAAACTCAAAAGCATTGGCTTTAAAAGTTGCCAAAAATGGGGTTCGACTAAATCCGCTAAATTTTGATTGAATACCCGGAAGCTTAATATTTTCAAGATCTTCAGCTGCCATGGCTATTTCCCCGATTTTTTCAAGTTGCTTTACTTTTTCTGAATTATACAAATAAGCCATTCGTTCATTATTGCCCGAAGCATCAGTAAAAACAGCTTTATAGCGTTTGGGTAATTCCTTTTGCAACGCCCTGAAACCTTCCAAATTATCATTGATTTCCTGTAAAGCAATCACATCAAACCATGAAATAATTTTAGCTATTATTTTATAGTGACTTGCTTCACGCTTTTGCAATCCAAGGTTTGCAATGTTCCAAGTGGCTATTAATAAATTATCGCTTTTACTTTCCGGTATCAATCGCCCAGGTTTAGTGTTTTTATAGGTTTCTAAATTTTTAAGTTCTTTGGATACTAAAACTTTGTAATCAGTTTCAGGTTTAGGAAAAGCAGGCATGGTTTAGTTTATTTAGTAGACAAAAATAGCCCATAAACCGAAATTTATGAGCTATTGAAAAAATATTTTCTTAACGTTTTTAGTCTACTGAAATCAATTCAGTTTCAAAAACTAAATTCGATTTTGGTGGAATAGCGCCCGGATATCCAGCTTCGCCGTAGGCTAATTGATATGGGATTAACAATTTGTACTTAGAACCTACTTTCATTAAAGCAATTCCTTCGTCCCAACCTTTTATAACTTGCCCAACACCTAATTGAAACGATAATGGGCTACCTGGTTGTGATTGATCAAATATTTTACCATCAATGAACATTCCTTTGTAGGCTACTGATACATTTTTGCCCGGTAAAGCTTTCGCTCCTGTTCCTTCTTTTTCAACTACATAAAACAAACCATTGCTAGTCTTTTTAGCAGTTGGATAGTTTTTCATTACCCAGTCACCAAATTCTTTACCAGCATTAGCTTTAGCTTCAGCTTCTTTTAAAACTATAGCTTCTTTTAATCTATCAAATTGTGCTTGATCGGCCACAAATTTTTCTGCTTCTAATCCTTTACGAATTATTTGAACCGATTGCATTATATCACTTGTTCGTGATGAATCAACAATATTTTGCCCTGTAACTACTTTGCCAAAAATAGCGTGTTTACCATCCAACCAAGGAGTAGCAACAATAGTTATAAAAAACTGACTGCCATTGGTAGCCGGCCCTGAATTGGCCATAGATAAATAACCCGGACCATCGTGTTTTAAACCCGGTCCAAACTCATCGGCAAAAGAATAACCCGGGCCACCGGTTCCATTGCCCAAGGGGTCACCACCTTGAACCATAAAATCTTGTCCGTCTCCATTCACTTTGCTTATTACTCTGTGAAATTTAAGTCCATCATAAAAATGATCACCGGCAGGTTTGGCTGTGTTAGTGATTTTTCCTTCTGCTAAACCCACAAAGTTGCATACCGTCATAGGCGCTTCTTTGTAAAATAATTTAATTAAAATACTACCACGGTTAGTGGTAATCTTGGCATACATGCCGTCTTCTGTTTGTGCTGATAGTTCCAATGTAAAGGCTATTAAAATAAGAGCCGCAAAAATAGGTTTTAAAATTCTCATGTTTTATTAAAAATGGTTGTTTATAGTTTGCAATTTTCGTTCCAAAAATACAAGATTTTAGTTTAGTAATTTCAGTAATTCCTCCTTACGGGTCTCAAAACTGTAATTTTCAACCACCCGGTTTCGTGAAGCTATGCTCAAAGTATCCAAATCAGATTTGAATAGTAAATCCTCTATAATTTCAAACAATAGTTCCTCATTTCTTTTTGGTAAAACAAACCCTGTATTGCCAACAATATTAGGCATAGAGCAAACATTACTTACTACCGGTATACAGCCACAAAGCATGGCTTCGCACAAGGCATTCGGGAAACCTTCACTAATGGAAAGTTGGCAATAAAAGTAATGTTGATTTAAAATTTCGACCAACTCATTGGCTGAAACAAAAGGCACAAAAATGAGATTGGGCGGACGGAGTTTATTCAAAAACTGAGGCGAAACTCCAACGATAGTAAATGTAGTTTCAGGAAACTTTAAAGCTGCTTTTTCCAGCAAATCAATTCCTTTTAAATAATACACCGCATCACGGTTATATGCTGCAATAGCTACAAAATTCTTTTCCCGCTTTTGCCCGGTAATTTTAAAAACATCGGTATAAAAACCATTGTAAATAACTTTAACCAAAGCCTTACTGGGTTTTGTAAAAGCTGAATACCCTTGCCGATTGTTACTAAAATTTTCATACTCATAATCATAGCCAATCATTTTTTCATGAACGGGCGAAAGAATTTTAGCTTTTTCAATACTTTTGGCGGTAAACCAACCCAATAATTTTTTGCGATAATTCCCATAATTAATTTCTGGAAACGAGGCGCAATCAGAACCTCCGAGAATTACAACCGTTTTAATTCCTAAAATATTTCCAATAATTACAGGCATGAATGAATGGTAACCTGCAAACTGGCAAACGATATATTTGGCCCTAAAATGCCACAAACAAATCAGTTTTTGGTAAACCATTAAAAATGGCAGTCGCCATTTTTTGGAAGGCTGAACGCATAACTTAATGATGGTATAGTTTTCACCCAATATTTTTAAATCCTTACTAACATAAGAAGCCTCGTTAGGATAAAAGTATATTAGTTTTGGTTTCAAATTTCAGTTTCTAAAAGTACAGCTAACTTATGGGTTACCGCCAATCGGCTATAGGGTTCAGGGTCAAAATTATTTAAAGTTGATTTATCCTCCTGCCAATTTTTAAAGCTTAGGGTAATAAATTGAGCCATTTTTTCAATTGCTTCAGGGTCACAAAATTGCGACATAGTTTGTTCCTTAACCAAAGTTGCTGCATCACTCAGTTCATCCCCAATACCTAATATTGGAACATTGGCAGCCAAATATTCCATGGTTTTGGTGCTCACAATGAGGCGGGTTTGGCCTATCATCGGCGGACAAAGCAATAACAAATCACTGTTTTTCATTAAGGTTAGAGCTTCCTTGCGGGGCAAAAATCCCTGATGAATCAATTGAACATTTGGCAAATCGGTTTTAAGTTTTTCTAAATGAATGGGATGAACACTTCCGGCCAAATGAATCAGGATTTTTGAAGCATCAATATCAGAAATTTTTAAAGCGTCAATAAATGAGTCCAACCGTTGGGTGTCTCCTAATAAGCCAATATGAGAAATAGTGAAAAGCTCATTTTTTGAAGTTCTCTTTTCAATGACTTCAAACATTTCCTTGTCGTAGCCATTATAAAGAACATGAAGTTTTTTGGGGTTCTTCATTTTCTTGCGCAGCAAATCTGCCATTCCCGGACCAACAGTGGTTATAACATGGGCTGAGTTTAGAACTTTTGATTCTAGTTCTTCATCTTTTTGCTTTGCAAAATTGAAACGGTAGGTGTTTTGTAAAAAGTAGATTTCACTCCAGGGGTCACGAAAATCAGCCAGCCATTTTATATTAAATTTTTTAGATAAATAAAGTCCTGCCAAATGGGTGGAATGTGGCGGCCCTGTTGTAATAAGCCAATCAAATTTTTCTGATTTCAATAAATCAGAAGCAGCTTTTTTTGCATAAGGAACCCAACCTTTACGAGCATCAGGCACAAAAAAATTAGACCTAACAAATGCCATGGCTTTGCTAAAAATTCCTCCACTATTTTCTCCTAAATTACCATAAGGTATTTCCTTCTTTGTTTTCCCTGATTTTAAAAACGAATAAAATTTTAAAGGTTCTAAGGTATTGGTATAAATGGTTTCAATCTCCTTCACCATATCCAGTTGCGACTTATCAATCAATGGATATGAAGCTTTATCCGGATGAACAGTTATTACTGTCGGATTATATCCCAGCCGTTTTAAATACATGGCAAAATACATCCAACGCTGCACCCCACCACCGCCGCTAGGTGGCCAATAATAAGTTAGGATAAGGATGCGTTTTTCTGCCATGTCTTAATATTCCAATAAGTCCATTATCACAGTCAACAACTGCTTTTTTGCCAAAAAATTATCCTCTAAATCCATTGCCATAGGGATTGGGGTATCTAAACTCCCCACCCGTTTAACCGGGGCATCCAGATATTCAAAACAATGCTCCGAAATCCAGGCAGCTATCTCCGCTCCTATTCCTCCGGTTAAGGTATCTTCATGCACAATCACAACCTTTCCGGTTCTTTTAACTGCTAATTCCACGGCTTCTTCGTCCCATGGAATCAGGGTTCTTAAGTCTATAATCTCAGCTGAAATATTATTTGCTTCTGTAATTTCAGTAGCCCAATGAACCGCCCAACCGTAGGTTATTATAGCAATATCATCACCCTTTATTACTGTTCGGGCTTTGCCAAAAGGAAGGGTATAATAATCATCATATACTTCTTCCTTTATGCTTCGGTATAAATGTTTATGTTCAAAAAATAAGATGGGGTTTGGGTCGTTAAACGCCTGACAAAGCAGTCCTTTGGCATCGGAAGGAGTGCTGGGATACACAATTTTCAAACCCGGAACTTTAGTAAACCAAGCCTCATTGCTTTGTGAATGAAACGGCCCGGCATTGGAACCGGCTCCTGTTGGCATTCTCACAACTACATCGGCAGGTTGCCCCCAGCGGTAATGGCTTTTGGCCAAATTATTTACAATTTGATTGAACCCGCAACTCACAAAATCAGCAAACTGCATTTCTACCATTGCTTTTTTTCCTCGGATGGCTAAACCATACCCTGCACCAACTATAGCCGATTCACAAATGGGTGTATTTCTTACTCTCCCTTTTCCAAATTGTGTTACAAATCCATCGGTAATTTTAAAAACACCTCCGTAATCGGCAATGTCCTGTCCCATCAACACCAAATTATCATGGCGTTCCATACTTTGGCGCAAGCCATCACCTATAGCATCAATCAGGCGTTTTTCTTTTTTGGTTTCGATAGTTGGTTTTATTTCCTGATAGGTAATTTCCTGATAAACATCGGCCAATTCTTCGTTGGTATCCGCTGTAATTTCAGGCTGGGCAAATACATCTTCCAACCCTACTTCCATCTCCGACTTTATTCCGTATTTTATTTCCTCAATTTCTGAAGCATTGATAAAACCAATTTCTAGCAAGTATTTTTCAAAGTTATTAATAGGGTCTTTTTTCTCCCATTCATCAAACAAATGTTGCGGCACATATTTGGTACCACTAGCTTCCTCATGGCCACGCATCCTGAATGTAAGGCATTCCAAAAGATACGGTTTAGGGTCGGTTCGTATTTCTTCGGCTATTTCTTTTACCGCTGATAGAACCTCCAAAATATTATTACCATCCACCTGTTTGGTTTTTATTCCATACCCAATTCCTTTGTCAATAAACTGCTTTTGTCTAAACTGCTCATTGCTGGGGGTTGAAAGTCCGTACCCATTGTTTTCTATTAAAAAAATAACTGGCAAATCCCATACGGCAGCCACATTCATCGCTTCATGAAAATCACCTTCACTGGCACCGCCATCCCCACTAAATACCAAAGCACATTTGCCTGTATTGTCTAATTTTTCAGCTAAGGCAATCCCATCAGCCACACCAAGCATAGCACCTAAATGGGAAATCATCCCCACAATATGAAACTCAGTAGTACCAAAATGAAACGAGCGGTCGCGGCCTTTGGTAAATCCCGACTTTTTACCCTGCCATTGAGCAAAGAGTTTGGCAAACGGAATCTTTCGTGTGGTAAAAACTCCCAAATTTCGGTGCAAAGGCAAAATGTATTCGTCTTCTTTAAGCGCTAAGGTTGCTCCAACCGAAATGGCTTCCTGACCAATACCGCTAAACCATTTACCCACCTTTCCCTGCCTAAGCAGAATGAGCATTTTTTCTTCTATAATTCTCGGTTTTACAAGGGCTTTGTAAATTTCTTTAAGTTCAACCCTTGAATAATTGTAGCCGGAAAAATTCATGCGACAAAATTAACGAGGATTTATTGGATTTAAAGGATGAAAGGCTTTTTTAAACATTTGTTTATAACATTTTAATAATAAAATACTGTAATCCTTAAACTTTGCGTTTTATATAATTAATAAAGAAAATTCAAATGTTTTTATCCATTTTATTACAAACCAATCCCGAATTAGGCGACACCACAAATGCCGCAGCCACTGGAACTGTACCCGTTGAAGGTATCAATATTCTTGATATGCTTATCAAAGGTGGGCCAATTATGATACCTATCGCTTTATGCAGCATTATAGCTGTATATATAATGATTGAAAGGTATTTTAGTATTAAAAAGAAATTTAAAATTAATGATAATTTTATGTCCAGCATTAAGGATAATGTGGTGAATGGAAATATTGCTGCCGCCCTTAATCTGTGTCGTACTAACCCAACTCCGGTTGCCCGGATGGTTGAAAAAGGCCTTATAAGAATTGGAAAACCTTTGAAAGATATAGAAGCCAGTATGGAAAATGTTGGAAACCTTGAAATTTCGAAGGCTGAGAAAAACTTAGGTGTTTTAGGAATTATTGCCGGTGTGGCTCCTATGTTGGGTTTCATTGGAACAATTATGGGGGTTATTACAATCTTCCATTCCATTGCTGCTACCGATAATTTTAGTATTGCAATTGTAGCTGGAGGTTTATATCAAAAAATGATTACCAGTTTGGCAGGATTAACAGTGGGTGTATTTGCTTATTTTGGATATCACATACTCATGATGATGGTGGATAGACTTACATTCCGTATTGAAGCTGCAGTTATTGAATTTGTAGATATATTGCAAGAACCAACCCGCTAATTTTTAAGATTATGCGATTAAGACACAAACGAAGATTTCATGCTGAAGTAGGAACAGGTGCCCTAAACGACATCATGTTTTTCCTTATGCTGTTCTTCCTTATCATTTCTACTTTGGCCAATCCAAGTATAATAAAAATATTTTTACCCAAAACTGCGGTAAGTGAAAGGGTAAGCAAACCACCGATTATATTGGTAATTACTGCCGACAAGCATTATTTTATAAATAATGCCGAAGTGGCTTTTGAAGATATTGAAGGCATGCTGCAACAAAAATCTGCAGGAATGGAAGAGCCGACTATTATTTTAAGAGCCGATGCCGCTTTAACCGTTCAAGACTTGGTAGACGTGATGACCATTGGGGTGAAAAACCATATAAAAATGGTGATTGCTACTCAAAAGCAATAGGCTTCTTTAAATGTTAGAGCTCAACTTTCTCCCTTTTCCAACTTTGGAAACCGAAAGACTTATTTTAAGAAAAGTAACTATGGCCGATTCTCAGGATGTACTTACTTTAAGAGGCGACATTGATGCCATGCGTTATATTGGGAAACCAATTTCAACCACTTTTGATGAAGCCCGCGATTTAATAACACGCATACAAGATGGCTTAGAAAATAATACTGCTATCGGTTGGGCAATATCTTTAAAAAACAACCCTCAACTTATTGGCACTATTGGGTTTCATCAAATAGATAAACAACACTATAGGGCCGAAATTGGCTACATGCTTTTGCCACAGTTTTGGAATAAAGGCCTTATGAGTGAAGCTATACAACAAGTTTTGGATTATGGATTTAATACCATGAAACTCCACAGTATTCAAGCTAATATTGACCCAAACAATAAGGTTTCAGCAGCCATTCTTAAAAAATATAACTTTGTAAGTGAGGCTTATTTTAAAGAAAATTTCTTTTTTAATGGCAAGTTTATGGACAGCGAAATATTTTCGTTGCTCAATAAACGATAATCATTATTTACCAAAAGGTAATTTCGGATATCAATTATCATTATGAAAAATTGCATTACACTTTCGTCCTTTTTAATTTTAGTGCTTCTTTCAAGTTGTAAATTCCATAAAAAGGAAATACCTGAAGGTGGGCCGTGTTCTTATAAAACAGATTTTTACCCGGCTATAGTAATTGATATATTTAAAGTAGATTACAATATGTTTGATTTATCAATGACCATTAACACCCCAAATACCAACGGAGTTGATACAATTTATTATTCCTACGCTTATGGCCGACACATGGATTCAACCGAGATTAAAAACCTGAATGTTCAAATCGGTACCGCCTTTAAGTATAAAATAATGCAAATTGAAACAGGTTCCTGCTCGCCTTATCTTGAACAATTAGTAATTGAAAAATTCGAAAAATAGATTCCAGTAACTTCCCTCTATTTAATTCTTTACATTTGTTGAGTTATAATTAATTCACACCCTTATTTTGTTTCACTGGATTTCAGAACATATTTTTAGCATTCTTACGGTTGTTATTATTATTTATTTGTCAATAAGTGTTTTGGTTTATTTCATCCAGGATTTCTTTTTATTCAAGCCCGAAAAATTAGACCCTGAATTTGAGTTTCAATACAAAAACTTAGATTTTGATGAACACACATTAGATATTAAACCTGGTGTATCACTTTCTGTACTCCGTTTTAAAGCTGAAAACCCTGTTGGAATAGTACTTTATTTAAAGGGAAATAGTAGAAGTATTAAGGGTTGGGGAAAGTTTGCCATTGATTTTGTAAGGTATAATTACGATGTAATAATGGTGGATTACAGGGGGTTTGGAAAAAGTACCGGTCGCCGGTCGCAGCAAGGCATCAAGAATGATTTGCAATTGGTATATGACAAAATAAAGGAAAGGGTAGATGAAAAATTTATAGTGCTATACGGGCGGTCAATGGGTTCGGGTTTTGCCACCAAATTGGCTTCTACCAATAATCCGCGAATGCTTATTTTGGATGCCCCTTATTACAGTATGGCTAAATCTACTGGACGGTATCTTCCTTTTTTACCAATGACATTTTTATTGAAATTTCCTATCCCGACCTACAAATGGATTAAGTATGTAAAATGCCCCATTCATATTATTCACGGTACTGAAGATAAATTGATTCCATTTAAATCCAGTATAAAATTGGCAGCCATAAACTCAGAATTAACTAGGCTGCACTCTGTAATTGGCGGAGGGCATAATAATTTGAATACTTTCGAATCCTACCATGAAGTATTAGGACAAATTTTGAAGGCAAGTGCTGTGGAATTTGACAGGGAAAATAGCAGTATTGATTTTAAGCGAAAAACGAAAAGGTATCAAAGGTTGTAATTTTCACAAATGCCCATTCAGTTTTTATTAGAAAAAATAATTTTCAGGCCGGTAAAAATAAGTGCCGATTATCTATTCCATTTTGATTCAAATTTTGAAGAAATAAATTTTTATCCTGAATCGGATGTTGAAATTAATGCCCTGCATTTTAAAGTTAAAAATCCGAAAGGAATAATTCTGTATTTTCATGGCAATAAAGACAATCTGGCCCGTTGTGGAAAAATTTCATCTCAACTAACCAAGTTTGATTATGACGTAATAGCAATTGATTACAGAGGATATGGAAAAAGTACCGGAACACTTTCTGAAGAAACTTTTTTTAGTGATGCCCTGTTTTGTTATACTCAAATTAGAGAAACCCTTAACCCTTTAAAAATTGTAGTTTATGGTCGATCGTTGGGAACCGGAGTGGCTTCACATCTGGCAGGAAAAGTGAATCCTGATAAACTAATCTTGGAAACCCCTTATTATGATATGCATGATTTAATAAGCAATTACTTTCCTTC
The DNA here is from genome assembly GCA_945907065.1 of Chitinophaga pinensis. Taxonomy (GTDB): domain Bacteria; phylum Bacteroidota; class Bacteroidia; order NS11-12g; family UBA9320; genus JABWCE01. The sequence goes on from CAMDSC010000014.1 coordinate 39,086, forward strand.
ATTTCTGTTTAAAAATAAGCTAAATTTTAAATTAAAATCCCATTCCTACCTTATAAATACCCAGTTCCCGATTTTAATTTTACACGGAACCAAAGACACTGTTGTGCCTTATTCCTCGGGCCAAAAATTATTTGAAAGCCTTCAAAATCCTTTAAAAAAATTGATAACTTTTAATGGCGGAAAGCATAATAATTTAAATAGTTTCCAAAACTATTGGGATGAATTGAGGGAATTTCTTGAATGATGGTCTTACAATTTAATTTACATTTGCCTCCACATTGGGTACCATCAAAAAACTGGCTTCGCAAACTTTAACCTACGGACTAAGTACCATCGTAGGTCGATTCATCAATTTTTTATTAGTTCCGCTTTACACCGCGGTATACAATCCTCATGATTATGGAATAGTAACCGACGTGTATGCCTTGGTGGCTTTTTTAAACATTGTTTTGACCTATGGCATGGAAACCTCCTTTTTTAATTATGCAAGGCAGGATGAACATTCCGTTGGAAAAACATATACTACAGGTTTTAACAATTTATTAATTACTACCTCTATTTTTCTGGTTTTAGGGTCCCTTTTTTATAAGCAAATTGCTATTCCTTTGGGTTATTCCGACCACCCTGAATATATCCTTTGGTTTGTTTGGATATTAGGTCTGGATGCTTTAAGTGCTCTGCCTTTTGCCTTATTACGCCAATTAGAAAAACCTATAAAATTTTCAGTTTTAAAGCTACTTTGGGTTTTAATAAATGTTTTGTTAAACCTATACTTTTTATTGTGGGCTCCCCATTTGGTGGCCAATGGAAGTGTAGCACCTTTCTTCAATCCTGAAATTGGTTTGGGTTATATTTTTATTTCCAACCTCGTAGCCAGTTTGGTCATATTAATTTTATTACTTCCAGAGTGTTTAAAATTTGGGTTTAAGGCAGATTCTGAATTACGAAAGGATATGCTAAAATATGCCTGGCCCTTAATATTTATAGGACTTGCAGGTATTGCCAATGAAACATTTAGTCGGGTTATTTTAAAATATTTAACACCCGGTGAAGACGGGTTGTATGAACTGGGAGTATTTGGGGCTTTCTATAAACTGAGCATGATTATGACCTTGTTTATTCAAGCCTTTAAGTTTGCGGCCGAACCTTTCTTTTTTAGTCAGCATAAAAACGAAAATGCTCAGGTATTGTATGCCCGCATTATGGATTATTTTGTGATGGTGTGTGCATTCATCTTTGTTTTCACCATGCTTTTTGTGGATGATTTAGCGGCTTTACTTATTCGTCATAAATCCTACTATGAGCATCCCGATGGCATAAAAATAGTTCCCATTTTATTAATGGCTAATTTATTTTTAGGCATTTTTTATAGCATTAGCGTGTGGTACAGGCTTACCAATAACACAAAAAAAGGCTCTCAGCTTTCAATCATAGCCGCTATTTTAACAGTAATTTTAAACCTTTTGTTGATTCCTAAATTTGGATTTTTAGCATCGGCGTGGGTTACCTTAGGTGTTTATGCGTTTTTGGCGGTGGCCAATTATTTATGGGGGCAAAAGTATTATCCGGTCCCTTATAATCTGCCTAAATTGGGTTTACTCATAGGGTTGGCATTGCTTATTTACGGCTTATCTTTTTATCTTAACCCATTACTAAACATCAGCAAGTGGATTATAAATCCACTATGGTTATTGGTATTTGGGGGAGGATTATATTTTATCGAAACAAAATTTAAAACCGAAACTACCCTTGGAAATCAAAATAATAAATAACTCCAAACACGCTTTGCCCGAATACCAAACCGCCCAGGCAGCCGGAGTAGATTTACGAGCCAATCTGGAGGAAGAAATAACTTTACAACCGCTTCAACGCCATTTGGTAGGAACAGGATTATTTATAGAATTGCCCCTAGGATACGAAGCCCAAATACGGCCACGAAGCGGACTGGCAGCCAAACACGGCATCACAGTCATCAACTCACCCGGAACCATAGACTCTGATTACCGCGGTGAAATAAAAATATGTTTGGTCAATCTTTCCAACGACCCGTTTACCATAAAAGATGGCGAACGAATAGCTCAAATGGTAATAGCCTGCCACGAAACCGCCCAATTTGTTTTGGTAACCAAACTATCAGAAACCGAACGGGGCGAAGGAGGACATGGGCATACCGGGAAGTGAAAAGATTTATATAATTTTAAATATATAAAAAACTTCTCAAAGCCAACCAGTTTTAATTAGATATGAGAATGTTTTAATTAGTTTTGTTTCTCAGAGCTACAAGTTATATACAAGGCGACGGAATGGCATAGCATACAGACAATAAAATAATTATTGATTAAATTAAAATTGAGGAACAATTTATGAAAAAGTCTTTAAAATTATCACTTATATTAAGTGCGATATTTCTTTCATCGGTAACAATTACAAATGCTCAGACGGGGGAATTTACTTTTAGTATAGAGGCAAAAGAAAATCAAATTCAAAAAAATGACGAGGCTAATCCCTGCCTTACAGCCATGGAGTATGAACTTATTGAAAACCGATGTGCTGAAAATGTAAAGTTATTAAAAATTAATAAAAGTCAGAAAAGACAGTTGTTGACAACAAGCCTCAACTGGCCTCTGAAAACGGCTGCCGGTTTTACTGATTGCAGTTATTATTTTATTGGTGCGTATTTAGATCAAAATTCTGCATCAGGTGTTTTTAAAGACTGGAATTGTGGCACCCGCTCATATGATGGTCATGGAGGAACCGACATTGGCATTTGGCCTTTCCCTTTTAACAAGGTAGATAGTAATTCAGTAAAAGTCATTGCAGCTGCTGCCGGAACAATTATTGATAAGCATGATGGCGAATTCGACAGAAACTGTGTAGGAGTGGGAAGCGGGTTAACAGCAAACTACTTAATAATTCAACATGAAGATGGTTCAAGGGCATTGTATTGGCACATGAAAAAAAATTCTATAACATCTAAAGTAATTGGTCAGAAAGTAGCAATTGGCGAACAAATAGGTGTGGTGGCAAGTTCTGGAAGTTCAAGTGGTCCACATCTGCATTTCGAAGTATGGGCAGGAAGCACAGCCAGCACACGCATTGATCCTTATTACGGGTCGTGCAATTTATTAAATGCTTCCAGCTGGTGGACTTCACAAAAACCGGCTTCTGAGCCTGCCATTTTGAAAGCATCTGTTCATATTACAGATTATGTCCCGAAGGCTTGCCCAAAATCGGATACTACTAACGAAAGTACATTTTACGCACTGCCTTTTAATGGTCCAGGAATGCCAACCGATTATGCCAAATTTTTTATTTTTCTCAGAGATGTTTCTAAGGGCTCAATCGTTGATATGAAAATACTTAATCCGAATGGAACCACTTATAGTAGTTGGAATTATACTTTCACGAGCAATTTTAATGTGTGCTATGCAGGTTGGTCTAAACATTTGCGAATACTACCGGGAGTTTGTACTTTTCACGCAACTTACAATGGAGTCATTTGCTCACAAAATTTCACGATTTCAACTAATACCGGAATTTCCGGATATGATAATTTAACGGACATTTTAATCTATCCGAATCCTGCAACTGATAATTTAACAATTGAAACCCATCAAAAAGCTGCAATAGAAATATTAAACACAGCAGGACAAATAATAAAAACTATAAATACCACAGACAAACAGATAAGCATTAATATATCAGATATATCAGGCGGAGTTTATATAATAAAAGCAAAGACTGAGAAGGGAGTTGCTGTAAAGAAATTTATTAAAGAATAGAACGCCCAGTGCATAACACGGCCTACCAAAAAGGCTCATCTCGCGATTACGTTGAAAGTTTTATGATTGTTTGGAGTTTCGTTTTCGTTGGATAGCTTTGTGGTAGAAGTCGCCCTTCTGGTATGCCGAAACCATTAAAAAATGCAACCTCAAATAAAAACCATAAACCCCAAAAAACTTATAGGCCAAAACCTTACCATGACTTTTGCCAACAACAAAACCTTTGAATTATGGAGGCAATTTATGCCACGCCGAAAAGAAATTACAACTGAGGTGAGTTCGGATTTATTTTCGATGCAGGTATTTGATGACTCTTTTAGTTTTAAAAATTTCAACCCAAATACCTCCTTTCAAAAATGGGCTGCTTTAGAAGTTTCAAGCTTTGATTTTGTTCCAGAAGAAATGGAAACCTTTACATTACCCGGCGGATTGTATGCCGTTTTTAATTACAAAGGATTGAGTACCGATACCCAAATTTTTCAATACATCTACGGAACCTGGATTCCAAATTCGAAGTATGAGCTGGACCAACGACCACATTTTGAAGTATTGGGTGAAAAGTATAAAAACAATGACCCCAACTCAGAAGAAGAAATTTGGATACCAATAAAATTTATAAATAAATAAAGGGTTTCGGTTGCTGCAGCCGGCAGTCTTCAATAATAAAATTATCAAAGGGCAAACAATTCCTATATTTGTTTTACAATGGTTGCTTCATTCAACAGTTTTTTTATTAAAAAAATAATCTTTTTAACGTTGTTCTTTCTGTTCTTTTTCCAGACAGAAGCACAAATTAGTTTTGATAGAATTCCAAAAGATTTTGCGATTGTTCCAAGAAACACGGCTTCCAATATCGGAACTTTTAGAGTATCCGGTGCCGTTACAGATCCTGCATATTCAACCATTGAAATCCGTTCTTATCTTAAGGGAAATTTAAAAGGCAAATCGGTTATGAATCTTTATTTCAAAGGTTCTTCAGCCAATTTTGATTTACAATTGAACCAAACAGCGGGTTTGTTGAATTATGATTTTCAGATTTATTTAAATTCAACACTTGTAAAAGAAGTAAAATCAGTGGCCTTTGGCGATATCATACTTATTACCGGGCAAAGTAATGCCGTGGCAAACACCTATAATGGATTGGCTAATACAAAATATCGGGATTCTTTTATTCGTTCGTTTGGCACAGCCACAACAACGGCAAGTGCCGTGGCTGCTGATACAAACTGGTATGTGGCTAATGGAGACGGATACTATGGACAGGGCACCGTAGGGCAATGGGGATTGATAATGGCAAGGCAAATTAGGGATTCGATGCAAGTTCCTGTGGCAATTATAAATAATGCAGTTGGTGGCACGCCTATTACCTATCATAAAAAAAACAATGGAAATCCTACGGATTTAAATACAAGCTATGGCCGGCATTTATATAGGGCAACCAAAGCCGAAGTAAATAAAAAAGCACGGTTCATGTATTTTTATCAAGGAGAGAGTGATGGCGCAGCAGCCAAATTACATGATTCGCTTTTCAAAATAATGCACCGCGATTGGCGAAACGATTTTCCCGGCCTGGAAAAAATTTATGTGGTTCAGGTAAGGGGAGGTTGTGGTAATCCAAGCTTACAATTAAGGGAAGCACAAAGGCAATTTGAATTTGTATTGCCCATTACCCGAACCCTTACCATGAATGGATTTAATGGTCATGATGCATGTCATTTCGCTCTTAAAGATGGTTATGAATCTTTGGGTTTTGAAGCAGCAAATTGTTTGTTGGCCGATTTTTATACCAAGAAAAACAAGAGCGATGCATATCCACTCAACCCTGTTTATGCTTACTTTTCAAAATCGGATTTCACCCAAATAACCCTCGAACTAAATCAAAATATTCAGAATTTAAAAGCAGATGCTAATTTTTATCAGCTGTTTCAATTGGAAGGAAATCCGGGTGTAACAATTACAGGAGGAAGTATAATAACTAATAAAATTGTGCTTACCCTATCGGGAAAAGTATGCAAAATTGCTGGATTAAGTTATGATGGAAAGGCGACGATTCAACCTTGGGTAACCAATAGAAACGGAGTTGGATTGCTTACTTTTTATAAATTACCAATACATGCTACCAAACGAGTTGGTGGAATTGTAAACCTTTGTGATGGAGATAAATTTACTCCAAAAATTGATACAACAGCCGGATACAATTACTTGTGGAAAGGCAAATTAAGTAAAATAACAAGCACTAAAGCCTGGCCTGAAATAAAGCCAAATCAAAGTGAAATTTTTGAACTGATTATTCAAGATAAATCTAAGTTTTGCAAAGCCGACACCCAGTTATTTTATCTAAATATTGACTCGGTTAAAAATCCAAACCTAGGTCCAAATATTCATCTGTGCCCTGGTGATTCATTTAAAACTGTATTGAATTATCCGTCCCATTCTTTTGTTTGGAAACGTTATAATTCGGTAATTTCCAAGGCCGATAATATTGTAATTAAAAAAGAAGGGATTTATTCTTTAGATATTTTGTCTGCAAGAGGATGCCATGCCTTTGATACAATTAAAATCAGCCAATCGTTTCCTGCCAATATTTTGGATTCCAGTTACCGCATTTGCCCTGAAACCTCAGTGACACTAAAAACCGAAAGACCGTTTTCCAGTTACTTATGGAATAATGATTCAACATTGAATTTAGATTCATTGGTTGTGAAAAATGGAATGGTAAGAGTTATTGCTATGGATTCTGCAGCTTGTGTTTATAAGGATTCAGCCATAGTAGAGAATTATATAACCGAAAAAATAATCCTTGAAACTCAACCCAAATTTTGTGATTATGCGTTTCATCTTTATTTCAAACCTATAAATTGTATGTCATGGTATTTAAATGAAAACGAAATATTAAAGTCCTTTTACTATTTGACCAAAAATGATTCAGGATATTTCAAATTTGTAGATTCTAATGGTTGTTCCCAAAGTTTAGAAATAAAACCAAAAGTGATAACAAAACCAGTTCAGCAAAATTATTCTTATCAGGTTTGTCTTGGAAAATCAACTATTATTCAACTAAATCCTGCCTATAATTACAAATGGGCTGATGGATATTTTGGAACTAAAAAAACAGTTACAAAATCAGGTCTTTACAAATACTCCGTTTTCAATAGCTCTTGTGAATATGAAGATTCCCTGTTGGTTTGGATGCCTATAAAACCTTTATGGAATATACCTGCCGATACTACCATTTGTGAAGGAAATAGCATTCATTTTTCCTTGCCTAGCACTTTATTAAACGCTAAAATGAACGGCATTACTTATGAGGATTCACTGACAATAAAGGAAGAAGGATTCTATGAAATAATAGGTTTCGATTCCCTAAACTGTTCATATAATTGGAGTATTAGAGTAACAGAAAAAAACTGTTTAAATAATTCAAAAAGAATAGGATTAAAAAACTTCACAATTTATCCTATTCCTGCAACAAACCATTTTGTAATAACTGCTGAAAATAATTTTACAGGATGTAAATTCATTCTTATGGATTTTGCTGGAAAGCAATTACAATTTAAATATGAGGTGATACATTCTGATGAAATAAATGTAGACATGACAGCACTTTCAGCGGGAATTTATATATTAAAGATAGTAAATAATAGCTCCTATTACAATTTCAGGGTTGTTAAAAAATAAGAAATCCCCTTTCTATACTGCCACATCAACCCCTGCAGGTTTTCGTATCTTTTTAATATGCCTATCAACTATATAAATAAGAGTTAGGGCAATCACCATAGAAACCATCACCACATATCCTAACCTTTCATAATGCAAAAGATTACCTGATTCACTCCTTACCACAATTAGTCCGGCCAAAAATGCGGCAAACCCTCCTGAAATCATGGATACTGACGAGTTAATACTCATAAAAGCCCCACGATCTTTTAATTCAGGAATAGAAGTCATAAGGGCAGAGGAAGAAATTATTCGCGAAGTAATACCTGCAAACAAAATAACATTGAGCACCATTACCTCCCAAAGCGGTGTAATGCCGAGTCGGGTATATATGGCCACCATTACGCCACTGAGAATTGTGCCAATCAAAAACATTTTAAACTGGCCAATTCTATCACACAACTTTCCAATTAAAGGACCAAAAATGATGGAGGAAATACCGGTAACGCCATAAAGTTTCCAAAGATCAATTCGCTGAATCCCTAAATTATGGACGCTAAAATCGCTACCAAAAGGCATCAACATAAAACCGCCCGTGGCCAAAAGTGTGGTAGCCAAAAAAGCCCTCAGGTAGGATTTATGAGTTAAGGTTTTATAAAGGTGAGTAAAAGCACTTCTGTCGTTTTTAATTTTTAAATGTTCATCAATGGGTTTCATATACACCACGATTATTATACCTACCAAAATGGTAAAGCCAACAATCATTGTAAATGGAGCATGCCAGCCAAAATGTGCCGCAAGCAATAACCCAACTGGCAAGCCTAATATTTGGCTAGCAGCAAAAGCCATTTGTGTAAACCCCATTACCCTACCTCTTACTTCGGCTTTAAATAAATCGGCTACTATGGCAAACCCAATCGAACCGATTACTCCTCCAAAAATACCGGTAACTATTCTTGCCATTAGTAAAAAATTATAAGTTGGAGCAATGGCACACAAAAATGTTCCCAAAACGAAACCAGTATAGAAGAAAAGCAATAGCTTTTTTCTATCAAATCTATCCGCAAAACCTGCGGTTAACAGACCTGAAAGACCTGCAAATATTGCATAAGCCGATACAACTCTAGAAAACTGTGCGGGGGTAATTTTTAATTCCGACATTAGCTGTTCGCCTAGTGGTGATAATACCATAAAATCTAAAACCACCGTAAACTGGATGATCGATAAAATGACGATCATGAAAATTTGGTATTTCGTAAATAAGGGTTCTATTGTAGGTTTAGTTTTGGCCATTAATTAAAATATTCTTTACTATTAAACCCAAACATTTAGTATTTGTTCGGTTAATTTATAAAAATTTAATCTATTCTATAATTAGTGTTTTTAAGTTTCAGCAGTTTCCGTTGGAATATCTTTTAAAACTCCCCCGGATAAATCTTTGGTATTTTTAACTCCCAATTTTCTCAAACTTTCGGCTTGATTAAGAAGGTTTCCACTCCCTGTTTTTAGTTGTTTAAATGCATCATCATAAGCTTTTCCTGCCTGATCAATATTTTTTCCAACCTTTTCCAAATTTTCTACAAATCCTACAAACTTGTCATACAATAAGCCACCGCGTTTCGCTATTTCCTCTGCATTGCGGTTTTGATCATCGCGTTTCCAAAGGTCAGCAATCATTTTTATAGCACTTACTAAATGGGTTGGACTGATGAGTAAAATTCGCTTGTTATAGGCATACTGCCAAAGGTCTTCATCTGTTCTTACAGCTTCCAAATAGGCTGGCTCTATTGGGATGAACATCATGGTAAAATCGAGGCCTTTAACCAATTCACTATAATTTTTGCCGCTTAATGAATTTATATGGTTTCTTAAACTTTGAATATGGTCTTTTAAAAACACTTTTTGTTCATCCACGTCTTCAGAACTGGCATATTTTTCATAAGCCACCAAAGAGACTTTAGAGTCAATTACAACCTTTCTATCATCAGGATAGGTAAGTATAAAATCGGGTCGGTTAGCAATCCCTTCATCATCTTTTAATGATTCCTGCTTTGTATATTCTCTGCCTTTTTGTAGCCCTGATTTTTCCAAAATACGTTCCAAAATAACTTCACCCCAATCTCCTTGTTTTTTGCTATCACCTTTCAAAGCCCGAGTTAAATCATTAGCCTCCTTGCTAATTTTTTGGTTAAGCTCTAATAGTTCTTTCACCCTATCACCCAATGAAAATCGCTCCTTACTTTCCTTATCGTAGGTTTCTTCCACTTTCTTTTTAAAGCTTTCTATATTTTCAGATAAAGGCTTTAAAATACTATCCATATTGACTTTGTTTAACTCTGTAAATTTTTGAGTCTTCTCATCCAATATTGTTTGCGCCATATTTTTAAACTCGGTTTCAAAGGTTTTTCGGGTGTCGTCTATTTCTTTACGAAGCGTATTTAGTTTATCGTTTAATCCTTCATTTTGGGCTTTCAGTTGTTGAATTACACCATAATGTTCGGTTATTAAACTGTTCTTTTCATCCAAATCATTTTTGAATTTATTAACGTCTTCTTCTTGTTTTCTAAAGGTTTCAATAGCATTTTCAAGGCGTGCTTTATTCATACTAACTTCATCCGTAACCGCCACTAATTGCTGCGATTTCTCAATCAAAAGTTTTTGGGTTTCAAATAAAGTTTGGTTTGCTGCTTCCAATTTTTGAGATTCCAAAGCAAGTTGGGTTTGCCTTTGATTATCCGAATTTTTATTAATTATTGAGCTAATAATGGTAGCTAAAATTCCGCCACCTATTAATCCAATTACAAGCGATGTAAAGTCAAGATTCATAGCCGCGAATTTAGGATGTTAGGAATTTAAGATGTTAGGATGTTGAGAAATTTCCATTTAGTCTAATCTTCAAATCGTCTAATCCTTTGTATGTTCGCAGCCATGAAGCCGGAAATAATTCTATTGGTCATTGGACTTTATTTTTTAATGTTGGTTGCCATCTCCTGGTATACCTCCAAAAATGCAGATTCAAAAGCCTATTTTATTGGCAATAAAAAATCAATTTGGTGGTTGGTAGCCTTAGGTATGATAAGTGACAGCCTAAGTGGAGTTACGTTTATTTCAGTTCCCGGCAATGTGTTTGGCGAAAAATTTAGTTACATGCAGGTGGTTTTTGGTTATGTAATTGGTAATTTTATAACAGCCTATGTTTTACTTCCGTTGTATTATCGGCTCAATCTCACGTCTATATACAGCTATCTTGGACAACGGTATGGTGATACCTCGCAAAAAACAGGTTCATTTTATTTTTTACTAAGCCGTACTTTGGGTGCCGCTGCACGTCTATTTTTGGCTGCCGGTGTTTTGCAAACCTATTTATTTCAACCTTTTGGTATTCCATTTCCCGTTTCGGTAATGATAATTATCGGGCTGATATTAATTTACACCTATCGAGGTGGTATTAAATCATTGGTTTGGACCGATGCCTTGCAATCGGTATTTTTATTAACGGCTCTTGGGCTAACCTTGTTCAATTTGTTTAATTATATCAATTGGGATACCGCCTGGAATTTAGTAGAACAAAACAGCTACAACCAAGTATTTGTATGGGATTGGTTGCCCAAAAATAATTTCTTTAAAATGGTATTGGGAGGAATGTTTATTGCCGTAACCATGACCGGTATGGACCAAAATATGATGCAAAAGAACCTGAGTTGTAAAAATATTAGCGAAGCCCGAAAAAACATTCTGTCCTATAACAGCACACTTATATTTATCAATTTCTTTTTTCTTAGTCTTGGTGTTTTGCTCTATGTGTTTGCCATGCAAAAAGGTATTGAATTACCAATGAAACCTGATGGAAAAGTAGCTACCGATGGGGTTTTCCCTTTGATGGCTTTTAATCATTTGGGTACTTGGGCTGGATTAATTTTTATAGTTGGGTTAACAGCAGCTACGTTTAGCAGTGCCGATTCGGTGCTTACTACCCTTACCACTAGTTTTTGTATAGATTTTTTAAAGGTAAACCCAGAAGAAGTAGAATCACAAACCAATAAAAACCGCCGCCATATTATTCATGTGCTTTTTGCTGTAGCTATTTTGATTAGTATTTTATTGATTCAAAAAATAAACAGTGGCGCTATTATTACTACCATCCTTACAGTAGCGGGCTATACATACGGGCCGTTGTTGGGCATGTTTGCCTTTGGTATTTTTACCATGATAAATATTAACGAACGGGGGGTAATTGCTGTTTGTGTTATTGCTCCTATTCTGACGTATTTTATTGATATGTATTTGCCACAGATTACCGGTGGCTTTCAATTAGGATTTTTAAACCTTCCGGTTAACGGGGCTTTGACGTTTGCGGGGTTGTGGATGTTGAGAAAAAAATAATTTTATTTCAACGCTTCATAAATCACATCCATAATTTCTGTTCTTACGTTTTTTGTTATTAACGTTCGATTTTCGGCAGATGGATTAATACGATTAGAAAGGAAAACAAACACAAGACCATTATCCGGATCAACCCAAATACAAGTGCCGGTAAAACCTGTATGGCCAAAACAATTATTGCTAGCAAAATGTGATGCAGGGCTGGTTTTTCCAGGTGTATTTTCAGGCTTATCAAATCCTAACCCACGGCGACTGTCTTTACTTTGACGTTCTGTAAATTCAATAACTGTGCTTTGTTTTAAAAACCGTTTGCCGTTGTAAAATCCGTAATTCGCAAGCATTTGACCAATCTCTGCCAATTCATAAGCATTGCTAAACAAACCTGCGTGGCCACTAACTCCTCCCAATAAGGCCGCCGAAGGATCATGAACATACCCTTGTAAAACGCCTTTGCGAAAATCTGGGTCTTTTTCGGTAGGAACAATTATGTTTTTAGCAAACTTTTGGCGTGGGTTAAAGGTCATAATATCTAAGCCCATGGGTTTGTAAAACGTTTCATCCATATAGGTGGCAAAATCCTTGTTCGTAACTCGTTCAATCATTATTCGCAGCATTATCATCCCCAAATCGCTGTAAACGTATTTGCTTTTAGTGCCCAATGGCGATGCGGCTATTTGCGCCAGCATCAGTTTTTGATAAAACTTATTTACATACAACCCTTCGTTTATTTCAAAACAAAATTTATCGGTTTTTACGGTTGATAAAACACTGTCGCGCAATTCGGGATTATCTTTAAACGTGAGATAAAAAGGTATAAAATCTTTAAGTCCAGCTTCATGAACCAATATTTGACGGATAGTAATATCTTGCTTATTGGTTTCTTTAAGCTCGGGCAAATAGTTGGCTAAAGTATCATCGAGATTTAGTTTTTTATCATCGTAAAGCTTCATTATAGCCAATGTGGTTGAGGCTATTTTGGTTACCGAAGCTAAATCATATAATTGGTCATTTTCTACCTTTACTTTTTTATCATAAGTTTGATATCCGAAGGATTCATTATAAATAATCTGCCCATGCTGAGCCACTAAAACCTGACAACCAGGAGTAGCTTTGCTGTCAATAGCATTTTTAACAATATCATTAATTTTTAAAAGCTTTTTATAGGTTTTAGTAACGTAATTTAGAGGTTGCAAAACATCCGCCTTTTCAATGGTTTTACCGTAATTCATAGGATATTCAGTTCCTACAGAAACGCTAAGTTTGGCATCGGTTCGTTTCATGCCCCAAAGGGTTTTTGCAGCGGCTTGATAATAAGGCTCATCATCTCCAAAAGCATAAACTGTAGTTTTTAGCTCTGGAAAATTGACCATAGAATATGGGTTTCCAAAACAGACAACAGTTACTTTGGTTTTCTCCTTAAGTTGGCTTACAAGGCTGCATAAATCCGAGGTGATTCCATAATTGTCTTTTGGATATTTATTAATGTGATGAACGGCTACAATCACCATATCATACACTTCCAATTTAGCAACTATATTGGTGCAGTATACCACTCCAAATAATTTGTCAACCGAGTAAATATCGCATCCTCCCAACTCTTTCATTTTATTTTCAAAACCAGTTCGTCCATTTCCACCCAAGGCTATTACTGCCATTTTTTTAAAGCGTTTTGAAAATAAAGGAATATAACTTGAATCATCCTTGGCAACACAAATTTCACTTTCTACCAATTTATTATATAGACTTAGGGCATCGGTATTGTTTAAATCTTTTACTAAATCGGAATAATATTGATTAGTCATTACATCCAAACCTGCAAATTCTTTGGCCCTTAATATTTTTTTGACTTTAGCATCTAAATCGGCCATACTAAATCTTCCATCCATTAAGGCGGTCTTAATTGTATCAATAGCTATAGGAACATTAGCAGGACAAAGCAGGATATCATTTCCGGCCAACAAAGCTTTTAATTCTATAGTCCCTTTTGGAAAATATTTAGCTGCTCCTTGCATATCCAAAGCGTCGGTAAATGAAAGCCCTTTAAAACCCAATTCATTTTTTAATAACCCATTTATAGCTTTAGGCGAAAGTGATATTGGTAAATTCGTTGTAGTATCAATAGCAGGCATGTAAACGTGCGCTGTCATTATGCTCATCACACCACTATCAATTAGGTATTTGAAAGGTTTCAATTCTATTGAATCCAGTCGTTGGCGGTTGTGTGAAATTATTGGTAAATCTTTATGCGAATCGGTCTTTGTATCGCCATGTCCAGGAAAATGCTTGGCACAAGCAATAATACCTTCATCCTGCATTCCTTTGGCATATTTCCAACCTTTGCGGGCTACATTCATTGGGTCTTCGCCAAAAGAGCGAAAATTTATTACAGGATTATCAGGGTTATTGTTTACATCAATTACCGGAGCAAAATTCACATGAATTCCTAGGCGTTTACATTGCTTTCCAATATCGCGACCCATTTTATAAATTAGGGATTCATCTTGTATTCCACCTAAACCTATTTGATATGGATACTGAATTGTGTTGTCTAATCGCATGGACACACCCCACTCTCCATCAATAGCTACCATCAAAGGTACATTAGCCATGGACTGATATTTTTGACCTAAAAGAAGTAGATTTTGAGGATCGGTTTTAAAAAATATTATTCCTCCCACTTTATATTTAGACACCAAAGTATCCACCTCATCCAGATGATTTCGCCCTTTCGACGGCCTCACTTCCACCATCATAAGTTGCGCTATTTTCTCCTCAAGACCCAGTCGTGCAAAGGTTTCATTTACCCACGTGTCTTTCTGAATACCTTTTAAAGGTCTGTTTTCAAAAAAAGAAATAACACAAAAAAGTGTAAGTAATAATCCCCAACGCATAGCAATAAAATAAAGGCAATTTTAGCCCCAAAAGATTTTTGGGAGCCAATTTACTTATCAACGAGCGTTGATGACGGTATAGTATTAAAAACTTACAAATTTGCTAAGGTTTTTTTAACCTCAGCTAAATTTGGTAATTCACCTGCATTTTCCAATACTTCTGCATACTGTATGATTCCATCCTTATCAATTACAAAAGCACTGCGTTTTGAAACTCCATGTAACCATCCGGCAAAGGTTTCATAAAGGCAATCATAAGCTATTGAAATTGTTTTATTAAAATCTGAAAGCAAAGTAAAATTAAGATTTTGATCTTCTTTATATTTTTTTAATGAAAATGGCATATCCACCGAAATTCCTATAACCTCAGCATTTACTTTGTTATACAAAGAAATTTCATCCCTTACAGAACAAAGTTCAGCAGTGCAAACATTTGTAAAAGCCGCCGGAAAAAATAAAAGAACTACAGGTCTTCCTTTAAAATCAGAAAGATGAACTAAATTTTTTTCAGTATCATGGGATTTAAACTCTGGGGCAGGTTGACCAATTTGTAAAGGCATATTATTTGTGATTATTAAATTATTACTAAAATTTTAAACGTTTTTAAGCACCAATTGTTTGGATAACATTACTAAAAACGGTTTCAAATAAAATATAAAATTATAGATAAATGGAGATAAATGACTTTTGTCACTATTTAGAAAAAGACTAAATAAACCTTAACTTTGCCCCTCACATTTGAAACTTACAGATTTAAAAAAGGGGCAATCTGCCGAAATTATTTCCTTTGAAAAGGATGACCTAAAACTTAAGTTTTATGAGATGGGATGCCTGCCCGGAGAAAAAATAACTCTGGAATTAATAGCTCCTATGGGCGATCCCATTGCTATAAATATTGGCGGATATTTGCTAAGCCTAAGAAAACAGGATGCTAAAAATATTAAGGTAAAAATATATTGAGCAATCCTAAAACCATACAAAATGTTTATCTGGTTGGAAATCCCAATTGCGGCAAATCCACCATTTTTAATAGTGTAACTGGTTTACATCAAAAAACCAGTAATCTTCCCGGCACCACCATCGAAATAAGAAAAAGTAAGATTACAAATAAAGATGGTAAAACAATTCGCTTATTTGATTTACCTGGAATCTACAGTATTAATCCTGCAACCAAAGATGAGCAAATAGCTTGCGAACCCTTACTTAATCCTGAACATAAAGAACATCCCGATCATGTGGTGGTGGTTGTAGATTCATCAAACCTGAAACGCAATTTATTGCTTTTTACCCAAGTGGCTGATTTGGGGTTTCCAGTATCGTTGGTTTTAAATATGTCTGACATCGCCTCTAAAAAAGGAATTGTTATTGATGTTGAAAGGCTGGAACGTGAGTTGGGAGTTAAAATAATTGAAACCTCAGCTCGAAGTGGATTAAACATTGACCTGCTGAAAGATCTGATTTTTGAAGATGGATTTAAGTCACATTTCAAATGTTTTAATCCTCCATCACTAAAAGAATTTTTTACTGAACCAACCATTGACCTAAGCAAATATAACGACTATCAAGCTTTACAAATCGTTTATAAAAATACCGACATTGTAGGAGGAAAAGCGCATCAATTAATTTTTGAAGAACAACGGGCTATGGAAGTAATGGTGAGATATAAAGCCATTGATGGTTTGATTGCACATTGCGTTACATATTCAAATGCCCGAAAACAGTTTACTAAAAAAATAGATAAGATTGTTACCCATCCGATTTTAGGTTACCTAATTTTTCTTCTTATAATTTTCATAATTTTCCAGTCGGTATTTACTTTAGCAGCATACCCGATGGATTTAATTGAACAGGGATTTTCGCTGGCAGGAAATTATCTATCACAAATTATCCCACATGGAATAATGCAAAGTTTAGTGGTAAATGGAATATTAGCAGGAATGTCAGGAGTTATTGTATTTATTCCCCAGATCGTAATTCTATTTATGTTTTTGGCCATTTTGGAAGATTCCGGATATATGTCGCGGGTTAGTTTTATTCTCGACAAAATAATGCGAAAATTTGGGATGAACGGCCGTTCAGTGTTGCCACTTATTAGTGGTGCAGCCTGTGCCATTCCTGCTATTATGAGTGCTCGAACCATTGAAAACAAACGCGACCGACTCATCACAATTATGGTTACTCCATTTATCAGTTGTTCGGCCCGCTTACCGGTTTATATTTTAATTATCAGTATTATTCCTATCCATTTCAAAATATTTGGAATCTTTAATCATCAAGGGTTTTTATTAATGGCCATGTATCTTTTAGGAGTTATCACTTCATTGTTGGCCGGAATAGTTTTAAGCCGGTTTATTAAAAATACTGATACCACAGGTTTTTTTATGGAGCTACCAACTTACCAATTACCACGCATAAAAAACATCATGATTACGTGTATTACCAAAGCTAAAAGTTTTGTGTGGGAAGCAGGAAAAATAATATTTCTTGTATCAATAGTTTTATGGTATCTAACCTCTTTCGGTCCATCCGAAAAATTTAAAGAAATTGAAAAAGAAGTAGCTTATGAGTTAAAAATAAATAAAATTAGCGATGAAGAGGCCAATTTAAGTTTAGCCTTGCAAAAACAGGAACATTCCTATGCAGGCTATTTTGGAAAAACCATAGAACCTTTAATAAAACCACTTGGATTTGACTGGCGCATAGGCATTTCATTAATTACTTCATTCATAGCTCGTGAAGTATTTGTAGGTTCCATGGCCACCATATATGGGGCTGGTCAGGATGATTTTGTAAATATTAGAAAAAAAATGCAGGCTGAAATTAATCCTGTTACCCATAAACCTACCTTTTCCATAGCAGTTTGTTTATCGTTATTGGTTTTTTATGCATTGGCTATGCAATGCGCCAGTACTATAGCCGTAGTGTATAAAGAAACTAAAAGTTGGAAATGGCCAACCTTGCAATTTTTGTTGATGAGTATAACAGCTTGGGTGGCAAGTTGGGTGGTATTTAATATTTTTTCATAAAAAAACATTCATTTTTTTTGCAGAATTGTTATATTTTTGCAAGTTCTATCGAAAAACGAATAATAATTCTAATTTCAACGTCTAAATAAAGAGAATTTAAGGAAAAAATGAGGCAGCTAAAAATCAGTAAACAGTTTACCAATCGCGAAAATAAGTCGCTTGACAAGTACCTGAATGAAATTTCAAAAGTCCCAATGATTGATGCACAGGAAGAGGTGGAACTAGCCCGCCGAATCCGTGAAGGAGATCAAACCGCTTTAGAAAAATTAGTAAATGCCAACCTCCGTTTTGTTGTTTCTGTATCCAAACAATACCAAAATCAAGGATTAACTCTTGGGGATTTAATAAATGAAGGAAATTTAGGTTTGATAAAAGCCGCCAAGCGTTTTGATGAAACCCGTGGTTTTAAATTTATCTCTTATGCGGTGTGGTGGATTCGTCAATCTATTTTACAAGCTTTGGCCGATCAATCCCGTATTGTACGTTTGCCGTTAAATAAAGTAGGTTCCATTGGTCGTATTTCGGCTATGGCTGCCAAACTTGAGCAAATACACGAACGTGAGCCAACCGCTGAAGAAATCGCTGTAGCATTGGATGTTCCATTAATAGAAGTTGAAAATGCCTTGCGTTCAGCAGGTCGTCACTTATCTATTGATGCACCGCTTACCGAAGGTGAAGACAATACACTTTTAGGTGTTTTGGACAGCAACGATGAGCCTCGACCTGATTCATCTTTAATCAGTGAGTCATTACAAAAAGAAATAAGCCGAGTTATTAGCACCTTAAGTGATAAAGAACGTGATGTATTGAAATACTACTACGGACTTGATGGCGGACCGGCTCATACATTGGAAGACATTAGCGAAAAAGTAGGATTAACCCGCGAAAGGGTTCGCCAGATAAAAGAAAAAGCATTGCGAAGATTACGCAAATCCTCAAAAAGTAAGATTTTGAAATCTTACTTAGGATAAAACAAAAAACCCTTCGAAAATTTCGAAGGGTTTTTTGTTACTATTCGTAAAATTAGCTTTAAATTTTGTAAAACTTAAAACGCAACTTTTAAATAAATTTTATTTTACCGAAACTTTGAATTTTATTTTTAGATTATTGAATGGTGGACCAAATGACCTAATTTAACTTTTAAAATGTATTTGATGATTTTATCTTGAACAGGTTTGTTTAAAATAAGATTTTGATTTAATTCGGCAATCTAGCTTTGTTCTTACGCAGGTTATTGTACATATCATACATTATTTGCATATGAGGTGCAGTAAGTACTGCTAAGCCTAAAATCACATAACCCATAAAAGCTATATTGTTTACAAACATAAACCCAGTAAACCCGAATATTCCAATACCGCTTATAGCTAAAGTACTATAAATCAGTATTTGCTTTACTATGATAAATTGTGAAATTTGTTTATCTTCCAATAAATAGATAATAATACTATTGAGGGATAAAACAGAATGCCAAACCACAAAATAAAAAGTAAAACCTACTAGTAAAGGCAAACTGTATAGAATTAAAAGAAGGAAAGCAAAGTGAATTAGAAAATAACCTTTTTCATTTACGGTGGTATTTTTATTTTTTAAAAAATAAACAAAACTGGTAGCAAAAAACAAAATAACAGATGCTGAAATAGTTTTAAAACGGTTAAGTTCTATCCAAGCCATAAGAAATTTATTTTCATTGCCAGAATAAAATAGGTGAATAAATGGTTTTACTTCATCAAAATGATGAAGTAGTAAAACACTTAAAATTACCAACCCATAGGTAATTACAAAAAGCTTACCTGTGAATGTATCTGTTTTAAATTGGTTTAAATCTGTTTCTCCAAAATGGTAGGCAGAAAATAAAATAAATAGGAAACTTCCTATTAATGGAAAAAACCAAATTATGGCAGCAAATAAACACAGCCTGCCCAGGTAAACTGCAAAAAACCTGAGATTTGAAAACTCTTTTTTATTAGAATCTGCATGACGGCTTGCCACAAGCAAATCAGCTGCACCATGCGGCACACCTATTAGAATAATACCGCTTAAAAAAATAATAAATTGAGCTTCTGTATTAATTGAATTTACAAATTGCTGAAAAACAATCAGGATAAAACCCAATAACAACAATAGATTTCTCATAGTCATTTTTTTAGTTTAAAATTTCAAAAAAAGAAAGTGTGATATTTATGATATCACACTTTCTTAAAATAAAACTAAGCTGTTGCTGTTGATTTATCTGATTGAGCTAAAGCATAAATTACTAAGCCGAAACCAATTTTATTTATGGCGTCACCAATATTGTAAACAATATCCATTGAAAGACCTTGCCAAATTTTCATTCCAAACAAACCACCTTCGGTACCAGCTATGTAACCAATAGGATAAATAGCCCATCCAACCAATACAAACCAACCAAGTGTTTTAACTGCTTTGGCTACTGCTGGGCCAGCATTGTTTGCAAGCTTTGCAATGTCACCAAACCATACCAAGTAAACAATATAAAAATAAGCCATTCCGCTAATTAAACCCCAAATCCAACTTTGTGTTGCATTTCCATAAATAGCTTCTCCAATATAACCTGTAACTAACATAACTATGGATGCAAAAATTAGTTGCCATAGCAAAGCTATCTTAGCACCTGCCTTTTTTGTAATCAAATAAAATTCAACACACATTAATGGCACAGTAAGAATCCAGTCTACGTAACGGAAAAACACAGGTGATTCTCCTGTTTCTAGGTTGTAATCGCGCATGTAATAATAATGCACAGCAGCAATGAAGGTAATTAGTCCTGATACAAGAATGGAAGTTCTCCATTTCTTTTCAACGTTGGACAATTCAAAGAAAAAGAACACAGACGCGGCCATCATGGCCATGCAGCCTACAAAAAATGTAAAGGCTACATAATTTGTTTTTGCAATTGGTAAAATTGTAAGTAAATTTTGATACATAATTTTTTTTTGTTTAAGTAAATATGTTTTTGATTAAACAAAAGTAATCAACTATTTCATTATTTGTTGTTTTTTTTAAAAAATTTTTAAAAAAAATTAGAATTTAAAAAAATTAAATAAAAAATGATTTTTAAAATTGTTAGACTTTTCCAATTTTTACTTTTTTAAACTTGAATTTTAAGGTTTAATTCCTTTTAAGTATTAATTCAATTTTTACTTCGTTTTGCAAATAATTTTAAAATAAAGATGGCTCTATATTTCAAAGAATGCCTAGAAGTTGCTTACTAAAATGGCACAAAGACTTAAATTTTTTGTGTTCTTTTTTAATTTCAATTTATTATATTTATTATTTTTAGAAGAATTAACATATTGTAGGAGCATAGCCTAATTAAATCACTAAAAATACGTCCGAAACAACTAGCCTTCATGTCATTGAGTAAACAAAATAATGACAAATAAATTACAATTCGCCTTTTGTAAAATATGATTTTAGCAAATTTTGGGGTAAATCTTAACGCATCCAAACCTGATTTTCCAAAATGTAATGGAATGGTCTCCTGTCGAAATAGAAAAAAATGCGTTTGGTTGGTTTTGAATTTATAAATCCTTTGAAAAACTATGAATCTTTATTATATAGCTTCTAACAACTTCTCCATATACTTATCAGATTTATAAGCAAAGTTAGAAATATCTTTTATTACCTTTCTGAATTCTTTAATTTGAACAGCCTTGCCCTGTTGGTTTTTAAGCTGCGATAAGGATTTAAGAATTGGATCAATGCCTTTTCGTTTGCGTTCGGTAGTCAATATTTTAGCTATGGAAGCTATATCT
>CAMDSC010000015.1 GCA_945907065.1 Chitinophaga pinensis
ATAAAAAAAGAATCAATTCGCAATAGAAGAATCGAATATCAAAACCTTAAAAAAAATAAATCAACCAATATTAAAAACTTAAATTTAACTTTGAATTAGTTTGAAACACTCCTTAACAAAAAGTCCACTTTGGTTTGACGACATACACCTATAAGCACTAATAAAAGAAATTTGGCTAAAAATCTATAGTTTAACAAGTGGATAAAACAAATTAAATAGGTTGGTCAAAAATACTTCTTTTTATAAATAAAAAAGCCCTGCTACTTGACGAAACAGGACTTAACATGATTTTTACTTTAAATTAAACTGAAAAACTTTCGCCACAACCGCAGGTTCGGCTTGCATTAGGATTTATAAAATTAAATCCTTTACCATTTAGCCCATCGCTAAAATCCAATTCTGTTCCAGCTAAGTAAAGAAAACTTTTAAGGTCACAAATTACTTTTATACCATCATTTACAAATTCCTGATCACCAGGTTTTAGTTCATTGTCAAAATCTAGATTATAACTTAAGCCACTGCATCCACCGCCTTTAACTGAAACGCGGATAAAATATTCATCTTTTAATTTTCCTTCCTTACGTAAGGAAGCAATTTTATTTAATGCTTTTTCCGAAACGGTTATATGTCCAACATCTGATACCATTTTTAATTTTTTATTTATGCTTTGTCATTCCGATTAAGGAGAAGTTTTAAAGAGAGAGATGCTTCGTTCCTCTGCATGACAAAAACCATTTAATAATGTTTTTTCCCGTCTAATATTGGTTCTAAACCCTTCTTGGTTCTATAATCATTAATTGCTGCTTTTATAGCATCTTCTGCCAATACAGAACAATGAATTTTTACAGGTGGCAATGCTAATTCTTCTACTATATCCATATTGTCAATAGTTAAAGCATCATTAATTGTTCGTCCTTTAAGCCACTCGGTTGCCAAAGATGAGGATGCAATAGCCGAGCCGCAACCAAAAGTTTTGAATTTTGCATCTTCAATTACTCCGGTTTCATCATTCACCTGAATTTGCAAACGCATTACATCACCGCATTCCGGTGCTCCTACCAATCCTGTTCCCACATTGTTTGAACTTTTATCAAGTGTTCCTATATTTCTTGGATTTTGGTAGTGGTCAATTACTTTTTCTGAATATGCCATTTTAGAATGTATTGTTAAATTGTTATAGTGTTAAATTGTTTTTTATTTGTCTTAATACTTAAATCTATCCTAGTGCTCTGCCCACTCGATGCTTTTCAAATCAATTCCTTCTTTAAACATTTCCCAAAGCGGACTCATATCCCTTAGTTTTACAACCGCTGTTTTTACATGGTCTATTGCAAAATCAATTTGTTCTTCAGTGGTAAATCTTCCCAAACCAAAGCGCAAACTTGAGTGTGCCAATTCATCATCCAATCCTAAATTTTTAAGCACATAACTAGGCTCTAAAGATGCTGAAGTACAAGCCGATCCTGATGAAACTGCAATATCTTTTACGCCCATCATCAAACCTTCTCCTTCTACATATTTAAACGAAATATTGGTGATATGAGGCAAACGGTGTTCAATACTTCCGTTTACATACGATTCTTCAAGGGTTAATAATTCACGTTCTAGTTTATCACGCAATTTGGCTAAACGAACTCCTTCTTCAGCCATTTCATTCATGGCTAATTCACACGCCTTTCCAAATCCTACAATACCAGTCACGTTTAATGTACCACTTCGCATACCACGCTCATGGCCGCCGCCATCTAGTTGAGAGGTAACTTTTACCCTTGGGTTTTTACGACGAACATATAGAGCTCCGATTCCTTTTGGGCCATACATTTTGTGCCCTGTAAAAGAAGCTAAATCAATATAATCAGAAATTACATCAACTGGTATTTTTCCAACACTTTGTGTAGCATCTGTGTGCAATAAAACACCATGTTTGTGAGCCATTTCTCCAATTTCACGAATCGGGTTTATACACCCAATTTCATTGTTGGCATACATTACTGATATTAAAATTGTGTTAGGCTTAATTGCAGCTTCTACTTGCTCTGCAGTTACTCGTCCATCAGGTTGTGGTACCAAATAAGTAACCTCTGCTCCTTGTTTTTCTAGGTGGCGGCAAGTATCTATAATTGCTTTGTGTTCAATATTTACAGTAATAATATGATTGCCTTTTTCACGATACATTTCAAACACACCTTTCAAAGCAAGATTGTTTGATTCAGTGGCACCGCTAGTAAAAATTATTTCCTTTTCGTTAGCATTAATAAGATTAGCCACTTGTTCTCGGGCATAATCCACAGCTTCTTCGGCTTTCCAACCAAAAGGGTGATTACGACTGGCGGCATTTCCAAAATATTCGGTAAAGTATGGCAACATGGCTTCCAATACTCTTGGATCCATGGCTGTGGTGGCGTTGTTATCTAGGTAAATTGGTAATTTTAACATCTAATTCTTATTTAGACTAATTCTAAGTGCAAATATAACACTATAAGCTGTAAAAATGTTTGAAGAAATTTCTAATAAAAATAATAGAATAAAAAAAGCACTCATATTTATAAAAATGAGGAAAATATGTGGTCTAAATATTAATCTTGTAGCATGAATAAGATAGAACATATTGGTATTGCAGTAAAAGATTTGGAAGCCGCTAATAAACTCTATTCTGTATTATTAAAAACAACACCCTTTATGCAAGAAACAGTGGAAAGTGAAGGTGTGATTACCTCCTTTTTTAAAATTGGGGAATCAAAAATTGAATTGTTAGCTGCCACCAATCCAGAAAGCCCAATAGCCAAATTTATTGAAAAACGAGGTGAAGGTATTCATCACATTGCCTTTGATGTAACGGATATTGATGCTGAAATAAGTCGATTGCAAGCTGAAGGTTTTGAGTTGATAAATAAAATTTCCAAACCCGGGGCGGATAATAAAATGATTGCTTTTTTACATCCAAAAAGTACGTGTGGAGTGCTGGTGGAGTTGTGTATGGAGAAAAAATGAAAAGTATTTGGTTGTAAAAAATAGGTTTACCTTCTAAGGCATCTCTATGAGCTAACTTCCTCAAATCTTAAATATAAACTAAAAGTTCAAAAAACTTATTTTTGCCGAATGATAAATGGCAAAAAGGTAGTTGTAGTTTTACCTGCTTATAATGCAGCACTTACTGTAAAAAAAACGTATGATGAAATTCCGTTTGACATTGTGGATGATGTAGTATTGGTAGATGATGCAAGTAATGACAACACGGTGGAAACTGCTAGACAAATTGGGATTAAACATGTAATAAAGCATGAAAAAAACCGGGGCTATGGTGGTAATCAAAAGTCATGTTATACCAAAGCTTTAGAATTGGGGGCAGATATAATTATCATGCTTCATCCCGATTATCAATACACCCCAAAACTTATAGCTCCCATTGCTGGAATTATTGCCAACGATTTGTACCCGGCGGTTTATGGCTCTCGAATTTTGGGTAAAGGTGCTTTAAAGGGCGGAATGCCGATTTATAAATACATTGCCAACCGTTGTCTTACGTTATTTCAAAATATTTTGATTAACCAAAAACTTTCTGAATATCACACAGGGTATCGTGCATTTAGCAAGGAAATATTTAGTAAAATAGATATTGAAGCCAATTCGGATGATTTTATTTTTGATAACCAAATGACGGCTCAGGTTTTTATGGCCGGCTTTGAAATTGGCGAAGTAACCTGCCCTACCAAATATTTTGAAGAAGCTTCATCCATAAATTTCAAACGTAGTTCCATATATGGTTTAGGCGTATTGTGGGTTTCCATCCAATACCGACTGCAAAAGTTGGGTTTGGGAAAGTTTAAAATATTTAAGGCTATTTAGAATTTTCTAATCTTAACTTCATATCATCTTAATTTCCTAAAATCAAAAAATGGAACAACACAAAAAAGGTTCAGAATCGATACAAGACATGGTAATAGGCATGAGTGACGGATTAACAGTTCCTTTTGCACTTGCCGCAGGATTGAGTGGTGCGGTAGCCTCATCAGGTATTATTCTTACCGCCGGTGTGGCCGAAATAATTGCAGGAAGCATAGCAATGGGACTGGGTGGATACCTTGCCGGAACAGCTCAGGTAAATCATTATAATGCGGAATTGAAACGTGAATATTTTGAGGTAGATGAATTTCCTGAGAAGGAGAAACAAGAAGTGCGAGATGTATTTAAAGATTATGGATTAAGTGAAAAATTACAGAATGAGATAGCGGAAGAAATGTCGAAAGACAAAGATAAATGGGTTCAGTTTATGATGCGTTTTGAATTGGATTTGAATACTCCTGATCCGAAAAGACCAATAAAGAGTGGCGCCACCATTGCAACAGCCTATATTGTGGGAGGAGCTATCCCAATGTTGCCTTATGTATTTTTTGAAGACTCTGTAACGGGACTTAAATTTTCAGCACTTTTAACATTAATTGCCTTATTTGTTTTTGGAATTTTTAAAAGCAAAGTTACGGGGCAACCTGTATTTACAGGGGCACTAAAAGTTATGTTTATTGGCGCCTTAGCAGCTACAGCCGCTTATAGTATTGCAAAAATGATGGGGGTGTAGACTGATTTTGCCTCTCATTAAAATTTGAATGGTCGGTTTTCCATCAAATTAAAATTCAAAGTTTTTTTGTATCCAAAAGTAAAGGTAAAATAGGAATCATTCTTTTTAAAATTTCCTCGTTTGGTTCCCTGTGGGTTTTTAAATTCCGAAGTGTTTGGGTCTGCTAATTCAGCCGACGCTTCTCCGTTAATTGCCGCCAATGATGCATTGTCGTAATATACTGTGCTCACATCATCCAGATAATCTGTAAAACATTTTCGGGAAATTAATTCAAAAAATACAGATGTTAAAGGGGCTATTTCTTTGCTCAATCCGAAACCAAAAGGAATAACAAAAGAAAATTTTGAGTATGGATTAGCTCCACCATTTAACCCTTGCCCTTCTGTTGTTAAGTTATGAAGAGAAACCTGTTTACCATCAAATTTGGCTTTAGGATTAAAATAGATTAAACCGGCACCAAGTGTTAGGTATATATTGGTAGTACTCCTTTTAGTCCACCTTTTTAATGCACTTTCTTTACTCCCTATAAAATTGTATTTTAGAGTCGGTGTTATTTCAAAAATGCTTGTATTGACAGATAAGTTCCTTTTTTTTCGATCATGATTCCCACTATACTTATCGTCAGCACTTAAGTAATTAAAACTGAAAGCTGTTCTATATTCCAAATGGTTTGTCACGGCCCAATCAATTGCATAGGAATTGTTAAATCTAACAGATTTAAGATCTAAATCCTTAATAAAATTTGAACCATTACCTTTGGCTCCCCCCAAATCACTTAATAGGGAGCTGCCTCCCAACCCAACTTGATACGAACTTGCATTTAAAAAAGATTGTGCTTCAACCAGTGTTCCTAAAAATATTTCGGAAAGGAAAACGATATGTCTAATTAAGATATTCAAAACAATATTTTTATTTTTTTACCAAAACAAGAAATAGCTAAAAAGTTAGTAATTCATTGTAAATTGATTCATAGACGCGATTAATTGAAATGATGTTACTAAAAAAAATGCAAAAAAAAACAGACAGCCAAATTAAGACTGTCTGTTTTTAATAAATTTATACTGAATATTTAGTATCTGTACATTTCAGATTTGTAAGGTCCTTTAACATCAACACCAATATAATTGGCCTGTTCTGCTGTTAAAGTTGTTAATTCAACACCAACATGTGCAAGATGTAATCTAGCTACTTTTTCATCTAAATGCTTTGGTAAAACATAAACTTTGTTTTCATAATTTTTATGATTGTTCCAGATTTCTAATTGGGCCAAAATTTGATTTGTAAATGAATTTGACATTACAAAAGATGGATGCCCCATAGCTACACCTAAGTTAACTAAACGACCTTCAGCTAATACCATAATATCTTTTCCATCTATATTATAAACATCTACCTGTGGTTTTACTGTGTACATGGTATGGCCATAGTTTGTATTTAACCAAGCCATATCAATTTCATTATCAAAATGGCCGATATTACAAACAACCGCTTTATCGCGCATCATTTTAAAATGTTCTGGTCTCACAATATTGCAATTTCCGGTAGCAGTAACTATTATATTACATTCGGGAATAGCAGTTTCTAAAGTTTTAACTTCATATCCGTCCATAGCAGCTTGTAAAGCACAAATTGGGTCAATTTCAGTTACTATAACTCGAACTCCGTTATTACGCAAACTGTCTGCACTTCCTTTTCCTACATCACCATATCCGCAAACAACACCTATTTTTCCGGCAAGCATTAAGTCGGTTCCACGACGGATAGCATCTACCAATGACTCTTTACATCCGTATTTATTATCAAATTTTGATTTGGTAACAGAATCATTCACATTAATGGCTGGCATTGATAAAGTGCCATTTTTCATTCTGTCATATAATCTTAAAACTCCTGTTGTGGTTTCCTCGCTCAATCCTTTGATTGCAGGCATTAGTTCAGGATATTTATCAAAAACTAAATTAGTTAAATCGCCACCATCATCCAAAATCATATTTAAAGGTTCACCATTTTCAAAAGCAAATAAGGTTTGCTCAATGCACCAGTCAAATTCTTCATTGTTCATACCTTTCCATGCAAAAACCGGAGTGCCTGCTGCTGCAATGGCTGCGGCGGCATGGTCTTGCGTAGAAAAAATATTACAAGATGACCAAGTAACATCGGCGCCCAATTCTTTTAAAGTTTCAATAAGAACAGCCGTTTGAATGGTCATGTGAAGGCAACCGGCAATGTTGGCTCCTTTTAATGGTTTTTGAGCACCATATTCTTTACGAAGGCTCATTAATCCTGGCATTTCAGCTTCGGCCAATTTAATTTCTTTACGGCCCCATTCGGCTAAACTAATGTCTTTTACTTTGTACTTCAAGGTTGTTGTTTGTGTTGTCATTTTTTTTCGGTTGCAAAAATAAGATTTTAAAATTTATTTACTGAAATAACAATCAGTTTGTCGTATAATAAAACCATTTACTATCAAGTTTGTTTTAATGATTGTAAATTTGTAGAAAAATTATTAAAATAAAAATATGCCATACCCAGAAATTTTAGTATCCCCAATGAGGGCTGAATTATCGAATAACGGTTTTGAAGAACTGAAAAGTAGTGAAGAAGTGAACAACGCCTTTGAAAATCCTGAGGGAACGATGTTGTTAGTTGTAAACTCAGTGTGTGGATGTGCGGCAGGTTCATGCCGTCCGGGAGTTGTTCATTCATTAAATGGTGATAAAAAACCTGAAAAATTAGTTACAGTATTTGCCGGTCAAGACTTAGAAGCTGTGGCCAAGGCAAGAGAAAATATGGTTCCATATCCACCCTCAAGTCCAGCCATTGCTTTGTTTAAGGACGGCAAATTGGTTCACATGATTGAACGCCACAATATTGAAGGTAGAACTGCTCAAATGATTGCTGATAATTTAAAAATGGCTTACGATCAATTTTGTTAATCCATTAATAAATCATAAAAAAAGGCTGATTGAAATTTCAATCAGCCTTTTTTTTATGGATGTAAATTGTAAAAAAAAATTATTTAGCTAGAGGATTAGCAATTACTGAAAATTCTATTTTAAGTTTAAGTTTTACAGGTTCAAGTACTGGTCCACTGGTAACCAATTTTCCAGCAACGGTTAATTGTGGCTTACGAGCATAATCCATTAAATTAACATCTAAAGGTATAATTTCAAACTCTTTAACCGCACCTGGTGCTATGGTAATATCGGCAATATGAACAAGCGGAACTCCAGGAGACTCAATTGAAATAAAGCCACTTTGAATTAATCCAAAATCAGCAGTAGCAGGGCTTTCAATCATTGCAGTAATTTTACTAACTTTTACAGATTTTATTTTGCTAATATCAGCTCCATTGGCTGAAGCCAAACTGTCTAAATTTAATGATTGGGTAGTAGGATCAAGGATAATTTCACCTGCTACTGATGTTGCAGGTATTGTAAAAGACACATCTTTGGTGTTTAAACCAAACTTAATGTCAAATAATTCTTCACCACATCCAGAAAAGGAAAAGGCGACAAGGCTAAAAACTAATAATTTAAGTGCTTTCATTTTTTTTTAATATTTCTAAACAAATTTAATAGAAAAATATTGATTTACAAATTTCATCGTTTAGTTTAATAAATATTTACCTTCTCATTATTAAAGGCATTAACAAATATGAATTGATAATTACTCAACCCTTATTAAAATTTATAATTATGAAAAATCTCAGAAACATTATCAGCCTAGGATTGATTATTAGTTCATTTGTTTCATTTTCACAAACTGTAAACTGGCAGTATTTTAAAATGAATGGCAACGAATGCCAGATTTTTATTACCAAAGGAAATTCGAGGATTATTGTACAGGCCAATTGTTTTTGGCTGGATGGGAAACCTTATCAAGGTCCATTAACCATTGCTTTTAAAGAGTATAAAGATCAAGCTGATTTTATATTGGGAGGTTTGACTTTAAGATATGAAGTTAACGGGAAACTAAACACGCTGCAAAGCGGAGGAATGTTTGAAATTGATATTAAAACTGAATCGGCTAGGACTTTAAGTTTTGCTCCCCAAAAAACAGTTGTTGTAAAATTTGCCATCGACCCACGATTCGATGTGGCTGGTTTGGAGCCATTTTACTTTGACCCTGCTACCAAGCGTTGGGTAAAAAATACCCGATTTGGCAAAATAGCAGAAAGCAACCAACCTATTTCAGATAATCAATCCGACCTTTGGCAAGATGACCCTTTGGTGGCTAAATTTAACCGTGACCCTGAAATGGATGGCGATAATCAGGATGGTGAATGTTATATAATTCAGGTGCCAGACCCTAATAATCCGAGTAAAATGGTGGATACTTTAATTTGTCCTGTGCCTTACAATCCTTTGGATAGCCGTTATTACAGTTATCTTTCTGACCAAGCTTTTAAAACCATGCAGATAGATAAAATGGGTTTGTTTAACTATGACAAAATTTTTAATGATGAAAACAATGTTCCCATGTTTGTGAAACTAAAAACCAAAGATGGAAAACCATTTGAATTGACTGACCGATTGTATGTGGTTTATAAAGTAACCAACTCTGTTATTTATTACACTAAGGAGGAATTGGCTGAAAAATTTACACTGTTGCCCCGTAATGATATTAAAATATTTGTTTACAATGCAGATGGAACAATATTAAGGGTTCCGGATAGTTTTTGGAAAAATTTTGATGCTCGACTAATGCGGGGTAAAACCATCGAATTGCCTTTTGAAACTTTAAAATTAGCAAGACTTACTAAAGAAGAATTTGCAAAATATGCCGGACTTTAAATATTAAACAATCATGAACAAAGTAATTATTATTATAGCATTTATAGTTTCATTTTATAAAGTTCAGGCTCAATCTCCAGCTTTGGCTTTGGATGATTTGAAACATTACCGAATACAATTGGACAATCGCAGCAACCGCCATTTAATGGGAGTTCCCAAACAATTACTGGACGGATATTGCAAAGGAATTTACAAAGCCTATTATCCAAAAGCCATTTTCAACGAAGTTAATTTCGGGGATTTTTTAAGCCATTTTCGATGGGCTGAACCTGTGCTGAACGAAACCATTTTATGTGGCGATGATTACTGCTCCAATGCTGCCTATACTGAATTGTTCAGTCGATTTAACATTTACCTTGATTATTATGAATATTATTATTTCAATACCCAAACTTCGCTTATGGAGCGCAAAGTTCCTTTCGTGCAATTAGTTTATAGCGTAGATGTGGCTGGAAAAACCTATGCTTCTAAAGGACCGCTTTTTAGAATGGATGAAATAGAAAAAACTATTCTTATTAAAAATGAAGCCAATAATGCAGAGCCTCAAAGCATAAATTACGTTTTTGAATTAGCACGGTTTTATTCGGTAGAAATTACAGACAACGATATTAAAACCAAAGAGAGAAGAACCAATCAGGAGGATGATCATCAGGAGCATTAATGTTGATTGATATTGATTTGACAACTTATTTAAAGTTGTCAAATCAATAATCTATTTTTGCCTTGTGAAAAAATCACTAAAGCTAAAATCACTTACACTATTGCTAATATTGGCGGTAAGTATTTTTCCTTTTCAGGTTTTTTGCCACACTTCAGATTCTGAAGTTTTTAAAACACACTCCTTCAATAAAGAATCATCTCACCACGATTGTCCGCTTTGTTCGTTTCATTTTTGCCATGAGTTTGAGAAATCGCAATTTGGTTTCATTTCAGCTAGTGAAATTTCACTTCAATCGGTTGTTTTAAATTTCAATACTCCGATTGTTTCTTTCTCTAATTCTTTTAAAAATAAAGGTCCCCCAATTCAATTTTTGTAACGATTTTTTAGGTTTAACCCCCTAAAAAAAGCTTTAAATTTTTAGCACCTACTGTTAGTGTGCTTGTTTAATTTTTTTTACATGAATTAATTTGAAAACAAAATTTTTATCCTTTTTACTTCTGATGCTTTTTGGTTTAACCAAAGCATACAGCCAAAACTATGAACTAAAGGGAGCATTAAAAGACAGTATAACTAAAGAAGGATTGGCGTATGCCACCGTTTATAATGTTACTTTAAAAAAAGGGACTCAAACCAATACTGATGGAGCTTTTATACTGGAAGTATCCAACGGGAAAAACCTTTTAAAAATTGTACATATAGGTTGCGATACTAAATTTTTAACACTCACAATTTCAAAAAATACCGATACCGTTATTTACATGGCACATCATCAGCATGAGTTAGAAGATGTAACCATCGTAGCTGAAAAAAACAAACTTATTCAGCTGGAAAAAGACCGCCTGAAGTATGAAGATATAGTGGTTTCAGGTTCCAAACCCATTGCATCTATTTTAGATAAAATGCCAGGAGTGAGCAGTTTAAAAACAGGTTTTACCATTGCCAAACCAATGATACAGGGTATGTATGGCAGCCGTGTGGTGGTTTTAAATAACGGATTAAAACAAGAAGGTCAGCAATGGGGGCAGGAACATGGCTTGGAAATAGACCCTTATAATACCGGCCAAATTACCTTGATAAAAGGAGTGGAAGCTTTGCGTTATACGAGCGATGCCATTGGTGGAATATTATTAATTGAACCTTTATATAATGCTAATGATACTTTGAAAATGTCATTGACAACGGCCTTTACAGATAACGGGCGACAAGGAAATTTGAGTGCTTCAGCAGAAAAATTACTGACTAAAAAGTTAGGTTTACGATTGCAAGGAACGTATAAAAAAGCAGGAAACTTAAATACTCCCGATTACTATTTGCCAAATACCGGTTTTGAAGAATTGAACGGAAGCCTGACTATTAAATGGCAATCATCAAAGCATAGTAGTTTTGAAATATTTTCAAGCATTTATAATAACAAACCTGGCATACTTTCAACCTCGCATATTGGAAACCTAACCGATTTGCAAAAAATAATAAACAATGAATCCGTTCCAGAAAAAGGAAATTTTACTTACAAAATAGCCCGACCGTATCAGCAAATAAACCACTTGCTAAACAAAGCCAAATGGAAGTATGAAATATCTCCTTCACTCAATATCGAAGCCGTTTACGGGTTTCAAATAAATAAAAGAAAGGAGTTTGATAGCCATAATTATTTTAACAAAACCACACCCAGTTTAGATTTTACATTACACACCCATCAAGTAGATTTTGTATTAAATAAAACCTTTAAAAAAGGATTGTTTATGAAAACTGGCTTAAACGGATACTATCAAACAAATACTTATATCGGGAGGTTTTTTATCCCGAATTATAAAAAATCGGAAGTTTATCAGTTTGCCTTATTGAGGTATAAAAAAAACAGACATGAGTTGGAACTTGGCTACCGTGCCGGAGCCATTAATTTGGATGCTTACAAGTGGGTAAATAATGTGATTGTACGTTTTCCATTTAATTACAAAGGCATTTCATGGCAAGCTGGTTGGTTATATAAAATAAGTACCGATTGGCAAACGTCTTTGCAAATTGGGCAGGTTTGGCGAAACCCAAACATCAGTGAACAATTTAGTGAAGGCTTGCACCATGGGGCTGCCGCCATTGAATATGGTAACAAAAATCTAAAGCCCGAAATTGCAATTTCTGTTAACGGGACTTTAAAATATCGCCACAATAAAACCCTTTTTGAAACGGAGGTTTTTGTAAAAAAGGTTGAAAATTATATTTATCTGCGGCCAAAATTTCCACCTGAATTAACAATTCGTGGTGCATTTCCGGCATTTGAATATGTGCAAACTAATGCCCTTTTTGCAGGAGTGGATTTATTACTAAATCAACAATTGCCTAATAATATTTCATTCATTGAAAAGGTAAGTCTTCTAAATGTTTATGACCAACTTTACTCCACCTATTTAAACGGGATACCTCCATATTCGTTTAATCATTCGTTGGTATATAAAATTGCAAATTCCAAAAAGCTTACAAATTCATCGTTCAGAATAGCTATTCAGCAGGTTTTGAAACAAAACCGATATACAGCGGGTTCTGATTATATGTCGCCACCCGATGGATATGTCTTGTTAAATGCGGCTTTTACCACAAATGTTTCGCGTTACAAAAATTTACTTGTATTTTTATCGGCTGATAATATTTTGAACAAAACGTATCGCAATTACTTAAATAGGTTAAGATATTATGCCGATGAAACAGGGAGAATGATAACAGCAGGAATTAATTATAAATTTTAAAAAAATCAAAGAAATAATATTACTAAAAAAGAAATTATGAGTAAAAGAATTATATTAAAACACATCCTTTTTATTGGCTTTTTTATAGCTATTGCTGCAATTATTCAAAGTTGCACTGATGCTACAACACCTCCGTTGCCTAGCGATGAAACTGAACTTATAACTACCTTAAAAGTAGAATTGACCGATACATTAACCGGCCAAAAATTAAACTACTTTTTTAGAGACTTAGATGGCGAAGGAGGCAATGCTCCAAGTCAGTGGGATACTATAAAATTGGCTGATAGTAGTTATTATAGAGTGTCATTAAAGTTTTTAAATGAATCCAATCCAAATTCAATTCAAAATATAACATTGGAGATTTTGGCTGAACAGACTAATCATATAATTTGTTTCACTTCTTCAGTTGTAAATGCCGTAATTTCAAGAACTGATACCGATGGAACGTATCAAGTTGGAATTAATTCAACTTGGAAAACCGGAGCCATTTCATCGGGAAATATTGAAATTAAACTCAAGCACCAACTGGGGGTAAAAAACGGAGGTTGTGACCCAGGTGAAACCGATGTACAGGTTGTTTTTCCTACAGTGATAAGGTAAGTTTTAATCTTTATATTAAATTTTTCAGAAAATTCCGGAGGTAAATCCATGATTTTATTTATTTGAATAATATTAGTCCACTTTATGCTGACGATTTACAATGATAGATATAAAGAAACAAGAAAAATACAACTCTTAAAATAAAATTTAATTGTACTTTAACCAAAAGAGGCACTCAGCAATGGGTGCCTCTTTTAGTTAACATTGCACCCCAATTTTTAACAATAAATTAAGACTATCGTTTAATTGCTTTTAGATTTACATAGTTATTTTGCGGTGTGATAAATGACTTTTTTCTAAAATTAAAATTCGAAGTTATTCAATTTCTTATTCGATTTATTTTTAATGATTTCTACTCTGGTTTAAAACATTAAAGTATGATCAAACGAAAAGTAAAATTAGCTGTAGTTTCTGATGTTCACTTAGGAACTTATGGGTGTCATGCTAAGGAATTAAAACATTATTTAGAATCCATTGCTCCTGAAACACTAATTCTAAATGGAGATATTATTGACATTTGGCAATTTAGTAAAAGCTATTGGCCCAAAAGCCATATGAAAGTGATACGACAAATTTTAAAGCTTTCAGAAAATGGCACAAGAGTATATTATATACCAGGTAACCATGATGAAATGCTACGAAAATTTGAAGGTTTACAATTGGGAAATATCACCGTTTGTAATAAAGTGATTTTAGAATTAAATGGTAAAAAAGCTTGGTTTTTTCATGGTGATGTGTTCGACGTTTGCATGCAGCACAGTAAATGGCTGGCTAAATTAGGAGCAAAAGGTTATGATCTGTTGATATTGATAAATCGATTTGTAAATTTTTTACTTACAAAAATGGGCCGTCGCAAAATATCATTATCCAAGCGGGTAAAGAACAGTGTCAAAAGTGCTGTGAAATTTATTAATAATTTTGAATTAACCTGTGCAAACATTGCCATTGAAAACAACTATGATTATGTAGTTTGTGGTCATATTCATCAACCTGAAATACGCGATATTGAAACCAAAGAAGGTAAAGTGACCTATCTTAACTCAGGGGATTGGATAGAAAATTTAACAGCCTTAGAATACAATAAAGGCAAATGGGAGTTGATTAAAATTGATGAAATAGTTGGGGAAAATGAAGAGGAACATCATACAGATAAAAATAATAAACAGCTTTATAGCGAATTATTAAAGGAATTCAACATTGCTTCTTAACTATGAAAATATTATACGCCATACAAGGAACCGGAAACGGCCATATCACTCGCAGTATTAGTATAATAAATGAACTTAAAAAACGGGCAGATGTAGATGTATTAATAAGTGGAATACATAATGAAATAAAATCACCTATTGATATTAACTTTAACTTTCGAGGTCTTGGTTTTGTGTTTGGACAAAATGGGGGAATTGATTATTACCAGACTTACAAACAAAACAAGCTTTCAACCCTTTTTAAGGAAATAAAGCAATTACCCGTTAAAGATTATAATTTTGTAGTAAGTGATTTTGAACCTGTTTCGGTTTGGGCTGCATCCAAAGCAGGTATCCCAACCATTGGAATAAGTAATCAAGTTTCAGTGTTACACCCTAAGATAAAAAAACCGTGGCCACCAATTTCAATAAGTCGCGTTTTTATGGAAAATTATGCCCAATGCGATTATAATATTGGATTACATTTTGAAGCAATTGATGAACATATTATTACACCAGTGATTCGCGAAGAAATAAGACTTGGCAATAATACTGATGAGGGACATGGTTTGGTATATTTACCTTTTTATAGCGATGAAATTATTTTTAAAGCATTAAAAAATATAGATACTATTGAATGGATTGTTTTTTCAAAGCATTCAAAAAAAACTTATAAAATAGGTAACGTTCAATTTGAACCAGTAAACGGACAATTGTTTAATGAAAAACTTTTGAGTTGCCATATTGTATTAACCGCTGCAGGATTTGGAACCACTTCTGAAGCTTTGCATTTAGGAAAAAAAATGATTGTGATACCAATGAAAGGGCAATACGAGCAAAAATTCAATGCTTTTACCCTTCAAAAATTCGGGGTAAAAATTCTTAAATCATTGGAATCTAAAGATGCACCAATCTTAATTAATAGCGTATTAGATAGCTCAGCTTGTTTTAAAATGAATTATCCTGATAATGCCAAGCTGATTTCAGATAAGGTTATTGAATTGTATAATGGTCCTATATTAGAAAATCTTAACTTCTCTACAAATAGTAAAAACCAACCATTGGACTCCTATTTTAACCCTCCTAAAATAAACCGTGATAATTCAGGAACACTTTCCTACTGATTTTATTTGGGGAACGGCTACTTCAGCAGCACAAACCGAAGGGTTACCTCAAGCAGATGGGGCTGGGCTTTCTATTTGGGATGATTTTACATTGCGTAAAGGCAAAATCAAAAACAGTCATAACAATCAAACCGGTTGTAATTTTTATACCCATTACAAGGAAGATATTGAAATAATCAAGAAACTGGGAATACCCAATTTTAGATTTTCAATAGCCTGGTCTCGGGTTTATCCCTTGGGTTATGGCCATGTAAATCATCCCGGTTTAGATTTTTACAAACGACTTATTGATAAATGCCTTGAAAATAATATTCGCCCTTGGGCTACACTTTACCATTGGGATTTGCCATCGGCCTTAGAAAGTAAAGGTGGATGGACCAATCGAAATATTGTAAGTTGGTTTAAAGATTACGTTTTGACTATTGCCATGCATTTGGGCGATAGAGTGAAAGATTGGATTGTGCTTAATGAACCAATGGCTTTTACAGGTGCTGGATATTTTTTGGGATTGCATGCTCCGGGCCGAATAGGTATGGGGAATTTTATTCCGGCTATGCACCATGCTGCTTTGTGTCAGGCAGAGGGAGGAAGAATATTAAGAAGTGAAGTTAAAAATGCAAATATTGGAACTTCATTTTCCATGTCTCAAGTGGAACCTTTAACCCAAAATCCGGCAGATATTATTGCATCTGAAAGGATTCATACTTTGCTAAACCGTCTGTTTTTAGAGCCCGCTTTAGGTTATGGATATCCTGTAAAGGAACTTCCATTTTTACAAAAAGTGGAACGCTACATGCGCCAAGGCGATGAAAAGCGTATGGAGTTTGATTTTGACTTTATAGGGGTTCAAAATTATACCCGTGAAATTGTGGCTTCCAATTGGTACACGCCATACTTGCATGCACGAATGATTCCTGCCAAATTGCGCAATGTATCGCTTACAGCCATGGATTGGGAAATTCACCCCCCGGCTTTGCATCATGTTTTAAAATTTGCTGCTGGTTATGATAAAGTGAAAAGCATTATTGTTTCCGAAAATGGTGCTGCTTTTCATGAACCCCAACCACACAATGGCGAATCGGATACTAACCGAATTGAATTTTTGAAACAAAATGTATATCAGTTACAAAAAGCACTCTCAGAAACGGACAAGATTAAGGGTTATTTTGTTTGGAGCTTACTGGATAACTTTGAGTGGGCCGAGGGTTTTAACCCGCGTTTTGGCTTGGTTCATGTAGATTTTGAAACCCAAAAACGGACCATAAAACACAGCGGTTATTGGTATCGCAAATTTATTATGGAACAAATGGCCAAAGCTCAAGTGTTGGCTTTATAAAATACAGCTTAAATCATATCACTTTTGTATACATCGTTAAACGGTTGCTTGTGAAAGTGACCGTTTTTTATTTTCACATTTCAAGATTTTAGGCAGAGAACATACTTTGATTAAATGATTGTTACTTTTAATTTACAAACCTATAATTTTTTCAAATAACCTTTTTAAATAAACATTTATTTAATGTTTTGGTAACATTCAGAATTGTACTTTGCCGAATACTCTAAAGGCGAATATTCATAAAAATCATGAACAGGTTTATAGAAATGGCGATAACAAAATATATAAATGAATATCCTAATACTAGAGAAGTAGAAATTTTATCTTATCTCGAAAGTTTAGGTTATGCCAAAGATGAATTGGAAAGTATTAAGCTGAACAGTTTAATTAAACGTAATTAAAATGGAATAAAGTTTAATTTTGGTAGCCTAATAAATCAACTCAAATACTCCATCTTTAACAAACTTACAATTATATTGATTTAGTGGCGAGGAGGCTGGCCCATTTAATACCAAGCCATCTGACGAAAATTTAGACCCATGGCAGGAACAGTAAAAAAGATTATCACTTTTTAAAAAGTCAATCCCACAGCCAGCATGTGTGCATTGGCCTGAAAAGGCTTTCATTTCATTAGTAGCAACACGTTTTAACCAAATATCTCCTTTTGTTAGACTTAATTTTTGAAAGCCGCCAAGCATTTTTAGTTCAGGGTAATCTTCTGTGTTAATTTTTAAAACATTAAATGTGGGAATATTTTCTTTTGTTACAATAACCCCGTCACCGGTTATCTTTATCGAAAGTAAATCATCTGGCTCGAATTTACCCGGCAGACTTAATAGGTAAAATCCATCCTCTGACTCCACATTTCTAATTTCGAGCAAATCTCCCTTTTTATTTCTTAATTCAATCAAGACAGTTTTTATATTTTCAGTTTTAAAAAACAGCCCCAGCATATCTTCAGCAATGGCTTCCTGAGGTTCAATCTTTAAAATTTCAATGGTTTTTAGTGGTGGAATTTTGTATTGAGTTTTAATATTTTCTTTAATTGATTCTAACCCATCACCTGAAAGTTTTATTGAAAAAAGGCTATCTTTTTCAAATACCATGGGCAATTGAAATTTATAAAATCCAATGGTTGATTCTATAATATTGGTTTCTAATGCATATATCTTTTTATTGATTAATTCAACCTTTACGTTTTTAATATTCTCTGCTTTGAAATTTACGGTTAGATTTTCTCCGGCTATGGCTTCATCAGGTATAATGCTTGAGATTTCAAGAGTTTTTAATGGAGGTACTTTTGGTTTTTCCGGTTCCGGTTTTATTTCCGGCTCATGTTTACAAGCTGAAACTAGAAGCGAAATAATTCCAGAAAAATGAAGATATAAATAATCCCTTCGTGTCAATGTTTTTTATTTTTAATTGGAAGCCTAGCCATATCTTTTCTACTATTTTTTTTCTTATAGGCTAAAAATATTTTTATCACAGCTAGTTCTTCTTCCGTTACATTTCGTTCGGTTAATTTATCCTCATGCAAAGGGTTCAATATTCTGATATCATATCCGGCCAGTTCTTGCGAACTAAAATCAGGATAAATTTCTCTTTTCCCCACTTTTGCGTTATGGCATTTGGCACAGTTAATGTCAAACAAAATTTTTCCTTTATCAAAAAGCTTTACATATTCAGAAAGAACGGGTTCCTTCATAGCTTCAGGAAAGTTATAAGTAACCTTTTTTTGGCTACCGCAACCGGCTATTATAATAAATGTGGTAACAGTAATAATTGCAATTATTTTTTTCATTTTTAATATTCTCCTCCAACTTTTCTTTTGTTTAATGTTTTATTCTTTGAAGTGGGCAGCTTTGTTGGTGGCATTTCAAAAATTATATCTTCGTTAAGCGATTTCATAAATTGAACCAATTGGTATTTTTCGGTTTTTGTTAAATTCAAGGAATCCACTGAGAGGGTTTGGTTGTCTACTTTCAATCCTCTACCAGCTCCGCCTCCGCCATCATAAAAATCTACCACCTCATTTAAATTGGCAAAAACGCCATTGTGCATGTATGGCTTGGTGTATTGGGCATTGCGAAGCGAACCTGTTCTAAAAGCGTTGGCGGTTTCATCGGCTGGGTTTATTCCAAACCGCCCATTATCATTGCTTAATTTGCTGTAAGCGGTATCGGCTGGCACACCCAAAACTTCAAATTCAGAACCCACATACGGCGGTTTTACTCCATTAAATTGTGGTACAAAATGGCAAGTAGCGCATTGGGCTTTACTCATAAAAACATTAAAACCCTGCCTTACAGTTTCATCCACTGTTTCTGTTTTATTCATAGCATTATCAAACGGGGCATAGTAATTACTGAACTTACTGTAGTAAAAACTAATGGCCGACACAACGTGTTCTATGGTGATTTCCTTTTCTTGTGGCGTGTATTTTAATAGTTTGGTAAACGCTTTTTTATAATCCCCACAGCTCATTATTTTCTTCAAAGTTTCTTTTTCATCGCTAGCCATTTCCAGCGGATTGGTGATTACATCTTTTCCCTGATGTTGCAGAGTTATGTGCTTTCCATCAAGCATCAATAAGTGGTTGAAGTTAGCATTAATAAGGGATGGGGTGTTTCTTGGTAAAAAATTTTTATGGTCAAATTGCATCGAAGTTTTTGAAACCGTATCTGTAAAGTACTCGGTTGTTTTATGGCATGAAGCACAGCTACGCAAATTATTGGATGATAAAAGAGGGTCGTAAAAAAGTAGCTTTCCTACCTTGTCTATTTCGTTTAATGCTTCACCATCATTTACCCTCAAAAAAATCCCTTTTGAATTTTGACCAAAATAAAGCGACTTATCAAAAATGGTTGTACTTTCTTTGTTTAACGCATAATCTATCAAACTACGGGTCGATACTTTATATTTTTTTATCAGCATTTGGTTAAAAGCAAACAGCGGATTTATAAAATCTTTGATAAAGGTGAAATGATCAAACTTAGAATTATCGGCCGGTTGGGTTTTTACAAAATCTATAGCTTTGGCATACAAATTAATGTAATCTGTAGACAATGGTGTTTCCGAAAAACTTTCGTTAAACGAATTGTAAGTGGAATTTACATCCTCCATCATTAGTTGTAATTCAGGAATTACACGTTCAGGACTTGGGCATTCAAAACCGGTAGTATAAATGGCAGCAAGATTTAATAAATAAAGGCGGTTGCACAAAAAAAAGTGATGATAGGTTTTTAAATTATCGGTAATGGAATCGGCAAAATACGATTGTGTATTTTCAACCGATTCTTCT
The DNA here is from genome assembly GCA_945907065.1 of Chitinophaga pinensis. Lineage (GTDB taxonomy): Bacteria > Bacteroidota > Bacteroidia > NS11-12g > UBA9320 > JABWCE01. Next base: position 20,323 of record CAMDSC010000015.1, read on the forward strand.
ATCAAACCTAATAAATGTTGCTTGTCAATGTTTTCTTCATCCAAATAGAGTTGGGCAAGGGTGACCCCGGCACCAATTCGTTTATATGGCTTTTCCCATTTTTCAAATACTTCAGTTTCCCATTCCACGGGCAATGGACCATTTATTTTTTTGTAAGCCACGGGGTTTAAATACCGCAACCAAATGTCCAAACCTTTCATTTGGTTCCTGGTTTGGTTTATTTTATTTTTTATTATTTCAATAGCATCTGCCGATTTTAAATCACTGGCCTCTATAAGCTTTACCAATTCTGTTTGCTGCGAATTAAAATTGGTTAATTTTTCGGTGTAGCTTGCAATATAAGTATTGGAACGGTCCTTAAAATTTAAAGACAAAATAGCTATGAGGCTAAATGTCAAAATTATTAAAGGCTTTATTTTTAGTTTCATGTACTGTTTTTTATATGAGGGTAATAAACGATGAAAGAGGTTTGGTCAATTATTGACCAAACCTCTTCCTGTTTTTTTTAAAAGGTATGCAGAAGATTTACTTAGTTTTTAAGCAATCGGGTAACATAAATGGTATTCGAGGTTGTTATTTTAACAAAGTAAAGTCCGGTACTTAAGCCCGAAGTATTCAATGTTAATGAAGTTTCGCCTGATGCAGAAATTCTGCTTATGGCAGGAGTTACTTCTTTACCCAACATGTCAATAACTTTTATGTCAAGGTTTTCTTCATTTTCCAAATTTATGGATAGTGTTGTATTTCCATTAGTTGGGTTAGGGTATAGTTTTACTCTTGAGTTTTCTGATAGAACAGGTTTTACACCCAAATTGTGTATGCCAATTCCTTGCAATACAAAATTGTATTCTGGTGTTTCAATATCGTTTGTCTCAATAATAATGGATGTTACTTTTCCTTCTATTGTTTTTGGGGTAAACTGAACATTGATAGTTTGAGAACCATTTACCGCAATAGTTATTGGGAAAACAGGAGGAGTAACTAATCCAAACTCAGTAGCATTATAGCCTTTAAAGCGAATTGATTTTATGGTCAATACACCAGGACCTGCATTTTTAATTTCGAATGGAAGCACTTTTGAAGTGTTTTTCATTACGTTTCCAAAGTCGGTATTATCTGCAAAACTTGGTGATTCATCGTTATTTGCAATGGTTACATTATTTCCAGCAACACTCACATTAGGCACAGATGCTTTGGTGTCAGGATTGAACAAGGTCAACAATTGGCCACCTTCAACAAGTGTTCCTGGAATAGAATAATGGGCTTGGTCAACATAAATGAAATTACCAACTCCTAAAATATCTTGCATATCAATCATACCTGATGATTCTTCATCTTGTGTTAAATAGCTAGGACCTCCGCTTACAAATCTTTCAGCATCATGAGTTGCTATTAGTTTTACTGCATCCGTAGCAATAGTGTATTGCCAAATTTTGGCTAAATAACTTTGGTTTCCTGGATCTTCCTGAATCATAATATGACCAAAATTATCAATTACCATATTATCCATCATTTTAGGACCCTCTGTACCATCTAATACTGCTGTGATTGTTCCACCAATTTCCGGATTTGAAGGATTGGTAAATCTCAATCTCCACAAACGGCTAGGTGCTGTAAATGAATTGGTAGTTACAAAATAGAAATCACTTGGATTATTTGGATCCCATGCACCATCTTCTGGACGCAGGAATTCTGTTACACCGGCTGCATCACTAGCAGTTTCAAGTGTAGCTCCGGTTGAATTTTGAACTTGTCCAAGATCGGCTAAAGTAAAGGCTGTTCCTGCAGTAGGCACACTACCACTCACTTCCAAAGTTAAACCAGATACTTTTACGCCATATAGTTTACCACCAGTTAATCCGGCTTTTTCTATTTCGTTACCTGTATTTGTTTTTGTACCAATGTACATATAAACCTGTCCTGGTGTGGCATCATCCGTTCCGGCCACTACTGTTTTGTTGCTTGCAAAAGGACTGGCTATTGCATTTTCCCAACTGAATTTTCCTAAATATGGTAATTCATAAGTTGTTCCGGCATTTACACCAGTAGCAATATGTGCGAAAGCACGACCTTCAGCACCGGCTTCTTCACCGTTCATAAATATGCGTTCTTGAGTTCCTGTGTTTGTAGCAGCATTATAAAAAGCCGTTATAGATGGAAGATCTCCTGCGCAAAAACGATTGAAAGCAGATGGTGTACCTGGGTTTGCAGCATTATATGTAGTATAACCACTGCCATTCCAAATATTTACATTTTTAATTAAGTCGCTTCCACCAGTCACCATAAGGTTCGATTTATTTATAACCCATTTTGATACAAAAGCTCCTTTTTGACCATGAGCATGAGTTGCACCAACAGTGCTAACCATTTCATGGTTCATCAATAGTGTAAATGTACCATTTCCATTGTCAAATGCACCTAATCCATCGCCAAGTCCCGCCATTTTATATGTTCCTATTGAATCTCCAACTGTGATTAAAGCATTAGTTGTAACACCTGGTGCTGCTGATAATAAATAAGGTGATTGCGAACTTTGAGGCCCGGCTCCTAAGAATGAATTCTTAGTATCAGGATTGAACAAGGTCAACAATTGACCACCTTCAACCAATGCACCAGGAATTGAATAATGCGCTTGATCAACATAAATAAAATTACCAGCTCCTAATATAGTTTCCATATCAATAATTCCAGATGATTCCTCATCTTGTGTTAAGTAACCTGAACCACCTAATACAAAACGATCAGCATCATGCGTAGCAATTAGTTTTACAGCATCTGTAGCGATAGTGTATTGCCAAATTTTTGCTAAATAGCTTTGGTTTCCTGGATCTTCTTGTATCATTATATGACCGTAATTATCTATTACCATATTATCCATCATTTTTGGACCTTCGGTACCATCTAATACTGCTGTGATTGTTCCTCCAGATTCAGGACTGGCAGGATTGGTGAAACGCAATCTCCACAAACGGCTTGGTGCTGTAAATGAGTTAGTAGTTACAAAATAAAAATCGGCAGGATTTTTTGGATCCCAAGCACCATCTTCTGGACGTAGGAATTCTGTTACGCCAGCAGCATCACTAGCAGTTTCTAAGGCTGCACCAGTGCTGTTTTGAACTTGTCCAAGATCGGCTAAAGTAAAGGCTGTTCCTGCAGCAGGCACACTGCCACTTACTTCTAAAGTTAAGCCGGTAACTTTTACTCCATATAGTTTACCACCGGTTAATCCGGCTTTTTCAATTTCATTACCTGTATTTGTTTTTGTACCAATGTACATATAAACTTGTCCTGGTGTGGCATCATCTGTTCCGGCTACTATTGTTTTGTTGCTTGCTAATGGACTAGCTATTGCATTTTCCCAACTGAATTTTCCAAGATATGGTAGTTCGTAAGTCGTTCCGGCATTAGTACCTGTTGCAATATGTGCAAATGCCCTGCCTTCAGCACCGGCTTCTTCTCCATTCATAAAAATGCGTTCTTGTGTTCCAAATCCTGTAGTTGCATTATAAAATGCAGATAAAGAAGGAAGGTCACCTGCACAAAAACGATTGAAAGAAGTTGTAGAATCAAAATATGAACTTGTACTACGTCTCCAAAGTTTAACATTTTTAACTAGATCGCTTCCACTCACTACACTTAAGTTTGATTTATCAATAATCCATTTTGAAACAAAAGCACCTTTTGAACCATGGGTACGGGTAACACCTAATGTATTTCCCATTTCATGGTTCATTAATAATGTGAATGTTCCGTTACCGTTATCAAAAGCACCTAATCCATCGCCAAGTCCGGCCATTTTATATGTACCTACTGAATCTCCAACTGTTATTAAAGCATTTGTTTTTACTCCGGCTGAAGCACCAAATAAATAAGGCGATTGAGAACTTTGAGGTCCGGCTCCCAAGAAACTATTTTTGGTTTCAGGATTAAACATGGCTAGCAATTGTCCGCCTTCTACTAATTCACCTCCAAGTGAGTAATGTGCCTGATCGGCATAAATAAACATTCCGGCTCCAAGAATATCTTGCATATCTATAATACCTGAAGCTTCCTCATCTTGGGTCAAATAATTTGTTGAACCTGTTGTGAAACGACCGGCATCATGAGTTGCAATAAGCTTTACTACATCAGTAGCAATGGTGTATTGCCAAATTTTAGCTAAATAACTTTGGTTTCCTGGATCTTCTTGTATCATAATATGACCGTAATTATCAATTACCATATTGTCCATCATTTTTGGACCTTCAGTACCATCTAATACAGCTGTTATGGTTCCACCGTTTTCAGGATTTGCAGGGTCAGTAAAACGCAATCTCCATAAACGGCTTGGAGCGGTAAATGAGTTAGTAGTTACAAAATAAAAGTCAGCAGGATTTTTTGGATCCCAAGCACCATCTTCTGGACGTAGGAATTCTGTTACACCAGCAGCATCACTGGCAGTTTCTAAAGCTGCACCAGTGCTGTTTTGAACTTGTCCTAGATCGGCTAAAGTAAAGGCTGTTCCTGCTGCAGGAAAGCTACCGCTTACTTCTAAGGTTAAGCCTGCAACTTTTACTCCATATAGTTTACCACCGGTTAATCCAGCTTTTTCTATTTCATTACCTGTATTTGTTTTTGCACCAATGTACATATAAACTTGTCCTGGTGTAGCATCATCTGTTCCGGCTACTATTGTTTTGTTGCTTACAAATGGACTGGCTATTGCATTTTCCCAACTGAATTTTCCAAGATATGGTAATTCATAAGTTGTTCCTGCATTAGTTCCTGTTGCAATATGAGCAAAGGCACGACCTTCAGCACCAGCTTCTTCTCCATTCATAAATATTTTTTCTTGTGTTCCAAATCCTGTAGAGGCATTATAGAAGGCCTTTGCGGATGGCAAATCACCTGCACAAAAACGATTGAAAGAAGTGGTAGAATCAAAATATGAATTGGTACTACGTTTCCAAAGTTTTACTTTACTTATTAAATCGCCACCGCTTACCACCGATAAGTCAGATTTATTAATTACCCATTTAGATACAAATGCACCCTTAGAACCATGTGTACGTGTTATTCCTACAGAATTTCCCATTTCATGATTGGCTAATACTGTAAATGTGCCGTTTCCATTATCATAAGCACCCAATCCATCAAGAAGACCAGCCATTTTATATGACCCGATTGAATCACCAACCGTCATAATCGCTGTTTGCTTTCCACCTATAATGTTAGATTCTAAATAAGGTGCTTTTGAACTGCTTGGCCCGGTTAGACCTTGAGAAATTAAAGGTATAAACTGTTTTAAGTTGGCAATTTTGTTAGTTCCTTTTAATCCATAAGTTACCACATGGCTTGTGTTAGTAGTAGCTATTGGAATACCATTTTCCAAAGGACATGTTTGTCCAAAGTCGTTGTCGTTTCCTACGGCAATAGTACTATCGTTAATAATGGCTAATCCTTCTGCTTTATCTAAAAGCGGATTCCAGCCATTAGCCAATAAATCCATAAACAATTTCTTTTTTACAGGTTTTATGCCATTTGCAGCTAATCCTGCTGAGTCCACTAGAGCTTCTAATGTTTTGCCACCATATAAACCTGAATTAACATTGGTCGCTCCATTAATGCTTATTATGTAAATATTTTTTTTATCAGTTAAGCCTCTGGCTCCGGCTTCAATTACCAAAAATGAAGTATCATTTATTGCAGCCATATCACCAATTTTCCAATCTCTGAATCTTATTTGATCTGCTCCGGTTCCAACCGGTCCATCATTAAGATAGACATACATTTTAGTGGCATTGGTTGTTGGGTCTATTTCAATAATTCTATGAACTCTTGTCGCTTCACCAACAGATTTAGTTGGATATAAAATAGGGCTTTGAATCATGGCGTACACTTTTCCATTAGGAGTAATTGACAAGCCTTCAAATCCACGGTTATTTTTGCGGTATTTAAAACATGAGTCAATATAAATATCCTGAGCTTCAGCCCCGGCTTGCTTGGCATAAGGTGTAAAACGGTTTATTACCACACCATTTGGGTCAAGTTTCCAAATCGTTGGGCCACCTTCTTCACAAATCCAAAAATTTCCTTGTTTATCTACTACTATTCCTTCAGGGTCAGTACCCCAAATATCTTTGGCCACTGTTTTTAAATTAAACCGTGAACACACCAAAACCGTATCGATTGATGGAACTTCAACAGCAGTGCTTCCAAACCCCGTTGGATTTATTAATCCTGTAGCACCCGTTCCATTCGGACGCTTAATGGTTATTGATTTTAATATTTCCACCGAGCTTCCCTTTAGTCTTATCCTATAAATTTTAGGAGCAAACGTTGGGAAAGAATACATTTTATCATAAGTTGGGCGGCAACCTGAAAGGTTGGCATTGGCAGCATCCACATTTACACCCCTGTCACTTACTACCCAAAATTCGGTTCCGTTGGTTCCGGGAATGGGATACATTCCTGAAAATCCACCTTCTCGGAAATTAACGCCCATAAAAGTTCCAATAGTCGGAGAACTTGTGTTTTGATAATCTTTTAAGACACCGATTTGTGCCTTACTAAATGTACTTGCAAAGAGCAAGATACTTAGAGTCATTAAAATTGATTTGAATTGTTTTTGCATGTTTTGAATTTTAGTGCAAAGCAACTTTCAACATATTATCAAATTCATTTTATTAAGTTATGGTTTAGTAACTAGAAAGTTAAATATGTTATCTTAAATTTAACACGTAATGATAAAACTAATGATTCTTTAAAAAGAAATAGCCAGTGAAGTAGTTATAAAATAGTTTTGATTAGAATTGGAATTAAAGATTTTTTCTTTTGCTGATAATCCTCTTATTTCACATCGAAAAAGGCTATTTTCAGACAATAAATAATCGAAGTTGGCTGAATATCCAATAGTTTGAAATGCATTAGGAGTATAAATAATGACTCCTTTTTTATCTGAGTAATATTCAGCTCGAAAGGCAATTCGGGTTTTAGATGTTGTTGAATATTTAATAATAGCAACAGGAGAATACCAAGTATCAAACCCTGAAAGTTTATTAATAGAATCGCGATGTTGTTGGATTCCAATATCAAAACCTGCAGTTAATCCCAACTTTTTTGTGAGTTGAAATTGCCCATAAAAATTATTAAAATAACGCCATTTTTTTAAACTATCAGGTTGTTCGTTTCCAACGTATGTGCTCCAATTTATAATAGTATTGGCTTTTGGTTTATAAGTTATTTGAGTTCCGAATGCCGGAGTATGGTTGTTATTTATTTTTTGTATTCGTTGCCAGCCTCTAAGGTACATGGCGGCTAAATATAGTTTTTCATTTTTTGAAGTATAGCCAAGTTTTATTCCGGTTTCATAATAGGGGGAATTATCTGCTAAAATACTTCGTGTTAAATTCCAGCAATCTTTACCAATCGCACTTTCAAAACCAATATGCGACGGCATAATTCCTGCATCTAACCAAATATTTTTTTTGTTTAAAATTTTAATCCCGGCATTAGCTTCATAAGTATTTCTAAGCATTCTTTGTTCTACGGCCATATTATATTGAGGATATGTGCCTGCCATAAATGCGAGGTTACTTCTTGTTTGGCCGTTGGAGTAGTTAGCCTTTACCATTCCAATATTTAAGTTCACCTCATTGTGCTTATTAAAGCTATAAAAAAAAGGTTCTCGTAAATGATTGGAAGGTTTACTAAAATCATAGCAATAATATGTTTCCAAATAACCTGAAAAATTTATAATTGATTTTTTTGTTAAGCTTGTATCTTGAGCTTTAGTATGAATATGTACTAAATTTACAAGTAGGAGAATTACAGTTGTTAAAAGGGGTTTCAATTGGGTTCTAAAATATTATTCAAGAGTAATGCTTTTGAATAATATTTTATAGTAAAGAATATTCGAATCAATCTAAAAAAGAGTTTTGGGTATTCTAATCTTCCAATTTATAGCCTACACCTTTTATTGTAGAAATAAGTTTTTCGCCAATTTTTTCTCTTATTTTTCTAATATGAACATCAATAGTTCTATCAACCACATATACATCATCGCCCCATACTTCTGATAAGATTTTTTCTCTTGTAAAAACTTTTCCAGGTTTGGTGGCTAATAAAAATAAAAGGTCAAATTCTTTTTTGGGTAATACCATTTTTTTACCTTCTACTGAAATAGAATAAGATGATCGGTCAATAATTAAATCACCAACTGTAAGAGTTATTTGCTCATAATCAGGATTTTTACCGCGTTTTAGTATGGCTTTAATTCTACTTAGAAGTACTCGTGGCTTTACTGGTTTATTAATATAATCATCAGCTCCGGCTTCAAATCCTGCTATTTCAGAATATTCTTCAGAACGGGCTGTTAAAAAAATGATAAAAATATTTTTTGTATCTGGCTGCAATTTTATTTGACGGCAGGCTTCAATACCATCCATTATTGGCATCATCACGTCCATTAAAATAAGATCAGGTTTAAATGTTTTGGATTTTTGAATGGCTTCTATACCATTTGCAGCAGTTTCTACCTGATAATCTTCACGTTCGAGCAGGTATTTAATGAATTCAAGAATATCTGGTTCATCATCTACAATCAGTATTTTAGGGGGCATATTATTTTTTAAACCTTTTATCAAAATTCGCCTCCTAAAATTAACTGTACGTTATGAACATATTATTACAACATTACTTTAATAGCTCAGCTAATTTCGCTTCGAGCTCTTCTCCTCTCAGCCCTTTTGCAATTATCCTACCGCTTTTATCAAGCAATACGGTGAATGGAATTGAACTGACTTGATACGTTTTGGCTGCTGTGTTTTGCCAGCCACCCAAGTCACTAACGTGTTTCCAAGTTAATCCATCTTTCAAAACTGCGCCTTTCCATTTATCAGCGTTATCATCTAATGAAACCCCTAAAATTTCAAAACCTTTGTTTTTATAAATATTATAAAGTCTTACCACATTAGGATTTTCTTTTCGGCAAGGCCCGCACCATGATGCCCAAAAATCAATTAATACTACTTTGCCACGCAGTGAAGATAATTTTATTTCAGAACCTTCTAAACTTTTTAAAGCTATTTCTGGAGCCATTCCTCCTATTTCCAACGGAGCAATTGATTCAATAGTGGTTTTTAATTCTTTGGTATATTTAGATGCTGGATTTGTTACTTTAATTTTATCATAAGCTACTTGCATCAAGCTAAAATTAGGTTCCTGAAACAAAAATGTTACAGCATAATAAGATGCAAGACTTCCTTCTTTCGTAATTAAAAAATTTGTTATATCATCCGTTCTGCTTTTTTGCATGGATTTAAACTTATTACCCACTGCAACTCTTAAGCTATCGGTAACGGTAGTTGGGTCAATGGCTGAAATTTCACGATTAAAATCTTGTAAATTTTTATCATTATTTGTATAAATACCATACAATTCGTTTAATAACTGATTTTGCTTGTCGCCTATTGCGGTGTATGTTATAAAACCTGAAATTTTAATGGCCAATGATAATTTTGAAATACTCCCTAGTATTACAGGAAATCCAGGGGGATTAGCCGAATTGAAAGTAATGAAACAAATTGTGGGCTCAGTTAAGGATGAAACAGTGAAACTGAAATTCCCTTTGGCATCAACCAATGCGCTATCAATAAGTTTAAATTCTTCTTTTGTTAATTCTTGAAGATATACTGATCTTACTGGTGTGCCTTCAATAGTGCCTTTAACAATAGTTTTGGGTGAAGCTTTTTCTGAACTTGTAAATTCGGGTGCTGCAATGGATGGTGCAGCCAAAACCTCGTTAAAGTCTTTGTCTAATAAGGCTTGTATTTTTGCTTCTGCTGGTGTAAGTAAATTTTCATGTTGGTTTTCAGGCCCTTTATTAGCGCAAGAGAGTACTAAAACATTTAATAAAGTGAATACCAGAAAGAATGGGTTTTTCATACTACAAACCACGCTTAAAAAATAATATTATACAAATTTCTTACTCCACATTACTGACATCTTAATTATTTAAATTGTTTTCAAGCTAAAACAAGAGGCTTGCAAAACAGTTTTATAGCAACTGTTTTTTGTAAAGTTGAATAGTATTGTGAAGCCCCAAATATAGGCTGTCGCAAATTAGTGCATGACCAATTGAAACCTCTAAAAGACCATCAATATTTTGTTTGAAATAGTTTAAGTTATCAAGACTAAGGTCGTGACCGGCATTTATACCAAGCCCTAATTCTTTGGCAATTTTTGATGCTTTTACATAATCAGAAATGGCTGATTTAGGATTGGTAGGGTAATTTACTGCATAGTGTTCAGTATAGAATTCAATTCTGTCGGTTCCAGTTTCTTTAGCTCCATACACTTGCTCAGTAATTGGGTCTAAAAAAATAGAGGTCCGTATCCCTTTGGAATGGAATTGGGCAATAACTTCTTTTAAAAAACCGTTATGTTTAATAGTATCCCAGCCTGCATTGCTGGTGATAGCATCAGGCGCATCTGGCACTAATGTTACCTGTTCGGGTTTTACTTTTAATACCAAATCAATAAAATCCTGTGTTGGATTTCCTTCAATATTAAACTCGGTGTAAACTACATATCTCAATTTTACAACATCATCGTAACGTATATGTCTCTCATCTGGCCGAGGGTGAACTGTAATTCCTTCAGCTCCAAAATTTTGACAATCGATGGCTACTTTTATTATATCCGGATTATTTCCACCCCGAGCATTGCGAATAGTGGCTATTTTATTAATATTAACGCTAAGTTTGGTCATTGTTTTTGCTGCACAATATTAACGAAACCCATAGCTTATCAATATATTAATTTCGTGTAAATTATTGGAGTTGACTGCGGAATATCCGCTGCCAATTGTTTTTCGGTCGTAGTAGCTTGTATATGCATAGCGACATTGGGTAAATATGTTTTTGTATTTATACTTAGCCAAGGCATAAAACTTGGAGCCTGAACCGCTGAAACCTGGCACGGACCATGAATACAGTACGTCATTTTCAACCGCATAAATCCTCGCATTAAAATCGTTAATATTTAAAAAAGCAACCCGCGATGTGAAAGAAAAGGGGGAATTAAATTGGCGGTAAATAATATCCACATACATTAAATTTCCTGTATGGGTAATTTTTTCAGGAGTTACGTATTTCGAAAATTCTAAGCGCATTTTTAAAGATACTGTTGAGGATATTTTAAACTCGGAATGAAACCGTAAATTGGTTTTTTCATACCAATTCAAACCATTATAATTTGTTAAATTTGAGTTCATTAATTCTTGCTTGGTTCTTAGTCGCACATAGAACATGGATGATTTATTGGGTTTAAAATTAAGCTCTGTTAAATAGTCAATTCCCTTGCCGCGACCATCAGCATAAAAACTGTACCACGGCAGTTTATAGCTATCCACAAATCCTGAAATTAATAGATTTTTATACGGTTTAATATTAAAGCCGATGTAGGTTCCCTGCTCGTTATTAGGATTACTGTTTTCGGAAAACGCATTGGTATTATACCAAATAAACGTTTTTGAATAATAGCGATTGGCAATTACTAAATCGATGGTATTGGCAAGGCTTATAAAAGCACCGGCAATATATCCGTTGGCGTGGTTGCTGCCAGTAGTTGCCTCCCCATAAAAGTTTATATTTTTAAAGTAATAATCCCAATTAAATCCAGTTTTGAAATATTGCTTTCCCGAATAATAATTGCGGTTATAAATTTTATCATCAAGGATTAATGGTTTGTCAAAAGCGTTGAAAACGCCTGTTAAACCAAGCATCAGACTTTTTCCTTTGTAGGTTATGTTTTGTCCGGAAAGGGTTTTTGTTACATTTTTTTCTTTATTTATTTCCAAACTTGTGCGATGAAACCCATCTGTTATAAATGATTTGGAAATAGTTTCTAAACCAGTTTCTGAGTTAAGAGTATCCGTAGATGCATCAATTTTATGCCGCGAAATAAATGTGGTAGATTCAAAATTTTTATAGCCATAAGTAACACCCGCACCTCTTAAAAATTCATTTTCATTAAACGAACGGTAGGGTCTTATTCCTGAGTTAAATCGCTTAACATTCATTGCCAAAGCTGATTTTCCAAATCCTAAACCACTTGATAATGTTAAGCCTTGACCAAAAGAAGCTTGAAAATCCCCTAAAGCTACTTTTTGCAATATGCCATGTTTAGAAACAAAAAAATGAGCGGAGTAATAATCAAATCCCTTTCGGTTACTTCTTATAAAAAAATCCTCTCCTTCATCCTTTTCAGCATTAAAACCATATTGAACGGAGTTATTATAATTAGCTCTAAATCTAATTTGGTAGCGGTATGGCGAGCCAGGATAATAAAGGGAAGAGTCTTTTGTTAAAGTTTCATAACCTTTGCTCAATGGCCGAGAAATTGAAGTTAATCCAGTTACCTCTTTTTGGGCATTTTTAAGTTGTTGGCCTAGTTTTGTGAAATTAAAATGAGTGTCTTCTACAGCTAAAATAGGAAGTAGTTTAGCTAAAGTTTCCTTGTTGATTTCATTAATAGTTTGAAGTTCTAAAACCGAAACAAAAGCTCCAAATTCCATCCGGTGCATTATTATGGCCCTAACCTGTGATGGATTTAAAATATTTAATGACAGCAATTCAAAAGCTGTGGCTTTATTAAGGTTAAGTTTTTTATTTATTCCAAAATTCAGTTGATCTGTCAAATCATTGTAATCGCCTGATTGGTCAGAATTTTCAATATATTTTTCAAGTTTTTTTAATTGTTCATCGTCCGATTGTGCCTTGGCAAGAAATGATATTTGCGAAAGCAATACAAAAGCTAAAAAGAATTTAAAGCTTTTCATCCTTTGAATTATTTGGACAATAGGTTATGGCTCCGGCTGAAGTTGCATTTAAGTATGGATGCATGGCAAAGGCCAAGTGAATACTGATATCTTTTGATTTATAACTAATTCCAAAGCATGGATTTGCGGGTTTGTTATAAATGCCGGCTCTTATACTTAGTTTTTTTGATGCCTGATAATTTATCCCAATTTTTAGGTATCCATTGCTATTCATTATTTGATTCCACTCGGCGGCTATTGATAGCTTTGAAGTAGAATTGTAAATAAGTGTGGTATTGGTTATAAACGGCAATCGTTCGTCATTGTAATTTGCAAGTGGTACTCTAGCCGGATTAATAAGTTGCAATGCAACGTCGAAATCTTTATTAAACGAAGTATAAATTCCTGCTTCAAAGGTTAATAAATTCTTGACAGGAAAGCTTTCTTTAGGTAATTGCAATCGCAAATAATCCAAGCTAATGCCACCACCAAAATGGGAGGAAAATTTTTTAGCCAAAGAAACTTTTAGTAAGCTTTCATTATAGTATTGGTTGCCGAAAAAACTATAACCAATACCTAAAATTTGTGTTTGGTTAATTTTATAATTTGCGGCAAGACTGGCATTGTTTAAGCCTTCTACAAAATACTGGGATTGAAAACCAAATGAGACAGAATTTTTTTTTGCAAAAGCCAAACTTCCCTGATGATTATAGGCTGAAAACGGGTCGGCTTTAAATGCTGAAATTGTTCCAAATCCAAGTGAAACCGGCCCTTGTGTATTAGGGAAGATGGTTGCTTCGCAATTAAAAGCACAAAAAAATAATATCAATAAGGGCTTATTCAAGGCTATTTCTTATGCAAGAAACAAAAAAGTTTTTGATTGAGAAAATATTTTCATAGCGTAAGGTTTAAACCGCGGGCTATTTTACAATTCCCCCTTTATTTCCACCAAAAACTGCCTAACCTTATTAAGCGATTCAAGAAGAATCATATTCTTTTGGGCAGGTTCACGTTCCGATTTCATTTTTTCTTTAGCCCCCTGCAAGGTGTAGCCTTTTTCTTTGGTTAAAAAATAGATGAGCCTAATGGTTTCAATATCAGCCTTGGTATAAAGACGATTGCCTTTTTTGTTTTTTTTAGGGGACAAAACATCAAATTCTTTTTCCCAAAAACGCAACAGGGAAGGAGCTAAATTTATCATGGCAGTAACTTCGCCCATGCTGTAATACAATTTTTCAACAGATTCTTGTTCCTCCATTAGTCAAACGACTGATTGTGAGCATTTGATAATTTTAGAATGGCCTCATATTGCTCAGGACTCAAATCACTGTAGTAGTAATTTGCAGGATTAACTGGGTCATTATTTTTCATTACTTCGTAATGCAAATGCGGGCCCGTGCTTTTACCGGTGCTGCCAACATAACCTATAAGCTGGCCGCGGGTTACTTTTTGGCCACGTTTAACTTTAAATTTACTAAGGTGAGCATAGCGGGTTTTATAGCCGTATCCGTGATTAACGATTATACAATTTCCATATCCCCATTGTTTTGATTCTACCAATTCAATAACCCCGTCACCTGTTGATGTAACAGGAGTTCCTACAGGGGAAGTGAAATCCATACCGGCATGAAATTTTCCGGTGCGATATATCGGGTCAATTCTATATCCAAAACCTGATGCCACCCGTTTTAAGTCTTTATTTGAAACAGGCTGAATGGCTGGAATACTCATCAGCATAGCATTTTTTGCTTTAGCTAATTTTGTTAGTTCATCGTATGATTTACTTTGAACATACATTCGCCGGTTTATTTGATCAAAGGATTCATGAAGTTCAACCAAAGTTTTTGAATTGTCAAAATTTTTAAGGGTTTTGTAACGGTCGTTTCCTCCAATGCCGGCCTTACGAAAAGCTTCGTCAATTGGAGCTGCTCCAAATATTTCACGATATATTTTATCGTCTCGTTCTTCAAGGCTAGCAATCACAAGTTCTACTTTTTTTGATTTTTCCTCCAACAAGTCAATTTGCATCTTATACTGGGCTATTTCACGTTTCAAAAGTTTTTCTTTTGGGGAGTCAAGAAAACTATAGGCCAATGAAAGAAAAAGGAAACCAGCCACCATTGAAGCTGAAATAAAGCCAAATACCCGCAACAGTTTTACCCAAGTACTCGTTTTTACGTGTACATATTGGAGATTGGTGGGGTCAAACCTATACTTGATTTTCTTCAACTTTAAGGCGATTTGGTGTAATTTTGCAATTCAGAAATTGAACGCAAGGCGAAAATAAGTTTTTTAGCCAAAAACACAAAATATTAATTGATGAACTCTACAGAAATAAGACAAAAATTTTTAGATTTTTTTGAATCGAAAGGCCACAGAATAGTGCCTTCAGCACCCATAGTTGTAAAAAATGATCCCACGCTAATGTTCACCAATGCAGGGATGAATCAGTTTAAAGATTATTTTTTAGGAAATAAAATAGCCACTAACAAACGGGTGGTAGATACTCAAAAATGTCTAAGGGTTTCGGGCAAGCACAATGATTTGGAAGAGGTAGGAGTTGATACGTATCACCATACCATGTTTGAAATGTTGGGTAACTGGAGTTTTGGTGATTATTTTAAAAAAGAAGCTATTGAATGGGCTTGGAAACTATTGACAGATGTTTATGGTTTGGACAAAAACCGTTTGTACGTTACCGTTTTTGAAGGCAGCAAGGATGATAATTTGGAATACGATTATGAATCTTATAAATATTGGGAACAATACATTGACAGCGATCGAATTTTAAAAGGAAACAAAAAAGATAACTTTTGGGAAATGGGTGATACCGGTCCTTGCGGGCCATGCAGTGAAATTCATTATGACCTGCGACCCGATATGGAACGTTTTGAAATTGATGGAAAAACATTGGTGAATAATGACCACCCGCAGGTGATTGAAATTTGGAACAATGTGTTTATGCAATACAACCGCAAAAGCGATGGCAGCCTTGAAAATTTGCCAGATAAGCATGTAGACACAGGCATGGGTTTTGAGCGATTGGTAAGAGCTGTTCATGGCAAAAACTCTAATTATGATACCGATATTTTTTTAGATACCATTAATGAACTGGAGCGTATTTCAGGAAAAAATTATGGAGAAACCGAAAAAACGGATATTGCCTTTCGGGTAATAGCCGACCATATTAGGGCCATAAGTTTTACGATTGCCGATGGGCAATTGCCTTCAAATAATGGAGCGGGTTATGTTATCCGACGAATTTTAAGACGTGCCATCCGTTATGGTTACAGTACTTTAGGGTTTAAACAAGCTGAAATTTATAAACTAGTTGAACCATTAGCTTTAAAATTTAAAACCATTTTTCCAGAGTTGTATGAGCAACGGGAATTTGTGAGCAAAGTGATTTTGGAGGAAGAGAAAACTTTTTTAAGTACCCTGTCAAAAGGGTTAGAAATATTGCAAGGACTTTTTTTAGAAGATCTTTCAAAAACTATTATTGGTACTAAGGCTTTTGAATTGTATGACACTTTCGGTTTCCCCATTGATTTAACAAAATTAATAGCTTCGGAAAATGGTTTTACAGTTGATGAAAAAGGCTTTGAAGAGGAACTTTTAAAACAAAAAACCCGAAGCCGAAAGGATGCTGAAAAAACAACCGGCGACTGGAACATTATTGAAGAAGATGACGATCAGCAATTTATAGGTTACGATTTTACAGAAGCTACATTAAAAATTTGTCGCTACCGAACGGTAAATGCCAAAGGAAAAAATAGCTTTCAAGCCGTGTTTTCAGTAACCCCATTTTATGCTGAAAGTGGAGGACAGGTAGGTGATACAGGTATTTTAAAAGGATTGGATAACGATGAAAAAATAAAGGTTTTGGATACCACCAAAGAAAATAATTTGATTATCCATACCCTTGAAAAATTGCCAATAACCCTCAATCAGGTTTTTCAGGCAAAAATTGATAAAACCCGCCGGCAGGATATTACCAAAAATCATTCGGCTACCCATTTACTTCATTCGGCTTTAAAAGAAGTTTTGGGAAACCATATTGGCCAAAAAGGTTCATTGGTAGAGCCCGAAAGATTGCGTTTCGATTTTTCGCATTTTGCCAAAATTAGTGATGATGAATTGTCCAAAATTTCAACGATTATTAAAAATAAAATAGTTGAAAATATTGCTCTTGACGAAAAACGAGATGTTCCTATTGAAATAGCCAAAGGCATAGGAGCCACGGCGTTGTTTGGCGAAAAATATGGCGACACGGTTCGGGTTATCATTTTTGATCAAAATTTTTCGATGGAATTGTGCGGTGGAACGCATGTTAAAAATACTGGAGAAATAGGCAGCATGGTTATTACCACTGAAACGGCTGTAGCTGCCGGAGTTCGCCGTATTGAAGCCATTACAGGAGCAAAAGCCGAAGAATATATTTCTCAAAAATTAGAGGTTTTGGAACAAGTGAAATCAGCTCTTTCTAATCCGGCAGATGTATTAAAAACCATTAATCAACTGGTAACCGATAACCATGCTTTGAAAAAACAATTGGAAACCTATGAGTTGGAAAAAACTGCGGATTTAAAATCAACTTTAAAACAAAATATTACCTCCGCCAATGGCATCAATTATTTAATACAAACCATTGATATAGCCAATGCCGATAGACTAAAGGATTTGTGTTTTCAATTAAAAAACGAAACCGAAAATTTGTTTGCCGTATTGGGATGTGTTATAAACGACAAACCTTTGCTTTCCATTACTATCAGTGAAAATTTAGTAACCGAAAAAGGCTGGAATGCGGGCCAACTCATCCGCGACTGGGCCAAAGAAATAGATGGCGGTGGTGGTGGTCAGCCGTTTTTTGCCACAGCTGGCGGTAAGAAAAAAGCGGGATTGGATATGGCTTTGGAATTGGCTAGGAGGTTTGTTATCGTGTAAGTTGAAAACCTCTTTTACCAACCCATATCACATTTTTGTAAAATTATATTTGGTAATTTTTAAAAATCAATTACTTTCGAAGTAAAATTAATTGCTTTTATGGACTATAAATTTAAGAAAATTCTAGTTGGATTTGACAATTCTCGTGCTTCGCAAGTGGCCCTAGATAAGGCGCTTCAAACCTGCAAGGCATTTGGCTCCGACCTTTATGTTGTAAACGTAAAAACGGCTAAATCAACGCAAGATGATTTTAGTGCTATTGTAAATGAAAAGGCATTGCCTTATAAAGTTACAGTTCATTACATGGAACGTAGAGGAACTGTGAGTAAAGAAATAGCGGGAGCCGAAAGAGACCTTGGAGCCGACCTTATTTTTATGGGAGCCCATGGCAAAAAAGGATTTCAACCGTATTGGATAGGAAGTAATGCTGGACGAGTAGTTAGCGCATCGTCATGCCCTGTAATTACAGTGCAGGAAGATGCAACCAATATGAATTTTTTAGATATAATTCTTCCTTTGGACGATAGTATGGAAACCCGCCAAAAAGTGCCTTATGCTGTGGTAATGGCTAAAGGATTTAATGCTACCATTCATATTTTAGCAGTTAGTAAAGATAAGAGTGAGGAAACTAAAAGGCTTATAACCGCCTATTCACGCCAAGCAGAAATATATTTTGATGAACGAAATGTGAAATATACACTTGAATTGCGCCAAGGGAATGATGTTCCTCAAGCCTGTATAGATTATGCTATTGAAAAAAAAGCAGGACTTATTATGATGATGACTGGAACCGAAAGTGCAAATTGGTTTATGGGTACTTATGCCCAACAATTGATAAATCATTCTCCTGTCCCAATTTGTGCCATCCATAGCCGCGATATGCTGTTGGCTGGAGCTGGAGGTTACTAATTACCTAAGGATTGAAATCCTTAGAGTTTGAAATTTTCTATATTATTTGCTCATTGGCACTTCGCCATTTGCTCTGATAATCAATCCCGCTGCTGGCTGAGCCGTTGGCATTATTACCAAATCATTAATATTAACATTTGGCTTGCGGCTAATACACCATAAAATAGCTTCAGCAATATCATCCGCCACTAAATTTTCAAATCCTTCATAAACTTTGGCTGCTTTTTTTTCATCGCCTTTGAAACGAACTAATGAAAATTCAGTTTCCACGGCTCCAGGATGAATACCAGTTACACGAATATTATGTTCTGCCAATTCGCGGCGCATAGATTTTGTAAGGGCATCCACCGCATGTTTGGTTCCGCAATACACATTTCCATTGGGGTAAATTTCTTTAGCAGCTATACTTCCAATATTTATTATATGCCCTGTTTTTCGAGCCACCATCAATGGCATCACCATCCGTGACACATACAAAAGACCTTTGATATTGGTATCTACCATTTCATCCCAGTCATCTAAATTGCCTTCAGCAAAGTTGTTTAACCCTGCAGCAAGTCCGGCATTATTAACCAAAACATCAATATTTTTCCATTCTTCAGGTAACGAATTTACAAACAATTCAACTTCAGAACGGTTTCTAACATCCACCACTTTGGTTAGCACTTTAGCACCTGAGGCCGATAGTTCGTCACTAACATCTATCAATTTATCAGCTCTGCGGCCACAAATTATTAAATTAAAACCTGATTTGGCTAATTGATTGGCAGTGGCTCGTCCTATGCCGGCTGTTGCTCCTGTTACCATTGCTATTTTAGATACCATTAAATATTATTTGTTTTTATTGGTGATAATCATTTTTGGGATTGCGAAATTAAAGATTAAAATTTGCATTGGTAAAAATCTTATGGCATATCACACCACACACAACGAACATTATATTCTTTTAGAACCCGAACATGAATATTTAGAAATAGAAGATCTTGACGATATAATAAATCAAATTTTAGGAGATTTTTCGGAAGTAGGCTATGTCATTTTTTATATTGGTACCTTGGATTATTTTAATCAGGATGACATGGAACAATTATTATTTTTAAATGAAGAGTTAGTTGCAAAAGGTGGATATTTATTAATAGTAACTAGTTCTGAAAATATTACTGAACAAGTTAAAGATAAAATTAATATAAGTGCTTCAATTGATGAAGCCATTGATACCATTGAATCGGAATGGTTGGATACGGAATTGTTTTCAGAGGAAAGTTAGACGATTGGAGAGTAAGCTTACCATATTAGGTTGTGGCTCGGCAGCACCATCATTATTGAGGGCTAATACTGCCCAAATTTTGGAAATGGCAGGTAAAGTAATCTTGATTGATTGTGGCGAAGGCACCCAATGGCAAATGCTGAAACGAAAAATTAGTGCATTTAAAATTGATATTATTTTTATTAGCCATTTGCATGGTGACCACTATTTGGGATTGCCCGGTTTGCTTAATACCTTATCTCTTTATGGTCGCCAAAAACCTTTAAAAATTTTTGGCCCCAAGGGTATAAAAAGTTTGTTGTTTCATAATTTTAAAGAAGCTGAAATTTTCCCAAATTATAAGGTTTCAGTTATTGAAATAAATGCTAAAAAAAAGCGAAAAATTTATAATGAAGAGGAATTATCAGTGATTGCCATCCCTCTGCAACACAGAGTTCCTTGCTATGGGTATCATTTTGAACAAAATCATAATTCTTTAAAAATAAACAAGGAAAAATGTGATAATGCTTCATTGGGTTTTGATGCAATTAAGGAATTTAAAAATGCAAACGATATTGTTTCCGGAGGTATAAAATATTCTTATAAAGATTATACTTCACCGTATCATTTTAGAAAAACCTATACCTTTATTACCGATACTTTGTTTTTGCCTCAATTGGCTTCCATTTTCCCTGAAACGGATATACTTTACCACGAATCTACTTATTTGAACAATCTTTTGGACAAGGCCGTTACTACCTTTCACAGCACGGCTTTGCAAGCTGCGGAAATGGCTAAATTGTGCAATGCAAGATTGCTAGTATTAGGGCACTTTTCATCACGTTATCCTCACACTGATGAACTATTGGCTGAAGCCAAAACGATCTTCCCTAATACAGAACTGGCTGATGACGGTAAAATATTTATAATAAAATAAACGGTTATCCACAGCCGTTATGAATATTACCAAATCATTTATAACTTAAGGTAAGTTTATATTTGGTGGTTATACATGACCAAATACGATAAAGATATGAGAAGCCGTGGTAAGGTAGTGGATGATTTTGAAAATGAACTGAAGCCTGCACCAAAGTCCAAACCGGGCGGTGTAAAGACTGCCAAGAGCAAACCAAAATCAGACCCTTCGTTTACCGCTAAAGATTTTAGTGATATTGTTTTGCTAAAAGACGATACCACCCGAAAAATATTTGGAATTCTTTTGATTTGTTTTTCATTGTTTTCAGCAGGTGCATTACTGTCATTTGCCTTGTATTGGAAAACCGACCTTAGCCTTTTGCAAGGCGAGGTTTCAGACCCTTTTCAAATAGGAAATAATTTTGATATAAAAAATTGGATGGGTGTGTTGGGTGCAAAATTTGGATACATCATTATGTACAAAGGATTTGGTTTATTGTCACTACTTATTCCTGTATTTGCAATGCATTTTGGGTTAATTTTATTGGTTGATAAAAAAATGATTAACCCAGTAAAATGGCTAAAATATATTGCAACACTCGGTATTTGGTTTATGCTAGCCACAGGTTCATTGTTTCATGGTTTTAGCCCCATTTTGGGAGGAGGTGTTGGCTTTTGGATGTTTGATTCCATCCGTGAAATGATGGGTCTATTTGGGGCGATACTGATTTTATTGGTTACAGCTTATACTATTATGTGGTTAATTTTTAATTATGAACCCATTGGTATTAAAAATTATGCTCAAAAATTAATACCCGGAATGGTGAAGCCGGTTTCTGAAAATTATGACGATGACACTGAAACCCAAATTTATGCAGGAGACACATTGTTTGAAAAAGACAGGATTGAATTGGATAATTTTGAGGATGAAGATGAGGATGAGGCTCCTGAATTTAGTTTTACAATTGTAGATGATAAAGGAAAAAAGAAAGAAACTATTGAACCGGAACTGGCATTAGAGGTAAATGACATAGCTGCCGAACCTGAACTTTCATCAATAATTGAAGAAAAGAAAGTTATTACCGATGAGCATTATGGCATTGATACACCTTTTGATCCACGACTTGATTTACGAGATTATCAATTTCCAGAAATTGATTTTTTAAATGATTATGGGGGCGAAGGGCAAAAGGAGGTGACAATGGAAGAGCTTGAAAAAAGCAAGAATATGATTGTTGAAACCCTTAAAAATTACAACATAAGTATTTCCAGCATTAAAGCTACCACTGGGCCTACAGTCACATTATTTGAAATAGTTCCATCGGCTGGTGTAAAAATTTCAAGAATCAAAAATTTGGAAGATGATATTGCTTTAAGTCTTGCCGCATTGGGAATTCGAATCATAGCACCAATTCCTGGAAAAGGAACAATAGGTATAGAAGTGCCTAATAAGAACCCAAAAATAGTGTCGATGAAATCGATGCTTATGAGTCCTAAATTTCAAAAAGCGGAGATGGATTTACCGGTATGTCTAGGTAAAACAATTTCCAACGAAGTATTTGTTTCCGACCTTACAAAAATGCCTCACCTTTTGATGGCAGGTGCAACGGGACAAGGGAAGTCCGTGGGTTTAAATGCTTTATTAATTTCACTTCTATACAAAAAACATCCAGCTGAATTAAAATTTATTTTGGTAGACCCTAAAAAAGTAGAACTCACACTTTTTAGAACTATCGAACGACATTATTTAGCTAAACTTCCTGGTGATAGCGAGGCAGTAATAACAGATAATAAACAAGTAATTACAACTTTAAAATCACTTTGCCTTGAAATGGATAACCGTTATGAGTTGTTGCAATGGGCCATGGTAAGAAATATTAAAGAGTATAATGCAAAATTTATAAGCCGTAAACTTAACCCAACCGAGGGCCATAGATTTTTACCATATATTGTTGTAATTATTGATGAAGTTGCAGATTTAATAATGACAGCGGGAAAAGAGGTTGAACATCCGATAAGCCGTCTAGCTCAGTTAGCAAGAGCCATTGGAATACACCTAGTACTTGCCACACAACGACCTTCTGTAAATATTATTACGGGCACCATTAAAGCTAATTTTCCTGCTAGAATTGCATTTAGGGTGACATCAAAAATTGATAGCCGAACAATTTTAGATGCAAATGGGGCTGATCAATTAGTTGGTAGAGGAGATATGTTATTTTCTAATGGAAATGATTTGATACGTCTGCAATGTCCTTTTGTTGATACCCCGGAAGTCGAAAAAATTACATCTTTTATCGGTTCACAAAGAGGCTATTCACAGGCCTATGTGTTGCCAAAAGTAGCAGAAGAGGATGGCGAAACAGATATTGACAATATGGCTCCAGACGACTGGGATAGCATGTTTGAGGATGCAGCAAGGGTTATAGTAAATAGTCAACAAGGAAGTACATCATTGCTTCAACGAAAAATGAAAATTGGATATAATCGTGCTGGACGCTTGATAGATCAAATGGAAATTGCTAATATTGTAGGCCCATTTAAGGGTAGTCAGGCAAGGGAAGTCTTGATAAAAGACGAAGCAAGTCTGGAATACATATTGCAAGAGATATTAAAGAAATGAAAATGAAAGCCTTTGAAAAAAAAATATCATTTCGTTCATTAATGCCCATCGTATTAATCGTAACGATTGTTTTGTCTTCAGCCTTTGTAAATAGTGACAAAGAAGCAAGTCGAATTTTAGACAAAGTAAGCAAAAATTATAAGTCTTATAAAACGATTAAAGCTTCATTTAGAATCAAAATATTTAACAAACAGGAAAAAAGTTCACAATCCGAAAAAGGAACTTTGTTTGTTAAAGGAAAAAAATTTAGAGTGGAAATGGACGGACAGGAAATATATTGCGATGGAAAAACCATGTGGACTTATTTGAAAGATGCTAACGAAGTGCAGATAAGTAATTATAATCCTAAAAGTTCTGACATCAATCCAAGTGAAATTTTCACTGTTTATGAAAAAGGATTTTTATCTAAATTTATTGGTGAAGGTAAAAAAGGAACGGTAGTTACGGAACAAATAGAACTGACACCAACTGATAAAAAGAAGCCATTTTTTAAAGTAAAACTTACAATAGATAAAGTAGCTAAAAAAATAATGGATATGACAGTGATGAATAAAAATGGAGTTGAATCATTGTATGAAATTACAGGTTTCAGTCCAAATATTAATTTAGAAGACTCTTATTTTAAATTTGATAAAAAATTGAAACCAGGAGTTGTAGAAATTGATTTGAGATAAAAATATTTAAATCATAATTTAGTAAAACCCCATTCTTTTAGGATGGGGTTTTTGTTTTTTATCAAGTCAAAAATAATTTGACTTGATAATCCATTAAAATCCCTTTACGTTTGAAGAAAAAATAAGATATGTTTAAAAAATTAGTTTTTGCTACCGCTATTATTGGTGTTACTACTTTACAAAATTGTAAATCAGGAGGAGATGACCCTACACCATTACCTATTACTGCACCTGAAGTTAATCTGCCATCCGCCATTAAAAATGTAGATGGAGTATTGGCTGCAATTATTACATTAACAAAAGAAAGTGGAACTGAATTAAAAATAGGTAGTGCCTATGCTGCTTTTTATAAAGGTAAAAATCCATCAATGAAATTAGATGCAGGAACGGTTAAAATCAATACTAAGGCTGCAACAAAAAGCGATGATAACATATATTTCTATACAACATCTGCAACAGAACCAAATGGGCTAGTGTATCAAAGTCAAGTATTTTGGCAAGCTACTGGAAGCACAGCCAATGATGTGCCTTCAATAAATAATAACGATGGTGGTGGTTTGCCTAATATTCCTAATATTCCAGAATTTATGACCATGAACGTAGATCAAGATAAATTGATTACTTGGACTTCAAGTTTTGGAGCAGATTCAGTGGTGCTTATTTTAAAAGGACCATCTTCTACTTATAAACGTGTTTTTGGGTCGTCAATAGTTAGTCATTCTATTGCCAAAGCAGATATTGTTAAATTAGGAATAGGAACCGGAAATCTTCAGGTGATTAATTATAAATTAGATATTAGAGCTGTTGGGACAAAAAATTATGCATTTTTAAAACAATGTGTTGGTATATGTAGTAAAGTTGCAATTACCTTATAGCTTTACTTTTAAAAAGGAAAATTATAAAAACCGCAGAATTTTGCGGTTTTTTCATTTATAATAAATATGAAAAAGCTATTAATTTTTTGTTTAATTGTTTTAAATTTTGGTTGTGGTAATTTTGGCTCAAAGCTAATTACTATTGTTATATTACCTATGGAACTGAATCAAAATCAGGAGTACTTAATTGATGAAATTAAAGAATTAATTCTTGAAAAAAAGGAGTTTAATATAGTTGTACTTGATAAATGTGATTTACCACAATCGGCTTGGTATGAGCCAAGAAAGCGCTACCATGCCAATAAAATATTGCAACATCTTAAAAAAATAAAACCTGATTCTGTAGATTATATTTTAGCGTTAACTTCCAAAGACATAAGTATTTCTAAAGGCGGTAAAGAGTGGGGAATTTTTGGATTAGGTTATGAACCTGGAGTGGCTTCAGTTATTTCAACATTCAGACTTGGAAACAATAAAAAACTTTTAACCAAACGAGTTTTGAAAATTACTAAACATGAATTGGGTCATAACTTTGGTTTACCCATTGCAAAAGCTCCAAAACCTGCGTGATGCATTCTGCTGAAGGTTCAATAAAAACAATTGACAAAGTTCATAATGTGTTTTGTAAAAAGTGTCAAAATAAACTGAGTCGTTAATCAAAAGTTGATTTAGCTATTAATTTATTCCAACTTAAAATACCGAATATACCTATTACAAAAATTATAGCAGCGTAAACCGATGTTAAATAAAGTTCATTTTTAGCATATACAATTATCATTAAAAAATCAGCAACCAACCACCAATACCAATTTTCTATTTTGCGAAGCGCAGTGAGACCTTGCCCAAAAATACTTAGGCTTAGGATGGTTGCTTCAGCTATTGGATAGCTGCAATCGGTATAATTTTTAAGGTAATAAGTAGTAAAAGGAGTTATAAGTATTGTAAGGATTATCCAAATTACCCTATTTGGGTTGGTAAATTTGCTAGGATTCTTTAAAGTTTTCTGATTCCAATTGGCCCAACCCCAGATACCTGAAGTAAGAAAAATCAATTGTACAATGAAATCTCCATAAAGTTTTTGTTGCCAAAACATCCACATAAAGCATCCAATATTAATAAACCCAACAGGCCAAGTAAGGATATGGTTTTTATATAATAAATAAACGGCCGCAATGCCGGTAACAAATCCTACACCTTCAATTATATCCATTTTTGTAGGTGCAAATTAAATAATAGTAACTCTATAAAAGAATCCATTTTAAATAGAATCCAAATCGTTTACTTTTGCACAAAAAATCAAAAGTAACTACTTTACATCGTGAAAAATAAATACATTGACCTGATTCAGCAAACCTTTAATTTTCCTCAGGAAGAGTTTCAGTTGGAAGATAATACTCTGACTTTCCATGATATATATTTAATGGATTTGATAAAACAGTATGGAACACCTTTGAAATTTCATTACTTACCAAAAATTTCTGAAAATATAAAGAAGGCCAAAATGTGGTTTAATGTAGCTATGGCTAAATGCGATTATCAGGCCAAGTACCATTATTGCTATTGTACCAAAAGCAGTCATTTTCAGTTTGTATTAGAAGAAGCTTTAAAAAATGATATTCATATTGAAACCTCATCGGCGTTTGATATTGATATTATAGAAGCCCTTTATCTGGAAGGTAAAATCACCAAGCAACAATTTATTATTTCCAATGGTTTTAAAACGGATACCTATATTGAAAATATAGCCCGAATTATCAATGATGGATTTGAAAATGCATTGCCCATTTTGGATAATAAAAGTGAGTTGGATCGTTTAACTGCATTAACCGATAAACCGTTTAAAATAGGGATTCGACTGGCGGCAGAAGAGGAGCCAAAATTTGAGTTTTATACCAGTCGTTTAGGAATTGGTTATAAAGATATAGTGCCCTTTTATCTAGATCAGATTAAAGACAAACCCAATGTAGAAGTTAAAATGCTTCACTTCTTTATTAATACAGGTATTGCAGATACTGCCTATTATTGGAACGAATTGCACAAATGTTTGAAGGTTTACTGTGCCTTGAAAAAAAGTTGCCCAACTTTAGATTCTTTAAATATTGGTGGTGGTTTCCCTATCAAAAATTCATTATCCTTCGAGTACGATTATGCATATATGGCCGAAGAAATAGTTGCCCAAGTAAAACAGGTTTGCCACGAAAACCATATTCCTGAGCCAAATATTTTTACCGAGTTTGGTTCGTTTACGGTAGGTGATAGTGGGGGAGATATTTATCAAGTACTTTACCAAAAGCAAAAAAACGACCGTGAAAAATGGAATATGATTGATAGTAGTTTTATGACCACATTGCCCGATGCATGGGCTATTAACAAAAAATTCCTGATGTTGCCCGTCAACCGTTGGGACAGAACCTACGAAAGGGTTTTATTAGGTGGATTAACTTGCGATAGCGATGATTATTACAATTCTGAGCAACATGTAAATGCAATATATTTACCACGATTTAATAATGATGACCCGCTCTATTTAGGTTTTTTTAATACCGGTGCTTATCAGGAAAGTGTGGGTGGCTATGGCGGAATTCAGCATTGCTTGGTGCCGGCACCGAAACATGTTATTATTGATAAAGATGCCGATGGTGTGGTATCTACCCGCATCTTCTCCAAAGAACAAAGCTATAAAAGCATGCTGAAGATTTTGGGGTATTAGACTATTTACTTCTAAAATCATAAATCTAAAATCGTAAATAGAATTATCTTTGCGCCCAATGTCGCAATCCGTTGCTTTTTACACATTAGGTTGTAAACTTAATTTCTCTGAAACGTCTACCATTACAAGGCAGATGGAAACCCACGGGTTTGTTAGAAAAGATTTTCAGCAAGGGGCCGATATCTATGTGATAAACACTTGCTCCGTTACCGACCATGCCGACAAAAAATGCCGCAAAGTGGTAAAGGAAGCTTTAAAATATAATGCCGCTGCCAAGGTGGTGGTTATAGGATGTTTTGCCCAATTAAAACCACAGGAAATAGCAAATATTCCGGGGGTTAATATGGTTTTGGGAGCTGCTGAGAAATTTAATCTCGTAGAAAATTTGGCCAAAATGGATGAGGAAGGAAATCCTTTGGTGCTTAATAAAAATATTAAAGAAACCAACGTGTTTGTTCCCGGATTTTCGTTTGGTGAACGAACTCGCTCGTTTATGAAAGTGCAGGATGGATGCGATTATTTTTGTTCCTTTTGCACCATACCACTGGCCCGCGGAAAAAGCCGCAGCCAAACGGTGGCCGAAACCCTGAAAGTAGCCAATGAAGTAGCCCAAACCGGGGTAAAAGAAATTGTGCTAACCGGTGTAAACCTGGGCGATTTTGGGGTGGGGCATAATGAAACCTTTTACGATTTGGTAAAAGAACTGGATAAAGTAGAAGGTATTGAACGGTTCCGCATTTCCAGCATTGAGCCTAATTTACTGACCGATGAAATAATCCGGTTTGTAGCACAAAGCAAAAAATTTGTGCCTCATTTTCACATCCCTTTGCAAAGCGGTTCGGATGATATATTAAAATTAATGCGACGAAAATATCTGCGCGATTTATATGTAAACAGGGTAAATACCATTAAATCATTGATGCCGCATTGCTGCATTGGTGTGGATGTAATTGTAGGATTTCCACAGGAAACGGAAGAGGCTTTTTTAGAAACCTATAATTTTTTGAACGACTTGGATATTAGTTACCTTCATGTGTTTCCATACAGTGAACGGCATAATACCACAGCCCGAAAATTAGACGGTTCGGTACCAGTAAAAATTAGAATGGAACGAGCCAAAATGCTTAGGATTTTGAGCGAAAAAAAGCGTCATAAATTTTATACCGAAAATATTGGAAAAACATTCACCGTGCTATATGAAGCCGAGGAAGACAATGGTACAATGTACGGTTTTACAGAAAATTATATTAAAGTAGAAACTTCTTACGATCCTTTATTGGTAAACGAATTGGTGCAGGTTCAACTCATCGAAATTAATGAAAATATGAATGTAATACCTTTAGAACTGTCCACTTGTCTGCAGAATTAAAAAATATCTGAACCTATTAATTTCATAAAATCCTAACCTCATAAAACATGTATCCAACAATATACGATGCCATAAAAGACCTTTTCGGGTTCGATATTCCTTTTCTTCAAATAGCCAATACTTTTGGCTTTTTTGTAGCCATTGCATTTTTAGTAGCTAATTATGTAATGTCCATTGAACTCAAAAGAAAGGAAGAGGAAGGGATTTTATTACCAACTACTAAAATGGAGAAAGTTGGATATCCTTTCTCTCCTGCAGATTATATTGTCAATACACTTATTGGATTTGTTTTTGGATATAAAATAGTGCCTTTACTGTTTGATAGTTCTTTGCTTGCCGGTGGTGCACCGCATTATCTTTTTTCATCCAATGGTAATGTGATTGCTGGAATTTTATTGGCTGGATTACTGCTTTTTTTAAAGTGGAGAGAAGACAAAAAACAAAGATTGCCTGAACCAAAAGAATTGCAAGTGATTGTTCATCCATGGCAACACATGGGCTATATTACATTGGTAGCTGCTGTAACCGGAATTTTTGGAGCCAAATTTTTTCATCAGCTTGAATATTGGGACGATTTTATTGCCGACCCAATCGGTGGGATTTTTTCAGCCAGCGGACTTACTTTTTTTGGAGGTTTGATATGCGGAGGAGCTGGTGTTCTTTGGGTTGCCAAAAAGAAAGGTATAGGAGTTAGAAACATGTTGGATGTGGGTGGACCAGCCATGATGCTGGCCTATGGAATAGGAAGATTGGGTTGTCATTTTAGTGGAGATGGTGACTGGGGAATAGTAAATAGTGCCCATAAACCATCTTGGTTGTCTTTTATGCCCGATTGGTTTTGGGCCTATAATTATCCTAATAATGTAGCCCATGAGTGTGACCCTGCAGGAGGTTCAATGCCTTGTGATTTTGGAATGACTCCCTATTTGCAGTTGCCGGTTTGGCCAACACCAATGTATGAAGCAATAGCCGCCATAGTACTTTTCGGGGTTTTGTGGCTGCTGCGCAAAAAAATAAAACCCTCCGGTGCATTATTTGGTATTTACTTAATGATGGTAGGAGCAGAGCGGTTTTTGATAGAAAAAATAAGAGTGAACAGTACCTATAATTTATTTGGATTTTATCCCACTCAGGCCGAAATTATTTCTGTGGTTCTATTTTTGGGAGGGATAGCGTTACTTATTTATGCTTTTCAAAAAAGTAAAAATTCTAGTCCGTTGGTTGAAATCAATGGCAATAGAGAGTAATTACTTGCCGTCAGTTTTAACTGACAGAATAAATATTTTCAACTATTTTTACAGCATGCAAAGACTCTCCTTTCTTTTGGTCCTTTCTTTTGTTTTTATTTCAATTTTTGCTAAAGGACAATCGGATACCATACAAACCTTTAGTTTTAAAGATTCAACCAAGCGCAATGGAATGTTTAAGTTTCCAGCAGCTACCGAAAAATATCGGAAGGTTTTGATGTATTACACTCTAAAATGTTATCCTAAAGTTTCAAAATATGATAACAAATATCCTTGCGGGGAATGGGATTATCTAACCTATACATTTGTAACTGATAAAAAAGGAGTAGTGTATGAAATTGCCCGATATATCACTCCATACGGAATTAATCTAAGCCTTGGCCCTAAAGGATTTACATGGGTGTATGATGTTACTGATTACCAATTATTACTTACAGATTCTGTAAAACTTTCAGCAGGAAATACTCAGGAATTATTAGACCTTAAATTTGTTTTTATTAAAGGAACTCCTCCTGCCAAGGTTGTTAAAATTAATCAAATTTGGAATACAGGTGCCGCTTCCTATAGTTATAAAAATTTGGACTCTAATAAAGTTTTAAAATCCAAATCTATTTATGTAGAACCCAATGCCTCGGTTTTAAAATTCAGAAGCCGTATTACCGGGCATGGCCACAATCGAAGTTATGATTCTTTGCCGCATTGCTGCGAATGGAAAAACAATGTTCATTCTCTTTATTCGGGCAATAAATTAATTAAAGATTGGCATATTTGGCAAACTCTAGATTGTGCTGATAACCCTGTGTTTCCTCAAGGCGGCACTTGGCCTTATGCCCGCGAGGGTTGGTGCCCCGGCGATAAAGTAAAAGATACTGAATTTGACATTACCAATTACAAAACCGGCGACAGCCTGCAAATGGATTATAAAATAACCCCGGTTCCTTTAGAGAACCCAGGCATGGGCGGCGGCAATTATGTGATGGCCATGCATGTGATACAATACGCCAGGCCTTCATTTACCAACGATGCTGAAGTGTATGATATTATTTCGCCAAGTGCTTCGCAAATCAATGGTAAATTTAGCCCTTCGTGTACCGAGCCAAAAATTATAATTCGTAATAATTCTACTGATACCATGGGTTCTTTAAATTTGGAATATTCCATTTCGGGAGGGTATAAAATGAAATATAGATGGACCGGAAGTCTTGGATTTTTACAAACTCAAACCATTCAGTTGCCGATTTATGATGCAGGATTTTATCGTGGTGATGGCCAAAATATTTTTACTTGCAGCATAACCAAACGCAATAATAAAGTGGATAGTTATGCCGACAATAATACCATGACATCACCTTTTAAAATGCCTGATATTTATAAAGATAAAATTTATGTAGAGTTTAAAACCAATAACTTTTCAAACGAAAATCGTTACACCATAAAAGATTCCCACGATAGTATTGTAATAAATAAAGATAATTTAGTAGCCAACAAGATTTACCGCGACACCTTAAAAAATTTGAAACCCGGCTGTTATACGTTTGAACTATTGGATGACGGAACCGATGGTATTACTTTTTGGGCCAATCCCGACCAAGGAAGTGGTTATTTACGGTTTAGAAAAGCTACAGGAAATACGGTACTTAAAAATTTTGGAGTTGATTTTGGCTATAGAATCTACTATGCATTTATTATTGATAGCTTGCAAATTGGCCAGCAACCAGTTTATGGTAATGAGCCCAGCCATGACGAAGTTATTATACAACCCAATCCTTCCAAGGGCAGTTTTACATTGATAACTTCAGGTCTTAGCGGCATATATGAATTAGAAATTGTAGATGCAATAGGTCATATTGTTTTAAAGCGTAGTGTAAATACAGAAACCGAGCAGGATATTGAGGTTAAAGATTTAAAAGTATCGTCGGGTATTTACTTTGTGAGGCTTGCCAATGGTAGCAAAAAAATTGTGCGACGATTGTTGGTGAATTAAGGAAAATAGCTACTCTTATTTTTTAGAATAAAAATTTTAAAGCCTTTTTCAAAGACTATTATTGAGCAAGTCTAGTTTTAATAATTCCTGATATTCGTTGCTTTTTTTAAATTTTGTTAGTGTTTCAGAATGTCTAATTTTATGAATATCAGAACCTACCATATGAATCATTTTCTTTTTTAACAGATATTGAGCTGCACTTTTTATTTGAGGAGAGTAATAGCCTGTGAATGATAATAAATTGCATTGAAACAAAACCCCTGAATCATGCAGAGTATGGAACGTTTGATAATTATTAATTAAATAATTATAGCGTTCAGGATGGGCTAATATTACTTTGTAGCCTGAGGTTTGAAGATCAAAAATAATTTGTTCTAAAAAATGAGGACGTTCCATATAATTGGTTTCAACCAAGATGTAATTGCCTTTCATTGTGAGCAATTCCATGGATTGAAAATTATTGCAAAACCATTCATCCAAATAATATTCAGCTGTGGCTTCTATCTCAATATTGATATTGTTTTCAACTAAAGCATTTTTGAGAAATGTTAATTTTTCACGGATTATTTCAGGAGTATTTGGGTACAGTTCTTTAAAAATATGAGGTGTAGTAATGATTCGTTTTATACCTTGATATTGGAGTTCTCGAATATTTTCAAGAGAATTTTCAATGGTTTTGCAGCCATCATCTAACCCCGGCAACAGGTGTGAATGGAAATCGACCCACATGCTGCGGTCGGGTTCGGCTGCAAATTTTGGTTTGCTCTTAAAAAAATCTAAAAAACCCACTATTCGTCCTCTTCAGTTTCATCTATTAATTCAAAATCGGCTAGGTATTCCTTCAATTCCATAATATTTTTTATTTTCATTGGGTCAAAACCGTGTTCATCGCCTAAAAATAATGAAACCCAATCCAAGCGATACGTTATATCAAAAATACTAAAGATTGAATATTCAGGAATGAGCATATTTAATACTTTGTTATTCTCCAATTCAAGGTGGGATGTAATAAAATCAAAACGAGCTGTAACCCTTGGATTATTATCACAATATATAAAAACAAAGTTGGTATTTAGCCTTCCGTAGTAGGATTCAATAACATTATGGTTGGCTTCGGGCAAGATGTTTACAAAAGCTTCAAGTTTTGAATTTTCATTTAGTTGTTGGCAAAAACGAGTGGCCACTGGTGCAAAATATTTATCAGCTACTACTACAAATTTGTGTTTTATAGAAGCTTTAAAAAATTGAAATATGCTTTGTGCTGAGTCTACCTGATAATCGTGCAATTCTTCAAATTTTTCAACCACTTCTTCTAATTCTGGCCGAGTATCAATTGCGGCTAATTCGCCCAATATTAAAAAAAGAAAAGATAAACCATATCCGATAGTCATGCGGGGTTGAAAGCCAACTTCCAATTGGTAAAAAGGCAATTTGTTTTGTTTGGCTAATTCAGATAATTGCCCGCCCGAGGCTATACAAATTATTTTGCATCCTTTTTCTTTGGCTTCGCTAAAAAGGCTAAGCGTTTCTTCAGTATTTCCTGAGTAGGAATTTAAAATTACTAAAGTTTTGCTATCGCAATAGGCAGGTAAATTATAATCTGCAACAGTTTCCAAAGGAATTGGCAACTTATCAAAAAACCAAGCTTTGGTAATTTGAGCACCTATTCCACTGCCCCCAAGTCCTCCTATCACTATGTTTGAAAAATTAGAGGCATTAAGTGAATGATTATGATATGTGTTTAAAACAAATTTTATTTGTGAATTAAAATCGTTTAATGAAGATTGATGTGTAATCATGTCGATGATTAAGAGTAATTTTGTGCCGCGAAAATACAATTTTTCTCTGCTTATCACTCCAATTAACTATACAACCGAAGACATCGATTCTGATGAATCAATAATTCCCGAAGTTTTTGTATTACATCGTTTTGTAGTAGATAAAGGTCAGGAATTATTAAGGATTGATAAATTTTTGATGGACCGGATTGAAAACGTTACCCGCGTTAAAATTCAAGATGCCATTGATTCTTTAAAGGTTTTAGTAAATGAAAAACCTACTAAATCCAGCTATAAAGTAAAGCCTGGTGACGAAATAGTTATCATTGCTTTTGAGGCTCCCCGTGATTTAGAAATAATACCCGAAAATATTCCTTTGGAATTTGTTTATGAAGATGAACATCTTGCCATAATTAATAAAAAGCCTGGAATGGTGGCTCATCCTGGTTATGGAAATTACACAGGAACTTTGGTAAATGCTTTAGCATGGCATTTTCAAAAAGGAGCACCAGATGGAACAATTCGCCCATGGTTGGTTCATCGTATTGATAAAGATACTAGCGGGTTATTAATAGTTGCCAAAACCGAAATGGCGATGAACAAATTGGCCATTCAGTTTAAGGAACACACCATTGATAGGGTTTATAATGCAATAGTTTGGGGTGTTTTTAAAGAAACAGAAGGGACAATAATAGGTAACATAGCCCGCAGTGAAAGAGACCGAAAAATTTTCAAAGTATACGATGATCCTGAAATAGGAAAACATGCTATTACACATTATAAAGTTTTACAAAACCTAACGTATGTGTCATTGGTTGAATGTAAATTGGAAACCGGAAGAACCCATCAAATACGGGTTCATCTGAAACATATTGGGCATACTTTATTTAATGACACCCATTATGGCGGTAATAAAATTTTGAAAGGTGTGGTGTTTAGTAAATACAAACAGTTTGTAGAAAATTGTTTTTCAAAAATGCCTCGTCAGGCATTGCATGCCAAAACCATAGGATTTGAGCATCCTGCTACCGGCGAACGCATGTTATTTGAATCTGAATTGCCTTCAGATTTCAAATCTGTGCTTGAAAAGTGGCAGAAAGTGAATGAGACGTATGATTTGGGGGAGGAATTGAAATAAATAAACTAATAATGAAACTTTCAATAATAGCCGCCATAGGCAAAAACAACGAACTTGGAGGAAACAACGGCCTGCTTTGGCACTTGAGTGATGATTTAAAATTATTTAAACAATTAACTTTAGGCCATTGCATAATTATGGGTCGCAAAACTTTTGATTCCATTGGTAAACCTTTGCCAGGAAGAATAAACATAGTAGTAACCACAAGCCGAATAGAAGTAGAAGGAATATCATTAGCCATTGACTTGAATCATGCTGTAGAATTGGCTAGAGAATCGGGAGATGATGAAGCTTTTATAATTGGTGGAGGGCAAATTTTTGGCTATGCTATTGATCTTGCTGATAAATTATACATTACTCATGTAGATGCTGAATTTCAGGAAGCAGATATTTTTTTACCTCCTGTTAATTATGAAGATTGGAAATTGTTAGAATCAAAATCATTTGAAAAAAGTGAAAAGAATGAATTTGATTTTGAATACAAAGCGTATTTGAGAAAATAGAATTTACACCCTTACCCTATTAAAAAAAGTCAAATATCAATTTGGCTTTTTTAATGAAATATTAGTTTGAAAGAATTGAATA
>CAMDSC010000016.1 GCA_945907065.1 Chitinophaga pinensis
TGGGAGGGGGTAGTATAGGGGAGGATACCTGGGTAGGGGGGTATAATAAAGTTAGCCCCCTAAATATATTACAACCCTTTACAGACAAGGGTTTCCGCTATTCTAAATTTGGTTTTTTTATTTATTTTACCTACTATTATACATATCAAAAAAATATGGCACAAGAAAATACAGAAAACAACTACGAAAAACCCGATAATTTGTTAGGGGGGAGTATGAATCTTAATATCGATACAAATCCCACTGATTATCGTAGTATACCTTTTGGTATTAATTATTCAGAATTAGAAGTTACAGTTAGAGATAATTTTAGAGATAAACAGAGGTCATACATATCTCTTCATCAATTGGTTTTCGGGCTTTCTGCGAATCAGAACCTGAAACACAAGTGTAATGAGGCTTCCTACCTACTTTATCATGTTGATTCTTTTACGTTGACTGATGATCCAAATGAGGTCGAAGATTTCTTGCTTACAGAACGGGATAATGAAGAATATAAAACGAAAAGAGAAAACATACCTATTGTTAACTACAGTGGGAAAGTAAAGAGCCTCTTAGTTTTTTATAATCTTAACTCTATAACCTATTGTGTTCTCTATAACAAAGAAATAAAAACCATTTGATATTGCATTTAGATTAATAGTAGTATTTTCTTGAATTAACTTAGATTTAATTATAATACGTCCAAATACATCTGTAATATTATAAGTTAACCCTAAGAATTTTGTATCCACAACTAAATTAATTTGGTCGCTTGTTGGGTTTGGATATATGTAGATTTTATTAGTTTCGGTAATAATATTTATACCACCAGGACTTTTGACTGTTAATATAGCTGACCCCGATGTGTCCAGGCATATACCAGAAGAAGATATACATCGAAAGGCTTGATGGTTATTTATAAGAGTCGTATTCATCACTTTCAATGTATCATTATCCACTCCTTTAAATTGTGTTGAATTATTTAGATTTTGAAAACCAGATCCAACATCTGTTTGCCATTGATATTTAGCTGAAAGATCAGATGCAGAAACTATAAATTCCACATCAGAACCAGCATTTACCGTGGTGTCTTCAGGGTTATTTGTGATATTTAGAACACAAGCTTTATTAAGTCCCGTTATTTCATCTTTGGTTAGAACACGATTCCATATGGCCACATCATCTATATTCCCTTTGAAAAAAATATCCATATAGCCACCTATCGAAAATCCAACGCTGGGTATTGTTCCCCCAGAGGTTACTTTAATTGAATCAACTAAAATATTATTGACAAATGTTTTTAGCAATGCCCCATTGTAAGTTAAGACCACATGGTTCCATATGGTAGGATTTACAGCAAACTTTAGATTCTTTTGACTATTTACTGGTATATAATGCACCCGCAGAGTGTTAGATTCCGTTGCAGCACTAAAGCCAAAAAGTTTATTATTTGAATAGGTACTCATAAAAAGTAAACCATCTGCGACCTCGGTGAATTGAAACCAACCAGAATACGTGAAATTAGATGGGCTGGTTCCCGTTTGAGAAGTAAGGCTGGCCGTACCGTCAAAAAGGAATGCCTTGTCCTCTTTACCAAAGCGATCTTTAGTTAATGTTGCATTCTTATTTATACAGTGAAATGCTTTGCCTCCCTCATCTAGGGAATTCCCGTTAAATGGATACCAAGCGAGTAGACCATTTGTTGGGATATAATTTGGGATTGTTTGGGATCGAACAATAAAACTTAGTAATAAAAAAAGAGATAAAAGGATTTGTTTTAGAATTTTCATAGTTCTTAATTTTTACCAAAAGTAATAAATAATTGTAAAGACGACAAATTTGTCGCAAAGCAAGTCTTCTTGTTTCTCCTAATTAGCCTGGTGAAAATGTACCAATCGGAGATTAAAGAATTTGGTCTTAGGGTGCCAAAAGTAGATCAAAGTATTGAAAACACTGGCGCACCAGAAACTGTACCTTCGGTATTACTCTACGGTAACCGACTTCGCCAAATTTCTTGGTTGGTCAACATTGCACCCACGCAACACAGCTATGTGATAGGATAATAATTGAAGAGGAATTGTGCTTAATAAAGGAACTAAAGCATCTTCGGTTTCAGGTATTTCAATAATATGTTCTGCCACATCTTTCACCTTGGTGTCTCCTTCGGTTACTATGGCTATTAATCGGCCTTTACGGGCTTTCACTTCCTGAATATTACTTAATACTTTTTCGTAAATTTCATTTTGCGTGGCAATAACAACTACGGGCATTTCGGCATCAATAAGGGCAATTGGTCCGTGCTTCATTTCGGCAGCCGGATAACCTTCAGCATGTATGTAGGAAATTTCTTTGAGTTTTAAAGCTCCTTCCAAAGCCACCGGAAAATTATAACCTCTTCCCAAATATAGAAAATTTGAAACATGGCTATATTCTTTTGCTATCGCTAAAACACTTTCCTGGCACGATTTTAGAACCTTTTCAACCTTGGCCGGAATACGTTCCAATTCTTGCAAAACAGACCGTAATTTAGAATCAGAAATAGTTCCACGGCGTTGGGCAAAACCTAGTGCTAGTAAAGTAAGTACTGTAACCTGAGCTGTAAAAGCTTTGGTAGAAGCTACTCCAATTTCAGGTCCGGCGTGTGTGTAAGCTCCTGCATCCGTCATCCTTGGGATGGATGAACCAACCACATTGCAAACTCCAAAAATAGTTGCTCCTGCTTTTTTAGCCAATTCAAGAGCTGCAAGAGTATCGGCCGTTTCACCGGATTGAGAAATAGCAATCACTAAATCATCGGCATATAATATGGGATTGCGATATCTAAATTCAGAAGCATATTCTACTTCTACGGGTATTCTTGCAAAATCTTCAAACAAATATTCGCCTACCAAACCAGCGTGCCATGATGTACCACAGCCAATTATGATAATGCGTTTAAGATTTCTTATTTTATTCTCAAATTCATTCAAACTTCGCATTTCAATTTGCAAAGTATTCGAATCAATTCTTCCTCTGAAACTATCGTGTATGGATTTAGGCTGCTCAAAAATTTCTTTAAGCATGAAATGCTCATAACCTCCTTTTTCTATAGCATCCAGGCTAATTTCCAATTGATGAATAAAAGGCGTTTTCTTAACATTGGCAATAGTTTTCACTATCAATTCGCCATTCGTTATAACGGCTATTTCATTGTCTTCCAGGTAACTTACCTTACGGGTATATTCTACAATCGGGGTTGCATCACTTGCCATGAAAAATTCGCCCGGATTTTCTCCAATTCCAACTACCAAAGGACTTCCCTTTCGGGCTCCTATCAATACATCAGGATCATTTTTGGATAATATAACAATGGCATAGGCCCCAACGACTTCATTCAATGCTAAACGAACAGCTTCAAATAAAGAGCATTTTTCATGGTTACGAATTTCTTCTATTAAATGTACCAAAACCTCGGTATCGGTATCACTTTTAAACACGTGGCCGGTTTTAACAAGAGCCTCTTTTAGTGTAGCGTAATTTTCAATAATACCATTGTGTATTACGGCTAAATTACCGGATTGAGATAAATGAGGATGAGCATTTTTCTGATTGGGTTCACCATGTGTAGCCCATCGGGTGTGACCTATTCCCTTAGTGCCTTCTATATTTTGATTCCCAATCTTATTTTCTAAATCCTGAACTTTACCGTGCTCTTTATACACCTTCATATCCCCGTCGAGCAAGGCTATTCCGGCACTGTCATATCCACGGTATTCTAATCGTTTAAGACCTTGAATCAAAAAGTTGTAAGCTTGATTAGGTCCGATATACGCTACTATTCCACACATAAATTATTGTTTAGTTTGAAATGTAAAGTTATAATTATTTCAGATGGAATGCTTCTTTAATTTTGTCGGTATAATCCAATTTTTCCCAAGTAAACAATTCAACCATTAGTTTTTTGGTTTGTCCATCAGGGCTCACATATATTTTTTCTACAGTTTCATTCTTCCGGCCCATGTGTCCATAGGCTGCGGTTTCAGAATAAATAGGATTTCTAAGTTTCAATCGGCTTTCTATTGCGTAAGGACGCATATCAAAAAGGTCTTCAATTACTTTGGCAATTTCGCCATCGTGCATACTAACTTTGGCTGTACCATTGGTATTAATATACAATCCACAAGGTTTGGCTACGCCAATAGCATATGATATTTGAACCAAAACCTCATCGCACAAACCAGCTGCTACCATATTTTTTGCAATATGACGGGTGGCATAAGCTGCTGAGCGATCCACTTTTGATGGATCCTTTCCTGAAAATGCACCTCCTCCGTGGGCTCCTTTTCCGCCGTATGTATCAACAATAATTTTGCGACCTGTTAAGCCGGTATCGCCGTGTGGACCACCAATTACAAATTTTCCTGTAGGGTTAATATGGTAGGTAATTTTATCAGTAAATAGTGCTTGTAACTCAGGTTTTAATTTTGCTTTTACTCGTGGAATAACAATATTTATAACATCAGCTTTTATCTTGGCAAGCATTTTTTGCTCATCATCAAAATCATCGTGTTGGGTTGATACCACAATAGAATCGATTCGTTGAGGCACATTTTCGTCCGAGTATTCAATAGTAACTTGTGATTTGGCATCAGGACGTAAATAACCAATTAAATTTGGTTCATTGTTTCGGATATAAGATAATTCTTGTAAAACTTTGTGCGCCAAATCCAAGGCCAAAGGCATGTAATTATCGGTTTCCTTTGTGGCATAACCAAACATCATTCCTTGGTCGCCGGCACCTTGTGCATTTGCTTTTGATTCAAAATCCTGATTGGCAGCTACTCTGTCAACTCCTTGATTAATATCAGCAGACTGATCATGAATGGCAGAAATTACACCGCATGAATTGGCTTCAAACATATATTCGGATTTGGTATACCCTATTTTGCGAACCACCTCTCTGGCTATTTTTTGAACATCGAGATAAGTGTTAGTTTTTACTTCGCCGGCTAAAACTACAAGTCCCGTGGTAACAAGAGTTTCACAAGCTACCTTAGATTCAGGATCCCAAGCCAAAAAATTATCAATTAAAGCGTCAGAAATTTGGTCGGCCACTTTATCCGGATGACCTTCGGAAACTGATTCAGATGTAAATAAATATGACATTTTTTTAATAAAGGTGCAAATTTAAGATATTAGATTGATAGATATGTGATTAGATTTTAGATTGACAGACTTAAGATATAAGAGCTTAAATAATGAGCCTTTTACCCTTCCTTAATTTTTTTCTCAATCAAACTGGTGGAATACCCGGGCAAAAAATCAATGGTTAAAACCTTGCCGCCATTGCCTGTAACTATATCATAGCCTGCAATTTCTTCGGGTTTATAATCGGCTCCTTTTACCAAAATATCTGGAAACAAGGTTTTTATTAATTCGTAAGGGGTTTCTTCGCCAAAAAGAATTACAGCATCTACACAACCTAAGGAGGCCATTATTTCTGACCGTGAAATTTCATCCTGAATAGGGCGTGTTGGGCTTTTGATAGTAGAAACAGATTTGTCGGAATTTACAGCTACTATTAATTTGGTGCCTAAAGCTGCGGCTTTGTTTAAATAATCCACATGACCGCGGTGCAATATATCAAAACAACCGTTGGTAAAAACAACAGTTTCTCCCGTTTCTTTCCATGTTTTTCTTAACACAGATAAGGCTTCAAATGTTACTATTTTTGATTTATAAAACGTCATCAGCCGTAATGCGTTTGCGAAGCTTATTGCTTATTAAAACCATACTAATTAAGCCTACCACAAAAATCATAATCATTTGCGAAGCGTGGCTAATAGTAGCGTAGGTTATGCCTTCTTTTTCGGTTATACCAAATAACACCAACCCTAAACCTACCAAATTATGATACACCCCAATACCTCCCGGAACCGGAAGAATAATGGCCACCGTTCCTAAAAATAATACGATTAAACCGGCCTGATATCCTAAATGTGCTGTGGGCTGATAAGAGAAAAAAGTAAAATAGGCCATAGCAAAATACATGCTCCAGATAAAAAGGGAATGGGCAATAAATAAGAAAGGTTTTTCCAATTTAAGAACGCTTTTAATCCCATCCATAAATCCTAGAGCGATGTTGGCGGCTTTTTTATAAAGGGTTAGGTTTTTAATCTTGTTGCGCAAAATGTAAATAGCCAATCCACCCACAACTAAGGCTCCAAGAATAATATATTTTAAGTAGGAGCCATTTTCTGAACCGCTTCCCAGCATGGGGTAAATGGTATCGTTTAAAAAACCATTCAATAAATCAAACTGAGAAATGAAAATAAACAGGGTAACAATCATAGTGATGATTAAATCAATCACCCGTTCGATAAATACAGTTCCAAATAATTTTTCTACCGGTATTTTATCGGTTTTGGCTAATGCAGCGCAACGGGTTACTTCACCCAGGCGAGGTACCAAATTGTTTGAAAAATACCCAATCATTACAGCGTAAAAGGCGTTCCAGTTATTGGCTTTATAGCCCAATGGTTTTAATAATAAATTCCAACGCAATGCCCGGCTGGCATGGGCCAAAATACCACAAATCATGGCAACCGCAATCCATAAATAGTTGGCATGTTTTATTTCCTCAAACATTTGTTTGAGGTCCATATTTTTAAATGCCCAACCCAAAAGAGCCAATCCCAATCCAAGGAAAAGCACAAATTTTATAACATTTTTCAGGTTGAACTCCATATACTAAAGTAAAGAATTATCAGGGCTTACAAAGGCCAAGGCTGGTTTAAAGGTTTTGGCTTCTTCAAAATCCATGTGGGCAAAGGAAATAACGATAATAATATCGCCAACCTGCGCTTTGCGGGCTGCGGCTCCATTAAGGCAAACTGTTTTGCTGCCGCGTTTTCCTTTAATTATATACGTTTCTAAACGTTCGCCATTGTTGTTATTTACCACCAACACCTTTTCGTTTTCAATAAGGTTGGAAGCATCCATCAGGTCTTCGTCAAGTGTTAAACTTCCCACATAATGCAATTCGGTTTGAGTAACCTTTACATTATGAAGCTTTGATTTTAATATTTCTATCTGCATAGTTTAAGGCTGCAAAAGTAATTCAAAGCCCTGTAACCCCCAAAGAAGGAATTTTTGAGGTAAAATTAGAATTGGGTTTTACAAAGTCATTTGATACGAATTTTTTAAACCTTAACTTTGCAGCCTACAAACGGCTTCGTAGTTTAATGGATAGAACTTGAGTTTCCGGTACTCACGGTGGGGGTTCGATTCCCTCCGAAGCCGCTTCTTTTCCCTAAGTATCTTTGGCACAATCACTCGCACCTGCATCGTTTTTATCAGCTTCCGCCAGCGGAGTTGTTTTGGATGTAAGGTCGCCTAAGGAATTTGAGAATGGGCATATACCCGGAGCTATTTCTTTCCCCTTATTTAGCAATGAAGAACGAGCCATTGTAGGCACACTTTACAAACAAAAAGGCAAAACCGAAGCGTTGCTGAAAGGCTTGGAAATTGTGGGTCCAAAATTGAAAGACTTTGCCGAAAAAGCTTTAAAATTAAGTAATGGAACCCCCTTGTACATCCACTGCTGGCGGGGTGGTATGCGAAGCGGAAGCATGGCTATATTATTGCAAACTGCTGGTATTGATTGTGTGGTTTTAAAAGGCGGTTATAAAGCCTACAGAAACCATATTTTATCCGAATTTAAAAAGCCCTGGAATTTTAAAGTTATAGGTGGAAAAACAGGCAGCGGAAAAACA
Source organism: Chitinophaga pinensis (assembly GCA_945907065.1). Taxonomy (GTDB): domain Bacteria; phylum Bacteroidota; class Bacteroidia; order NS11-12g; family UBA9320; genus JABWCE01. The sequence continues at coordinate 7,737 of CAMDSC010000016.1, forward strand.
CAGGTATTGGCTGAATTGGCCAAGCAAAAAGAACAGGTGATAGACCTGGAATTTTTGGCCCATCACAAAGGTTCGGCCTTTGGGCGCATTGGCGAATTGCCCCAACCCACTACCGAACAATTTGGAAATAATCTTTACAAAATGCTTCAAAATTTTGATGCTCAAAAAAACATTTGGGTAGAAGATGAAAGCCATACCATTGGAAAGGTTTTTATCCCTTCCGAATTTTATTATAACTATCGAAAAGCTCCTTTGTATGTGTTGGATATTCCATTTGAAGAACGGCTCAACCATTTGATGACCATTTACGGAAACTACAATGTGCAGGAAATAAAGGAAGCTTATGAACGGATTGGTAAAAAATTGGGGGGACAAAATGTGAAGCTTGCCCTTGAAATGATTGATAACGACGATTTAGTTTCAGCTGCTTCCATTGCCTTAATTTATTATGATAAAGCCTATTTGTATGGCTTGCAAAATAAGGACACCCAGGATATTACTTACTTTCCCTTCAAAAAATTTAATGCCAAAAAAATTGTCCAAAAACTATTAGAAAAAGCATGAGTGAACACATAAAACTAACCCAATTTAGCAGCAGCTCCGGTTGTGGATGCAAAATTCATCCTGAAGAATTGGAAGAAATAATAAAGGATTTAAAAACCGGGGTTAATTATCCCAATCTTATAGTAGGAAACGACAGTTCGGATGATGCCTCAGCCATGAAACTGCCCAATGGCGATTTGCTTATTCAAACCTCTGATTTTTTTACACCGATTGTAGATGACCCGTTTCTTTTTGGACAAATTGCAGCGGCTAATGCCCTCAGTGATGTATTTGCGATGGGCGGGAAACCGCTTATGGCTAATGCACTGTTGGGTTGGCCTACAGATAAACTTTCGCCTGAAATAGCCAATCAGGTTTTAAGGGGAGCTATAGAAATTTGCAATCAGGTAAATATTCCATTGGCCGGTGGTCATAGCATAAAAATTCAGGAGCCGATTTTCGGGTTGTCCGTTACCGGAATTTGCAGCCCGTCACAATTAAAAACGAATAGTGCTGCTAACCCTGGTGACAGTATTTACCTAACCAAACCCATTGGAACAGGAATTTTAGCATCGGCTTTAAAAAAAGGAAAACTGAATGAAGAAGGACTAAAAGCCTTACTGAAAATAACCACCAAGGTAAATAGTGAAGGCCTTTTGTTTGGAAATTTACATTATGTAAATGCCATGACCGATGTAACAGGTTTTGGATTTTTGGGGCATTTGTTAGAAATGTGCCGAGGAGCCAATTTGGGTGCTGAAATACTTTCAACATCAATACCTGTGATAGAAGAAGCCAAAGCTTTGGCAGCCCAATTCATTATGCCCGATAATACCTACCGAAACTGGAATGCTTTTGAAAAACACACCACTAATTTACCCGCTGATTTATTTGCTTTGGTAAACGACCCGCAAACCAATGGAGGATTGATGGTAGCCGTAGATTCAAATTTCACCACTAATTTTGAAGCTTTTTGTAAAGAAAATGAAATCCAAATTTATAAAATTGGGGTTTTTGTGAATGGAGAAGGGGTTAATTTTAAGTAATAATCATTATTTAGTTTAATAGAGTTAGAGGGCTTTGCCCTCTATAACTCTCATTCACTTTTTTCCTTGATGAAAAAAGTAAACAAAAAAATCAAGTCAGAAATATGCTTCCACGCTCATTCCGGGGCTCGGCCCGCATTTCTGACCTCCCGCCGCACGGCTATAAACTGACAAAATTTTGTTTAACACCAAATCTTTCGGGTTAAGGTGTGATGGGTTGCTAAAAATACGGGCGTGTGCCAGATGGTGCGGTTGGAGTATATTTTTAGCTTGACTTTTTTGCCTTCTTTTTTTGTCAAGCAAAAAAGAAGGTCAGGGTTATAGGGGCAGACAGCCCCTAATGCAAGCTAATATTTTCTAAGTTGAGAATAATTTAAGCAGTTATTTAGCAAGAAAGAACATCGATTAACGATTTTAGAAGTATTAATTTTGAACTCTCATAAATGAACGACATACTAAAAGCCGACTTACAAAGCCTTAAAGGTGATTTAATACTTTTTAAACCTTCGATAAAAGAAGTATCGCGGGATATTATAAAGGAAGGATTATCGGAATACCCAATTTTTATAGCACATCAAGTAAAAATTCCGATTGGTGAAATAATATTAGACCACGCTGAACTGGCCATGAGCTGGAGCATTAGTGCCTCTACCATTGAGGAGTTTATGGAGCATAAACTTATTGAAGCCGGTAAAGATGAACTGTTTAAAACCAGCTACAAAGACCCTGAAAAAAATATCTGTATTTTTATTATTTCAGAAGGAGGAGCCAGTTTTGTGTTTGTGCCTTACGAAATAAGTATACTTCCGGAAGAAAATTAATTTTTAACTCTCCTTCGCCCAATTTCCTCTATCCATAGCTGAAAATTGCCAAGGGGCTCCATTATTTTCAAGGTTGGTAAACATACCGTTTAGTTCCGTTGGGGCTTCTGATTTTTCCATTACCAAATACTGGCGCATGTCATAAATAATTTCCATAGGATTTATTTGAACCGGGCAAGCTTGCACGCAAGCATTGCAAGTGGTACAGGCCCAAAGTTCTTCAGCAGAAATATAACTATGAAGGTCTTTTTCATCTTTAAAATCGTTGCCATGCTTGTCAATGTTTCTGCCCACTTCTTCCAATCGGTCACGCACCTGCATTACCACACGACGAGGGGATAATAATTTGCCGGTAGTATTGGCCGGGCAAACGGAAGTACAACGGCCACATTCGGTGCATGAATAGGCATCCAGTAAGTTTTTCCAACTCAGGTCAAAAACATCTTTTACCCCAAAACTGGTAGGTGGTTCGTAGCCATCAGGTGGTTGGGCTGAAGGATCCATCATTAGGGCAACTTCCTGCTGAACAGAAGCCATGTTTTCAAACTTTCCATTAGGATTTAAATTGGCATACCATGTATTAGGAAATGCGGTAATAATATGAAAATGCTTTGAAAAAGGAAGGTAATTTAAGAATAATAAAATACCCACAAGGTGGCTCCACCAGGCAAACCGTTCGATAGAATGCAATGCCGAAGCATCCATAGTTTCAACAATAGGAGCAAACCACATACTTACCGGCAACCAGGCTTGGTTTTGCAACTCCACATCGGTTATGTTCATTATCAAAACAGCTCCCATCAATACCAATTCAATTACCAATATTAAGGTAGCATCTTTTACCGGAAACCCCTCCAAATCAGGATGACGCAACCGTGGAACGTTGGTAATATATCTTCTAACTAAAAAAGCAACAGCTGCCACAAAAACACCTAAGGCCAAAACCTCAAAAAATCCAATCAGAAAAAAATAAAAATCACCTAAGTATTCTTCAAAAAAGCGGTGTGTTCCTGCTGCTCCATCTATAAAAATTTCTAAAACTTCAAGATTTATAAGAATAAAACCTACATAGATTAGAATATGAAAAAATGCCGAAACCGGTCGGTCAAACATTCGTTTTTGCCCTAAAGCCATCAAGGCCATGTTTCTCCAGCGAGCCGCTTTGTTGTCAGTTAAGTCTTGGTCTTTTCCCAAAAGGATATTGCGACGAATTTTACCAATGTTTTTTACAAAGAAATAAACGGCTGTGCCAAAAAGAATTAAGAAAACTACCTGCGAAATCATGAATAAAAATTAAGGTGTTTCAAACCAACAGTAATTTTAATAAAATTACAAGGGAACGAAAAATTAAAAGAATCTTTTGTAAAATTGAACCATCATGCCAATAAATATTCCAGGGGTTTATGTTGAAGAAATAAGTAAATTTCCTCCTTCGGTTGCTCAAATTGAAACTGCAATTCCGGTTTTTATAGGCTTTACCGAAAAAGCTAAAGATAGAAACGGGAAAAGCCTGAAAAATAAACCACAACGTATTGCTAACATACTGGAATATGAACTCTGTTTCGGGGGAGCCTTTGCTCAGTCATATACCATTACAGTAGTTGAAAATAGTGGTTCAAAGGAAATAACCTACACTCCAAAATCGGTCAAAAATTATTTTTTATACGAGGCATTGAGATTGTATTTTGACAATGGTGGCGGGCCTTGTTATATTATTTCAATTGGCAATTATACAAGTAGTTTAACCTTAAATTTATTTAGCAATGCCCTTGATAAAATTGATGCCTGCGATGAAAGCACCATAATTGTTTTTCCTGAAGCTGTAAATTTAACCATGAATGATTACGGATTATTAATTCAATCCTCGTTAACAAAATGTGCCAAGTGGAAAAGCAAATTTTTATTAACGGATGTATTGTCAAAAACCAAAGTAGAAGATTTTAGAGAAAATATAGGGATAGAAAATTTGAAGTACGGAGCTGCTTATATTCCTGGTCTCAACACGCATTACATAGGAAAAGTAAACAGAGATAAATCATTGGTTTTGCACTGCGATCAAAGCCTAAATAGACTTCAATATCATAAAAAATTATTGAATGATCCTGCAATTCCAACAGCATTTTCAAATGAAATATTGAATAGCATTACTATTAAGAATATGCCTGCATCTGCAGCCATTGCAGGGATTATTTGTGAAATGGATAGGAACAGAGGTTTTTGGAAAGCACCTGCAAACGTTGGATTGACAAGCATAAAAAATTTAACCGAAGAAATAACAGTTCAAGAACAGGATAATTTAAATGTTGATCCTGCTGAAGGGAAATCTATAAATGCAATTCGGCCTTTTACAGGAAAAGGAATTCTTGTATGGGGAGCCAGAACTTTGGCCGGCAATGATAATGAATGGCGCTACATTTCAGTTAGAAGAAGTGTTCAGATTATCGAAAAATCCATTGAAAAAAGTATTCAGCAATTTGTGTTTGAGCCCAATGATACCAATACCTGGGGCAGAATAAAGGTAATGATCGAAAATTATTTAACTGTATTGTGGCGACAAGGTGCATTGCAAGGTGCAAAACCTGAACATGCCTTTTTTGTAGCCATTGGTTTAAATATTACTATGACTTCTTTAGATATTTTAGAAGGAAGATTAGACTTAGAATTAGGATTAGCCTTGGTTCGTCCGGCAGAATTTATAATTGTTAAAATGGGACTTAAAATGAGTTAGAGTTGTTCTATTCCAAACCGGTTCGCTCAGTAAATGCTGCAAAACTGGTTTTCACCATTTCATCCTCCGGATAGTCGAGTAACAGAATTTTGTAAACATCCAAAGCTTTAAGATAATATTGATTTATTTCCCACTTTACAGCTTTAGCTATTCGGTTGAGTCGCGCATCCTGAATATCTCTAAATTCTTCATCAAATTCCTTTTTGGTCTTTTCTTCGTCAATTGTAGCTTGCTTAATTACAATTTTGCTCTTAAGTGTTTTTGAGCCATCGGTTCTTAATTCATACACCAAAAGATTCAATGTTTTTTTAACTAAAAAATAGGTATTGATATTGTTAAACCAAAACTGGTCGCCATTAACATCAAGGTCTAAAAGTACATTTTTTTTATCGGTTACCAATTGCACATTTACCATTTCAGTATTAATGCTGCTAATCCAGCGAACAGGAAGTTGTTCATAAGAAAAAACCTTAATAGTATCCGGCATTGTAATCATAAATTCATCCCCACGGCTTGGAGCTCCGGGTATTCCTTTTTCGTTGGATTTCATATCACCTTCATGGCTTTTAAGTTCTTTTAAAATGTATGCCATGTACCTTTGATACTCGCTATCCTTAGTTTTTTCGAGCCCTTCAGAAAGTTCTTTTCCGGTAACATAACCCTTCTTTTTTACCTCAAATAGTTTTTTTGAATTATCAGAAACAACCAATAAAGCTTTATCGCCCATAAAAACCCGGTCAGCTAAATCTACATATTCGTTTTTCTTAATTTTGGCAGATGAAGTGGTTCCTTTTTTATAAATGGTTACATTGCCCGAAACCCACTCTACTTTTACCTTTTGGGCTTGAACCCAGATGCTCGAAATTATAAATAGTATCGTTATATAGTTTTTTAACATTTTATTTTTTTTAATGATGCACTGGCCCTGTTAGGAAATAGGTGCTTATTTTATACTTTTTGTTTAACCATTTAACCAAAGTATCATAAAAATACAAAAGGTCAACTGTAAGTAAAACGGGTATTATAAATGGCGAAGCACTTAGTTTAATATTGAATTGCCTGAAAAGGTAAATGCAAAATAATATTAAAAGAAATGTGGTAACTAGCTGTATCATTTTAGCATAAAAATGATACCAAAGATGCCGGTGAACATAATGCCTTAAAAAAATAAAATTATGGAGAAAGCATATTAAAAACCCGAAAACCCATTCAAACCAAACAGGGGTTTTATTAATATAGTTTTGTTTCAAAATCATATTAATGATATTGGCTTGAATAGCTATTCCATAAGTGTCGGGCAATTTGCGGCCTACTAATTTTTCATTTAACGGAGTATAAAAATAATCATCCAATATAGGATTGGCATTACAATCGGAACCAAAAAAACCAATCAGAATAATTTTATTTTTTAAAAATCCTTTTGGAAAGTTATCGCTTTCGATATCATTACCATTAAAATGATATATGGTGTTAAGATTGCCTTCATAATTTATAATTTCAAATTGATTTCCTCTTTTCATAAAAGATTCTGCTTTTGAAGAATCAAAATGTTTAACTATTTCAAGAGCAAAAGGGTTAACTTTATTTTTTCCAGTCTTATCACTTGTTCTAAAATATCTTACGGTATTCTGTACAGAAGTTACCATCAAATTCGCATATCCTTCAGTTTGTTTTCCTAAGCTAGGCGAGGTTTGAATGTATGTAACTTTAGGGTTTTCTTCTTCATTTTTAAATTTTGACGCTAATACTAATTTAGGTGTTTTGTCGAATGCAGCTTTCAACATACTATCGTCAAACGAATTTTTAGGTCCTTCAAAAATAAAATCAACTCCTATTACAGCAGGATTTTCAAGGTTTATTTTATTTATTAATAAAGCAATTTCTGAACGGCTTCTCTCGGCGGCATTTATTAAAACAATATCATTTGATATTTTAGCTTCAATTTCTGGTTTTTCAGGATTTTTTCCTGAAAAAATAATATCAGTTATTTCAATGTCCTTAAAACTATCTCCAATTACATTAAATACATGAAAATTAAAAGGATTTAAAGCAAAACATGCGATGCAAAAAAATACAAATACCGTTGAAAGAAAGGCATCGCGAATAAGAAGTTTGGGGTGTTTTTCGGGCATTATTAATACTCAATTATAATTCTTAATAGATACTAATTTGTATTGGCAAAAATAGAAGACTTTTTAAGTAGTTTATTGTGTTCAATGAATATTATTGGGATATTAAGTTTATAAGCCATATAATTGAGGTCTTATCTGCAATTATAATGAAATTATATAATTGTTTGTTTAAGGGTATTTGGACTCTTGTTCTAATTTTTATAACAATTAGTTCCAATGCCCAATTCATTGAAAACTTTGATGATGGTAGTTTTTTGACCAATCCGCAATGGCTTGGTGATACTTCAAAATTTAAAGTAGTTGGAGGCAAACTTCAATCAAAAAGTAATATTTTAAATGATAAGTTTTACCTTTCTACGGTTTCCAAATCCCTTGAAAATACCCAATGGGAGTTTTTAATAAATCTGCAATTTAATACCTCATCTACCAATTATGTAGATGTTTTTCTAACTTCAGATTCAGCCAATTTATTAGGTAATAATTCAGGTTATTTGGTTAGAATTGGTACTTCAAGTGATAATATAAGCCTTCACAAAAAAGTTGGAACGATTTATACTTCTTTAATTAATGGTAAAACAGGAACTACCAATCATTCAAGCAACACGTTTAAAATAAAAATAACCCGCGATGCCCAACGAAATTTTACGTTATGGCATGATAGCACAGGATTTGGAAATAATTTTATACCCGAAGGAACTGTTTTGGACACAACCTTTAATCAATCCAATTACTTCGGAATTTTAATCAAACAATCTACCGCCAGTTTTTACAACAAGCATTTTTTTGATGATTTTTATATTGGTAAAATAATTACAGATACTATAAAACCATTTGTAAAAAACGTTGAAATAAAGAGCCCAGATACCTTACGTATTTATTTTTCCGAAAAACTTCATCCCACTTCTTTAAACCTTTTAAATTTTGATGTAAAGAATACCATTGGCAATCCATTTAGCAGCCGATTCATTTCAACAGATAGTTCGGTTATTGAAATAGCCATGGTAAACAGTTTGGCAGCTAATACAAGGTATAATTTTGAAATAAAAAATTGTAAAGACAAGGCCGGAAATCAGTTAGAGGATACTTTGTTCCAACTTAAATGGTTTCAGACAGAAAAGCCTCAAAAAAATGATATTATTATCAATGAACTGATGCCCGATCCTGAACCTTTTGTTGGCTTACCAAAAGAAGAATATGTTGAATTATATAATCGATCAAATAAAATATTGCAACTCCAAAATTGTGTTTTGTCCGATAATAGTTCAGGTGGAAAATTACCCTATTTCGTTTTGGAACCGGATAGTTTTATAATTCTTTGCGAAGCAGGAAATGAAAGTTTGTTTAGTCTTTTTGGCAAAACATTGGGATTAAAAGGATTCCCATCGCTTAACAATTCGGGGGATGTGCTTTTTTTTAAAAATGCTGATGGGCAATTAATTCATAACGTGAAATATGATTTAACAAGTTATGGGGATGAAATAAAATCGGATGGTGGTTGGAGTTTGGAAATGATAGATGTTGAAAATCTTTGTAATCCTAATAATTTTAAAGCATCAGTTGCTTCCATTGGAGGAAGTCCGGGTAAAATAAATTCCGTTAAAGCGTTAAATCCCGACAATGAAAAACCATTTATTAAAAAGGTAACTGTTAAATCGGATTTAGTAATTCAGCTAACATTTAGTGAAACTTTTGACAGCTTGAAAGCCTCTGATATGGCAAATTATCTAATAACCGAAAACACCATTGCAAGTGTTTTGGCAGCTATGAAAATACTAGAATTAAAGTTAATTCAACCTTTGGTGCCAAATAAATTTTTTACCCTAACGGTAAAAGGGATAATGGACAATTGCGATAACGTTTCCGACACAAGTATTCGAATTATTATGGCCGAAAGGCCAAAACCCGGCGATATCGCTATCAATGAATTATTATTTAATCCAACCACAGGAGGCGCTGATATTATTGAAATTTATAATAAAACCGATAAAATTTTATCTTTAAAAAATCTCATACTTTATAACTGGGATACTAATAAGCAGCCCGATGATATTACCCTAATTGATACTACAGGGGCAGTAATTTTACCCCATTCATTTATGGTTTTTACTTCCAATCCTTCTTGGGTTTCTGAGTACTATAAAAATTGCGATACTTCAACCCTATTTAAATTGTCTTCATTGCCAACGATGGCTGATGACTATGGCCATATAAGTTTGGCGGATGAAACTAAAACTATCATTGATGGATTGGATTACAATAAGTCGATGCATTTTCAATTGCTTACCGATTTTGAAGGGGTTTCGTTGGAAAGGATTAGTTATGATATTTCATCAGCAGAAATTTCGAACTGGACTTCGGCGGCTGCCACAAGTGGTTTTGCTACTCCGGGGTTGATCAATTCTCATTCACTACTAGTAAATAAATCGGAAGACTGGTTAACCATTTCACCAACATTATTTTCGCCCGATGAAGATGGTGTGGACGATTTGGTTTCCTTTACCATTCAGGCAACTTCGCGAAACCAACAAGCCACTTTAATTGTTTTTGATACGTATGGAAAATTAATAACTACTTTGGTTAATAATTCGCCAATAGGAACTACTCAAACCTGGTTTTGGGACGGAATGGATAAAGATGGAAAAAAGTCAGCTATTGGAATTTATATCGTTTATGCGGAGTTATTTGGCTTGGATGGAAAAAAGCATGTGAAAAAGAAAACAGTGACCTTGGGAGGGAGATAGCCCCTCACCCCCGAACTCTCTCCCTATAAGGCGAAGGGAGTGTTCTTTTGTGTATTTTTCCTATAAATAAAAATCTTGCGTCAGTTGGATGTGTTCATCTGAATAACCCAAGCCTTTTCCTTTTCGGATATAAAATTCTTTAGCTTCAAAACTTGACTTTTTATTTGAAAATTCAATTAATATACGTTCGATAGGTTTATCCGGGTAGGAAATAACATTGGTAATTCTCGATGGAAACAGGGTATATTTTTCTGCAGTTGTTATCCAATCTGCCGATGATTGGGATGGAATAATTAGGGAAATTTTTCCAGTTTCAGTTAATAGCAATTTCGAATATTTAAAAAAATCATCGGCAGATAACGTATCTGTGTGCCGGGCATTATGACGAGCCTTTTCAGGAGCCGGTGTGCTTTTAATAAAAAAAGGAGGATTGCTGATAATGTGGTCAAAATGATTTTCATAGCTTAAACCAAAATTTTGCAAAGCAATACATTCAGCTTTCAATCTTTCATTCCAAGTGCTTTGTTCAAAATTTTGTAAAGCTTCGATAATTGAATTTTCATCAATATCAATTGCGTTTATTTGGGCTTCTGAATTTTTTTGAGCCATCATCAAAGCAATTATTCCACTTCCGGTTCCAATATCCAAAATAGTTTGAGAATTTTTAACCTCCGCCCAAGAGCCTAAAATTACAGCATCGGTTCCTACCTTCATGCTACTGTTGGCATGGCTTACAGCAAATTGTTTGAACCTAAAAATCATTTTACAAAGCACGTGTAAAAATGTCGTTCGTCTAAAAAAATTATATTTTTATAGTACTATGTATTGCATAGTACAATTTAAAGCCCATATCTTTGCATCGCAATTTAGTTAATCTGTTATTGGTTATTATAAATGCAAGACCCAAAATAAAATGAACGTAGAAAATACAATATCACAAATGCGAAAAGGAATATTGGAATACTGTATTCTGGCAGTAATAAGCCGTGGCGAAATATATGCTTCCGATATTTTAACAGAATTAAAGGAAGCTCATTTAATAGTGGTGGAAGGGACTTTATACCCCTTACTAACCCGGTTAAAAAATGCCGGACTTTTGGCTTATACATGGAAAGAATCGCAGCAAGGGCCACCCCGAAAATATTTTTTATTAACCGATGATGGTCGCAATTTTTTAAAAGAACTGGATGAAACCTGGAAGGATTTAAATTACTCAGTAAACAAAACAACTCAAAAGTAAACAACCCCAAAAAATGGATAAAATAATAACAATTAACCTGGGCGGCTACGCCATTAAAATGGAAGAAGATGCTTATGAAGCTCTAAAACCTTACATCCGCCAAATTGAAGAAACCTTTTCCAACACAGAAAATGGTAAAGAGATTATTAATGACATTGAGGCCCGATTGGCCGAAATGCTCATGGAACGAACTGAAGGAAGAGTTTCGGCAACTATAGCAGATGTAGAATTTGTTAAAAAGGCCATGGGAAATCCTGGTGAGTTTGAGGAAAGCCAATCGGAAGAAAGTCCCAAACAATCTTCAGTCCCTAATGATACCGTAAAAAAACGTTTGTATCGTGATACCGATAATAAAGTATTTGGTGGCGTATGTTCTGGAATATCTAACTATTTCAATCTTGACCCTACGGTAATTCGCTTGATTTGGGTTGGTTTGATATTCTTCTTTGGAACAGGATTTCTCCTTTATTTTATACTTTGGATAATTGTTCCTGAAGCTGTTACCACAGCACAAAAACTGGAAATGAAAGGCGAAGCTCCTACGCTTGATAACATTATCAATCGCGTAAAAACCGAAGCCGGCAAAGTGGAACAAAACTTAAAAGCTCAAAATTTTGGGCAACGAATTGGGAATATTTTTAGCAACCTTTCTCCGGTTTTCAAAACTATTTTTAAAGGAATAGCGATCTTTATCGGGTTGTTTGTGCTTATTGTGTTGTCGGCAGTTCTGATTGGTTTATTTACAGGTGGGGCTAGTTTTATAGGCCATCACAATACCATTTCGGTGCTGCATTTTCCAAGCTTTTTTGATGCGGCCTGGGAAGGATTAACCTTCAAAATTTTAGTAGGTTTATTTATTTGTATCCCATTATTTACGCTGCTTACAGGATTGTTAAAATTTGCATTTAGTGCCAAAGTTGATTTTAAGCTTATTCGTCATATCCTAGGTTGGGTTTGGGTAGCCACTATTCCGTTGCTTATTTATTTTGTTTATTTAGGAGTACAAAATTTTAAATCGTATGAAACTATCACAACTGAAAAGGTTGAAAAAGTTGGATCACCGTTACTTATTAAATCTACTTTTAACAACGATGATAATTTATATTTACGAATTGATGTAAGAATTTCGCCATCTGATGATAGCTTAGTGCATATTACCACAGCTCAATCTGCCAATGGTAAAAATTCAGCCCAGGCCCGTGAAATGGCTGAAAAAAATGGCGCAAGCTATACCATTTCAGGAAATGAACTAACTTTAAAAACCTCAGATTATTTTCAAAAATCGGGATTGTTTCGTCGTCAAAAGGTTGAGTTTTTCATTCAAATTCCAAACGGAAAGTCGTTTACATTAGATAAATCCTTTCAAAAATCAGGAGTTGGAACAACCGTTGAAGGCCAAAATATTACGTATTATTCTGATGATGATCGTGAAAATCCGAGTTCATTACTTTTTCTCAAAGGGTTATTATATTGCCCCAGCTATCCCGATTCCATTCCTCCGGGCAGCACTGGTCCTAATAATTATAATCAATTTAACCAAATAGAGGCCGAGGGTTTGGTGGATATAGAAATAAGACAGGGAAATAGATATTCCGTTCAAAAATCAGGTCCTGCCAATGTTATTAATCATTTGGATATTTCGCAATTGGGAGATGTATTGGAAATAGATATGGATGAGGATTATTTTAATTTAAAGACACGGCCTAAAGTTATCATAACCATGCCTGAATTGATAAGTCTAAAGCTATCAGGTGTTGTGGATTGTAAATCTGGCCATTTTGGTGGCGATGAATTATATATTGAACTAAACGGAGCTTCTAAAGCTGCGATAGATGCCGAATACACTAAAATAGAGGTGAATATGACCGGAGTTAGCAGTTTAGATATATCTGGAAAAACCAAAAAAATTACCTGTGAAATATCAGGAACATCAAGTATAAATGCTGAAAAACTTACCATGGAAACAGCCAAAATAAATTTGACAGGAGTTTCGGAAGCGATTTTTGGTCCGGCTAAAACCATATCCGGAAAGCTATCAGGAGCTAGTAAGTTAAAGTATTCGGGAAACCCTGTTTTGCAAGTAAATAGCACTGGGGTGAGTGAGACTAAACATATTTCACAATAACGCAAACATTTCAAAAGTTTGAAACATTGGAAATGTTAAAAGAAACTACTTTTGCAACATGTCCATCTATCCTCCCTTTTTAACCAAAGGTGATAAAATAGCCATTGTTGCAACTGCCCGCAAAACCACTCCTGAAGAGTTGCAGCCTTTTATTGTAATGGCTAAAAACGCAGGATTTGAGGTGGTATTTACACCTGAACTTTTTAGTGCCGAACGACAGTTTGCAGGCTCCGATGAACACCGCGCTGCCGATTTTCAACATTGGTTGAACGACACCAATGTAAAAGCCATTTTATTAGCTCGTGGCGGCTATGGCACTGCCCGAATGGTGGATGGAATTGATTTTTCTGGTTTTATAAATAACCCAAAATGGTTGATTGGTTTTAGTGATTTTACTGTGATTCATACTCAAGTAAATTGCCAATATAAACTGCCGACTTTGCACGCTGCCATGCCTGCTTTTTTAAAACCGGATAGTAAGCCTGAGGTGGTTCAGTCTTTTGCTGAAATGTTTGAGGTTTTACAAGGAAATATCCCAACCTACAAAATGCCCGAGCATCCTTTAAATAATTCAGGCAATTGCAGCGGAACTTTGGTAGGTGGAAATGTATCTGTTATTTATTCTACTATGGGTTCTGTATCTGAAATTGATACCACCGATGCCATTCTTTTTTTAGAAGATTTAGATGAATATCTGTATCATATTGATCGCATGATGGTGTGCCTGAAACGGGCAGGAAAGCTAAGCCCGTTAAAGGGAATAATAGTAGGTCATATGAACGATATGCACGATAGAGGAACCCCGTTTGGTAAAACCGCCGAAGAAATTATAAAAGAACATACCGAAGAATTAGGAATCCCATCCTATTTTAATTTTGATGCCGGCCACATGCGAATGAACCATCCTTTAATATTTGGAACCAAAGTAAAAATTGAAAATAATTGCCTTATTTTTGGCTCTTCAAACTTCTAAGTGAAAGTCGCAGTAAAACAGTTCGCTATATTTTTTGTAATTGGTTGTTCAGCAGTTGCACTCGACTTTGTGGTATACAATTATGTGTTGGATTGGCTGTGCCCAGGTTGTGCCGATGAATCTAATTTTAAAAAATACTTTCTAAATTTCAATAGTGCCGATTTGGCTAAAGCTGCCGGATTTATGTGTGGTTCCATGTATACCTATTATATGAATAAGCGGTTTACTTGGAAAAAGAAAGACCGAAACAACCGCCGATTGGCACGTTTTTTTGCTCTTTACGGTATTTCGTTTGTGATGAATATTTTAGGAAACAAATGGGCACTAAGCTGGCCCGACGAATTGGTTCCTTTTATAAAAGTGAAAGATTCGGCTTTTTTATTTGCTACGGGTTTAAGTGTTGTTATAAATTTCTTAGGGCAAAAACTTTGGGTTTTTAATCCCGATGTGTCTTTAACCGCAAAGGTTAAGAAACGATTGTCGTCTTCTAAATAACTCTCTGATTTTGGATAAGCAACTTCTTGTATTGCATTTGGGAAGTAATATGGGTAACCGCATAGATTATTTAAATAAAGCTTTAAAATTATTGGAATTGGAGTTTGGGAAAGCTTTAAAAATTTCAAGCATTTACGAAACCAAGGCTTGGGGAAATAACAATCAACCTGATTTTTTAAATCTGGCAGCTATTTATGAAACGGCTATTTCGCCTCAAACTATTTTAAAAACCATTAAAAAACTGGAAACGGAAATAGGTAGAAAACCCCGTGAAAATTGGCACGAACGTGAAATAGACATTGATATTATTTTTTATGGGAATGAAATTGTTAAGGAACTAAATTTAGAGATTCCTCACGCCCAAATCCCCAACCGTAGATTTGTTTTGGTGCCTTTAAACGAAATTTGTCCGGAGTATATTCATCCGTTGTTTAATAAAACAGTTGCTGAATTATTAAAGGAGGTTAACGATAATTTAACCGTAGAAAAATGGAACAAGTCATAACTCAGTTACCATTATATTCTTTACCCTCTGTTGGATTTATTTCAAAGTTATCGGCAATGCCTAAAGCCGAAATTTTATTAGGAGAACGTTTTGAAAAACAAACATTTCGCAGCAGGTTTGAAATAGCCGGTCCACAAGGCCGTCAATTATTAAGTGTTCCTTTGGTTCATAAAAGCACTCATGCATCTATAGCCGAAGTGCAAATAGATTACTCGCAAAACTGGAATGTGAAACATTGGCGAAGCATAGAAACAGCCTATCGCCGGGCTCCTTTTTTTGAGTTTTATGCCCATTATTTTGAACCACTTTTTACCAAAAAATATGTTCTATTAGCAGAGTTAAATTTGGAAGCCATCCAAATAGTTATAAAAATACTAAAGTTTAAAATTTCTATGGAACTAAATACTGACTATAAGGGAACGTTAAAACCTTTGAATTTTGAATCTTCTATGGATTACAATCAGGTTTTTATTGAAAGGAATGGCTTTTTGCCAAGCCTGAGTATCTTGGATTTAATTTTTAACGAAGGGCCTTCTTCCAAAGATTTCCTTTAAATTTTTAAAGCAATGAACTTACCCTTTCGCCGCCTCGAAAATCTTCACATTTTGCTTTGGTTGCTTAAAGATTTTTGCTGGATTTCAGATTATAAAATTTTGGGATTGATAATGATTGTTCCAACTATATCAGTTGCTATTTTTATAACCTTTAAGTATCGAAGTGTAGCAGCAGAATTATGGCACAATTTAGCCATTGTATGTTGGATAAGCGCCAATAGCATTTGGATGATAGGAGAGTTTTATTTTGAAGATACCACACGGTCGGTTGCTTTGATTTTCTTTTACCTTGGATTTATATCTGTTGGCTATTATTACCTAATAAATGAACCTTTTTGGAAGAAGAAAATTTAAACCTCTGTTTTCTTAAACTATTTATTTTCTATGATTAAATTGGATACCCAAAAATGAGCTTGCTTTAAGTTAACCTATTTCTAAATATTCTTGCTGTTCTAATAAATTGTTTTTTTCCAAAATCTAAGTATTTTAGATTTGATTTTTAATAAAGGACCATTATGTTCTGATTTCCTCTAAAAAGGGGTAATTATTTTTCCAAAGAAACCACCCTATATCTGGTGCAAGTAGGACACGGGTCAGTTTCAAAGGTATCCCTCATAACGTATTTACCATTAGCTTGCTCTATTTTTAGGTTGGCTCCACCGTTAGCCACAGTATATGGAGCACCTGTTGGACTCAATTTTCCATTAGGTTGCGAGGCGAATTTTAATTCATATGAGGCTGGGCTAACTGTTCCCTGAGTAGCTGTTAACCGGCCCATAACCGAACTAACTAATGAAATATTTCCACTTAACATTGCAATAGATAAAGTATCTTTTAACAAAGTAGATGTATAACCTCCTGAACCATCAGGGATATCCTCAAATGTGGTTCCAAGGTAGGTTCCTTTGATGTCATCGAAACTTAAATTGGCTTGTGGAGTTACTTTGTTATCAGTATCCGAACAAGAAATGACAAAAGGGAATGTAAAAAGCAGAAGAATAGTTGTAAATTTTTTCATAAGATTATGATTTAGTTGAGACAAAAATATTAAAAATATTTTATTTTCTAAAATAATTTTAGGAATAGGTGATTGGTAAAAAATAAATAGTATTAAACCAGATTGTTCGCAGCCAAATATTCAGCTATTTGAACAGCATTAGTGGCAGCACCTTTTCTTAGATTATCCGACACAATCCACATATTTAAAGTTTTGGGTTGCGATTCATCTCTTCGTACTCTCCCTACAAACACATCATCCTTTCCTTCAGCATTCATTGGCATTGGGTAAATATTGTTGGCAATATCATCCTCAACTGTAATGCCCGGAAAGTTTCGTAAAAGGTTTAAAATTTGAGGTATTTCAAATTCATTTTCAAATTCAATATTTACCGATTCTGAATGACCGCCCATAACAGGAATTCTAACTGTCGTTGCAGTTAATTTAATGGACTCGTCACCCATTATTTTTATAGTTTCGTTCACCATTTTCATTTCCTCTTTGGTGTATCCGTTATCCATAAACACATCTATTTGAGGAATTACATTCAAATCGATTTTATATTTATAAGCCATTTCACCGGCTGCCCCACTGCGTTCGTTCATTAATTGATTTACCGCTTTAATGCCAGTTCCAGTTACCGATTGGTATGTGGAAACAACTACACGTTTAATTTTTAAAGCATCGTGTAATGGCTTTAAAGCCACTACCATTTGAATAGTGCTGCAATTTGGGTTAGCAATAATTTTATCGCCTTTTGTCAAAACGTTTGCATTTACTTCAGGAACCACTAATTTTTTTGTTTGGTCCATTCTCCAGGCAGATGAGTTATCTATTACAGTCGTTCCAACTTCGGCAAACAAAGGGGCAAATTCTGTTGATACATTTCCTCCTGCTGAAAAAATAGCAATATGTGGTTTTTGGGTAATGGCATCCGCCATACTCACTATTTTATAGTCTTTATTTTGAAATTTAATGATGCCTCCAACCGATTTTTCGCTGGCTACGGGAATTAGTTCTGACACTGGAAAATTGCGTTCTTCCAATACTTTAAGCATAGTGCTACCTACCAAACCGGTAGCTCCAACTACGGCTACTTTAAACATATTTTATATAAATTGGGTTTTTAAAATTGTTTCAGGGATTTGTTTTCCATTTACTCTGCCTAGTAGTTTTAATTTTTCTAAAAGGTCAGAAAACTGTTCAAAATAAAGTGATTGTGGGCCATCGCTCAATGCCTTTTCAGGATTGTTATGTACTTCAATCATTAATCCATCAGCACCTGCAGCTACAGCAGCTAATGATAAAGGACCAACTATATCTCTGTTTCCGGTAGCTTGACTTGGGTCGGCTATTACCGGCAAATGACTTAATTGTTTAACCAAAGGAATAGCAGCAATATCCATAGTATTACGAGTAGTATGGTCAAAAGTACGAATTCCACGTTCACATAAAATAACTTGCTGATTTCCCCCCATCAAAATATACTCAGCGGCTAACAACCATTCTTCAAGAGTGGCATCCATTCCGCGTTTCAGCATTATGGGCTTATCTGTTTTGCCAAGTTCCTTCAAAAAATGATAATTTTTCATGTTTCTTGCCCCAATTTGAAGAATATCGGTATAAGGATAAACGGTGTCTAATAGGCTCAGGTCAAGTACTTCTGTGATTATGGCCATATCATACTTTTGCGAAACACCTCTTAATAACTTTAGTCCGTCTTCCATCATACCTTGAAAAGAATAAGGAGATGTTCTAGGTTTATAGGCCCCACCACGCATAATTTTTATTCCCTTATTGGCCAAAAATGCTCCAATAGTATAAAGTTGCTCTTCTGATTCTACAGCACAAGGCCCGGCAATTATTGCCAAATCTTCACCCCCAATTTTTATTCCATTTACTTCAATAATGGTTTGTGGGTTTTCAGGTGTTTTTTTTGTTAAAGGAAAAGCATTGTTAAATGCCATGGTTATTTTTTTATTTTTGAATAAGTAACTCTAAATTTCAATGCCTTGTAATTGGGTAATCTTGTATTATCCAAAATCAACCGAGTTGGCGTAATTGGTTTATCACTTGGTATAGTAACAAAAAAACCTCTATTAAGGTTTTGTCCATTTATTATATATTGATCAAGCATATACTGCAACTGTCGAGTAAATCGAATGGTATATTCTCCAGTTAAGGAATTATAAACGCCACCATAAATGGAATAAATACCTATTTGAGGGTTTAAATAATCTATAAAATCAATGATAGTTGTATCCTGGTTTAACTTACCGGGCTGAAACAAATTCAATCGATATGGTAAAGAATAAGATGAACTTACATATCCGTTAAGCGGTGTTAGAACCAAAGCGGCTTCATTAATTATTACCCGTTCATTGGATATATTTTTTACTAAATTAAGCAGATGAGGAATTTCTATTTTTGTTTTACAACCACCCATAGATTGAATATAAGTTGTGTTATAATGTTTCCCAGGGCTTGCCAATTGATTTAATAAATTTGAATTGGTGTGCAATTTATCATAGATATTAAAGTTTTCACAATTATTATTAAAAACAAATGAATGCTGCATTGAATCATTGTAATGAACAATAAGTTGAGAATTACCTGTAAAAAAATCAACCCCTGCTATGGCACCTTGTCCACTAGAAATTCCACTTTTTTGAGGAACTATTACAATTCCTTTCAAAAACGTTTTAAATGAAGCTACAGTGCTATATACGCTTGAATCTGCATTGGCTAAATCTTCGCCAACTTTATTAAATAATTTTATTTTTAGACCTGGGGCTTTTTTAAATGTTGTTTTTCCAATTCGAAGATTTACACTATCTTTCAGGTTAAACGAGCCATTCCAAGTCCCTATTTCGGCACCCAATTTTACTTTGTAGTTTGAATAGTATTTTTTAGCATCTTCTATATCTTCATTTGCATAATAAACATTCATTGACTGTGGCGAATTGATATTGCCATAGTAATAATCTTTATCCCAGCGGAGATAAAGTATTACAGAGTCTATTTTTGGTGATTTACCAAAACTTAAGTTTATTTGGTTGATGGTGAGTTGAGAAGCAACACTTGCGGTACTTATACCTAATTCAGGGTCATTCATTGCCCCTAAAATATTAGTACTTAACGAATCAGTTTTAATAGAATCTGACTTAACAGTAAATGCTTTTACAGTAAATGTATCTGTTTCGGCCGAATAAAATTCGCCTTTGTCAGGCCTTAAATTAAGACCTAAATCAGACTCAGTATTTTTGCAAGAGGATGCAAAAAGTAGAATTATTAAAGTAAGAGAATTAATTAAGCCAATTGACTTAAAGAAAAAGAGTTGCTTAGCTGCCTGCCGCCAAAACTGAATCATAGAAGTTTAAATACTTGCTGGCTAATTCCTCTTCTTCATGCTGCATTACAGGTTTTTCAGGGGTTTCACTTAAATGTTTTTCAATTTGCGGATGTAATGACTCACCGCATCTAACCACTGCATCGGCGTGTTTCATGGCGCTGATATGTAGATTTGTAAGTTCACCAACTCCAAATGTCTCAAGATCTTCATCAGAAATTGAATTTAAACTTGCTTTTCTTGTAAAATCCAAACCGAGATCTCCATGAACTTCATTATTGAAGACTGAATAAATTACACGTGAACCTCTAAAAACAGGTTCGTCTTTGTAAATAGTTTTTAAATAAAGAGGGATTAAGCTAGTCATCCAACCTTTGCAATGAATAATATCGGGATACCAACCTAATTTTTTAACGGTTTCTATGGCTCCTTTGCAAAAGAAAATAGTGCGTTCGTCATTGTCCGCAAAGTAATTGTCATTTTCATCAGTATAAACATGCTTACGATGAAAATAATCCTCATTGTCTAAAAAATAAACCTGCATCTTTGTGCCAGGAATCGAAGCTACTTTAATAATTAAAGGATTGTCATTGTCATCAATAGAAATATTCATTCCCGATAATCTGACTACTTCGTGTAAGCGGTTTCTACGCTCATTAATAACACCAAACCTTGGAACCATAATTCTTACTTCATTGTCGTTTTCTTGGATGGCCTGCGGAACCATGCGGGCAATGTCAGAAATGTTAGAAGTGTTTAAAAAAGGATTCATTTCGGAGCACACAAACAGAACTTTTTTACGGGTATTTTCCATGTCGAATTTATAAATTTTTAAAGGTTATACAAAATTATAGCATAATTTCGGCATTATTTTTAACAAAAGCACTTGTTTTATAACTATTTTTTAATATTATGATTGTAATAAAATCGCCAATTGACCTTGAAATATTATTAAATAAGATTAGAGGGAATAATAAAAAAATTGGGTTTGTAGCTACCATGGGAGCTTTGCATGATGGGCACATATCATTGATTAAACGTAGCAAAGAGGAAAATGATACAACAGTTTGTAGTATTTTTATAAATCCCAAACAATTTAATGACTCTAACGACCTTGAAAAATACCCAAGACCAATTGAAAATGATTTAATACTATTAAAAGAGGTAGGTGCAGATATAGTTTTCTTACCCGATTATAGTGATATTTACCCTCAAAACTACATTGAACCTGAGATTAATCTTTCAGGTTTGGACAATGTATTGGAAGGCTTAATAAGACCAGGGCATTTTAAAGGTGTGGCACTTGTTGTAAAAAGGCTTTTTGAATGTGTTAATCCAGATGTGGCATATTTTGGCCAAAAGGATTATCAACAAACTTTAGTAATTAAAGAGATTGTTAGGCAATTTAAAATTCCATCAGTTATTGCAGTTTGCAGTATATTTAGAGAAAAAAATGGTTTGGCTATGAGTTCAAGAAATATAAGACTAAGTGCAGAGCAGAGAGAACGAGCTTCCTTTATTTATAAGATGTTATTACAATTAAAAGAAGATGTTAAATCTTTGCCTTTAAAAGAGGCTTTAAATAAGGCGGAAAATATCCTTTTGAAAAATGAGGGAGTTCAAATAGATTATTTAACTATTGTAAATCAACAAACACTTGTACCGGAGGAAACTTTAAATTTAGGAAAAAGTTCCGTAGCCTTGGTAGTTGTTGATTATTTTGGAGTTAGGTTGTTAGATAATATCTATCTTTAGCCAATAATTCTATTATCAAAGCCACCATAAATTACTTCTCGTGTTCCTTCTGCTAATAAAAAATCATGAGGAAATCCAAGTTCAATTTTGCTAACATTATTTAGTAATTCAAGATGTTTCTCTGTTAAGTTAATTGACAAACATTCTAAATTTTCCTCAATCTGTAAAACCTTGGTTGCTCCAACAATTGGTATGCAGCTAAAATCTTTTTGAATTACCCATTTTAAGGCCACACTGGAAGGTTTGCATCCGATTTCATTTGCAATGTTAATTACTGTGTTAACGATAGCTGTATTGCTTATATTTAATCTTTGGCTGGTTTCGGGAAGCCTGCCTTTATCTCCTTTGATATATTTACCAGTTAAAGCGCCACCGGCTAAAGGTGCCCAAGGTGTAATGCTAAGTCCAAAGTGTTTGGCCATCGGAATCAAATCTCGTTCAGGGGTACGTTGCATCAAGTTGTATTCAATTTGTAATGCAACTAATTTGTTCCAACCCATTAATTCAGCCATTGTTTGTGCCGAAGCCACTACCCATGCTGGAGTGTCTGAAAGAGCGATGTAATTTACTTTTCCTTGTGTTACCAAATCATCAAGCCCTCTCATAACTTCGTCAATCGGGGTATGATTATCCCAAGCATGAAGATAAAAAAGATCAATAAAATCAGTATTTAAGCGCTTAAGACTTTGCTCAACACTTCTCATCATATTTTTACGGCTATTGCCTGCTCCGTTTACATTGGTGTTTGTTCTAGTGTCACACAATGTATATTTGGTAGCCAATACAAAATGGTCTCTTTGGGATGCAAGAAAGTCGGCTAAATATTTTTCACTTGTGCCATTTGTATAAAGATTGGCAGTATCAATAAAATTTCCTCCGATATCCGAAAAAGTATCAAATATTTTTTTACAAGTTTCGTAATCTGCGCCCCATTTCCAATCTTCGCCAAAACCCATGGTGCCCAAACATAGTTCTGAAACTTTTAATCCAGATTTACCTAATAATTTATAATTCATAATTTAAACTGATATTAAATAAAAAAGTCTGTTCTAATTTAAAAGAACAGACCTTAAAATGTTATTATAGATTTTTTATTTTTTTATATATGCCTTTACAACGCATCTTCTGTTTAATGCTCTTCCTTCAGGTGTTTTATTGGTGCTTATTGGTTGAGTTTGTCCAAATCCTTGAGCAGTAAGTCTAGCGGCATCTACCTTTTTATCGGTAAGATATTTCAATATAGCCTCGGCTCTTTGTTGAGAGAGAAGTAAATTTTCTTCTTCAACACCAACATTATCAGTATGACCTTCAATAAAAGCATTAACAGTTGGATAAGCCAACATTATCATAACTACAGAATCTAAAGCAGGATAAGATTCAGCCGTGATTGTAGATTGTGCCGTTTCAAATTGAATTTGTTTTGAGAATAAATCTAATTTGGTTCTAACCTCCTTGGGAACATCATTATCTTCAGGACCAGGAACATAGCCAGTTCCTTTTCCAAAGTTATAAGCAATACCAACACGATGAGTTAAATAAGCATCCATTAATTTATGACGAGTATGCACAAATGGATCATAGGGTAAACCATCAATATTGTCGTCATACATGTAATTGTATAATACTTGTGCCATTACATCAAACGATTCGGTTATTGAATATTTAACACCTCCACCAACGGCCCATTGCACAGCAGAACGTGCAAAATCTCTTCTAGGCTTAGCCGGAGTTGGTGAATTTCTAATATG
This sequence comes from Chitinophaga pinensis, assembly GCA_945907065.1. GTDB lineage: Bacteria > Bacteroidota > Bacteroidia > NS11-12g > UBA9320 > JABWCE01. The sequence goes on from CAMDSC010000016.1 coordinate 31,489, forward strand.
AGTTGTATAATTTATGACCCCCCAACTTCCTTGTAAGTATGGTTTCAACTTAGATTGTTCGCTTAATATTTTATTATTAGCAAATTTATATCTAACACCTGGCATCACGCTTAATATGCGTGCATTGAATCCTTCTACTTCAAAAGATCCATCCATGTGCCCAATATCACCAACATCAACTCCTAATAATCCATCAAAAGACGGTGTAAGGTAGTATCCAAAAGCTCCGCCACCGCCTTGATAAGTGGGCTTCGACGCAAAAAAGTAGCGTGTTCCTCTATCACCACCATATTCATTTATACCACCATATGCTTCAATTCCCAAACGATGAGCGTAATTTTGTGCTTGTGTTTGGTTTGAACTTAATATCACTAAGAAAGTGAAAATGGACAGAAGTATCTTTTTGTTCATAAATTTAAATATATCAATTTTGAGTAGCAATATTAGTTCTAATTTCAATAAAAAGAAATTTTTATAAAAATATTTTCATTTAAAAAAAATAACACTATAGTGAACTGAATATGAATGTAATATGACGATAGTTATTAATAATATTAAATATGATTTGAAATATTTTTCGACAAAAAGTGTGTTGTTGGAAGAAAATTACCCTTTAAATAGGCATATTTCAAAATTTTTAATGCTGTGGATTTCAGGAGTAAAGGACTTTGAAATATATACTTCAGGGTCAACCGGCGTAGCCTCTAAAATAATATTGAAACGAGATTGGCTTGAAATAAGTGCGCTACAAACTGTTAATTTATTAAATCTTTGGAACGAAACAGTGTTATGCTGCCTGCCTATAACTAAAATAGGAGGATTGATGATGATTATTAGAGCTATAGTTGCAGATTTTGATATTCAAATTATTGAACCTAAATCGGATCCAATGGCAGATATTAGTTCTAATCATCCATTTACGTTTGTTTCTTTGGTTCCATCCCAATTAAAAATAATTCTTCAATCTACTGAAAGTACTGAAAAACTAAACAGGTTTAAAAATATTATTTTAGGTGGTTCGGATATTAATACTAAGTTATTAAGTGGAATTCAAACCTTGAAACCAAATGTTTACCATACTTATGGAATGACCGAAACATGCAGTCATATAGCCTTGAAAAAGCTAAATAATAATGCTTGGCCATCTTTTAAGCCAAATCCTTTTGTTGAATTAAAAACAAATGCGGAAGGTTGGCTTTCTATAAAAGCATATCAAACTGGAAATGAATGGATCGATACTAAGGATATTGTAAAATTATATCCTGATAATCGTTTTGATTTTATTGGAAGAGCTGATTTTTTAATTAATACAGGTGGGTTTAAAGTATTTCCTGAAAAATTAGAAATTCAGATTAGAGACATTTTTATTGCCAATAATTGGGATATAGATTTTGCAATTACTTCTAAATCGAGCGAGAAATGGGGCGAAGAAATAGTTTTAGTTATTGTAAATGATTTTCATTCGGATACTGAAATTTTGGAAGTTTTAAAACCATTACTTCAAAACTATGAATTACCTAAAAGGATTGTGAAACTAGAATCAATTCCAATAAATGAAGGGGGTAAAATAAACCGATTAAAATTACGTGACATTATATAATCTATCGGCTAGGAAGGTGTAAATAAATCTATTTATTTGCTAAATAATTTTTTATAGGTTCCCAATAATAGTCATTCCATCCGTCAGTAAGGGCTTGTATTTTATGTTCAGGCACATTGGTCTGAGTAAAATCAAGTATGCATCCGTTGTCTGCTTTATTAAAAACAAAAGTGCAAATTGAATAGTGAGTATCAGGCCAACCGTCTTCTTTAAAATTCCATGCCTGAACTATTTTTTCCCCATCTGCCAATTCAATATTGTAACCGGTGCAATAGCCATCAAAAACTGAAAATGTGCCTTCTACTTCATTACTTATAACTACAGAACTACCTGTGATTGAAGAATGGAGTTTAGCGTCCATTATCAAATCATAGATTCGTTTGGGCGTTGCTTCAAATTGAACCGTTTGATGTATTGAATTTGTTTTCATATTAATCTTTTACAACTTTGGCATAAATAGTTTCGCCTGTATTTGTATGTGCGTTCAAAATATAAATTCCTTTTGCCTTGGTTGATAAATCTATTTGGGCGCTTTTTCCTTCTAATAAAATTTTTCCACTTGCATCCATCAAAGTATAGGAAACTATCTCTTTAGAAAGATATAATAAGTCATGGGTTGGGTTAGGATAAATCAAGTTGTTTAATATCTCTGATTTACTAATGCCTGCTGGGTGAAATGGATTTACCACTTTATTAAATGATATTTTTTTGCAGTTATTAATAGCTTTTAAATTAGCAGTATAAGCCTTACCTGCGGGATATATGTGCACAGGATTAGTTTGCTGGCTACTATCACCATCACCAAAATACCATTTATAGGATGTGGCAAATTGGCTAGTATTGGTAAATGTTACGGTTCTTCCATTTTCAGCAGCCGTAAATGAACTAGTAGGATTATTTAAAACCAAAACTTGGCCAACTAATGAGTCGCTGTTTCCGCAAATATTCACTGTTCGTACCCAAAACTTATAGGGTCCACCTGCACTTGTCCAGCTAACGGTAGTGGTATATTTAGTGCTACCCAATACACTAGCCTGAGCTGGTAATTGCCAGTTCAATGTATTCGGGCCTGAAAAACTATCTACTTTTAATATTGCTAAGGCCAAACATGCGGTATCTTCATATACTAAATTAACCGGAGCTATTGGCTTAGCTGGTAATACGGTTACATAATTATTTTTAACACTTGAATCGGTTCCAAAATCGTTAGTAGTAAATAATTTAATTGTTTTGATTCCCTCCACATTATATTTAACTGTATGCGGTCCTTTGGTATTGGCAGTTGCAGGGGTTGCGTTTTTACCAAAATTCCATAAATAGGTTTTTACAATTCCAGTGGATGTATCTGTAAAAATAATAGTACTATTTGGGCAACTAGTTGTATTATCTGCTTTAAATCCTGAAAAAGGTTTAGTATATCCACAGTTTGCAGTTGTAAGGGCTTTCATGGCTCCACCTGAGCACGAATTGCTCTTTACACTTTTGTTCATTACATAATTTCCCCCCCCTAAATCATTAGTACTAAGTGTCGATTTTTTTTGACCGGGACCGATAGAATAATTCATCATCTCGTTGCTCGAAATTACATGTCCCAATTGGTGACCATGACCCAATTCATGCGAAAGAACAGATTGAAAATCAATTTGTGTTCCAGAGGGAGAGCCTGTTCCAAGGTACCAGTTTCTTGTACTATCGGCTTCAATGTCCAGCTCACTAACAAACCATTCCATATTGGTTCCGCTGACGTAACAGCCTTGCCAGTAACTGTAACAAACTGCCAAACGACTGTCAGTGTATTTTGTTAATCTTACAATATTTACTTGATCGCCGGCGGTGACCTTTATTGTGGTATCTCTCCCAACTTCCCAGTTTATTAATGTACCGCAACGCCATGTTTCCATAGATCTTAAAAAAGAATTAACCATGCTATTATTAGCTTTAAAACGGGTATTCATTTGAAAAGTGTACCCGCCTTTACTATTGTCATTATAATGGTCAGTAGTATAATATTGTTCTGATCCTCCACTCGGAGTATAGGTGGCATTGAGATGTGAAAAATTAACTTTAAAACTTGTAAAACTTGAGGAAGAACCACTGTCATTAGTAGCTATTTTAATTGTTCCTGTGCCAGCCCTACTTGGTATTCTTACTTTTATTTGTGTGTCATTCCATACTATATAATCGGCAGGATAAGGTGTTTTCATTCGTTGGCCGGTGCCATAGTTAGCATCCAAAAATTCAACTCTTCCATTGCCACGAGCATTGCCAAAATACAGTCCATTTATTGTAATAATATCTCCCGTTCCGGCATTGGCACTACTTGGGCTAAAATTAGTAACTACAGGAGCCGTAACCGGGCGGTATTTTAAACGTTCTGGATTATATCCAAATGATTTTATTTGTTTAATTTTTTGTTTGGTTAGGGTTTGAAGCGTTTCATAAAGAGTTGTATTAATTCCATTAAAAATATTTGAAATATCATAAGCTTTATTTTCATCTAAATCATAATTAATTAAAGACTGAACACTCGCCGTTCCCTGATATTTAGCTTTGCCGTTATTTTTTACAAAATCAGGAATATCCACTTGATTTGTGTTTAATAAAAAAACACCCACTTGCTCCTTTTGCAATTCCAACTCTGGGCTGGCATGGTGTTTTTCTAATCCAATTTGACCGCCAAAGGTTATTATTTCAATAGTATATGGGCTACTTACTTGTCCTTTAAAAACTTTATAAACCTCAATAACCGAAGCTGTATAAATAGCATTTTTACCAACTTCGCGAAATGGATATTGGTCAATAACTTTTCCTTCAATTACCAATGAGGAAAGGTCAACACGTTTTTCTAACGACCAAGGTTCAATGGCACATTGGCTGAAACTAAATTTTGTAATAAAGCTAAAAATAAGCAGTGTAAGTATTCTTTTGAACATAATAGGGGGTTAATAAAAGTCAAATTACGTTGTTAAAAATTTAATAAGCAACCCGCCTATTTTAATTGATAGATTATTAAAACCTATCAATTCTTGGACACTCGTAGATATAAATTAACTTTGCAGCCTCTTAATGAAAAAACCATTTCATCCAATAATAGGAATCATAGGCGGAGGCCAATTGGGCAAAATGCTGATAGAAAGTGGTATGCCTTGGAACTTGCAATACAATGTAATAGACCCTGACCCCGCTGCTTCTTGTAAATTTTATGCCAATACATTCATCAATGCTGGGCTAAAAGATGGTGAGGCCATAAAGGAATTAGCCAAAATTAGTGATGTAATTACCTACGAAATTGAACATGTAAACACGGAAGTATTATTGGAACTGGAAAGTCAAGGCAAAACTATAATTCCATCTCCTTCCATTCTTAGAATTATTCAGGATAAAGGATTACAAAAACAATTTTATAAGGATAATAATTTACCAACGGCTGAATATAGATTAGTTGAGAAAAAAGAAGATTGGGAAAGTGTATTAAATTTATTTGAAGGGGAAAAAATAGTAGCCAAACTTTGTAAAGGAGGGTATGATGGCAAAGGGGTTTCTATTTGTAATAAAAAAAATATTGAAGCCGGAATAATACCTTTTGATGAGCCTTGTATTATTGAAGAATTTATTTCAGGCTGTCGTGAAATAGCTATTTTGGTAGCTAGCAACGGTAAAGAAACGGTGACATGGCCAAGTATAGAAATGGATTTTGACCCAAAACTTAATTTGGTTGACCTTTTGTTTTCGCCTGGAAATTTGGATAGTGATACAGAACAAAAAGCTTCAAAAATAGCAGTAGAAGCGATAAAAGCATTAAATGGCAAAGGGGTTTTTGCTGTTGAATTATTTATAACTCCACAGGGTGAAGTTTTAATAAATGAAATAGCGCCACGACCTCACAATTCAGGACATCATACCATTGAAGCGAGCATTACTTCCCAGTATGAACAACTCAACCGTATTTTATTAAATTTGCCTTTGGGAAATACCGATTTGGTAATGCCTGCCGCAATGGTAAACATCATAGGGCCTGATAATATTACCGGCGATTATAAATTAGAAGGATTAGAAAAAGCCATGCAAATACCTGGATTTTATTTGCATTTATACAAAAAAAATGAAACCCGCCCCGGGCGAAAAATGGGACATTACTCAGTATTGGCCAGCACTGTGGATGAAGCCATAAAAAAAGCTTTAGAAATAAAAGAAACGTTAAAAATAACCTCTATATGAACGTAGCAATAATAATGGGTAGCGATAGCGACCTTCCGGTAATGAAAGAAGCAGCTTTGGTTTTGGAACACTTTGGCGTGAGTTATGATTTAACAGTTGTATCGGCGCACCGAACCCCAAAACGGATGTATGATTATGCCACAAATGCCCATACTAAAGGAATAAAAGTAATCATAGCTGGAGCCGGTGGAGCAGCACATTTGCCGGGAATGGTGGCTTCACTTACCCATTTGCCAGTAATTGGTGTTCCTGTAAAATCAAGCAATCTTAATGGTGAAGATTCTCTGTTATCCATTGTTCAAATGCCACCAGGAGTTCCGGTAGCTACAGTAGCTATTAATGGTGCAAAAAATGCCGGATTATTAGCCGTTCAAATTTTAGCAACAGCCAATGCAGAATTAACCACTAAAATGATAGACTACAAAAAAACTATGATGGATGAAGTGGAAGGAAAAGCATTCCGATTAGAAAAAGACGGATTTGCGGAGTATTTGAAGGAATTATAGTTCATAGTAATTTTTAAAAAATTTACGAACAAGGATTAACGATTTGTGATTTTAGAAGTACCATAAAATCAGAAATCTAAATTCGTTAATCCTTGTTCTAAAATCAATTTAACCCTAAATTTAAAAAATGCTCATCATAGGCGAAGCCCTCGTATCCGAAGATATTTTAGAAAAAAAATTCGTTTGTCATTTGGATAAATGCAAGGGGCAATGCTGCGTATCGGGCGATAGGGGAGCTCCATTGGTTGAGGACGAAATTATTATAATTCAAAATAATATTGAGGCTATAAAACCCTTTATGGATAAGGAGGGTTTGGCTTTATTAAGTAAAAATGGTTTTCATGAAATAGACCCCGATGATGGTGAACTAATTACCACTTGTCGTGATGGTGGAGCCTGTGTTTTTGTGGTTTTTGAAAACGGTATTACCCAATGTGCAATCGAAAAAGCAAATAAAGCCGGAAAAACAGATTTTAAAAAACCAATGTCGTGCCATCTTTATCCAATACGTGCTTCTAAATATGGCGATTATACCGTTCTAAATTATGATAAATGGGATGTTTGCAATCCTGCTTGTAGCTTAGGTGAGGAACTTAATATCCCGGTTTACAAATTTTTAAAAGAACCACTAACACGCAAAATGGGTCCTGAATGGTATCAAGACTTAGAAAATTTGGCAATCGAGTGGAAGGGTAAAATGTAAATTAATTCAAACCGCAAAAAATTATTTAGCCAAATAATGATGGTATTTACTCTTAAATTTAAGGCAAATTTATTTGCCAGATTTTGATTAAAATAAATTCTTCGATTCGAGGGCTTTGCCCTCTATGACTCTCAGTCACTTTTTTTCTTGGCAAAAAAAGTAACCAAAAAACCCAAGTCAGAAAAATGCTTCCACCCTCAAGTCTGGGTCGCGGCCCGCTTTTGGCTCATAAATATGTTTACTTTTTTAAATTAAGGCATTTGCGAACCTCGTTCCTCGGTTTCTTGCAGGCCATCACACGGCTGCAAACTGACAAAATTTTGTTTAAAATCAAATCTTTCTTGTTTAGGTGGAGTGGTATGCCAAAAATACGGGCGTGGGCAAGCAACGTGCAGAGGGAGTATATTTTTGGCTTGATTTTTTGGTTCTTTTTCATCAAGGAAAAAGAACGTGAACTCAATAAAATATCTAACATATTCAACTGATATTTTTTGTCTCACTCCTTTTTTAGTTCACTGATTTGCTGTTTGTTTTACAGGTGTTCATGAACACCATTGAAAAAAGACATAAACAAGTGAATAAAAAAAGAAGGTCAGGGTTATAGGGGCAGACAGCCCCTAATTTAAGTAAACACTTTTTTAAAATTACTTTTTGAGGTTTGACGACATAGCCCGTGTTTTAAACCGTAGGCTATTACAAAAAATTAAATGGTAACAATCCATTTATTTCCCTTTGTTTTGTAATGGCTAAGCAGCCAAGCAGATGGAAAATTTACAAATAGGAAAAACAAATAATTTAAAGGTTTTAAAAGAACTGGATTTTGGGATATACCTCGACGGACTGAATGAAGGAGAAATACTAATGCCACGGCAATATGTTCCGGCCAATACCGTTCCGGGCGACTACTTGGATTGTTTTATATATTTCGATTCGGAAGACCGAATAATTGCTACCACCTTGGTGCCGTTTGCTGAGGTAGATGAGTTTGCATATTTAGAAGTGATATCGGTAAATCCAACCGGGGCTTTTTTAAACTGGGGTTTGCCCAAGGATATTTTAGTTCCCTTTCGCGAGCAAAAAACAGATATGGGTGAAAAGCGGAAATATGTAGTTTACATATATTACGATGAACAATCAAAACGAATAGCTGCCACTGCCAAACTTGAAAAATACCTAAATCTGGAGCCGGCTGAATATACCGAAGGTGAAGCCGTAACACTTTTAATATACCAAAAAACAGATATTGGATTCAAAGCTATTATTAACCAAAAGCACATTGGTGTGGTGCATACCAGCGATATTTTTATGAATGTGGATGTGGGCATGGAAATGGTAGGGTATATAAAACAGATGAAGGAAGACGGGAAAATAGATTTGCTATTGCAAAAGCCCGGCTATCATGCAATTGATGAACTGGCTCAAAAACTGTTGGATGTATTAAAAACCAAAGGTGGTTTTTTGCCATTGACCGATAAAAGCCCGTCTGAAATAATATACCATCAACTGGGTATGAGCAAAAAAACCTTTAAAAAAGCAGTGGGTTCATTATACAAAAGCCGCATAATAACCATAGAGCCGGAAGGAATAAGACTTAAAGTAGAATAAAAATAGTAGGATGTGAATAACTATGATTTGATATAAAAATAAAACCTTTATAATTGCAGTCAAATATTTATAAAATCATGAAAAAACTATTTATCACTTTTGCTTGTATCGCGGGCATTTTTGCATCGCAAGTGGCTATGGCCAATCCTTACAAATTAGATGAATCAGCTGTAGATCAAAAATTTGCTGCTGCTACCGAAATTAGTGTTGATCAATTGGCAGTAGCCGATGTTAATGCTATGTCTCTTGCGCCAAATGGTGACGTTACCCTAGGCGGATTTTTATTAAGAAGTTTCTTTTGTGGTACTTTTGGTATTCACAGAAGTTATGCAGGTACTAAAGGTTTAGGCTTTAAATATTGCATTACTTTGGGAATAATTAATACTGTTGATTTTTGGTATACCGTTATCAAAGGTCAGGAAGGGTTAGATAATTTTACAGGTAATCCTAATTTTGTAGTTTGGACTGATAAAGGAAGACAATAGAATATTTTAAAATAATTATTTAAAAACGCTCCAAATAATCTTGGGGGCGTTTTTTTTATTCAATAGGTATGCTAATTCTGTTTCATGAAAAAAATAATAGCATCCTTGATTTTTGTTTCCGTTTCCCTTGGTTTTTGCAAAGCAGAAAATGGTAAACCCAGTCAATACAAAATTGACGAAACCTCCATTGACGCTCAGTTTGAGCAAGGGCAGGACATAACTTCCGAAGTTAGCCAACTTTTTGTAGCCAATGAACTATCTGCAACTTCCAATAAACCTAAGATGGATTCGAAACGGCAAACGTCAGCTATTGTATCCATTGTGCAAGTGTTTACTGGAATTGGAGCACTCGTTCCTATACACAGATTTATCCTTGGAACCAATGATAATAATGCGAAAATATTCTTTGCTTATTTTTGCACAGGAAGTGGTTGTGGAGTTGGACTTTTATTAGACGCTATTTTTCTTATAATTCATATGGATGAAACCAATTATTTAGATAATGGCAACATCATTATGTGGAAAGAATAAAATATTAGTATTTCTTTAAATCTTCTTTATAGCCCACGGTTTTAAACCATGGGCTATTTAGTTTATAATATTAACAACGGTTTTCAACCGTTTACTTACTTATTTAGTCGAGCGTCAAAAATCTATGAAGTCCAATAATAAGGATATTCCCTTTAAAATTTAAGGCAAATTTATTTGCAAGATTTTGAGCAATGTTATTAAAAACCGTATAAATTTTGATTAAAAAACTCTTCGATTAGAGGGCTTTGCCCTCTATAACTCCTATTCACTTTTTTTATTCACTTGTATATGTCTTTTTTCAATGGTGTTCATGAACCTGCGGTGTCTTGATAAAAAAAGTAAACAAAAAAATGCTCACCCGTTTATGTTTACTTTCAAAGGCGTTTGCTAATGCTATGGCATTTCAAGTCAGAAAAATGCTTCCTCCCACAAGTCCGGGTCGCGGCCCGCATTTGGCTCATTTAATATATTTACTTTTTAAATTAAGGTATTTGCGAACCTCGTTCCTCGGTTTCTGACAGGCCACCACACAACTGCAAACTGACAAGCTCTGTGTAATCGGAAAAGATTCGGGTTAAGGTGCGTTGGGATGCCAAAAATACGGGCGTGTGTTAGTTGGTGCGGTGGGAGTATATTTTTGGCTTGATTTTTTGTAACTTTTTTATCAAGAAAAAAGTTAATAAAACATATTTTTAATTGAAAATTACATTTTTGAGGGTCGACTAACTATTGTATACTGTCCCCATTAATCCATCAACCCAATAATTAAAGGCTTCAATGAATCATTGTAGCCTCTAGTTAACTCATAATTTTTTTTGTTTACAAGATATTCTGTTCTTAATTGTCCCCCTTGATAAAACCTGAAAAAAGTAGAATAGCCCACTAGCAAAGAAGAGACATAATATTTTTGCCAAATTGCCACCCCTGTAATTCCCAAGCTTACTACTTGCAACGAAGCATTTCCTAATCCCTCCCAAAAATAGCCGGCATACATTTGTCCTGAACCGGGAATAATGGTAGAAAGGAGTTCGGCTTTTTCCATATTTTTAAGTTTTGGAATTTTCTTAGGATTGTATAATGACTTTATTTGGTTTGTTAATGAATCACTTTTATTTAATGATAAGGCATAAAAAATCAGTTTTTGTTCGGCTTCTTTCCATTTTTGAAGTTCATTAAGAACTAATGCAAATAAGGGCAGAGAAGCATAAGTTAATTTACTGTCAGGGAGGAAAAAAAATAGTTGAGTTAAATACGATTCGGCATCGGTAAAGTTGCCTCCAAGGTAGGCACACAAAGCTGTTTGATACCTAACATTGTATGAAATACTATCTTGCAACAAGCTCAGATCAATTCTATTCAAACATTTTTCAGCATCCTTAAATCGTTTCAATTGTTTAAGGCATTCTGCTTTTTGGATAAGTGCCTCAGTTTTCAATCCATCATCTTCCGAAAAATAATTTATCCTTTCAAAAGCTACTAAAGCTTCGTCGAATAATTTGATATTTATTAAACTATAGGGTTCATTAAAAACCCCTTGTTGGGCGTTGCTAATTGAAAACCCGCCTAAGAGGAATGTGCATATCAAGCAACACATTCCGCTCAAGTTCTTTATAAAATAAATCATTTCTTTTTTTAACACTATTCACGCTTCCCCAAATATTGCTCACATAAAATATACTAAATATACTACTGAACGAAATAAACTGAATACTCTTTGGCCCGGCCCTATAATAACTCTCCGCACTTATGGCTGCCAGCGATAGCACAGTAACCAAAGCTGTAGCTCCTTGCCCGCGAAAACCCGTATAAAACTTGCCGGAGCCGGGAATTACAGCCGACATGGTGCCTGCCAATAGTTTTGATTTTGGGTTGTGATTTTTAATTTTAGAATAATAATTGGTTAATGATTTTTCTTCAGTAGCAATTGGAAAATAATTACCGGTAAATTGAGCTGAGTGTTTTTCGAAATCCGAATAATTGCGCTGAAGCAATGAAAAAGCTGCCATTTCAAAATTTTTAAGTTTTTGATAGTCTGAGATTGAATCAGTTTTTACAGAGTCAATAATGGCTATAGCACTTGTATAATGGCCTTTGTATGCGGTATTAAAAGCGTAATAAAATTTGCTTTTGTAAAAATAATTGGAATTGGACGAAACCAGTTTGAGGTAATTGGATGAACTGTCAAGTTTTTTTTGATTGTAATATATCCAACCTCTGAAATAGTTAACGGAATCAAATTGAGAACTAGTAAGATGTCCGGATTGAGACAGCTTTTTTAATACCAAAGTGGCATCATTGTATTCGTAGTTATCTATCAAATGGCTTGCAAATTTTATTTCATTTTGGAATAAGTATGATTTTTGAGCTGAAGATAGAAAGCTAAAAAAACATGCTATGAATAGAAGTAAAACCTTTGGCATCCGTTTTTTTAATGGTCGGTCTTTGATTTTTTGGATGACTGATAACTGATTGGCTGATCAATGATAGCATGGGTTTCCTCGCTAATTTCTGAAAGTTTTAAATCGGCAGAGGCCAGTCGGGTGCAGCGCATCAATCGGTCGGCACTTAAAGCCACTCCTTTTATCAATCCAAATTTTTGAATGCATTGTTTGCTAAAAGCCGAACAACTTATTTCATATGGGCAATTGGCTCCTATTTGTGCCGATATAAATTTTTGATACACATACATCATTCCGCTCAATGACAGGCTTAATGGGTTATAGCGGACTAATACATTATGGCTTTTTGTAAATAAAAAAGAAACTTTTCGTTTTGTATTAAATGAATTATCTTTAAAATCCTGCTCTTTTATTAATTGAATATCACTTTTGTTTTGAGCCAAAACACCATTGGAAACAAAAATAACAGTGAATAAAAATAGAATTTTAAAAAAGGCTTTAGCTGTCATATCTATTTTTTTGAAGGAGCTAAAACCTTGGCATCACCCGGTATTTTAAAATTAAGAACGGTTTCATCCACGTCTTTGTTGGTTTTTACATTGCTGTATAATCGGCGGGTAATAGTGGAATCACCTTTGGTGGTATAAGTAAATTCAGTAATATTTAAAGGAAATGAAATATCCTGAATTTTTTGATAATTGGTGTAATAGGTTTTTTTTATAACCTTTTTCTGAGCATTATAAAGTGCCATAAAAATGGGTTTGTATTTTTCATGCACCATTTCTATTCGGCTCAGTTCGCTGGATTCGCCTTTGTTGGGCACCCATTGGGTCACCACCATTCCATCTTCAATTTTGGTACTTTCTAATTTAAAGCCGGTTGATTTTAATCCCATATCCTGAGTTTTGCCACATAAGAAATAATAGAAAAAACTATTGTCAGAACTGAAATCCAAACCTTGCATTTGCATTACCGTATTGGCTTTGATATCATAAATTTTCATTTCACCATTGGCATTGGTAAGGGTAATGGTTTCGGAAGGTTTGGTAAATTTAGTAACCATTAATCCCCCCGATTTTTTATAAAAAACTTGTCCAGAAACCGCCACATATTTTCCTTTATTCAATATTTTGGCACTCATATCTAAGCACATACTTTCGATAGGAACAGGAGCTACAAAGGAAATATTTAACAAAAAAAGAAATGCAAGTACAAAGAAGTATAAAAAACTCTTTTTTGAAGATAAATTCATCTAATCAAATGGGTAGAAAAGCAAGATTTACTTGCATCAAAAAAACACTATTTTGACCAGCGTTTAGGCTTGGTTATTCTATGAATATAACCTAATTCTATTTGAGGAGCCGAATTAGTCATTACAGGTTTTTTTCCGGTTACATCAACAAAACCACCGTTGCTGTTAAAGTTTCCCATACCCATAAGGTATCTTAAATCAACAGTTAATTTTCCTACTTTACTGATATTAAAAGAAACTCCTGCACCAGCAGCTATTCCAAAATCAATAGCATTAAATTTTTTATTAGCACCACTTACTTTTGGAATAACAGTGGTAGAGGCATTATTATCCACGTCTACTAAATATTGCTTTACACTAGTTGAGATATTATTGCTAAGACCATAACCAAAAAAACCTCCACCCATTAAATGAATTGAAATAATGTTTTCTCTTACACGGTAAGGGACTAATTTTTCAGATTTGATCGGGATTTCCCAATTGGCATAAATAGGAATTTGCAAATAGCTTAAATCATAAACTGTTTCAGTTGTTGTGGTTAGGGTTCCACCGGCACCATCAGGAAGTGATTCAACTTTTTTGGCTTGAGAACCCATTTGGGAATACAGCATATCCATTTGCAAACCAAAAGTACTCATAAAGTTATATTTTAAAGTAGCCCCGCCATTGATACCCATTTTGGTACTAAATGAGGTTTTTTGAAAACTTGCCGATACGTTGGCAACGTTTAATCCTACTTTGGCGCCAAGGAACAATTGGGCGTTGCTTAATAATGATGTGGCTAAAAGCACTGTCAATAATATAATCTTGTTTCTCATGTATTTTATTAAAGTTTACAAACGTAATCAGAATTTTAATGAATGCAAAATTATAACGTTTATTTTATGTGTTCAATTGTGTTTTATCAAATGAACTAAAATCTAAAATCGGATTATCTTTGCCAAATTAAGTAAGCAATGAAATTAAGAGCGGAGCATCTTATAAAACAATATGGAAGTCGCAAGGTTGTAAACGACGTGTCGATAGAAGTGAGTCAAGGGGAAATTGTTGGTTTGCTTGGACCTAATGGTGCAGGAAAAACAACAAGCTTTTATATGACCGTAGGATTAATAAAAGCAGATCATGGTCGTATTTTTTTAGATGATATAGAACTTACTAAAATGCCCATGTACAAAAGGGCGCAATATGGTATTGGCTATTTGCCGCAGGAAGCTTCTGTTTTTAGAAACCTGAGTGTAGAGGATAATGTGAAGGCCATATTAGAAATGACCAAGCTTACCAAAGCCGAGCAAGCCAATCGGTTGGAAACTTTGATGGATGAATTTCATTTAACCCATGTGCGAAAAAATATGGGAGCTGTATTGTCAGGAGGCGAAAGAAGACGGACTGAAATAGCCAGAGCTTTGGCTGTAAATCCAAAATTTATTTTACTAGATGAACCCTTTGCAGGAGTGGACCCAATAGCTGTGGAAGATATACAAGCCATTGTTAAAAAATTAATTGATAAAAATATCGGGGTATTAATAACTGACCATAATGTTCATGAAACCTTAACCATAACGGATAGGGCTTATTTATTATTTGAAGGAAAAATACTGATGGCCGGAACAGCAGAAGAACTGGCAGCCGACCCTATAGTAAGAAAAGTGTATTTAGGACAAAATTTTGTGCTAAGGCAATAATTCTATCGCTCAAATTCAAGCCGCATTCCAGCTAATTCACCTTTTAAACCATTTTTATCAAATACCTTTATTCCGTTCACATAAGTACTGTGGATACTGGATGAAAACGTTTTTCCTTCAAATGGCGACCAACCGCATTTGTATAAAATATTGTTTTGAGTAACGGTAAAACTTTCATCAGGATTTACCAAAACCAAATCGGCAAAATACCCTTCCCGCAAATACCCTCGATTTGAAATTTTAAAGCATTCAGCCGGAGCGTGGCTCATTTTTTCAACCATTCGTTCTTTTGTTATTAATCCATGATTAGCATGCTCAATCATTTGTTGTAAGCTATGTTGAACCAAAGGCAAGCCGGCTGGCGAAGTTAAATAAGGGTGATTTTTTTCCTCCAAAGTATGCGGGGCATGGTCGGTGGCTATAATGTCGAGTTGGTTATTGTTTAAGGCTTGCCATAGGGCATCGCGGTCTTCGGCATATTTTATGGCCGGGTTGCATTTTATTTTATTACCTAAAGTTTCATAATCATGAGCATCAAAAGTGAGGTGATGCACACATACTTCCGCAGTTATTCGTTTGTCTTTTAAAGCGACAGCATTTGAAAACAATGAAATTTCATCCAGCGTGGTAATGTGCAACACATGCAATCGGGTGTCGTGCTTTTTAGCCAATTCTACTGCAAATGATGACGAAATTAGACAAGCTTCACGGCTTCTTATTTCAGGATGAAAACGCGGCAGAATATCTTCATGATACTTGGAGGTATAAATCCGCATATTTTCTTTAATGGTTTCTTCATCTTCGCAATGGGTGGCTATAAGCAACTCACATCTTGAAAAAAGATTTTCCAAAATATCGGGCTCATCTACTAGCATATTGCCGGTACTAGAGCCCATAAAAATTTTAACCCCACACACATTTTTTGGATTGGTTTTTAATACTTCTTCTATATTTTCATTGGTGGTGCCCATAAAAAAAGAGTAGTTGGCCGGTGAACAGTTTTGGGCAATGTCGTATTTGCGTTGCAATAATTCCTGAGTTACAGCGTGAGGCACCGTATTGGGCATTTCCATAAAAGTGGTGGTTCCGCCGGCCACAGCCGCAGCCGATTCAGTAGCTATGGTGGCTTTATGGGTAAGTCCCGGCTCACGAAAATGTACTTGGTCGTCAATAACTCCGGGCATAAGCCAAAGTCCTTCCGCATTTATTATTTCATAATTATTATCACTTATTGATTGTTGACTTATTTTTTCTATTCGTCCGTTTTTGATAAGTAAATCGCCTGTGAATGATTTTCCTTCATTTATGATTAAGGCGTTTTTTATAAGTGTGGGTTTCATAGCTATTTTATATTGTTATACAAACCAACAGTAAATATTTATCATAATCCAACCTCGGAAGAATTATTTTTGAAAATGTAATGAGTGAAACACTTCCAATAATAAATAAGTTTAACATTCGTGTTTATGGAATTTTTATAAGAGACCAAAAAGTATTGTTAGTTAAAGAAAATATGAATGGTTTTAAATTTACAAAGTTTCCGGGTGGCGGTTTAGAGTTTGGCGAAGGTTTAATAGACGGATTAAAACGCGAAATACAGGAAGAACTTGAATTGAATTGTGAAATTAAAGACCATTTTTATACCACTGATTTTTTTCAACGCAGTGCGTTTTATAAAAACGAGCAGCTTATTTCGGTGTATTATTTTATTGATATTTTAAAGTGTCCCGATTTTGAAAGTTTCCCAATCTCACTTCCGCAAAGCAAAACACACCAACTTGAATTTTTTTGGATTGATATTAAAGCAATTGAAGAAAGTGACGTTACTTTTCCGGTAGATAAAATAATTGTTACCAAATTAAAGCCCCGTTTTTTATAAATAGTTGAATATCTATTTTAATGTGCTGATAATTAGGTAATAAAAATTAAATCAAAATCAAATTTTGTGTTAAGTGTTCATTTAATTTTGCCCCCTTATATTTTTCTAAAAAAATGAAACATACCAACGGTTCCAACCATATTCCATTTAATATGGCCGGAGTTTTAATCGCAATCGGCATAATCTATGGCGATATAGGCACATCTCCCCTTTATGTTTTTAATGCAATTGTAGGAACAAGGGTTATTTCTGAAGAATTGGTTTTGGGTGCCCTAAGTTGTATTTTTTGGACTTTAACTCTTCAAACTACTTTAAAATATGTTATACTTACTCTTACTGCTGATAATAATGGTGAGGGAGGAATGTTTTCGTTATTTGCACTTATTAAACGACGAACCAAATACATGCTTTTGCCTGCAATTATTGGTGGTGGAGCCTTATTAGCTGAAGGAATAATTACACCTCCTATTTCGGTAGCTTCAGCCGTCGAGGGATTGGAATCACGAATCCCTCATTTACCAACCCTCGAAATCGTTATTGTAATTTTAAGTTTACTTTTTATTATACAGCAGTTTGGAACCACCACCGTAGGTAAATGGTTCGCTCCGGTTATGGTACTTTGGTTTTTTATGATAGCTATTTTAGGTGTTTCTCAAATCAGCCATTTTCCAGAAGTATTTAGAGCAATAAATCCCTACTATGGGTATATGTTACTTTCCGATTACCCAGCGGGATTTTTCCTTTTGGGGGGAGTTTTTCTTTGTACCACTGGAGCTGAAGCTTTATATAGTGATCTTGGACATGTAGGTAGAAAAAATATTAGAATCAGTTGGATATTTGTAAAAACCTGTCTGGTACTTAACTATTTTGGACAAGGAGCATGGTTAATGCAACACACTGGTGAAACATTAGGTAATAAAAGGGTGTTTTTTGAAACCATGCCACCTCAGTTTTTAATTATAGGGGTTGTAATTGCAACAATTGCAGCTGTGGTAGCAAGTCAGGCTATGATTACCGGGTCATTTACCTTGATAAGTGAAGCCATTCGATTAGGTTTTTGGCCAAAAATGCGTATAGTATATACAACTGAAAAGAAAGGACACATATTTGTTCCAACTATTAATTTTTTGTTGTGGGTTGGTTGCATGTTTATTGTATACTTCTTTCAGGAATCAGCCAAAATGGAAGCAGCATATGGTATGGCTATAAATACCGCAATGCCAATGACAACAATACTTTTTGCAGCTTATATCAGGAAACGATTAAAACTTAAACCTATTATATTTATTTTATATGTAGCATTATTTCTAACTATAGAGGGCTCGTTCATGATAGCCAACCTTCAAAAATTTAGTCATGGTGGTTATGTAACCTTGATTATTATGGCAATTATTGTTTCGATAATGCTTATATGGTACAGAGCTCGCCAAATCCGTAACCAATTGGTGGAATTTGTGGAGTTAGCGCCTTTTATCCCCATGGTAGAAAAATTAAGTAACGATACTTCTTTTCCTAAAAATGCTACCAATTTAGTGTTTTTAACCAGCAGCGAAAAAGTGGATAAGGTGGAGAAAAAGATTATTTATTCAATTTTCGAAAATAAACCCAAGCGAGCCGATGTGTATTGGCTAATCCATGTGGATGTTCAGGATCAGCCGTATACTTGCGACTATGTTGTTACTCATATTGTGCCTAATGATATTATACGGGTTGATTTTAAACTCGGATTTAGGGTGGAGCAAAAAATAAATATATTACTTCGCAAAGTAATTGAAGAATTAATAGCTGTACATGAACTTGATGTAGACCAAAAATACAGAACCCAGTACAGTTTTATAGGTGGAGATTTCAGGTATGTAATGATTACCAAAGAGTTTTCGTATGAAAACGAAATGCGCTTTTTTGATAAGCTTTTAGTATTTGGACATTCTATTATCAAGCGTTTTGGATTATCGGATGAAAAAGGTTTTGGATTGGATCAAGCTATTGTAACTACAGAAACCTACCCGCTTATTTTTAATCGAAAAGTTAAAGATTTTCCTTTGAAAAGAGTGTAAATTCATTGATTAAAGCACCCCATTATTTTTTTTTAAAGTAGTCCTACTTTTAAAATTAAACTTCTATTATTGCTCTACTTTTCAAAGTACTGCACGTTTATAATTAATGATATCAAAAATTTCGATAGTTTCTTTATTTTTATTGGCATCATTGTCCAATAGCTATGCTGATAAAAATTTTGGATATAAGGATAAAGATGGCAACTATAAATGGTTTGACGAAAAAATTGATAGTTTTTTTACTGATGAAAATAACCATACTTGGACTAAAGTAACTGAAAATAAAGACAAATGGAACAAGGCAATAATCATTCGTAATGCCAATATTTATGCTTTGCTCGATTTGGGTTTTGACACTATGAAAGTGCTAAATGATGTTCAATTGCTAAGCGAAAATTCTATTTTATTTACACGATTCTCAAAATTAGAAAATTATAAGGATTATGTTTTTTATTGGAATACCGCCTTTAATAGCACTAATTTTAAATTCAATGCCCGCAAATCAGGTAAAATATCAGAAACGGATTTATCCTTAAAATTTTATAATCAAAAAGCCCATATTGCCAATGCCGCAGCTTTAGGGTTGGTTAAAAAAAGTTTTTTTGAGCACTTTGCTGAAGCCTCTATTGAACTGATAAAAAAATACCGGTATAAAATGAACAGGATAACTATTGAAACTTACCTAAAGAATTATATGCATCTTAATAATGCAATTGAATTATTAAATGAGCGTAAATTAAAGAAGGATAAAATGACACGAGGTCAATAATAAAAACCGCCAGTTCCTATCTCTACCGCAATCAATACAATATAGGCAACCCCAGTTGCAATCACTTTACTGGCTATTCCTGCGAAGAAAGAATTTTTACTATTTTTATCTACATCGTCCTTAAGAATAACTGTAAAAACACCAACAGGCCAACAACAAAATCCCCAAGCAAAAGCGCCCCAATCTACATCTTCAAATTTTAAATTTGGTTTAACCGCGATGGCATTGGTTATTTCAATATTGCCTTTAAAACAGGTGAATTGGCAAGCTCGGTATATGAAACATTGGTTTGGTCAACATAAGCATCTACTTTGTCCAACTGGCTAAATTCATTAGTTAACGAATTTTTATCATAGGAAAATTCAGTGTTACCAGCCAATGAGAATGTTGGTAATGCAAGGATTAAAAAAGAATAAATAAGTTTTTTCATAACTGTGAAATTTTCAACAAACATAAATAAATAAACAATACAAATGAAATGAGACTTTGATTTAAAAAATAGATATGAATTACATATAATATATTTGCACCTTAAAATGTTAAGAACACATACTTGCGGAGAACTCCGCCTTTCAGATGTTGGAAAAGTTGTAACTTTAAGTGGTTGGTTGCAAAAAAGTCGTGATATTGGAACCATTGGTTTTATTGACCTGCGCGACCGTTATGGAATGACTCAACTCTCTTTTGACGAAAACCGTGACAAATCAGTTTTTGATAAAGCCAGAAATTTAGGGCGTGAATATGTTTTGCGTATTAACGGAATTGTAATTGAACGAACGGCTAAAAATCCTAAAATGCCAACGGGAGATATTGAAGTTCAGGTTACTGAAGTAGAAATTTTGAACGAATCAAAAACACCGCCTTTTACTATTGAAGAAGATACGGATGG
>CAMDSC010000017.1 GCA_945907065.1 Chitinophaga pinensis
AGATCCTTCTCGTTTTCCTTCGGATCTCCTTGATGTAATTTTCGGTGGTTTGTTTCTTTTTTGTTTCCATCTTTTGTAAAATTATAATTTTTTGGAAACACTCCCTTATATTTGAATAATATTAGTCCACTTTATGCTGACGATTTACAGGGGTCCATAAAAATGAAGCTGACCAATAGCAGTTAAACTTTTGTGAGTGCTAAAAGCTATCTCAAATTTCTCAAGCCCGTTTACACATACTGCTCCTCCTTTTTCATGCCCCATCATAAAAAATTTAACCTTTTTTGATGTATCTTTAGGTTCATTAAAATTAAAGGATTTCGAAACAGAATCGGGTTTGTGACTTAAAACATCCGACCTATTATCTTGTGCTTTTGTTTTAAAAATTAAACCTAAAACACAAACAATTGATAAAAACAGTGCTTTCATTTGTAATTTATTTTTTAATCATTTGTCATATGCAATCATTAAACGAAAAAAGGGGAACACGTTTAAAAAGATTCGATTGCAAATATTGGAAGGTATATTTCGTTTTCAACTGACGAAGGTCAGCCGGATATAATGACTTATGTCATGTTTCTTAGTTCTAATTATTCGAGCATCAAAAAGTAATTTTCAAGTAAAAATATGTTTGATTAACTTTTTTATTCACTGATTTATGCTTGTTTCAATGGTGATCATGAACCTGCGGTGTCTTGATAAAAAAGTTACAAAAAATCAAGCCAAAAATATACTCCCTCAGCACATGCTTACCCACGCCCGTATTTTTGGCATCCCAGCGCACCTTAACCCGAAATTTTTCCATTTAAACGGAAGTTAGTTAGTTTGCAGCCGTGTGGTGGGTGGTCAGAAAGGCGGGCCGCGACCCGGACTTGCGGGAGGAAGCATTTTTCTGACTTGATTTTTTTGTTTACTTTTTTCATCAAGGAAAAAAGTGAATAGGAGTTATAGAGGGCAAAGCCCTCTAATCGAAGAATTTTTTAATCAAAATCTGGCAAATTTATTTGTCTTACTTTTAAAAGGGAATACCATGGTTATTGGGCTTAATATGTTTTTGAAGGTCGAATAATTAATTGAGTTAGAAATAATTTTTCAACCTTTAACAAGGATTAATGTTTAGCTTTTAATAACTCTATGAATCTGAAAAATCATAGCAGCAAATATTACAAAAGCCCCCGCCTGATGCACAACACCAAGCCATAGAGGTACATTGTAAAGCAATGTAAAAATACCAAGCAATGCTTGAATTAATACAAAAATCATTGACAAATTGATTGCAAATAGTTGTTCATTGCTTAAGTTCCATCCGGCATTTTTGCGCTTTAGCCACATATATAATATTAGGCCAAAAACAATAAGTGCCAAAGTGCGATGAATAAACTGAACGGTTGAAATATCATTAACTAAGCTAATAATTCCATCATGCGCAAATGCTGCTGATACAGATGAAGCCATCCATTCATCGCCCATCATTGGCCAGGTATTATATACCTGCCCGGCATGCAGTCCAGCTACAAAAGCACCGTATGTAATTTGAATAATCAGAAGTGTAAATGTTAAAATACTTAATCGTTTTATACTCTTCGAAACATTTGTATTTTCATTGGTTCCATATTTTAAATCCTGTGAAACCCAAAATATATAGCCAAAGGTGATAAATGCATTTACCAAATGAATGGCCAAGCGATAATGACTTACATAAGGAGCATTCATCAATCCACTTTTTACCATATACCAACCTAAAAATCCTTGCCAGGCACCCAACAAAAAAATAATAATAAGTTTGGGCAGCAGTTGTTTGCTGATTTGTTTTTTTATTAAAAAATAAAAGAAGGGAATAATAAAAACCATTCCCAACAAGCGGCCAATAAGGCGATGCAGATATTCCCACCAGTAAATATTTTTAAAATCTTCAATACCAAAACCTGAATTTATCAATTGGAACTGCGGCGATTGTTGGTATTTAGAAAACTCTTCCTGCCATTGTATTTCATTCAGCGGGGGAAAAGTACCGGTAATTACTTTCCATTCGGTAATGGATAATCCGGAACCGGTAAGGCGGGTAATACCACCAATTACAACCATTGCAAAAACTAATAAGCATCCGGCATATAGCCAAATTATTATATTTTGTTTTGAATTATTCATGAATTTGATTTGACAAAACTACACTTAGAAATAAGTATTATTTAAATAAAACTACCAAAAGCGGAAATTTGTTTTTCTACTATTTAAGAATGAGAGTTACTGTTCCCGAAAACAAAGGTTTTATTTTTTCTGACTCCCCTTTGTATTCGCAAATATAAAAGTAGGTTCCTTCGGGACATGGCCTTTTTCCATTGTTTACATTGCCATTCCAACACTCGGTAAAATCTTTGGTTTCAAACATTTTTTGTCCCCAGCGATTAAAGATGGTAAGTTTAAATTTTGAACATTCATTCAATCCTCCGTCAAAATGAAAGCAATCATTTAGTCCGTCGCCATCAGGTGTAAATGCATTGACAGGTATTAATTTATCAGCCGGTGTTCCATTTATTTGTACCTCTAAAAAAGTGGTATCTGGACAAAGTTTATCTGCATCTACTATTAATAGAATTTTATATACCCCCGCAGTTTTATATTCATGCACGCCCGGGTTATTTACATCACTGCTTGTACTATCTCCAAAATTCCAGATGATGGTTTCAAAATCGCTGCTTTTATTAATTATTTCTACCTGACTTGTGCATTCAAATTGTTTTATTTCAAAAGCGGCATCACTTCGTTTCACGATATTTACAATATGGGTGGCTGTGTCGGCCACATTGCAAGTGTTGGAGTCAATAGCGGTTAATTTTATGGTATATTTTCCAACATCCGGAAAACTATGTTTTGGGTGTTTGTCTGTAGAAGATTTACTATCCCCAAAATCCCAAATGTAGTGATTGTTTCCTAAGCTTTGATTGGTAAATTGAACATCTGCGGGACCACAAGCTGTTACATCCGGAATAAATTTAGCTTTTACAAACGTGCTTATTTGAAAATCTATTTTAAACGCAGCATTACTGCAACGCCAGCTTACATTTATAGGAAAAGCAGAATTAGGAGTAGTTGGAAAATCATTCAATGTGCCCCCGGGATCATCAGGGCAACTGGAACATACGGATTGGTAAATTACTCCCCGTTTATCAAACCGGCTAGTGCCTCCATCCACATGGTCTTCAGATTGATTACCTCCGTAATAGGTTGCAAACAGAAGGCTTGAAAGATTTTTACCAAACACAGCCAGATAAAAATCATTATTATCGGTAGTAGTTTGCAAAGCATTTGAAGTAATAGGTAAATTACGTGTGGTTCCTAATCTCACAATGGCCGAACCCCAGCCGGATAAATAAATATTACCACATGAATCCACTAAAAATGCCGATGGCGAAATTTCAGGAACATGCTGACGAGCGCCAAATACTGTTTGTTTTTTTATAGTATTCAAATAAGCATCGGCAATAAGAATAAACTGCCCGGTATTGGCTTTGTTACTATAAACCCCTTTAGAAACTGCAATATCTCCTTCCGTTTGCCCGGTAGCATACACATTTCCAGATTTATCTATTTCCAAAAAATAAATCTGGTCATATTTATCAGTGCCATAATAGGTGGCTT
The DNA here is from genome assembly GCA_945907065.1 of Chitinophaga pinensis. Lineage (GTDB taxonomy): Bacteria > Bacteroidota > Bacteroidia > NS11-12g > UBA9320 > JABWCE01. The sequence goes on from CAMDSC010000017.1 coordinate 3,640, forward strand.
TTTGCAAAGCAAAAGTGGTTTTATTGTAAACTGCCATAAATCCATCGCGCAGCCCATTATTATTTTTGCTTATAGCACCGATATGGGTTGGCAAATTTGAGCTCAAGGTTCCTCCGGCAATGTATATATTTTCGTTTTTATCAAACTCAAGGCTATAAATACCATCGCTGCTATTTCCCCCAAAATAAGTGGACCATAGTAATTGATCCAAATCTTTCGAAAACTTTAAACACAACCCATCTGCCGGTCCTTCAAGTGCAGATTTTGAGGCATTTTTTAAAGGTATATTATTTGAATTGGTTCCTGTAACGACAAATATATTATCTGCCTTATCGGTTAATACTTCCCCTCTAAATTCGTCGGCATAATTATATCGCAAAGCGGCATCTGTTAATCCATCGTGATTATTTCCTCCAAAAAAAGTGGAGCCGTTTAATTGATCTCCATTTTTTGATAGTTTAAAAATTACAATATCTGTAAATGTATCCTTTAATGTATAGCTATTATGCGTGTTATCATATCCATTTCCTTTCATAGGAAAGTTATCAGAATAGGTTGTTCCAAATACCACCAATTCAGTATCGCCATTAACAACCATACTGTGCGGATAATCATCATCACTTCCGCCTATATATGTAGCATAAAGCAGGGTTTTACCACTCGAATCATATTTGCTTATTGTAATATCACAAGGTAAATTTACTGGCGCTCGTCCTAATCCTCCTTTACAAATTGTTTGAAATGCGCCAACTGTTACCGGATATTCGCCATGGGTATTATCTGTAATTCCTCCGGCATACAGGTTTCCTCTTAAATCAAATGTGGCTGTATAACCAAAATTATCACCCCGTGAGCCGGAGTAGGTTGAGAATATTAAAATCGGGTCAATTACTAACGGTAATTCATGGTTATAGCCATTGGGGAACTGATAAGAAATTCGGTTTTTGTTTAAAACATAATTGCATTGTAATCCTAAATAATAAACCTTTTTTAAGGTGCCGCCACTTTGCCAAGCTTCTAAATTTTTATCAATAAAACTTCCTATACTCGTATTTAATACCAAACTATTTCCTTTTGAAATTACTGAATCCAATCCTTCTAATTCTAACTCAATTTGCGAAGCATCAGCATTAGGGCTCACCATCCATTCGTATTTTATTTGCCCGTATTTTGAATACACTTTTAAATCAATTCCTCTATATACATTGGTATAAATAACCTCTGAAAATACCGAAACATTAGAAGCCCACTTGCTTTTGTTGTTTCCTAAAAAATAATTAAACTTTTCTTTAAAGGGTTTTTGGCCGTTGACCCCGATGTTATTTTTACTATTGTAAAATTTGTATTTAAAAACATGGCCATGAATGATTGGATTTTTAATTAATGTATCCTTTTGCAAATGCTGATGGGCTTTGCGATATTCCGTTTCATTAAATACTTTAAAAGTAATGGCATTTTGTTCCAAAAAAACATAACCCGTATTTAACTGAACTCTAAAAAGAACCTCCTTTTCAAACTGGCCTTGGTTTTCAACAAATTGCAATGCCTCATTATCCTGAGCTACTGATAGCAAAGGAATAGTTATTAAAAATAATAGGTAATATTTACGAAGCCTAATGATCAATTCTTATATCTCAAAATTACAATAATCCTGATTGAATAGACTATGACTTGGTTAAATGTGTTGCATTTGTAAAAATACTAGAGCCCAATATTTTAATAATGGGCTATAAATTTTAATCATTCCTTATTAAAGTCACCGTTCCTGAAAATCGAGATTTAATAAAAAGAGATTCGCCTTTGTATTCGCAAATATAGAAGTAGGTTCCTTCAGGACATTTTCGACCGGTATTTTTCACCCTTCCGTTCCAGCAGTCGTTGTAATCTGTGGTTTCAAACATTTTTAAACCCCAACGATCATAAATAATTAGTTTAAATTTAGAACATTCATTCAGAAATCCTCCAAAATGAAAGCATTCATTTAGTCCGTCACCATCAGGTGTAAACACATTAACAGGAATAAATTTATCAGCAGGTGTTCCTTTAATAGTAGCCAGAAAGTAAGCCGTATCAGGGCATTGCTTATCAGCATCTGTAATTAATCGGATGGTATAAATTCCGGAATCTTTGTATTCATAAGTTCCTGGGTTTTCATTGTTACTGGTATTGCCATCGCCAAAATCCCAATCAGTGGTTTCAAAATCGTTGCCGGTATTCAGTATTTCAATTTGGCTGATGCATTCAAATCCTTTGGTGATAAAACTTGCATGACTTTGTTTTACCACATTTACTGTTCTGAAAGCTGTATCATTTAAATTGCAGGTATTGGTATCATTAACTATGAGCCTAATATTAAAGGTTCCGAATTTAGTAAAACTGTGATTTGGGCTATTATCACTTGAAAAATTACCATCCCCAAAATTCCATTGATAATTTCCCGCACTACTTAAATTGATAAACTTTACTTGCCCAGTATCACAAAGTGTGGTATCAGGAACAAAGTCAGCCCTTACATAGGTATTTACTTTTATCTCAATTATTTTTGAAAGTGTATCCGAACAAAGAGTGTTATCGGCCACAAGTGTTATTTTATAACTACCCGGTCCTGGATATTTATAAATTCCCGGATTTGGGTTTTGGTTACTGTTTCCATCACCATAATCCCAATGCAAAATTTCATAATCTTTGCTTTTATTAATAATATCAATTTGGCTTAAACATTTAAATTCTTTTATGTTAAAATCGGCTGTTGGATGAACTAACACATTTACAAGGCGTGTAATACTATCGCTAATATTGCAGGTAGCCGAATCGGTAACCCGAAGTTTTATAGTGTATTTACCTGTAGAGGGATAACTGTGTAAAGGATTTTTCAGGGTTGAAAAATTACCATCGCCAAAATCCCATTTAAAAATTCTATTTCCAACGCTTTGGTTGGTAAATTGAATCTCGGCAGGACCACAAAGTGTGGTATCGGGAATAAACTTAGCATAAGCATACGTTATTTCCTTTATTTCAAATGAGACAGAAGCGGTATCCGAACACAAATTTTTAGCATAAGTTATTAGTGTTATTTTATATTTTCCAGTGTCATAAGTGTGTATCCCGGGATTTGGATTTTGGTCTTTAGTACCATCACCATAATCCCAGTCTAAAACAGTGTAATCTTTGCTTTTATTAATAATCTCTACTTGCTTTTTACAATGCGAATTTATTATAACAAAATCTGCTGTTGGGCGCTGCAAAACTGTCACTTCCCTAATTGCTGTATCCGAAACATTGCAGGTGTTGGAGTCAATAGCAATAAGCCTTAGAGTATATTTTCCTATATTAGGATAACTGTGGTTTGGATCTTTTAAAGTTGATGTTTTACCATCTCCAAAATCCCATTCATAGTGACCATTTCCGGTACTTTGATTGGTAAATTGAATTTGAGCCGGGCCGCAAAGTGTTGGGTCAGGAATAAATTTGGCTTTTACCAAATTGTTTATTTGAAAATCTATTTTAAAAGCGGCATTACTGCACCGCCAACTCACATTTTTTGGAAATGCAGAACCCGATGTTGTAGGAAAATCATTTAAAGTGGCTCCTGGTGTATTGGGGCAGCTGGAACAAACGGATTGATAAATAACGCCACGTTTATCAAATCGGCTGGTACCACCATCCACATGGTCGCGAGATTTATTACCACCATAATAGGTGGCAAACAAAAGGCCTGAAAGATTTTTACCAAATACAGCCAGATAAAAATCAGAACCATCTGTGGCAGTTTGAAGCGCATTGGCAGTAATTGGCAATCCTGTGGTGGTTCCAACATGCCCTGCTCCTACATTTGAACCCCAGCCTGAAATATAAATATTACCACAAGAATCTACCAAAAAAGCAGATGGAGAAATATTTGGATTATTAGCTCTCGTTCCAAAAACAGTTTGTTTTTTTATAGTACTAAAATTAGAATCGGTCATCACAATAAACTGTCCTGAATTTTTGGTGTAGGTATAAACTCCCTTTGATGGTGTAATATTTCCTTCCGTTTGACCGGTGGCATAAACATTTCCAAGTTTATCAATTTCCAGAAAATAAATCTGGTCGTAGGCAGACGTTCCAAAATAGGTTGCCTTATTTAAAGCAAATGTTTTTTTGTTGTAAACAGCCATAAATCCATCAATTCCGCCATTGTTGGTTTTATTAAAAACACCTGAGGTAGTTGGTAAATTATAACTGAATGTACCTCCGGCCACGTATATGTTTTCATTTTTATCAAATTCCAAACTGTAAATACCATCACTTCCTTTCCCTCCAAAATAGGTAGACCAAAGCAAGGTATCCAACCCTTTTGAAAATTTTAAACACAGCCCGTCTGCCGGACCTTCGAGTGAAGATTTTGAAGCATTTTTTAAAGGAAGGCTATCGGAATTAGTACTACTTACTAAGTAAACGTTATTGGCTTTATCTGTTAAAACTTCACCACGAAATTCATCAGCATAATTATATTTCAAAGCCCCATCGGTTAATCCATCGTGATTACTGCCTCCAAAAAAAGTGGCACCTTTCAAACTATCGCCATGTATGGAAAGCTTAAAAATAATAATATCCGTGTAGGCTAAAGTGTCGGTATAACTATTGTGAGAAGTATCATAACCATTAGTTTTCATAGGAAAATCACGGGAATAAGTAGTTCCAAAAACCACCAGTTCTGAATCTCCATTCACCACCATACTATGCGGATAATCATCTTCTACCCCACCAACATAAGTGGCATAAAGCAAAGTTTTGCCTGAAGAATCGTATTTACTGATGGTAATATCACAAGGTAAATTTACCGGTTCAAAACCTTTACCACCTTTGCATTTGGTTTGAAATGCACCGGTTGTTACCGGATATTCGCCATGGGTATTGTCGGTTATTCCTCCGGCATATAAATTTCCTCGTAAATCAAAGGTGGCAGTGTATCCAAAATTATCACCTCGTGATCCGGAATAGGTTGAAAAAACTAGAATTGGGTCAATAATGAGAGGAAGTTCTTTGTTATATCCTTTCGGAAAAAGGTAAGATATTTGGTCATTTAAAAGTTTATACTTGCAAGGAATTGATTCTTGTGAATTGTCTTTCTGCAATCCATTACTTGTTTGAAAAACCTGTAAATTTTTATCCGCAAAACTGCCAATGCTGGTTTGCAAAATCAAATTATTTTCTTTGACTGCCACCCCATCCAATCCTTCCAATTCTATCTGAATTTGCGAAACATCCGCATTTGGGCTCACCATCCATTCGTATTTTACTTGCCCATATTTTGAGTAAACTTTTAAATTAATCCCTTCATAAATATTTTTGTAAATTACTTCCGGAAACAGTGGAACATTGCTGGCCCACTTGCTTTTATCATTTCCTAAAAAATAATTGAATTTTTCTTTGAACGGCATTTGGCCTTTAACTTCGGCTGCTTTATTGCTGTTATTGAAGTTATATTTAAAAACATGACCATGAATAATTGGGTCTGTTTTTAAAGTATCATCGTGTAAATGCCTGTGTGCCTTGTGATATTCCTGTTCATTAAATAATTTAAAAGTGATGGCGTTTTGTTCCAAAAAAACATACCCCGTATTTAACTGAACCCTATATAAAACTTTGGAATCAAACTGACCTTTGTTTTGAATAAATTGCAAAGCATCATCGTTTTGAGCACTTACAAACATTGGGAAAATTAATCCCAAAACAAAACCATATTTTAAAATCCGAATCAGCACAATTTAATCTCAAAAATCGTTATTCCTACTGTAATAGACAACCAATTTACTAAAAGAGTTGCTTTTGATGACTTATATTCGCGGCTGTTTTTATACCATGGAATTAAACGAGTTACAAATTCAACGCAGAGAAAAATTAGTCCGGTTGCGCGAACTGGGCATCAACCCTTATCCTGCAAAACCTTACGATGTGAATGCATCGGCCGCCGATATAAAGGAAAACTATGAAAATGATAAATTAAATTACAAGGATATTTCATTTGCAGGTCGCATTATGTCCATCCGAATTATGGGAAAAGCAGCCTTTGCCGTATTGCAGGATAGTACCGATAGAATGCAGATTTATGTTAACCGTGATGAAGTTTGTCCGGGTGAGGATAAAACCTTGTACAATGAAGTATTTAAAAAATTACTTGACATCGGTGATATAATTGGGGTAAAGGGTTATGTTTTTACTACCCAAACAGGAGAAATAAGCATTCACGTTTCTAGTTTCACCTTGCTTTCAAAAGCACTGAACCCATTGCCATTGCCAAAAGAAAAGGATGGTGAAATTTTTGATGCCTTTACCGACCCTGAAATGCGCTACCGTATGCGGTATGTGGATTTGATAGTGAATCGTCAGCAAAAAGATATTTTTATAAAACGCACTAAAACCTTTAATTCCATGCGTCAGTTTTTGAATGATAAAGGCTACATGGAAGTGGAAACCCCGGTTTTGCAACCCATTCCAGGTGGTGCTGCGGCTCGTCCGTTTATCACTCATCATAATGCTTTGGATACTCAACTTTATTTACGAATAGCGAATGAACTGTATTTAAAACGCCTTATTGTAGGTGGATTTGATGCTGTTTATGAATTTTCGAAAGATTTTAGAAATGAAGGAATGGACCGTACCCATAATCCTGAATTTACCATTATGGAACTTTACGTAGCCTATAAGGATTACTACTGGATGATGGATACCACAGAAGAAATGCTTCGTAAATTAGCCATTGATGTAACCGGTGATGAACAAGTGCCATTTGGAGAAGTAGTGCTGGATTTTGGAAAACCTTTTGAACGTATCAGTATTATGGATGCCATAAAAAAATACGGAAATGTAGACGTGAACGGAATGGACGAAGATACTTTGCGCCAAACCTGCAAAAAAAATAACATACACGCCGATGAAAAAATGGGAGTAGGTAAAATGATAGATGAATTGTTTGGCGAACTGGTGGAACACCATTTAATTCAACCAACATTTATAATTGATTACCCTATAGAAATGAGTCCGCTTACCAAGATACACCGAGACAAACCCGGACTGACCGAACGCTTTGAATTGATAATTAACGGCAAGGAAATAGCCAACTGCTACAGTGAGTTAAACGACCCCATAGACCAACGCGAACGCTTTACTGAACAAATGCGATTGAGTGAAAAAGGCGATGACGAAGCCATGTTTATCGACCAGGATTTTTTAAGAGCTTTGGAATACGGAATGCCACCCACCGCCGGTATTGGAATAGGAATGGACCGACTTGTAATGCTTTTAACCAATCAGCAATCTATTCAGGAGGTGCTTTTCTTTCCTCAGATGCGACCTGAGCGTTGGGATTAGGATTATTATTCAATAATCTTATTTTATCATCTCTTAAATTATTTCAAAAAATAATCGTTTTTTTGAAGGAAGCTAATTCATGAGCAATTACAATAATTCCACCCCGCGAATTTCAAGGCACGATACATCGTCATTGCCTCAAGTGGTAAGCATTGCTATCATTATTTATTTGTTAGGATTATCAGGCTTAATGTTTTTTGCAGGGCAAAAAATGGTGGACAGCCTTAAGGAAAAGGTGTATGTAAATATTTACTTTTCGCAAAACACTGATGAAAGCAGTATTATTCAAATTTTGGAATCTTTAAAATCAAAAAACTACACCAAAGATGCCTATTACCTGAGCAATAAAGACGCTGCCGTCGATTATAAAAAAGAATTGGAGCAGGATTTTGTAGATGTATTGGGCTATAATCCGCTTCCATCAAGTATTGAACTATCGTTAAAAGCAAAATACAGCGACCGGGCCAGTCTTCATAAAATTGAAAAGGAATTGTATTTATACGATGGGGTTGAGGAAGTTTTAACCCAAACCAATCTTATTGAGCAAATAAATAAAAATAAAAAACTTGCCGCAGGAACCTTGGCCGGTATGGGTTTGCTGTTTATTATCATTGCTTTTTTTCTCATCAATAGCACCATACGATTAAGTATTTACAGCAAACGGTTTTTAATACGAAGCATGCAATTGGTGGGAGCTACAGAATATTTTATCATAAAACCTTTTCTAAAAAAAGCGGCTTTTCAAGCGTTGATGGCGTTTATTGTTTCAACCGGTTTTTTGGTTATCACTTTTTATGTAATTGGTAATTGGGCCAATGATTTAATCTTTTCAGGCAAGATGACATGGGTTGATTCCCAAAATCCGATGCGGGAAATATTGATTTATTCTTCTTTATTTGCATGTCTGTTTCTTATAGGGATGCTGATACCCATAATTTGTACCTATTGGAGCACAAAACGTTATTTATACTCAAACATAGAAGATCTTTATTAAATAAAAATTATGTCAAAAAAAATTCATGAAAAGGCAAAAGCTCCTGTCAAAGAAATTCCAAGTTCAAAAATTGACAGGGTATTTGTAAAGCAAAACTATATGCTAACAGGTTTGGCATTTGCTGTGGTAATAATTGGTTTTTTACTCATGTGGGGCGGCAAAGAAGATATTTATAGTTTTCGTAGGATAACATTAGCACCAATTGTAGTAATCACTGGATTTTTAATAGGTGTATTTGCTATAATGTATAAGCCTAAAAATACCAATGGGGCTGATTGAGGCCATCATTCTTGCTATTGTAGAAGGCCTTACAGAATATATTCCTGTAAGCAGCACCGGCCACATGATTATTGCGTCATCGTTTATGGGCATTCAGGCCGATGATTTTGTCAAACTATTTACCGTTTGCATTCAATTGGGTTCTATCATGGCGGTGGTAGCTTTATATTTTAAACGCTTTTTTCAATCCGTTGAGTTTTATTACAAACTTTTCGTAGCCTTTATTCCGGCTGTTATTCTTGGTCTTTTATTCAAAGACCAAATTGACAATCTTCTGGAAAATGTTATTGTCGTTGCCTTTGCCTTGATTGTTGGTGGATTCTTTTTGGTATTCATTGATAGTTTTTTTGATAAGGGTAAAAAAAATACAGAAGAAAAAACAACCTATAAAAATGCATTGGTTATAGGGTTGTTTCAAACCATAAGTATGATTCCGGGAGTTTCACGCTCTGCGGCTACCATTATTGGCGGAATGAGTCAGGGATTGACCCGAAGATCTGCGGCTGAATTTTCATTCTTTTTGGCCGTGCCAACAATGTTTGCCGCTACTGTCAAATCTCTTTATGATTATTTTGATAATGGAGGAATAGTGACCACCGAACAATGGAAATTATTTGCAGTTGGTAATATCGTGGCTTTTTTAGTTTCAATAATTGCCATTCGGTTTATGATAAATGTGCTTACCAAATATGGTTTCAAATTCTTTGGTTACTACCGCATTATCGCCGGCACTTTAATTCTTATTCTTTATTATTCAGGAATAAGTCTTTCTATAATTGATTAACTTTGAAATACCATGTTGCGGTTTTTTCTTTTTTTAGCAGTATTGTTTTTTGCCTCCAAGGGTTTTTGTCAATCTGCAACTTCTGATTCTACCAAAACCGGTATTTATTATTTTAAAAACAATAATATAATTTCTGTAAAAGGATATTTTAAAAACGCCAAACGTCATAAAATATGGACGTGGTATAATGCTGATGGCAGCCTGCATAAACAAATTAAATATAAACATGGCAGGCACCTTTGGATTATCTATTTCGAAAAAAATAAACCGTGGTTAAAAATTAATCGACATGGCAAACGAAGAGTTATTAGAGCCTGCGATTGTAGAGAATATGGGTAGGCTTTTTTTATAAAGGAATATTCCCGTGCTTTTTCTTGGGCAAATTGGCCACCTTATTTTCCAGCATTTTAAACGCTTTGATAAGTTTGATACGGGTTTCTTCTGGTAATATAACTTCGTCAATAAACCCTCTTTCAGCAGCTCGGTATGGATTTGCAAATATTCCGGCATACTCGGCTTCTTTTTGTTTCAAGGCTTCAGCCGGATCAGCGGCTTCGCTTATCTCTTTTTTAAAGATAATTTCAGCAGCTCCTTTGGCTCCCATCACCGCAATTTCAGCAGTTGGCCATGCAAAATTCATATCGGCACCGATGTGTTTGCTGTTCATTACATCATAAGCTCCGCCGTATGCTTTACGCGTGATAACTGTAACTCGTGGCACGGTGGCTTCGCAAAATGCATAAAGTAATTTAGCACCGTTGGTAATAATAGCATTCCACTCTTGGTCGGTACCAGGAAGGAATCCGGGAACATCTTCAAATACCAATAATGGAATATTAAAAGCATCACAAAATCTTACAAAACGGGCTGCCTTCTGACTGCTTTTTACATCCAAAACTCCCGCTAAAAATGCAGGTTGATTGGCAACAATACCAATACTACGGCCTGCCAAACGGGCAAAACCTACTACAATATTTTCAGCAAAATCTTTGTGAATTTCAAAAAAACTTTCTTCATCAATTACTCCTTCAATCACATCGCGCATATCATAAGGCTGATTTGCATTTTCAGGAATAATAGTAGCCAATTGCTCACGCAATTCATTTGTTGTTAAAATATACTCCTCAAAAGGAGGTCGTTCTTCACAATTTTGAGGAATATAACTTAGTAATTTCCTTAGTTTATTCATAGCATCCAACTCGTTGGAGGCATTAATATGCGATACTCCCGATTTGGTTCCATGAACAGAAGCCCCTCCTAAATCCTCACTGCTTACTTCTTCATTAGTTACAGTTTTTACTACGTTTGGTCCAGTTACAAACATGTACGATGATTTTTCTACCATCATTATAAAATCGGTAATTGCAGGGCTATAAACCGCTCCCCCGGCACAAGGCCCCATTATGACTGATATTTGAGGAATAACTCCGCTGGCTAATGTATTTCTGTAAAAGATATCAGCATAACCACCTAATGAAACCACCCCTTCCTGAATCCTAGCTCCTCCACTATCATTAAGTCCAATAACAGGTGCTCCATTTTTCATAGCCATATCCATTATCTTACATATTTTTTCGGCATGGGTTTCACTTAATGAACCTCCAAAAATTGTAAAGTCTTGAGAAAAGACAAACATCAATCGGCCATTAACTGTTCCGTATCCTGTAATAACACCATCACCTGGATAATGAATTTCCTCCATTCCAAAATCAGTGCTTCTGTGTTTTACAAAAGCATCTATCTCTTCAAAACTTCCTTTGTCAAATAATAATTCCAGCCTTTCGCGGGCCGTAAGTTTGCCTTTTTTATGTTGAGATTCTATTCTATCGGCTCCGCCGCCAAGTTTGCTTTGTTCTCTTTTGAATATTAGCTTTTCGCGTTTGTTCATTGTTTTATAGATATAAGATTGTGAGAAGTGAGATTGTGAGATTGTGAGAAGTAGAACTTAAATTAATATTGCAAATATATCTTTTAGTCTTATATCTCGTAGTCTCATATCTATTAACTATTTTCCAATTCCTTAATCAATTCATCCGTCAATTCCAGATTATGATAAACCGTATTTATATCATCGTCTTCTTCCAATTTTTCAATCATTTTCAAAAATTTTAAAGCTTCGGAAACCGGCAAAGATTTATAATTTAAGGCAATTCGTTGCAATGAAGCATTTTCAACCTCGATCCCCAATTCTTCTAATTTTTTTTGCATCGCTCCAAAATTTTCAAAAGAAGTTGTTATTTCCCAATTCTCCTCTGCTTTTTCAATATCATCAGCTCCCCCATCAATTAACTCAAATTCAAGTTCGTCTTCGTTTTTGCCTTTGAGTTGTTCTTTTGGTACAATAAAAATTCCTTTATGAGCAAATACAAAACTTAATGAACCATTAGTTCCTAAGTTTCCTCCGCTTTTCATAAAAATGCTGCGAATATTTGCTACTGTTCGGTTCACATTATCAGTTGCTGTTTCAATAAATACAGCTACTCCTCCATTTCCATAGCCTTCATAAGTTAGCTCCTGATAATTGGCGGCATCAGCTCCCGAAGCTTTTTTAATTGCATTTTCTACCTTTTCTTTTGGCAAATTAGCTCCTCTTGCATTTTGCATGGCAAGCCGCAATGAGGGATTGCTATCAGGATTTTCGCCACCGCTTTTGGCAGCAATGGTAATGTCCTTAATTATTCGGGTAAATAATTTTCCTCGTCGCTTATCCTGTGCTCCTTTACGGTGTTTTATATTGGCCCATTTACTGTGTCCTGACATATTGAGGTGCAAAGATAATTTTTAATACAGTTATTGTATTTACTAACCTCTCAATTAATTGGCAAAAAAAAACCTTCACTAATCAAGTAAAGGTTTTTTTAATTTTTAAACTTAAGAAATTAATCTACCATTAATTTATAGCGTTTTGAATCATTACCAATTTTAACTTCGTAAAAATATAAACCAGCTTCAAGTTCAGAGGTATTCAATTGTAAACTATTTTCTCCAGCTCCTTGTTTGTCAGTTATTGGGGCAATTACGAGTCTTCCATTCATATCATATAATGATACAGTTACAGTTTCAGGATTAATTAATTCATAGGAAATATTTGTAAAATTATTTGCAGGATTTGGGGATGCATTAATTTTTGTAGCAACAGTTAATCCATTACCAAGTGTTTTAATATCAGCTGACATACTGATCACCTTACAACCTGAATTATTTGTTGTAACCGGATCATTTACTTGTTTATTACCCTCTATTCTATTTTGAACAATAAAAAATGCACAAAAATTTGAATTTGGATTCTCAAAAGCAAAGTTTATATTAAGTTTATTGTTAAATTTAATAACGAATGAATCTTTAGCCACTTGAGCATTTAAAACAGCTCCAGTAATATTTCCCAACACAGAACCATTAAGGGTAAATCCCCAAAAAATAGTATCTCCTGGCATTAATTTATCAGGACCAAGGTTTTTTACGGTGTATGCAACATCAAATGCAAAACCAGCAGCAACTTTTTGGCTTGCAGTAGGTTTAGTCATAACAACTTCCATATCACAAGTGCGCTGTGCAAAAGTTGAGACAGAAATTAAGGCCAATAAAATAGTAAAGAATTTTTTCATGATTTGTTTTTTATGATTTTAAGTCTCAAATGTAACATTTTGGATTATTAAATCATTAACCCAAAATATTTTTTATGTCATTTACATCCAAAGTTTTATAAAAGGATTCTTCGGCAAGTACCATTTCAGAGGCAAGGTTTAGCTTTTTATTTTGAAGGTTTAATATTTTTTCCTCTACCGAATTTTTAGTAATAAATTTATAACTGAAGATATTTTTGGTTTGTCCGATGCGGTGTGTTCGGTCAATGGCCTGACGTTCTACGGATGGATTCCACCAAGGGTCAATAATAAAAACATAATCCGCAGCAGTTAGTGTTAGCCCCACTCCGCCGGCTTTTAGTGATACTAAAAAGATTGGTATTTCCAGTGTTTCCTGAAATATCTTGACCTGCTTTTGCCTTTCCTTCGCACTAAAACTACCATCAAAATAGCAATATTTCAGCCCATCTTTATCAAAAGCCCTTTTTATTATTTGCAATTGCTGAACAAATTGAGAATAGATTAAAATTTTATGACCACTTTCGATGGCGGTATGGGTGCGGGACATCAATTCAATAAATTTTCCGGAACTTCCTTCGTAATTTTTATCTACCAAATACGGATGATTGGCCAATTGCCTCAATTTGGTTAACCCCGCTATAATATTAAAACGTGCTTTGTTTATTCCTACTTCCTCTATGTTTTCCAACACCTGATTGCGGAATTGCGATTTCAACTCTTCATATATAGTTTCCTGCTCGGGTGTCATATCGCAGTATAAAACTTGCTCCGTTTTTTCAGGCAATTCTTTGGCAACCTGTTGCTTGGTTCTTCGAAGGATAAATGGTTTTATTAAGGTTTTTAACTCTGCTAATTTTGCTTCGTCATGGTCACGTTCTATTGGTGTAACATAGGTATCTTCAAAAAACTTTAATCCTCCTAATAATCCCGGATTTACAAAACTTATTTGCGACCAAAGGTCACGAATAGAATTTTCAACCGGTGTGCCAGTAAGCACCAATCGGTTGTCTGCATTCAGATTGCGAAGTGTTTTGGAAGTTTGGCTATGCGGATTTTTTATGTTCTGGCTTTCATCCAAAATAATATAATGAAACCTGAAATTGATAAACAATTCTTCATCGTTTCTCACGGTTCCATAGGTACTGATGATTAAATCGTATTTTTCAAAATGTTCGTTTTCTTTAACCCTTGCCTGACCCGTATGAATAAATACTTTAAGATTTGGGGTAAATTTTTTGGCTTCATTTATCCAGTTATAAATCAGAGAAGTAGGGACCACCAACAATGAGGTTTTACTTGGATTTGAAACAATCTTTGCTTTAGGTTTTGCCTGCTCAAATATGGATAATTGAGCCACCGCAGGTTTTACTTCGGTTACTTCCTGTGCTATCGTTTCATGACTCGTTTCCTTTTCATTTTGCAGCATGGCAAGAGTTTGCACTGTTTTTCCCAAGCCCATGTCATCAGCCAAACACCCACCAAATCCGTATTCCTTTAAAAAATAAATCCAGTTATAGCCTGCAATTTGATAATCGCGCAAAGTACCTTTCAGTCCTTTGGGCAATGGCCGTTCTGCAATTTCTTCGAACGATTTTAAACCTTCCAGTTTGGTTTGTATACCGGCGGTGGTTTCAAAACTGTCCAACAAACCCCAGTGTAATTTTTTAATTCTTATGTGTTGGCCACCTTCGTCATACCTCAAAATTCCCTGAAACTTGGCCATCCATTCTTCAGGTATCAGCGCTATTTCGCCATTGGGCAATACAAATTCGCGATTGTTGTTTAGTATGTTTTCTTTCAGTTCAAGAAATGGAATTTCAAAATTCCCAAACCACACTTTGGTTTCCAAATCAAACCAATCCGCATTTTTGGCTATTTCTATTTTCAGGTTTTTTTCGCCCAAAAAGTACACTTCCTTGCCAATGTTTTGGTTTATTTCAAAGCCCCGGCCTATTAATGTGTTTTTTTGAAGTTCAAGCCATTCAATGGTTCGGTATTTTTGGGCGGTTTCGGTTGGTTCTGTTTTCACCAATCCTTTTTCTTTTAATACAAACACCGACCCTTCCAATTGCTGCAAGCCAATGGATTCAATAAACTCACGTTTATGTTCTTCCCAATCGCGGCTTCGTCTTATTTTCCTGAACAAAAACGAATCACCTTTTTTTTCATAAATGGCATGTGCCATTTTTTTGGAGTGATAGGGAAAAACCTGCCCATCATATTTAAATGAAAGGATAAATCCATATTCATTGGTCAATACCTTTTCAAATTTTAAAATGGCAGATGCCTTGTGGGTTTCCTGCACTATTTCAAACCCTTCTGCCCTTACATTAAATTTTTCAATCAGCTCCAGCCCAAATTTTTTAAAGAAAATTTCTTCCGACCTGCGGGCTACGGCTATGTAGTATTTGGTAATAAACGGTTCAATTTTTTTACCATCCACATCCTTTAGCACGATTAACTTGTCATCAATAATAATATGGGCCGGGTCATAAGTAAGTATGGCGCTGTTTCCCATTAATTTAAGCCGCTCGTTATTCACTTTTATAGTTGCATAATACCGGGTTTCGGTTTCCATACGGTTAAAATGAAACAACACACTCACATTGTCTTTATGTATGGTTAGGTGCTTGGCCGTGGGGTTTTTGGTTTCGCTGGTAAAGTATAATTTAGTAGGATTAATAAGTTCCAAAGCCTCACTCAGCCGCAGTTCAATAAACGGGCGGATAATGGTGGCAAAGGTCTGTTCATCGCATTTTTTTTCAAAAAACTCCTTGGGTCGTATAGCTCCCTTTCGGTAAAATTTTTTAACAATCCTTTCTGGGGTTATTTCTTCTAAAATTTTGATGGCTTTAAAATCATTTTCTTCCAGCAAATGGCTGTAAAGATTGGCATTGGCGGCAATCAGGCGTTGGTGGGCCAGCGAAAAATTTCCGGCTGCTGTTACCTCCACCAAAAATGGCTCAATCACCAGCCCCAAATAGGGATGCTTTACAATGGAATACAGAAAAGCAATAGTTGCCTTTTCAGAAAGTATCATTTAATTTTTGAAAGAGAATAAACCCTCAAAATTAGGGGATTTGGAGTTGTATTTGAGAAAAAAATATGACGGAGGCACTAATGAATTAAGATTTAAAGACCCCCATCTATAACAATCCTAAATAAGCCCACACTGATAAATATCATTGGATTATATTGCTGCATCCTCTACCTTTGATTGAAATATAATAACCATGGATCAAACGCATATTCATTTACTCGTTACACATCTTCCAATTTTTGGCTCCATATTGGGTGGGCTTGTGCTTTCGCATGGCCTTTGGACCAAAAGCAATCAAACAAAAATAGCTGCTTATAATGTTCTTATTATTGCTGCCATTGGTGCTGCCATAGCCTATTTTACTGGCGAAGCTGCTGAAGAAACTGTAGAAAATATTGCCGGCATTGCCAAAAGTATGATTGAGGAGCATGAAGAAGCCGCCGAGCTTGCTTTCATTTCCTTAATGATTTTGGGAGGTACATCGCTTATCGGACTTTTCTTAAGCTATAAAAAATCAGCATTGGCCAATAAAGTGGCCTTGGTGGTTTTGCTTATTTCACTTGTTAGTTTTGGATTGGTAGTCCGCACCGGTTATTTAGGTGGACAAATTCGTCATACCGAAGTTGGCCCAAATGGTGTAAACACGCCAACACAGGAACAAGGGGGAGGAGAACAAGACGATGATTAGTTTGTTTTTATAAACTCACAAAATTTATACTCAGATTAAAAAACATAAAGTCCGATAGTTTATTAATCATGGCATAATTATGGTCGCCCGTAATATTTCGGGTAAAATCTTTGCCGGTTCCCAAGTCATCCACTTTGCAATTTAATATTTTGCAATAACCTGTTTGAGCCGACAACCAAAAGGCTTTATAAAGTTTGCATTGGTATTCAATTTTGGTTCTTAACTCACCGCGTCGCAGTTCATAATTTTGAGTAGAAGTGGACATAAAATTTAAATGATAACTGGCTCCTTCCAGTTCATAGCCTGCCCTTAACAGGCTGTTTTTATTAATAGTCCTACGATACCATGCCCTTGCAGGAAGCGTAATTTCGGTACCCCATTTTTTGTTGGGAGCTGTGTAATTAAAAATAACCAATGGAAGAATACTGGATTGCCCTGCACCGTAAGTACGCCCAAAACCTACAGCCCATTGCTTATAATCGCTTGGCCTCCGGCCAATAAGGGCAATAGCCGAGTATTTCAAATAGTGAAGCGATTGAATGTTGCTAAATTTATAATCTCCGTTTAGGTCGGCTGAGGTTTGGAAAATTACAAAGTGCTTTTCGTTCAAAGGTTTGTAAATGGAGGTATTTATTCCGGTAGTTGTTAAATTTTCACTACCAAGATATAAACCCAATCCATAATGCTTGGGGGTGGGCGAATTGAGGGTACTAATTGTATAATTTGATTTCCAATAATTAAGCCCCACTTGCCATATTATTTTGGGTTTATTAATAATTGGGATTTTAGCTGTAAACCGTAAACCGCTTACCCTTTTAAACTTAGTGGTTTCAACAATTGGAGGCTGAGCCTTTCTATCAAAACTTCCTATGTCCGACCACTTTAAAGTTTGACCAAATTCATAATCATACCCTATGGATAGAATTTTATTTGGGCTCATACCCACGATACGGGCAGCACAATACTTTGTTAGCCTTTTATCTTTTTTTGTAATTGCAGAATCATTTCCGGCCAAAGAAAACTGGCTCGACAGTATAAAAACAAAGAGTAAAAACCTGCTCATAAAGGTTCAAATGTATTCAATATTTTTAGAATACAAATTGTTTCTTGCTGCCCATTGAGGTTCTAAGGCTAATTATTAATTTTACACCATGCTTATTGATTTAAGAAGTGATACTGTAACTCGTCCGACTGAGGCTATGAAAGCAGCCATGTTCAATGCCCAAGTGGGTGATGATGTATTTGGAGATGACCCGACTATAAATGAATTGCAGCAACTTACTGCTGATTATTTTGGAATGGAAGCCGGTTTGTTTTTTCCCAGTGGAACCATGGCCAACCAGGTGGCTATAAAAACCCATACCCAACCGGGCGATGAAATAATATGTGACCAAACGGCGCACGTGTATCGCTATGAAGGTGGAGGAATTGCTTTCAATTCAGGGGCTTCGGTTCGCCTATTATTTGGTGAACGGGGAATTTTTAATAGCGACGATGTAATCACAAATATTAATAGCGATGATATCCATTTTCCAAGTACCAGCTTAGTTTGCCTTGAAAATACGGTGAACAAAGGCGGAGGAATTTGCTGGACAGTGGAACAACTTTCTTCCGTTTGTGAAGCTTCAAGAAAACATGGTTTAAAAACCCATCTTGATGGTGCCCGACTTTGGAATGCTTTGGTAAAAACCAATCAAAACCCAAAAGATTACAGCCAGTGGTTTGATAGCATATCGGTGTGTTTTAGTAAAGGGTTGGGTTGTCCGGTTGGTTCGGTTTTAGTGGGTAAAAAGGACTTTATTACGGCTGCACGAAAACACCGTAAACGCTTTGGTGGTGGGATGCGGCAAGCCGGTTATTTAGCCGCAGCCTGTATTTATGCCTTGCAAAATAACATTAGCCGATTGGCTGAAGACCATCAAAAAGCTTTAAAATTTGAAGCCATATTAAACAGTTTGCCTGCGGTAAAAGAAGTAATGCCTGTGCAAACCAATATTGTGCTTTTTAAAACTGAATCAGCAGAAAAGGCAAGTAGTTATTTACAATTACTGAAAGAACAAAACATACTGGCTGCCGCTACCGGTGGCGGCTGGATAAGATTTGTAACTCACCTTGATATTTCAGATGAAATGATGGAAAGAGTGGAAGGGATTTTGAAAAAGGTGTTGGTTTAAGGGATTTTAATTCTCCGTTGTAAAAAAATTGAATTGAATTAGGGGCTGTCCGCCCCTATAACCCGGATTTACTTTTTTTCTTAGTCAAAAAAAGTAAACAAAAAAGACAAGGCAAAACGATGCTCCCAAGCTAAATCCAGCACACCCCCGCCGTTTTGCCGAGGCCACCGCACCTGAACCCGAACATTTTGCTCTAAAGCAAGTTTGTACCTTTAAGTATAAGAATTAATCCTTCAAACTGTAAAATATCTTTTGAAAATCGGCCTTGTAGGTGTCTTTAGTTTCCAAGGTTCCCCAGCATAAAATTTTATAATAGGCATTGGCAGTTTCTACAATTCCCACAAAATAATAGATTTCAACTTTAGAGTCGTTGTCATAGTATGAAACATCTGTTTCTATAAAATTAGTAGTTCCATTTTTTTTATTAATTGGTGTGGATACTTTCCGTTTAGGTTCATCTTTCAAAAAATCCTTTATAAATTCATCATAAAAATCCTTTGCTGAAGCATACTTCACATCAGCCAACTGCAAATCTTCTTTGGTATCCTCTATCACAATTCCTGCCACATCTTTTTCTACATTTATAAATTGAATGGTTGCAGCCGAATTTAAACCAGCAGTTTTGCTCATATAATCAGGCAAACTGATATTAAAAATATGCCCGGCTTTGTATTCTTTCATGGCAGTTTGGGCAAATAGTGATGTACTTACTAAAAGTAAAATAGAAGTTAAAATAGTAATTATCTTTTTCATGTGTTCAAATTTTTAACGAAAGTAACTTTTTTTAGGGTTAAAGCTTTATCACTGCCCCAAACCTTGCAATTTTAAATCCTTGTTTAATTACCAACTTACTTTGTTTGCTTTTTGGATTCAATAGTGGATTGGTATGATTGAAATGGATAAAGTATATTTTTCCTTTTTCAGAGGCTGGCAAACCTTTAAAAAGCTCTATACTTTCAATTACAAACGGATGCGGTATTTCAGAAATCTTGCGGGAGTTAATTTCATTGCCATCATAAAAAGTGGCGTCAATAAAGGCATAATCTACTTTGGCTATTTCCGCTATTATGCTCCTGTTCCAAATATCCCATTTGTTAATGTCGGGAATAAATAAAGCGGTTTTATTTGGGCCTGTAATTTTATAACCCACCGTTTCTGAAAATTCATCACGGTGAGGAACGATGAAAGGAATGATAGAAAAATTACTGCTTAATTTTAGAGTGGAATCATTTTTTAAAGGTTTTATATAAATGTTATTTTGAGACACCAACTGACTCCAAGGCCCGTTGGTTTCCAAATACGATTTCATTCGAGGCATGGCATAAACAGGAACTTCATTGGCTCCCATGGCTTCTTTGCCTAGATACATCAGCCCGGCATAATGACCAATATGGGCGTGGGTAATAAAAATTCCATCAGGTGTTTCGGCTTCCTGAAATTTTGAAGCTTTTTTCAGTAGTTTAAGTTGCGCTGAAATATCCGGTGTGGCTTCCATTAGCCAAGTCTGTTTATTTTCGGAATCGATTAATCCCAATGAAACCACTTTACGGCTTAGGTCTGGTTTGTCAAAAAGGTTTTTGCAACAGTCTTTTTTACAGCCTATATGCGGCGAACCTCCATCTTGCAAGGTTCCTAAAATAACGAGAAAAGCCTCTGAATTTTCAACTTCATGGCTTGTTGCTTTCTGTTTACCACAGGAAGCAACACCCATAAAGATTATTAAAAAATAAGATAAATATTTTATTCGTTTGCTTCTACTCACTGGTGGCAGTAGCTGCATGATGTGCTTTTAATAAGTCGTCCTGAATATTTTGAGGCACATGGCTATAACCCGAAAATTTATTACTAAACGAACCCTTACCCTGTGTCATTGACCTTAAGGTGGTTGAATATTGATATAATTCAGCTTGAGGAGTTTTAGCTTTTATTACCTGATAATGTCCCGCACCTTCCATTCCTAAAATTACGGACCTTCTTCCCTGTAAATCGGTTATAATATCGCCCATAAGTTCTTCCGGAACTTTTACTTCCAAATCCTGAATAGGTTCCAGTAAACGTGGACTTGCATTTAAAAAAGCTTCTTTAAACGCATGACCTCCGGCTATTTTAAAGGCTATATCATTTGAATCTACAGCATGCATTTTACCATCATATACCATCACTCTTATATCACGGGCATACGAACCTGTTATGGGGCCGTTTTCCATCACTTCCATAATTCCTTTTTTGATTGAAGGTAAAAATCGCATGTCAATTACTCCACCAACAATGCAGTTATAAAAAATTAATTTTCCGCCCCAAGGCAAAGTAATTTCTTCTTTTCCTCTAAGTTGGAATCCTTGCGGTTCAGGCATTCCTTCAAAATAAGGTTCGATTTTTAAATGCACTTCACCATATTGCCCACTACCACCGGATTGTTTTTTATGACGGTAGCTGGCCGTGGCCGAGCGTTGTATAGTTTCACGATATGAAATTTTTGGAGCTGAAAATTCTACTTCTACCCCATATTCATGATTCAAAATCCATTCTACTATTGAGAGATGAAGTTCGCCCTGACAACCAATCAACAATTGCCGTACTTCACTATTAAAGGATACTTGAACGGTTGGGTCCTGGCTATGAATTTTGCGCAACACCTCACTCATTCGTTCTTCATCTTTTTTGTTAGCAGCATTTATGGCTTTAAGTATTCTTGGCTCGGGAAACTGTATTGGTTGAATAGTTATCTTTTTTTGAGAGGAATGAAGAGTATCGTTTGTTTCGGTTTGTTTTAGTTTTAGCGCAGCTCCAATATCCCCTGAACTAAGTTTCAAAACTGGTTCCCGTTTGTTTCCATCCATTATAAACAATTGATTGATGGTTTGCTCATCGCCTGTTCGCGAGTTAATTAATTTATCCCCCGGTTTTATTTCGCCCGATTTCACTTTAAAAAAACTTACCTGACCCAAGTTTGCTTCAAACAAAGTCTTAAAAACAAACAAGGCCACCGGTTTAGTTGGGTCGCTTTTTATTTCATCACCTTCTAGGCTTTGTTCAGGTTTTAGTTCGGAAGCAGCAGGAGCTACATTATCAATAAATCCCATTAATCTTCCGCTTCCCATATCTTTAAGTGCCGATACACAGAAGATAGGAAATAATTCGTGATGCAACATTCCTTGTTTTATTCCTTCGCGCATTTCCTCTTCATTTAGTGTTCCTTTTTCAAAGAAAAGCTCCATAAGTTGTTCATCGTTTTCAGCCGCTTTTTCTACCAATTCATTGTGCAAAGCTTCTGCTTTTTCAAGTTCTTCTTTTGGTATTGGTAGCTTTTCAGGTTTACCGCCATCAGGTCCAAACTTGTAAACTTTCATTTTTAACACATCCACAATAGCCCTATCTCCTTTTATTTTAATTGGGTATTGCATCAACATTGCATTTTTCCCAAATGCATTTTTTATCGATTGATAACTATCTTCAAAATTGGCATTGGGATGGTCAATCTGGTTTATAACAAAAAGGGTGGGTTTCCCCATCCTGTCAATATAATTCCAAATAATTTCGGTACCCACCTCTACGCCATGCACTGCATTAATAACCATGGCAACGGTATCCGCTATACGCATGGTGCCGGCTATTTCGCCAATAAAATCATCCAACCCCGGAGTATCAATCAAATTTATTTTATAATTCCTCCATTCGGTATGCAAGGGTGTTGCAAATATTGTAGTTTCTCTGTCCTGCTCAACCTGATGATAATCAGATACTGTATTTTTGGCTTCTACAGTGCCTCGGCGGTTAATAATACCCGCTTCAAAAAGCATAGTTTCTGCCAAAGTGGTTTTACCACATTTATGCGCCCCAACCAATGCTAAATTTTTGATGTGTTTTTCGTCATATACTTTCATAACTTTTCTAATTAATTTTATCCTGCATTATACCTGCAGCAACATGCGATACAGCCGCAGCTTATGAATTACATTACATCAAAGGAAAATAAAAATTTGCAAATACAAAACGTTTTTTAAACTTAAAAAACTGAAATATATCAGTTTTGAAATTCGGGTAATTAATGCATTAAAAGAAAAGGCTAAATTTTTAGGAACTTAAATATTTTGCAAAAATAAGGACCTGAAACTGCAATAAAATAAGTACCCGATTTCCATGTTTCTGTATTTATTATTTCTAAACCTTTTTCTAAAAAAGTTTGTTGAAACACAATCTCTCCTTTTGCGTTGTTTACTTCTAACTTGTCAATAATGGTTCCTCCATTAAAGTTTAAAGCAAGTTTAGTATCAAAAGGATTGGGCCAAACTGATATCTTATTTATAGGATTGAATTTTAAAATTACTGGGCCAAAGACTTCACTTACCCCGTTATAATCATGCTGCGAAATACGATAATAATTAAATGAACAAGCTACAGGTTTATCATCAATAAATGAATAATTAAGAATAGCGCTTGAATTGCCTGCTCCTTTTATTTTTCCAATTATTTCATAATTTCCTTTTTGCGTTTTTCTTTCAATGCTAAAATATTCATTATTTAATTCGGTTGCCGTTGCCCATGAAATAAAAGCGGTTTCATTAACTAAAGTTGCCTTAAGATATAGAAAGAACACAGGTAGAGCACCTCCAGAGCCTACACTAAATGGCGAGAAAGTAACTATACCTGATCGGGAAATTGTATATGGGTCAGACCCTGAAGCAGCTCCGGCAGTTGTTGAATTCCATGCCCCTGAACTAAAATGCGATAAATAGCATGAACTATGATCGAATGAAGTTAATTCATCCGAAGCATTCCATTGAACGGTTAAAGTAACATCTGAACCACCGGTAGTTTCTTCTGTTATTGTCCAAGTTTTATTTACTGCATTGGCAGTAAGTGCTGAACCAACAGTACCTGAATCTAAAACATCATTGGTGGCAATTATCCTAAAATTATCTGCAGTTCCAGCATTTACAATATTTACAGGATTAAAACTCGAAACGGAAGGACCGACAGGAAAATCGGTAGAGGTTGTAATATCATTGCGTTGCAAATATCCTGTACCATCTGTTACAATAAAATTGGAAGCCGTTGCCCCACTAATAATTGCACCACTCGCCAATATTAAATTATTGGAGCCAAGTGTTATTTTGCCTGCCGTGAATGTTAAGGTTCCACTTATTATAGGTGTGCCACTTAAAGTAAAACCTCCAGCATTATTTAATTCAATATTTTTAATAGATACTCCAGAAATGGATTGGTTACTTCCTGTCATTTGTATTTTTCCTGAACCCGTATGGCTTCCTGTTCCTGTTATATTGCCACCAACAGTTATTGTGTTTCCACCATCAGCTAATGTGCCTGAAGTTAAAGCAAGATTGCCGCTAATACTTCTATTACAAGAACTTGGGAAGGAAACACCACTACTATTATTTATTATTAAGCTTTGTGGGCCGCCTGAACTTGGAAATTCTGCCGCAGTAATTGTTTGAGGAGCGTTTCCGTTATAAGTTAAAATACTATTACCACTATATTGTATGGTACCCGTTCCAGTTAATGTAACCGTGGTTCCGCTATTTCTTGAAAAATTACCATTAATAGTTAAAGTTACACCATTGTCAACTATTATAGTTCCACTGTTTAAAGTTAAATCATTTAATGTTTGATTAGATGAAAACTGAAATATTCCTCCATTAACAGTTGCATTATTTGTTGATGGCAAAGTTCCTCCACCAGATTTATTAAGCTGTAAAGTACCTCCCAAAACGGTGGTTAATCCAGCATAGGTATTAGTACCCGTAAGAATAATAGGTCCCGACCCACTCCCTGTTATTGTTAATCCGGCTCCACTACTTCCTGTTATTACTCCTGAAAAAGTACGGCTGCCACTTGTAATATTATTCGTAATCGTTCGGGTAGATGAACCAATATTATTTGTCATATTCCAGATATCCGCTCCGGTGCCCGAAAAAGTAAAATCACCTCCAATAGTTAAAGAGGTGACCGCAAAGGTGTGCGATCCGGTAGAATGAATTATTCCTCCATTAATTGTAAGTGCTCCGGATCCTAAAGATTTTAACCCAGAAACCTTAATGGTTCCAGTATTAAGTGTTAATCCCCCAGTGTAAGCATTGGGTTGACTTCCAATATCCCAAGTACCCGTCCCATTTTTAATAAATCCCGTTCCTCCTGCGGTTGATATAGCTTGATTATTAAAATCTAAATAACCACTACCATCCACATCAATTGTTCTAACATTTCCATTTGTTCCTAAAGTTCCAGCAGCGGTAAGTGTTGCAGTAACCCCATTATTTACTTTAATATTTCCAATTGAAGTTGTAGCAAAAGTTACAGAAGAGTTCGCAGTAAACTCTGTATTTGAATTACTTACCCAAGCATTTGTAAACGGCCCTGATCCTGAAGTTCCCCAATTACTAGCAGTCCAGCTAGCAGATGAGCCATTAGTATTCCAAAATAATTGTGCCAAACAAACTAAAGGCATTATCGAAAAAAGAAAAAGTAAGCTTACTAAAAAGGTTAGTTTTTTCATAAGAATAAGAATTAGTTAAACAAATCAATGAATTTCTAATTAAAATTCAAATTTTTTTTAATTTTCTGTCCAATACTGTCATAAAAAATTAACTCAAAAAAAAAGCTTTCAGTATTTCACTGAAAGCTTTTTTAAATTATTAGTGGGAGCTACTGGGTTCGAACCAGTGACCCTCTGCTTGTAAGGCAGATGCTCTGAACCAGCTGAGCTAAGCTCCCGTTTAGAGGGCTGCAAAATTATAGGAATTTCTTTTTAATCCAAATTTTTATTTAATTATTTTTTTTACTCGCAACAATTAGTCGTTATTTCGGTTTAAATCAAGTGAGAAAATAAAATAAGTACATTTGCCCTCCCTAAAAAAACAACTTCCTAGCTGTTGGATATAGCTCAATTTGAAATAGTATATAAAACCTACCAACCAGCCTTGGTTAATTTTGCTTTTTTTTATCTTAAAAATGAGCAGGAAGCTATTGATACCGTTCAAGAAGTGTTTATGACTATTTGGGAAAAGAAAGACACTTTTTTAGATACCAAAAACCCAAAAGCCTACTTAATGACCTCGGTAAAAAACCGCTGTCTTAATAAACTGACTCGAAAAAAAATCGAACAAAACTCAGTCGATATTTTAGATGATATTATAATTAGTCCCGATACAACTTTATCAAATATTGAGGCAAAAGAAATGGAAGCCAAAATAAAAACTTTACTAAATAATTTGCCCGATAAGTGCAAAGAGATATTTATTCTAAGCCGGTTTGAGCAATTGAGCTATAAAGAAATTGCTGGGCTGCTAGATGTTTCTGTAAAAACTGTAGAAAACCAAATTAGCAATGCTTTAAAAATACTTAGAAAAAATTTGTTTACTTTTTTGGCATTGGCATTCAGCATTTTACAAAATACTATAAAAAACTTATAGGGGTAAGGGAGTAAAAATGTGTCTTAACTAATATCACTTAAAAAGCAATCATGGAATTCGCAAAAGGAAATGTTATAGCAAGGTATATTTTGAACCTGTGCAACACAGAAGAAAAAGAGTACATGCAAGGATGGTTGAACGAAAGCCAATACAATCGCTACATCTACAACCACATTGCCCAGTCTCTTACAGAAGTTAGTAATTAAGCAAATTGGATTACAACGAAATCTATAATCTCTTAATTCGTTACATGGATGGCGAAGTAACAACTGAAGAAACAGTTGTAATGGAAGAATTATTGAGAACGGATGCCTACTGGAAAAATGAGTTTGAAATTTTAAAAACAATCAATCAAACTGCACCAGATTTGATAAATCCTCAAACCGATTCAAATTGGGAAGCTCTTAAATCACAAATTTCAATAACTAGTCCTCGCAAACCAGTTAATTATTGGTTATCGTTTTCAAAATATGCCGCTGCGGCGCTAATTATTTTTGTGGCTGGATGGTTTTTATTAAAACCGAACAATTCTGAATTTTCAGCATTCAATAACGGGAACACTTATAAAACTGGGGCAAAAGAAACCCGCTTTATAAAACTGGTGGATGGCACCAAAATAATTTTAAATGAAAACTCTAGTTTAATTGTAGATAATGATTTTAATAAAACTAACAGGCTTATAACACTGAAAGGTGAAGCATATTTTGAGGTTGCTAAAAACACTAAAAAGCCCTTTATAGCAAATAGCCTCAATACCTATACAAAAGTTTTGGGTACTACTTTTGAAATAGAAGCCCATGCGGTGAACAGTATTGAAGTATGTTTGTATGAAGGAAAAGTTGAATTTAGTACGGCCATTAATAAAACTATTTTGTTGCCTGGCGAAAAACTAGCTTGCTCACTTAGCAACAATTCTATTGAAAAAATTAAAGTAAACAATCTTACCAAAGATAGTTGGATTACCAGCCTTTCTTTTAAAGACGCTTCCTTGGAAGAGATTGTGGGAAAATTAGAATCCCTATACAAAATATCCATCTTAATACCTGCCGATAGAAAAAACGAACACTACACAGTTTCGTTTGAAGGCCTTAATCTTCAAAGTTCTATCAAACTTTTAGAAGAACTTACTGATTCTAAAATTACAAAAAAAGATTCGTATTACATCTTAAATCCATAATTTTACGGGGTGTTAACCCGCCTCCTTCTTCATTTCTTTCGAATAGGCTTTTTATTACTGATTTTACTGCAATCAGGGGTTTCCTATTGTCAAGTTTCCAACCCACTGGATAAAGTAATTTCGGTTTCACTTACCAACAAAAATTTAAAGGAAATATTAAAAACTCTTAAAAACAAAGCCGGAGTTACATTTAACTACAAATCCGCTATTCTGCCAAAAGAAGAGTTAAAATTATTTGAAGCAAATAATGAAAAATTGTCTGAAATATTAATCCGACTGCTCAAACCATATAATATTGAATTTAAATATTTTGGGGGAAATTCTATTATTTTAAAACCTTTAAAAATTCGTTCTAACCTCAGTTATACAATTTCTGGATATGTATTTGATAAAAATAATGGGGAAAAACTAATTGGAGCTACTGTGTTTTGCCGCTATAACAAACGTGGAACCGCAACCAACGACTATGGTTTTTTCACTCTTACACTTCCCGAGGATTCATTGCATTTAGAAATACGGTATGTTGGCTATAAAAATTACAAAGAACAAACGATTAATAAAGCCAATTCGTTTAAAATAATAAGTTTAGAACCTCGAGTTGATCTCAAGGAAATAGAAATTCGTGATGAAGGAATTTCAAAATCTGAACAAAAGCCAAATGGTTTTTATTTTAACCTCAGAGGTATTAAAGACATTCCGTCATTTATGGGCGAAACTGATATTTTAAGAGCTATGCAAATGGTTCCTGGAGTGCAGGGAGCTGTTGAAAGTGTAGGAGGAATAAATGTGAGAGGCGGCGGAACTGATCAAAATCTGGTATTAGTGGATGGCGTTCCAGTATACAATATTGTTCATGTTTTTGGGCTGTTTTCAATTATTAATCCAGGAGCTGTAAATTCTGTAGAAATAATAAAGGGAGGATTTTCGGCCAAATACAATGGCAGGTTGTCATCCATTTTAGATATAAAATTAAAAGACGGAAACAATCAAAAGATATCGGGCAAAGTAAATATAGGAATGTTACTATCATCGGCTACTATCGAAGGTCCGTTATTAAAAAACAAGTCTTCATTTTTAGTTTCGTTTAGACGAACCTATTTTGATGCTTTTTATCAACCCATTCAATATTTTTCTAATCGAAAAAATGTAAATGATTACTCAGGCTGGTACTATTTTTATGATGTAAATGCTAAAGTAAATTTTAAAATAGGTAACAGGGACAAGATTTCTGTGAATTATTTTAGTGGAGTAGATAGGGGACGAATTACTGAAAAACAAACTTTTTCGGATACAGTTAAATTTAATCATGTTAAAAATTTAAAATGGTCTACAATGATGAGCAGTGCTCGATGGGATCATATTTTAACCGACAAGGTTTTTATGGTTACTACTATTGGTATCACTGAGTATAGTACCCAATTTGAAGATGAATTGAATTGGGAAACCACCATAAAACCAAAAGTTAATTTATCCTCTCTTGATTATACTCAAACCAGTGGCAATAGAGACTTGTTTGTAAAATCAATTTTTGAAATTAACAAAATAGAAAATCATCAAATAAAAACTGGTGCCGATTTAATATATCACCACTATAACACCGGAACTTTAAATTATAAAGCCAAAGATGCCAATACCGACCAAGACACTTCCATTGGTGACAAACAAATTTATAGCGACGAAGAGGTTGTTTATCTTGAAGATAATTGGAAACCCAACCGAAGATTGAATTTAAATTTTGGTTTAAGTTTTAATTCCATAAATGTAAAAAAAACACGTTATCATTTGCTTCAACCTCGGATTTCAGGAAACTATGCTTTTACAAACAACTTTTATATAAATACGTCCTTCACCCGAATGCAGCAAAACCTTCAAATACTGCCTAATAATAGTATTGGGCTACCTATTGATATTTGGATTCCTGTAACGGATTACCTAAAACCTCAAATTTCTGATCAGTTTACCTTTGGAATTGGATATTACTTTAAAAATAAATATAAACTTTCGGTTGAAGGCTATTACAAATCCATGAAAAACCTTGTTGAACTAAAGGAAGGAGCATTCTTTGTTTTTGGAGGATATAATTGGGATAAGTCATTTTATACCGGCAAAGGGTTGGCTAGAGGAATAGAAGTAATGTTGGAAAAACAAACCGGAAAAGTAAAGGGTTGGGTTGGCTATTCACTGTCAAAATCAGATAGACAATTTCAAAGTATCAATAATGGACACGCTTTTCCTTTTAAATATGACAGAAGACATCAAATCTCCGTTTTATTAAAATTTCCTACCACCAAAAAGCATTGGAATTTTTCGGTAAGTTGGTTGTTCAGCTCTGGAAGCCCGGTTACAGTCCCTACCTCTGTTTATACCATTAATAACAAAACGTATTACGAATTTACTCAACGCAATAATATCAGGATGTCCAATTATCACCGAATGGATTTGGCTTTTACCAAAACAATTGTATTTAATAAAAACACCCGCGTTTGGAATATTGGAGCCTATAATTTATACAGCCATGTTAATCCGCTTTTTATTTCTACAAGCTTTTTGGTTTCCAATACAAGTTCAAAACTTAAATTTTATGAGGTTGGGCTTTTACCACTAATACCATTTATCAGCTATGAAATTAGTTTTTAATAAAAACAGTTTACCACTTTTTTTGCTGCTAATAATAAGCGGCTGTGTAAAAGAACTGATTCCAGAAACCAATGGCTATATAGCAAAAACTGTGGTGTGGGCCATATTAAATCCTGACAGCGCCATTGCCATTATCACTTCCGGCAACCAAGGTTTGGAGGAAAATGATGAAGTAAATATTTCGAATATTGATATGTTTTTGTATGAAGACGGAGTGAAAGTGGATTCGCTTTTATCCCAAAAAATAATAAACACCAACCAAATTCATAAATTTAAAATCACCCCAAAAAACACAAAAACTTATACCCTGAAAATTTCAAATAAAGATATGGAAATTAGCGGTGCAACTGCCATTCCAGGCATATTGCCAAAGCCATATGAAATAAAACTAACTCAAGGTGAAAATGCACAATTATCCTACACAATTACTGATAATCTTTTGTCAGTAGATGCTTATCAATTTGATGTTGAAATTTATCATTACGGCACTCTTACCGATACCGCCACCGATGACACACTTAGTAAATCCTATTCGTTTGTAAAACCATTTGAAAAATATGATGAACCCACCTTGAACTATAATTTTTTAGGGTTAAATAATTTTGGAACCAGTAAATTAACCTATCCGGTAATTGATAATTTGTTCAATGGAAAAAATCGCACCTTTTTATTTACGCTTCAAAATCCGGTGAGTACTATTTTTTATATACCCCGAAACTCTATTAAAGTTTCTGATAAATTTATATGTACCAAGCAATATGTATTAATTAAATGCCGCAATATTTCACAGGATTATTACAAGTTTATTATTTCGGAAAATAAGAACAGTGCCATTTTTGGAACCCCTTATTTTAACCCAACCAATGTGTATAGCAATATTACCGGAGGGCTTGGCTTAATTGGCGGAATGACTGAACGAACCGATACAGTTTGGATTAGGAAATGAGTCCTCTTATAAATTCTATATTTTCTTTTTTGCTCATCCGCTTATGTTTATTTTTCAAAGGCATTAGCTAACTGTTGGTTTGCTTGCCCAAAAAAGAAACAAAAAAAAGGCACCAACAAAACCAGCTTTTTGAGAGTGAACTAACCAAGCTTTATTTAAAAACCGAGCTATGTTGTAAAGGTGCGATGGATTGCCAAAAATACGGGCATGTGCTAGATAATGCAGAGGGAGTATATTTTTGGCTTTATTTTTTTGGTTACTTTTTTCATCAAGACACCTTAGGTTCATGAACACCTTTGAAAGAAGACATAAACAAGTGAATAAAAAAAGTGACAAAAGTATCACCTTAAACCGAAGTGTGGGCAGGCAAACCCAATCTATAATCCAACCCTCTTCTCCACCATCTCTATCCCAAACCCTTTAAGCTCCTCAAGTATTGGATTATAAAATTCAGGGAGAATAGGAATTACCGTGCCCCGCGTTTGTATTTTATTTTGCAAAATAAGTTTGGTAGCAATACCCAGCGGCAGCCCAACGGTTTTACTCATGGACGTGTGCTTTTGGTCTTCACCTTTCACCACGATGGATCCGTGCAATTCCTTGTGTTGGTCGCCATCCATGTACACAAACTTATGCCACATCACTATCATGTCTTTTTCATGTTCCTGAATTTTCCATTTGGGCTCCAGGATGTGTTGCAGAATTTGAGCCGGAGTAGCATTTTTTAACCCGATTTTTATAGGTTTAAAAATATCCAGCCATACCAGTCTATCCCAAAGTTCGGTTTCGTCCTGGTCAATATCAAGATAGTATTTCAGTTTTATTTCTACCGAATCAGTGGGGTGATAGGCCAAAAAGGTATTAATAAAATCGCGGTAGGTCATGTGTTCCGAGTTTTCTAAGATATAGCTGTCGTCGGTAGCACCCAAACTCACAAACACATTCCATGCTTTGCAAAAACCCGGTCGTCGCAGGGTTCCTCGGTACATGGTTTTTATATCCTGCAAATTGTAAGTTTCAATATATTTTAACGAATCGCGGTTGGCATAGCCTTCAAATTTTCCGTAGCCGGCTATATCAATAATTTCGGTTCGCCTAAAAATTTTGTGGTAGGGAATATACTTGTACTGGCCTTCCTGCAAAAACTTAACCGCACCGCCTTGCCCTGCTACTACCACATTTCGGGGGTTCCAGGTAAATTTATAATGCCATGGGTTGTCATCATCTTCAGGAGCCACCAGGCCGCCCGTAAAACTTTCAAACTCGCGGATGGTGTGGCCTTCGCTTTTTATGTGGTCTATTATTTTCATGGCCGTTAGGTGGTCAAGCCCGGGGTCGAGGCCCACTTCGTTTAAAAAAATCAATCCCGCTTGTTTCACCGCTTCGTTCATGGCTTTCATGTCTTCCGACAAGTACGAAGCCGTTACCATATTTTTTTTATGCTTTAGGCAGCACACTGCCACAGGTATATGCAAATGAGCCGGCAACATGCTTATCACAATATCATGTTCGGCCACCAATGCATTCAGGTTTTCGGTATTGGTGGTATCAATAAACCGGGCGGTGGTATTAGCATACACGGCCTTTGATTTAGCCAGCTGTTCATCGCGGTCGGTAATGGTTATTTGCCAATCGTTCACCAAACCTTCGGTGGCCAGATAATCAATAAGGTGGGTGGTGGAAAGCCCTGCGCCAATAAGCAAAATTTTGTGTGACATAGCGGCAAAATTAGTGAGGAACGAGGAGTTAATACTGATGAGTTATGAACTTTGAATGCTGAACGTATGAAAATAAAAAAAGGGAGGATTTGGGATTTTAATATACTTTCGTGAAGATATTAGACATATTTATGAGACTTATCGGTTTGCAGCTAAAAGAGGTTGGCGATTTCGGAACACAAAACTGTCTGCCAGCAGCGAACTTGATACGAAGCACAAAGCTTCATTTTACTAATGAACCGCTAATTTCTTTTAGATGCTTTTAGGATTAATTCTTCTTTCTGTCAACTGTCTGTATACACCGTTCCACAATTCAATTCTTTGTTTTAATGAAATTATAACTGATTCTTCTGCTTCTTTCCAATATTGTTCGTTGTCTTTGCAAAGATTGGCTGTCATTTGTATTGCAAGATGGCTATGGTGGTCGCCATCAACTTCAATGTGCCTCTCGATATAGTATTTAAAAATAGAAATTTCGTCAGGAAAGTTTTTGTGCATTTCATTTATTATGGAGATAAACATACCTGGGATAAGGTCTTCACGTCCAAAAGTGAAAATAGCTGATTGCAAATAATCTTTATCACTCTCAATAACTTTGAAAGTAAAGTCAACAAAATCTTTCGCTTCTTTTGGAGTTTCTGAAGACAAATAAGCGAAGTTAAAGTCGCCTGTATTTTTTAATTCATCTGTAAAAACTTCAATTTTAGAGGTATCTGCTCCACACTGTTTCATAGCATCTAAATACAATTCAAAATGACTTTTCCTTTTGCCATTAAGGTCTATGTCAGATTCTTCACCTACAACAATTTCGTTAATAAGATATCTTGTGTCTGCTGTTCCTTTGGGAAACCAAGGAACAGATGTGCAAGTCAAGTTGTTTTGTAGAGTTTTTAATAAAGACATAAAGTCCCAGACAGCGTAGACGTGGAATTGCATAAATATTTTCAAGTCGTCTATGTCTTTAATAGCTGAATAAACTTTATGATTGATTATTTCTTGTCTTAAGGGTTCAATTGTCTTTTTAATTTTTTCAATTTGATCTGTCATTATTGCGTTTTCCTATTCATATATTAACATTTTAATTTAACTAATGTTTGAATTTGTTTTCCTGCCTGTCCTTGCAACGCATAGCCCTGTATTTTTGGAGATTTGGCTGGGAAGGAAAAGCATTTCTGAAAAGAAAAATGGAATTATAAAATTGCTTATTTTTGTTTGGTAGAAGCACCTACATTGAAGCTGGCCACACAGTAATAATGGGTGCTAAATTCCCTTTGAGTGAAAAATCAATACACCTTGCCACCAAAATAGGTGAAGACCGATTTGCTTCAGTTGAATATGCAGCTAAACAATGTGAGGTGATTATTATCACCACACCACCCGATGCCGTATTGCAACTTATCCCTCAACTTGGTAATTTGGAAGGCAAAACACTTATTGATGCTACAAATTCAGTAAGAAGCAGGCCTGAACCCTACCCAACGGCCTTCCATGCTATTAAAGCCATTACAAAATTAGAAACCGTGGTGAAATGTTTTAACACCACAGGATTTGAAAATATGCTTAATCCACTTTATAAAGAAGAAGGAATAGATATGTTTTGTGCCGGTAATGACAAAGCCTCCAAGCAAATAGCTGAGCAATTAGCCAAAGACATAGGATTTGCATCTTGCTATGATTTTGGCGGTGACGATAAAGTAGAATTGCTTGAAAAATTTGCCTTGAGTTGGATAAATCTAGCCATTCTGCAAGGACAGGGAAGAGATATAGCGTTTAAAGTTGTGAGGAGATAATTGAAGTTATTAATAAAAAGTATGAACACCACCAACCACGATGAACGTATAGCAAAAATGACCTTCGCTACTGTGTATCCATTATACATAGCAAAAGTGGAGAAGAAAGGCAGAACAAAAGAAGAATTACTAAAAGTGATAGAATGGTTAACCGGCCTTAATAATAAGAAGTTGCAAGACTTAATTGAAAAAAAAGCAACGTTTGAATCCTTCTTTGAAAATGCTTCACTAAACCCAAATGCAAACCAAATAACCGGTGTAATATGCGGTTATCGTGTGGAAGAAATAGAGAATCCTTTGACACAAAAGGTTAGGTATTTAGATAAGTTGGTGGATGAATTGGCCAAAGGCAGAAAAATGGAAAAGATATTGAGGATTGCATAGAATATTGAAAATAAAACAAATTTTTATATGGCTGAAAAAAAATCAAAATTCGTTGAAATTAAAACAAAACCAACCACGGCAAGTGTTGAGGATTTTATTAATAATGTAGCGGATGAACAAAAGCGAAAGGACAGTTTTGTAATTTTGGAAATGATGAAAAAAGCTACTGGCGAAGAACCGGTATTATGGAGCAGTTCCATTATTGGGTTTGGGAATAAGCGATACAAAAGCCCTGGCACCGGAAGAGAATTAGATTGGCTACGGATAGGTTTCTCGCCTCGAAAGGCCAATCTCTCATTGTATATAAGTCTTGGAATTAAAGAACATTCAGTAGCTCTTGAAAAACTAGGAAAACATAAAACAGGTGTTGGGTGCCTCTACATTAAAAAGCTTGAGGACATTGACCTGAATGTGCTAAAAGGAATGATTGAGGATTCGTTAAATAGAATGTAGTATTTAGTAACTACTGGCCACTCCTCTAATATTTCTTTCTAAGGCAGAAATCTGATCTTCCATTTTTTTGAAGAATTTGGCTCGTTGTTTTTCAGCCGTTCCGCTAAGTAGCAATGATTTTTTTGTAAGGTTTTCCATCCAAAGTTTAGTTTCTTTAACGAAGGAGGCATTGTAGGTAGAAATACTATTAAAGGTATTGTGCCCCAAAAACACCCGTTGGCCCATTTTGGAATCGCCCGGCTCAATTAATACCTGATTGTTTCCAATCATAACTTCCGAATTATAAAGCATAAACTGGCCTCGTGTGTTCGGATCATTTTTATAACTGTTTTCACAATTGGTTTTCAATTCATCCATCATCTGTCGCATTTCATCTGTAACCAGTAATGCCTGATCACTATTTTCAAATAAATCCGATTCCCAAAAAAACTCAACCTGTTTGAGGGAGCTGATAAGTGTTTCCTCTGTCCAAATTTCAATGCTGTTAATTTGCGAATATGCATTGTAGGTTTTTTTATTAATATCTATTATTTCTTGAGGAACGATATCAGGATTAAATTTTTTACCCTGAAAAAACTCACTGTTTAAAACCGCTTTGCTCCAATAAAAACTTTTAAAGGCTGATAGATTAGAATAATTAAAATGCCTAAATAATGGAACATCATCCGCAGCATAAATAATTCTGGTTCCAGGAATTGCAGCCAATTGCGTAAGA
This sequence comes from Chitinophaga pinensis, assembly GCA_945907065.1. Taxonomy (GTDB): domain Bacteria; phylum Bacteroidota; class Bacteroidia; order NS11-12g; family UBA9320; genus JABWCE01. Next base: position 39,807 of record CAMDSC010000017.1, read on the forward strand.
TAATCCGAAAACCATTTCAAGTACTTTCCAAAGTTTGATTTTTCTTCAAACATGGGATTAAAGTTAAAGTTAACTTGCAATGAATCTACAGCCAATAAGCCATCTACCGATACTCCAAATTTTTTGGATATGGTAGCTACCTCATCAAATGAAAAACCGCTTTGACATCTTAATCGTCTGTAAATACTATCGGTTGAAACATTTAGTAAATCAGCCAATTCATCGGCCAAACTGATATTTGGAGCAATTAATGATTTAAGTTGTGCTACAAATTTTTCCTGAAACTGAAATCCGTCATTCATATATTTTAAATATTATCTGCAATCCAAACAACTTTTTATGATCTGGCCTGCAATTGAACTAACAAATGAACATTTAAATAATTGAATATTGCAACTAATTTTAATAAAAAATTAGTATTGTTGCAAAAAATGCAACTATTTTAAAAATAATTGCCCAACCATAATTAGTATAAATTCGGCAATTAATAAACATTTGCAACTGTGAATTTTAATATATAATGAAAAGAGTTTTTGTAACCGGAGCAGATGGAATGCTAGGCAGCAGTATATGCCGAGAATTATTACAACAGGGTTTTGAAGTGAAAGCATTATGCTTTCCTGCCAGTAAAACTGGCACTTTAAATGGGCTGCCAATAGAAATTGTACTTGGCGATGTATCGGATAAAGACTTTTTATTGCGTGAAATGAAAGGTTGTCAATTTGTAATTCATGTGGCTGCATTAATGACTTTATGGCCCAGACGCAATGATAAAATGAAGTTTGTGAATATTCAAGGCACCAAAAATGTGATGGAAGCAGCCCAAGAACTTAAATTAGAGCGTATGATTCATATTGGCACTGCAGCCTCCTTTGCTAATGGCTCAAAAGAAAATCCCGGCAATGAAAATAACCCATTTGTTGGAGGCAAATTTAAGATGGACTATATTGATAGTAAATTTCAGGCTCAGCAGATATTATTGGAAAACCACAAGAAAACAGGATTTCCGGTGATAATTCTAAATCCAACATTTATGATTGGCCCCTTTGATTCAGGACCATCGTCAGGTCAGATGTTGATTGCTATTTTTAAAAATACCTTAAAATGGTATAATCAAGGAGGGAAAAACTTTGTGTGCAGCACTGATGTGGCCAAAGCTGCAGTAAATGCAATATCAAAAGGTACTTTAGGCCAATGTTATATTACCGGTAACGAAAATCTGGAATACAAAGAGTTTTTTGTAAAAGCGTTTAAACAAATGAATAAACCTTTTAAAATGAAAGGTGTTCCAAACGCGGTGCTGCTAAGTGCCGGGTTTTTAAGTTCGATACTGGCCCGAATTACTGGCAAAAAGCCAAAACTAAGTTATGGCATCGCTTTGCTAGCTAAGGAGGATAATTACTTTTCATCAGCTAAAGCGATGAAGGAATTAGATATGCCTCAAACTCCTATTGAAATAGGAATTGAGCAATGTTTAGAATGGTTTAAAGCAAATAAATATCTATAATTGCAGAGTAAATCAATAATTATTATTAATAACCCCATTACAATTAGTTTTATTTTTTCACTACATCATTTAATAAAATAAAAAACCTGAATGACCCCTAACTATAATTGGAATCCTGAATATGCCGATGCCACAATAACCATTCTTTCTGTTTCAATTGGCTTTGCCATTTATTGGTTTTTATCATTGAGTGAAAAGATAAAAACACTTTTTTTTAAAAAATTCTCAACCGAAAATGCATGGATTGCCTATGTGTTTTTTCAAAAAATGATGGGTGTATTGTTTTTGGGAACAATTCCAGGAATAATTTTACTTTTAAATTCAAACTATACCTTGACTGATTTAGGAGTAGCAACAGGAAACTATAAAGAATCATTGATTTACATTGCTATAATTGGTTCGGTAATATTTGTAATTAACTTTTTTGCATCCAAAAATCCTTTCAATTTGGCCATTTATCCGCAGATGCGAATAATGGAATGGAACCGGAAAAAAATCATCATCAACTCAATTGGGTGGGCTATGTATTTATTTTCTTATGAATTGATGTATCGTGGTTTATTGCTAATGGTTTGTTATCACTCATTTGGGTTTTGGCCTGCCGTAGCTATTAATCTTTGCTTTTATTCAGCTACTCATATTGCCAAAGGATTAAACGAAACTATTGGAACTTTTCCATATGGGCTGTTACTTTGTTATGTTACTATTTCTACAGGAAGTATAGCTGTGGCATTTGTAACCCATTTAATTTTGGCACTTACCAATGATTATTTTTCAGTGTACCACAATCCTAAAATGAAATATGTATGAAATCCTTTTTTAATCAAAAGGTAGTTATCATTACGGGTTCATCGATGGGTATTGGCAAATCATTGGCAATGCTTTTAGGGAAACAAGGATCTCATGTTGTTTTAAATGCAAGAAATGAGGATAAATTATTGGCAACCGAAACCGAATTGAAAAATGCCGGATGCAATGTAATAAGTTATGCAGGTGATATGAGCAAGGAAGAAGATTGTAATGGGTTAATTGCTAAAACCATTGAACACTATGGTAAAATAGATATCCTAATAAATAATGCAGGTGTATCCATGCGAGGTATGATGGAACAATTATCACCCAACTTAGTTTCAACAATTTTTAATACAAATACTATTGCCCCAATTATACTTTCTCAAAAAGCAATACCATACATTAAGCAAACCAAGGGAAGTATTCTGTTCATATCAAGTTTGGCCGCAATGCGGGGATTGCCATTAATATCCATTTATTGTGCCTCTAAAATGGCTTTGACCGCTGTATCGGAATCTATGAGGATAGAAACCAAACCTGATGGTATACATATAGGAATAGTGTATATTGGTTTTACAAAAGCAGAAGACGATAAAACAGTATTAAATACTGAAGGAATACCAATATTATTGGGCGAAAGAAATGGTGCATTTAATTTAACCACCAATAAAGTTGCAAAAAAAATAAGCCAAAATATTGAATTAAGGAAAAATAAAACTGTGATTGGAATATCCGGAAATCTGTATTATTTCCTCTCAAAATTCTTCCCTAGGCTTTTGGAATTAATAATCACAAGGTCACAAAAACAAGTAAAACAGCTTTCCAAATAACTAGACTAAGTTTTTAAACGAGGATGAACGTATTACTGTCCGTTTAAAAGATTGATTTATTTATAATATTTACCCTTTTTTTAGATAAAAAGATTTCACAATACGCAAATAGTCCTAATTTATTTTGCAGGGATTACTAAAGCAAAATCAACCCAACTTTCAAATTATTAAAAAACGCAACTTTACTTGCGATATATCAATTAATAATTGCAAAAAATGCAAATTTTGTAAACATTAGCTGTATTGCCAATTTTAATAACCTATTTAATTAGCCAAAATTTGTATCAACAAATAAATTATAAAATCATGAAAAATCTAAAAAACACAATCGAAAAATTATTCCTCTCATTATTACTATTAGGAGCATCGGCTTTTGCAAAAGCACAAAATGAAGCCAAACCTTTAGCGGCGGTGCTTAGTATTGAAAGTAAAGGGGTTATTAACAACACCGAATCGGTAAGCTATATGGTACGGCTTGAACTTGAAAAATTAAATGTTTACAATATCATGGATAAATATGACATGGCTGAATTGGTGAAAAAAAATGGAATTGACATAGCTTCTTGTTATGGAAAATCATGTGTGGTAGCAGCTGGAAAGAGCCTTGGTGCAGATAAAATGATAACTGGAAGTATTGAACGCTTTGGCGAAAAAATTGTAATTTCATTAAAAGTAATTGATGTAAAAACTGAAACTGTTGAAAAACATGATGCCACTGAATATCAAAATTTACAACCTGAATTGCAGCGTATGATTACAATTTCTGTTCAAAAACTTTTAGGCATTCCTACCAATATAGATGTGGTGAATGTATTGGTAAACTATGAAGCACCTATTTCCAGTCCTCAAACTCAAGTAAAACTAAGCGGCCCACGGATGGGTGCATCTATGGCATTTGGCGATGCTGGCACAGTGCTTACTGCCCCAAAAAGCCAAGGCGGATTTGAAATGTATCCTGCCAATTTTCAAATCGGATGGCAATTTGAAAAACAATATATAAGCGCCGGAAATTTTCAAGCTTTGGTAGAGTTTGTTCCAATGATAGGTGGATTGGAGTCTGGAAAATTTATACCTTCTTTTACTTTTCTCAATGGTTTTAGAATGGGTAAAGGGGGTTGGGAATTTGCATTTGGACCTAATTTTAGGGTAGTTACAAAAGCAGATGGTTTTTTTGATACTGACAATACTTTAGGTAAAGGAAATGATGCCTGGCATTTGGAAAAAGATTGGACTCTTCCTGCTGAAAATCCTTACACTATTGAAAACCGTTTGGATAGCCGTGGATACGGAACACTTTCTACTAGCCTGTTTATGGGAATTGGTCGTACTTTCAAATCAGGATACTTAAATATTCCGGTCAACATATATGTATTACCGCGCAAAGAAGGAACCATTGCAGGTTTTTCATTCGGGTTTAATATTTATAAAAAACCTAAAGTGATTTAATAATTTTTAATATTATGAATCATGCGCAACTTAATAATCATAACATGTATGGGGCTTTTATTAGTCTCCGCAGTTATACAAAAAGACTGGCCCGACCTTTCAAAAAAGGAGGATTTGAAGGCACTTGGCACAGGCAAAATAGTTGAAACGGATAAGTGTATTATTACAAAAATAATTTTAGAAGAAGTAAATGATTATTCAATCGTTTATATAAAAAATGAAAGCCAGCACGATATGGCAATAGATAAAATAAGTCGTATTGAATTTAACGAAACAAAATGGGGTCCCTTGAAAATTGAATTTGAAAATGGCAAACCAAGGATAACTCTTTTTGAATAACTAGACCTTTTGAATAAAAATAGCAAAACGAATTTTGAAATTTCAAAATTCGTTTTGCTATTTTTATTTTACAGACACCTGTATTTCAAATGTCTAAATTGATAATGCAGTAAGTTGTATTTTTACAAACTCATTCTACTAAAATAAATGTCTGAACTATTCCATTTCATCTGGATATCATTGGCGGGTATTGTGCTAATTTCATTAGCTGAATGGATGTATCATACCCAAAAAGTTCATGTAGAAATTACCCGAAAAATAGTTCACATAGGGTCGGGATTGCTGGCACTGCTGCTTCCGGTTTATATTCATAATCAATGGTTGGTTTTGTTAATGTGTGGGTTAGCCCAATTGGTTTTGGTTATTAGTATTAATCGCGGTTTTCTAAAAAGTATTAATGCCGTGAAACGAAAATCCTATGGAAGTATCCTTTTTCCAATGGTAGTGTATTTGGTTTACTTGGCGTGGTATTACTCCGGCAGCAGGCAAGATGAAGTGGTTCAATCGTATGCATATTTTCAACTGCCCATATTAATTCTGGCCCTTTGCCATCCTTTGGCCAACTGGATTGGGTTATACTATCCCATCATCAAATTCAAACATCAAAATAAAAGTTTAGGCGGCATGCTGGCTTTTTGGAGTCTGGCATTTTTGCTAAGTTGCATTATACTTCTTGCCACACACCTTTTTAATACCAAAGACATAACATGGGTAGCCATATTTATAGCCACCCTTACCACCACCACCGAAATTTACAGCAAAAAAGGATTTAGTAACCTGTTTATACCTGTTGTGGTATTGCTGGCACTTTATGTGGTGGAGTATTTCTTTTAGATTACCATGAAGGCTCTAAAGCACAAAAACTCACAAAAAAACCTGACAGGTTTCAAAATCTGTCAGGTTTTTTTGTAGGAATTGAAGATTAATATTTTTTCTAAAAACTTCTTCCCAAAATCTTTGTATCCTCAGCCTCTTTCATTGCTATAATCATATCCAAAGCTACTGGTACTACATCACTACAAATAGTAATAAAACTATCTTTAGTGGCATTACTCATCACAAAATTAATGGCTTCTACTTCATTGGGAATGGCATGAACAATTTTATTAGGGTCTACCGAATGAACTCCTTTTGTTATTAAATCTATGATTTCCTGGCCGCTTTTTCCCCTTAAATTTTTATCCTGACGAATTACAATTTCATCAAACAATTGAGCAGCTTCTGCTCCTAATGAAATAGTATCTTCATCGCGGCGGTCACCTACTCCAGCTACTACACCTACTTTACGAGGGCTTTCTACTTTTTTCAAAAATTTACCCAAGGCCTGCAATCCGGCGGTGTTATGAGCATAATCTACCATTACAGTAAAGTTATTAAAATAGAACATATTCATTCGTCCCGGAGTTTGGGCAGGTGATGGAATAAAGGTTTGCAATGCTAGCCGAATATCTTCCAATTTAAAATTTCTAAGATAGGAGGCCATAACTACCGGCAAGGTATTGGCAATATTAAATTCAGCTCTTCCTCCAAATGTTATCGGGATATTGGTTACTTTTTCTACCCGTATTTTCCATTCGCCTTTTAGTATGGTTACATAGCCATTTTCAAGAACTGTGGCCAATCCTCCTTCTTTACAATGTTCCTTAATACGAGGATTGTTTTCATCTAAACTAAACAACGCTACTTTACAGTCCACCTCCTTTCTCATTTCATATACCAAATCATCATCGGCATTTAAAATGGCATAGCCCTCGGGCAATGCACTTCGGGGAACTACCGATTTTACTCTGGCTAATTGCTCAATGGTATCAATACCTTGCAAGCCCAAATGGTCGGCAGCAATATTGGTAACAATAGCTAAATCGCAATTATGAAAACCTAAGCCGGATCTTAAAATTCCGCCTCTGGCACATTCCAAAACGGCTAAATCTACAGAAGGATCTTTCAATACAAACTCAGCAGATACAGGACCTGTGCAGTCGCCACGCATCATCAATTCGTTTTGAATATAAATTCCATCGGTGGTTGTATACCCAACTTTGTGACCTATTTGTTTGCAAATATGTGCCATTAATCGAGTAGTGGTTGTTTTTCCATTAGTACCAGAAACCGCAATAATTGGAATACGGGCTGAGGTTCCGGGAGGATAAAGCATATCAATTACAGGCTCAGCCACATTTCGTCCAATACCATCTGTAGGGTCAAGGTGCATACGGAAACCAGGTGCTGCATTTACTTCTAATACTGCTCCTCCATTTTCTGAAATTGGTGTGCTTAAATCGGGAGCCATTATATCAATACCACAAATATCCAATCCTATAATTCGGGCTATTCGTTCGCACATAAATATATTGCTAGGATGCACCAAATCGGTTACATCCGTTGCAGTTCCACCTGTGCTTAAATTTGCCGTAGGCTTTAACCAAAGTTCTTCTTTATTGGGTAATATAGTTTCTAATGTAATTCCCTTTTCAGTTAAAATATTTTGTGTAAAATGGTCCACTTTTATTTGGGTCAATACTTTTTCATGCCCATAACCACGCCGTGGGTCAGAGTTAACTTTATCAATTAATTCCTGAATTGTACTTTTGCCATCTCCTACTACAGCAGCCGGTGTACGCTTGGCAGCACAAATAAATTTGTAATTAATAACTAATATTCGGTGGTCGTAGCCTGTTATGTAACGTTCTACTATTATTCCCCTACCATATTTTTGAGCAGCATTAAAACCGATTAATAAGTCATCCCAATTGTTTAAATCGGTGGTAACCCCCTTACCATGATTTCCATTTACAGGTTTGGTAATTAAAGGATACCCAAGTTTATTGGCTGCTGCTTTCAATTCTTCTTCGTCATAGCAAATCCTTCCCTTTGGTACAGGAATTTCAGCGGCCTCCAAAAGATTTTTAGTATCTTCCTTATCGCAGGCTATCTCCACCGCTATACTACTTGTAGTACTTGCAATTGTTGCTTGTATCCTGTGTTGGTTTACCCCATAACCCAATTGCACTAGGGAATGATTATTTAATCGTATGTATGGAATTTTACGTTTTACAGCTTCGTCTACAATGGAACCGGTACTAGGTCCCAATCGGTCGTTTTCCCTAATTTCACGCAATTCTTGAATAACCTCATTTACATCATAATCCTCGCCTGAAATAAGTGCTTCCGCAATTCTAACCGCTGATTTAGCGGCATGTATTCCAGCTTTTTGTTCATAATAACTAAACACTACATGATAAATACCTTTAGTAGCTGTTTCGCGAGTTCGGCCAAATCCACATTCCATGCCTGCAAGGGTTTGTATTTCTAAAGCTATGTGCTCAATTACATGCCCCATCCATGTACCATCTTTTACTCTGATAAAGAACCCTCCGGGCTTTCCGGGAGAGCACCTATGCGAATGCATACTCGGAAACATTGCCTCTATTCGTTCTGAAAATCCATCTATGGTATTTGTCGGCCGTTGTTCCAAATCTTCCAAATCCAAACGCATCACTATCAATTTATGCCGCTTTACATTCCAGTAATTTGGCCCGTTCATTACCTTTATATCTACTATCTTCATACTTTTGAAATTTGCAAGTGGCAATTTATAGTTTTATAAATTAAAAATACAAGCACAATAAATTTTACCTGCAAGGTTTTAATCGTTGAACCTTAATTAAATTAAAAAAAATAATATCATTTGTTAAAAAACCATGAAGGATTGCAAACTAATAATACTTATTTATGTTTATTACTTGTTACTTAAAAAAGGGTTTATCCTTAACTTTCTGTTAATAATGGCCTATTTTTGAAGCTTTTTAAACAATAATCTCAAATCACAGATTCATCATTAGTTGATTTATAAAACAGAAATAGATTAAATGATCAAAGGAAAATTAATCTCAATAGGCGGAGCAGAAGACAAAGGCACAGAGGCCGAGCCTGATTTTATCCAAAAAAATAACCTTAATTTTTTTGAACTTGGAATACTAAAGCGAGTTGTTGAAGAAATTGGCGGCAGCCATTCAAATATTGAAGTTATCACTACAGCGTCATCCATACCCGAAGAAGTAGGTGAAAATTACCTGAAAGCTTTTGGTAAAATTGGGTGTGATAATGTTGGTATAATTCATATAAAGTATAGGGAAGATGCGGATAATCCTGATTTTATTAAACGGATAAAAAATTGTGCCGGTGTAATGTTTTCGGGAGGAAACCAATTGCGATTAACTACTATTTTAGGTGGCTCAGAATTAATGAAAATTATTCATGACCGCTATGAAAATGAAAATTTTATAGTAGCCGGAACTAGTGCCGGAGCTATGGCCATGAGCAATACAATGATATATCATGGAAATAGTACCACCGCTCATTTAAAAGGCGAGGTTAGAATAACCACCGGTTTGGCTTTTTTACAAAATGTAATTATTGATTCACACTTTGAAAAACGCGGCCGTTTTGGGCGCTTGGCTCAGGCTGTGGGTTGCAATCCATCGTGTGTTGGTATTGGGTTGGGCGAAGATACTGGCTTAATAATTAGTGAAGGCAATCATTTTGAAGCCATTGGCAGTGGTTGTGTTATTATTGTTGACGGGCACAAAATCCGTCATTCCAATATTGCAGATATACCTGAAGGTAGCCCTATTTCGTTAGAAAACTTAATTGTACATGTAATGGTGGATGGCGATAGTTATGATTTGAAAGAACGCCAATTTCACGGTAATTTTATATCACTGATGCAGGAGCATTAAGCACTACTTGCGTCATGGAAAAGTTTACATAAAAACAACTTGACAAAAATTTATTCCATAAAATTTCTGCTATTTTTTTCTTTTCTATTTCTTTTTTAAATTGGCTCTTATAGCCAAATACCAAGTAAATATATTTTAAATTCTTTACCCGTTGAACACTATAAATTTCAAATCTTACAAGCATTGTCGCATTACCCTGAACTTAAAAATACCAGAATTGAATTTAAGTGTAAAAATATAAAAACAACTCTTCTTTGTCGGCCTAAAATACTTACCATTTTTTTACCTCCAAAAAAAACGCAGCTTTACAAGTAAGAAAAGTATTCAGAATATAAAAAGCCCTTTGACGACTTGTAATAAACCACTATGTTTGAATAATAAAGTATCCTAAAAGGTATACAAAGCCAACCATTTTGGAAGGTATATATATACTTTTATGATACATATATACTAGTTATGGGAAAGTTTAAAACGACAAAGCGGTTCAAGGCAGGCTGATCATCTAAAGTGACAGACAAAAAAGTGGAGACAAGTAAACCACTTAAAAAAAACAGGGAGTATTCCGAAAATCCATAAGAGTAGGAACAAAATTTAAAAAAATA
>CAMDSC010000018.1 GCA_945907065.1 Chitinophaga pinensis
GAAACTATTTAAATTATTTTAGAAAACCCTTGACTAAAAAGTAATAATTATTATTTTTGCAGTCCTTTAAAAATTCCTCCTTAGCTCAGCTGGTTAGAGCATCTGACTGTTAATCAGAGGGTCGCTGGTTCAAGTCCAGCAGGGGGAGCTAATGAAAACCCGATACGAAAGTGTCGGGTTTTTTTGTAACCAAATTTAGCGATAAATTTATCCCAATGTAACAAATATAAATCTGGAAAATAAAAAAATTATCAGCATTTGCATTTTAAGCATCGTCCTCACTAAGACCAAAAGTTATGATTTTTATGTTGGTACCTATCACTTAAATTAACCCAACTATTTAATAACGAAATACATATGTGAAATAAGTTGTATTGATTTACTTGTAACGAATTTAAAATGTGTCAAAAAAATCATTATATTTGCTAGACTTTGAAATAAAAAATTAGAAATGAAAAAAACAATGACAATTTTCGGAGTAATATTATTTGCTTCATTCATTTTTTCAAGTTGTGGAAATAAAGCAGAGAATAAACAAATTCAATCAACTGAAGTAAAAGAAAATAATCAACCGCTGTTACAGCCAGAATTTTTAGGAAATTATCATGGCATACAACCAAGTTACTATATGAAAAATCAATATGGAGACGATATGTTAATTAATGGACAAAAGGTGTCAGTTCCTTCAATTGACTTTAAGTTTTTAGTAAAAGAAGATGGTGCTGCTAGTTTGCAACAGACAAACCTTGAAGACAATAGCCGATTTTACTATGATGGCACAATCAAGATTATTAAAGATACCCCCGATATTCTAAAAATAGAATGTTTCTTAAGTGATGGAAAATCTTCTAATCCAACATATACCTTGGCGATTAATAAATCTGATAAAACTGCAATTTGCATCGGTAATAACGAACCTGAATTTAAACTTGAAAAAAAATAAATTAACCAACTCTAAATTATAATAAAATGAGAAATTACGCACAAGATTCGATAATATCTAACAAAAAAGAACCTAAAAAAGGTGTCATTTCATATAAAAAGTTAATCCATTTTTATTTTGATAATGCAATAAGTAAAACAAAATATTTTATCCTTTTTTTGCTTCTAATTTCATTTTTATTAGGTTTAATTATGACAGTAGTTCATTATTCAATTAATCAGGATAAAGAGGGCTCTTTCTTTGATAATTGGTGGACTAGTATTACTACAATTTTAGGAATCGGATCCGGACCAAACTGGACAGATCGTATAATTAACTTTTTATATTGGTCTTTTAGTGTGGCAATATCAGGTTCTATTATTGGTTTTATTGCTAAAGGAATCAGTAATTTAGTTGAACAACTTAAAAAAGGCAAGAGTCAAGTTGTTTGCAAAAATCATATTTTGATTTTAGGGTGGTCTAATAGTATTTTTTCTATTTTAAAAGAATTGTCTATTGCAAATGAAAATATAAAAAATGCGGTTGTTATTATATTTTCAGAATTAGACAATGAAAAAATGCAAGATGAAATTGCTGCAAAAGTTGATGTAAAATTAAACTTAAAAATTATTACAAGATCTGGAGATACTAGTAGTCCAATTGAATTAGAAATGGCTAATCCAACTGATGCAAAGAATATTATTGTTTTGGGTCAAGATCAAAATAGTGATACAAAAGTAATCACTACTATTTTAGCATTACATTCAATGTTGAAAAAAACAAAGATTTCCATAATAGCTCAAATAAATGATGCTAAGCATGTAAAAAATATAAGTCAAATAAAAAATATAAATATTATTCCGGTACTCTCAAAAAATATCATTACAAATCTAACAGCACAAACTCTAAGACAAAATGGTATTGGTACCGTTATCCTAGATTTACTTGATTTTGATGGGGATGAAATTTATTTTTCTGAAATACCTCAACTTGTTGGTAAAACCTATTTAGAAGCGTTACTTTCATTTGATGATTCTTCAGTAATGGGAATAATTGACATTGAAAACCAAACACAACTAAACCCAGATAATGATACAATAATTAACAAAGGCGATAAACTAATTGTAATTTCAAAAGATGACGATACAGTTATTTATTCTACAGCTCAACTAGCAAATCAAAATAATTTTATTCTCCCTGAAGTCTCGTCTGAGAAAAAAGATAATAATATTTTATTTATTGGATGGTCTAGTGTTGGGATTGATATTGTAACATCACTAGTTCCTTTTTTAAACTCAACTTCTAAAATAACAGTGGTTTATCTTCCTGAATATGTAGACCTAAACAACATTTCAATTAATATTTATAATAATATAAAAATTGAATTTATACCGGTTAGCGGATCTGATTTCGATTTGGAAACATTTGTTAAAAAAGGAAATTACAAAGAGATAATGATAATTGGGTATACTGATAAACTATCTATTCCAGAAGCAGATACCATGACATTGTTGGAAATGCTTAAGCTTGATAATATCAAACAAAATGAATTGACAAATAAATTTAGAGTAATTGCACAAATTTTAGATTCTTCTAAAGCAAAACTTGCAGAATTTACTGAAACGGAAGAATTAATTATTAGTGATAATTTAGTTGCCTTACTAATGTCTCAGTTAATTGAAAATCCGGATTTACATTTTGTATTTAACGATCTATTTGATGCAGAAGGTGCTTCCATAAACATGTGCCCGATTGAAGAGTACGCAGAATTGAATACAGAAATTTCATTTGCTGATTTAGTTTTTACTGCAGGTAAAAGAAACCAATCTGCAATTGGTGTTAAAATTGAAAACACTAACATATCCAATCATACCGAGGGTATTTTTCTCAACCCAAGCAAAAAAACGAAAATCAATCCCAAAAAAGGAGACCAGATTATTGTAATTAGTTCAACAATATATTAATATTTATGAAAGAAAAATTAAAAATTTTCATTTGGATTTTTTTTTCAGTCATTTACAATCATAGTATTGTCGCAAATAGTATTAGCAAAGATTCAATTATTACTGTTAAATATGGTATTTATTTAAAAAAAATAAATCCAGATTTTAAGGAAGGAAAATTTAATGCTGAATTCTATTGGTGGGCAATTTTTAAAAATGACAAAACAAAAACGGGCATTACTAATGAGGAGATTTTAAATTTAGAATATGTAAATGGATTTGAATGTGAAATAGGCGGTATTACTAAAGAAATACAAGAATCAAAAGAATTAAGTCCAAATTTGTTCTATTATACAGGGTTTCACCAAGGTGCTTTTTATTTCAATCCTGATTTTAAAATGTACCCATTTGATGTCCAAACCCTTAATATCACTCTTGAAAACTCACTTTTACCAATTAATAGTTTAAGATTCGTTCCAGATAGCGGTTCCTATTTATTGTCCAAGCAGAAAAAAAATAATTGGGGAATATCGGATGACATTATAAATAATAATAATGAAAATTATAAATTTTTTAAAACAGAAATCACATCAGGAATAGGAATTTATAATTCCAATTTTGGAGATCCAACATTTGAGCCCCAAAGCAAATATGGAAGAATTAATATTGGGGTTTTTATTAATCGCCCTTTTGCTCCTTATATCAGTAAACTTATTATTCCGTTAATGATAATTTTATTATTAGTTTATTTTGTGTTTTTCTTACCTGCTGAAAAAATTGACATCTCTGCCGGATTAACGGTAACTTCATTATTAAGTGCTATAGCGTTTCAACTTGCTATATCTGGTGAGTTACCAGAAATTGGTTATATTATTTACATCGATAAAGTATTTTATACGTGTTACTTCTTAATTGCTATTAGTTTAGCCCAATCTCTTCTTACGTTTTATCTTGACGATAGTGGAGATGAGAAAAAGAAAAGACTTGCGGTTAATCTTGATATATTATTTAGAATTTTATTTCCAATAGTATTCTTTAGTAGTGTTGTACTTTTTGCAATATGATAAAAAAAAGAATAGAGTCAATTGATTTTCTTAGAACCATTGCTATTTTAATTATGTTAATAGCAAATGCAGCTCCATATACATTAAAGGGTCCACATCCTATTTGGTTTAGGATGATTTGTTCATTTGCAGCACCTTTGTTTATTTTTATATCTGGTTTTTCTTTTTTTCTTTCTTTTAAAAAAAATCAAAATTACAAGCATAAGTTAGTACTAACTTTATATTTACTTCTTTCTGCAATATTTGTAGATGTCGTTATTTGGGGAATTTTACCATTTCAAACTTTTGATGTATTGTACCTTATTGCTTTTGGTCAAGCTATTAATATTTTAATTTTTCGTTTAAAATTCCCAATAAAATTATTTATCGCTTTAATCTTTATTGTTTCCTCACCATTACTTGAAAATTATTTTGGTTACCGATTTAATAATAAAGATTTTAATCTGAATAGTGTATTTTCAAGTGATTTTAACTTGTCGGGAGTTTTTCAATTTTCAAGATTTTGCATTGATGGATGGTTTCCTTTAACACCTTGGATAGGCTTTGCTATAATTGGAAGTGTTTCGGCAGAGTTGTCTGAAAAAATTTCTTTAAATTTAAAAACAGTAAAGTGGGTAAGTTTGATCTTTTTAATTAGTGGATTAGGCGTATTTTTTTCTCAAAACGTAATACAATGTGAAAGAGATGGATATTTAGAATTGTTTTATCCACCAACACCACTATTTTTATTAATTGCTTTTGCTTTTATTTTTACAACTTATTCATTTTCTATAAAAATGAATTTCTACCTTCATTCTAGATTTAATTATATAAATATATTAGGGCGACATAGTCTATTCATATATATTTTCCATGCCTTTATTATATCTTATGTATTTGAATCTTATTTAGTTCCTTCAGGATGTTTTCAATTTGCATTTTTAATGGTTGCTTTTGTAAGTATTTGTATTCTCTTAACAACTTTATTAGAACGCATTAATAAAAAAGATTCTTTAAAGTCAATACCTTTATTCATTAAAACCATTTTAGGCTTGAAATAAAGTGATGTTTTTTAATGAAAATAAAAAAAAGTGGAGCTCATAACCCACTCTAAAAAAACGGTAAATAATTAAATAAAAGTGGCGACTACATATAAAAAAAAGTAATGACAATTTTCGGAGCAATATTATTTGGCTTCATTATTTTAACATCTCCTGGTGGTAATGGTTCCCAAAATACTTCCGATACACAAAATGAAAATACTGTTGATGTTTGTAGATACCTAACAGAACCAGTAATTTGGATTGGTCTATTACTAATAAAGATGGTTGTCGAGATGCAATTAGTAAAGAGATTGGTGTTCATAATTGGGAAAAAGTCAATTTTTCTCAAAATCCGGATTTGAATGGAAAATTTGATGAATTATCAAAAAAATGTACGGTAACAACTGAATTGAAAACTGTAATCGAAGGTATTGATAAAAATAATGTTTTAGTTAAGGAAATAGGCTCCTCTTATGGATACATTTGGGAAAGTCTTAACAACGAAAACCAAATTTATACTACATCGGCTTTTGAAGGATTAATTTTTCGCATAACATATTAACTTATGAATGGTAATACTAATTCAGCAGATTTCAAAAAGGTTATTGTCCTTTCAGTTAAGTGGGGTGTAACGAATCCAAATAATACAGAAGGTGTTATTGAACAAAATAATGTTCCTGTAAGTTGGACGTTCAGTGAGGATTATTTGTCATTGATAAATAATAAAGGAGTTGTGTTTAATAGAATTAAAATGAGATAACCGGCCCATTACAGCCCATTTTTTGATATCGCGGGGTTAGTGGTAAAAAACATTCAGGTTCTAATAAATATTAGTGGTGAAATGAAAAATAAAGCTATTTAATCCGATACATGGCAAATTTGCAAAACGGTATGGGCTGGGTTTATAATACTAAAAGCCTCTTCCTTAAAATATCAAACTCTTCTTTTGAAATAATACCTTTCTCAAATAAGGTTGAGTGTTTTAATAATTTATAGACACTTGCAAACTGAAATAGATTGGTTTAATCTAACTTTTATTGTCTTAAATAAATCAACTTGTTTTCTGTAAATATTTTTCTTTTAATTTTTTAGAGATAATATCGATAGCTTTTTCGCTAGCTTTATTTGTTAAAAAGTCAGGCAGCCCTAATGAATCTACTTCTGGTTTTAAAAACTCTTCATATGCATCTTTTGACATATCAGACACGTGCTTTTCTAATTCTTCGCCGTGCAATTCAGTTTTTGAATTATCAACTTTAACTCGATTTACCACTTCTAATGCCCTGTTAGAAATATAAGCCATTTTTAAAGAAACTCCTAAAAATGGAACCCCCCCTAATACACTAATAAAAAATTTCATCATAATTTTCATTTAACTTGCCCTACTCTTATGGATTTTCAGATTTCTCCCCGTTTTTTTTGAGTGGGTTCTGGTCTCCACTTCTCCCTTGTAAAGATAATAATTGATATATGCATTTTAACTTGCCCATAACTTGTATATAGGCGCTATAAACATTCGCTTTTTACCCCAAATTTGGGTAGATAGGTATGACTGTCTTTATATATTATTTCAAATATAGTGATTTTTAATTAATGTTTAAAATAAAAAAATGTTTACTATAAAAGCTACTTATTGTGTTCTGCAACCATTCCTTTAAGAATTGTTTCAAATTTGACAGGTTCAATATATCCTGCTTCTTGAAAAAGAACACTTTTTTTGGTAAGATAAAAATATGTTGTTGGATAGCCGCTACTGTTTCCACCACTTAAGGCACCCAAAAGTTCACGGCCCGAAAGGGTATCGCCACCGTTAATATATCTTCTATCCAATTCGGGATTAAATTTTATTGGTACAAAATCTTTATTAATAGCTGCTATTACCAGTTCGTTGGTATAAGTATTTTTATCCATCACTTTACACCAATGGCACCAGTCTGTATAGGTATCAATTAGTGCTATTTTTCCTTCTTTGCGAGCTTTTATTACACCTTCGTTCCAGTCATACCATTTTAGTTCTTCAGTAGCGGCAGTTTTTATAGTATTAAAACTTCCCATCACGAAAAGTATAAATAATCCAAAAGTAATTTTCTTTAGTTTTTGCATGTTTAATAATTGTAACTACGAAAATAAAACAAAAAGTATACCTGAATTGTAATTTTATTCTTGAAATTTGCATGATTGCACTTTTAAGGCATTAACAAGAACTTTGAATAACGGTAAGTTTGTAATAGACGGAAAAATTGAAGGGGAGCCGGAAGCGGTATATTTACCTGAACAAATACCTGAAAAAAATACAAAAAATGGCAGGAATTTGAAAGGTTGGATAGTTCTTTCTGCAGTATTGTTTGCAGTTTCCTCCTTTCTGTTTTTTAAAGTTTATTCATTGACCAATAAAGTAGCCAAGGCTGAAACATTGATTAATCAAAACATCATCTATAAAACCGCAAATGACACTTTGAAACGCAAAGTTGCACAATTGATTAAAGACAATGAAATATTAGCCGAGAACAATGATAGTGCGGGAGGAGTTTTTTTTGAAGTGCAAATAGGTAATTTTAAAAATTTTAATATGGATGCTTATCTTGGTGAATTACAAGCTTTGCGACAAGAAAAAACAGGCACTACTTCTCGACTTTGTTTAGGCAGATTTCGTTCATTTAGCAAAGCTACCTTGTTTGAAAAAGACATTGAAAAAATGGGTTTTCCTGATGCATTTTTAGTAGGAAAAATAGATGGAAAACTCGTGAATTATCAAGAAGCATTGGCAGCATGCCAAAAATAAACTAGAATTTAATTAAAAAATAAAAGGCTATATAATTCGTTTACTTTTAAATACAAAAAGGAACTAACAGAACAATGACCAACCCAAACCAATTCACTGATAATAGAAACCTGCACAACAGCGAACTGCTGACAAAGCTGGATGATTTTATCAGAAAATATTATAAAAACAGACTATTGCGCGGTGCTATTTTTTTTACCGGGGCGATACTTTCTTTTTTTCTATTGGTTTCGTTACTCGAATATTTTGGAAGGTTTGATACAGGTTTTCGCACATTTCTTTTTTATAGCTTTTTACTTTTTACAGCCGGTATTCTTTATCGCTTTATATTAATTCCGCTGTTAAAATTATACAAAATAGGAAACCGACTGAATTATGAAATGGCTTCTGAAATTATAGGGAAGCATTTTAGTAATATTAAAGACAAATTATTAAATACTTTACAACTCAGTCATCAATATCAAAGTGAATTTGACAATCGTTTTTTGGCCGCTTCCATTGATCAAAAAACTTCTGAATTAAGACCCATACGATTTTCATCTGCCATAGATTTTAAAGGTAACAAGCGGTATTTGAAATATGCTGTTGGCCCTATGGTGGTTTTAATTTTGATTATGTTAATTGCACCGGGGTTTAAAGAAACTACAACCCGACTTATTCAACATGATAAACATTTTGCGGTTCCGGCTCCTTTTGAATTTGTGTTAAACAATAAAATTTTAGAAGCTGCCCAAAATGAAGATTTTGAAGCGGATTTGGGAATCAAAGGAAAAGTGATGCCCGATGTGGTGTATTTGGTAACCGATGGTAATCGTTTTAAAATGAAAAAGGATGGAAATTCATCGTTTAAATTTACTTTAAAAAATGTTCAGAAATCGTTTGACTTCCATTTTGAATCGGGCAATTTTAGTTCCGATGGATATCAATTAGTGGTGAAGCAAAAACCTGTTTTGTTAGATTTTAGCATCCATCTGGATTATCCGGCATATACCGGACGAACCGATGAAAAGCTTGAAAATATTGGAGATATAACCATTCCTGCTGGAACTAAAGTACTTTGGAAATTCAACACGAAAAATGTGGAATCTATGAAATTGATTTTTTCCGGAAGCAATGTTCAGGCGGTTCGCGAAAGAGAAAATAGGTTTTCATTTACCAAAAATTTTAAATCCAGTGAAGTAATAAAAATCAAAACTACCAACAATGAAGCCGAAAGCAAAGACTCCATTATTTACCAAATAAATGTAGTTCCTGATGCCTATCCTCAAATCACTTTTAGGGAACGTAGAGATAGCAGCAACTCTAGATTGATGTATTTTGTTGGCGATATTACGGATGATTATGGGTTTAATAAATTGATGTTTCACTACAAATTTATTGAAACCGATGACCCGGCCAAAAAAGCACAAGGACTAAAAAATGCTATCATTGGAATTAATACCATTCAAAGTGCTCAAAACTTTTTTTACCAATGGGACATAACTCCTTTGGATATAAAGCCCGGTGAAAAAATAGAATATTATTTTGAAATTTGGGATAATGATGCTGTGAACGGAAGCAAGGCAACCCGAACCAGCAATGGATTATTTGCAGCCCCAACCTTGGAGCAAATAGAAAAGCAATCGGAAAAAAGCAATGAAGCCATAAAAGGCGAAATGGCTGAAGCTATTAAGGATACCAAAGCTTTGGAAGATGAAATAAAAAAGCTGGAACAAAAACTGACTGAGAAAAAATCATTAAGCTGGGAAGATAAAAAACAGGTTCAGGATTTATTGGAAAAGCACAAAGACCTTCAGGAAAAAATGAAGGAATTGATGGAAAAGAATAAAGACAAAAACAATAAGGAATCAGAATTTAAAGATATTGATAAGGATATTTTAGAAAAGCAGGCCGAGCTGGAAAAACTGTTTGAAGAATTGATGGATGATGATATGAAAAAGCTTCTTGAAAAGATGAAAGAGCTTTTGGAAAAAAACCAAAAAGACCAATTGCAGGAACAAATGGATAAGTTTAAATTTAACGATAAAGAGCTAAAAAAGAAGATGGAGCGGGCTTTGGAATTATTTAAACAACTGGAGTTGGAAAAGAAAATGAAAGAAACTTCTGATAAATTGGACCAACTTTCAAAAGAGCAGGAAAAATTGGCCGAGGATACTAAAAATGACAAATTGAGTCAGGAAGAACTTGAAAAAAAACAAGAAGAGTTGAATAAGAAATTTGAAGACATTAAAAAGAATCTGGAAGAAATAAAGGAAAAAAATGAAAAGTTGGAAAAACCAAATGATTTAAAGGATACCAAGGAAAAAGAAGAATCGATAGAAAAAGAACAAAAGGAGAGCAAAGAGAATATCCAGAAAAAACAAAATAAAAAAGCAGCCCCTCACCAAAAGAAAGCTGCCGATGAGATGAAAGAAATGAGCGAAAAAATGAATGAGGAAATGACCGAGATGGAAAAAGAAAAGCAGGAGGAAGATTATGATGCCCTTCGGCAAATTCTTGAAAATTTGGTAACAGTATCCAAAGACCAGGAACGATTGATGAAAGAATTTAAAGCCGTGGGAGGATACAATCCAAAGTTTGTGGAACTGGCTCAGCAGCAAAAGAAACTGCGCGATGATACCAAAATAATTGAAGATTCATTGTTTGCTTTAAGTAAACGGGTTATCCAAATTCAATCGTTTATTAATAAAGAAATAGGGTTGGTAAATAACAATATGGATAAGGCATTGAGCAATCTTGGGTTTAGGGATATTCCAAATTTGGTAAATAACCAACAGTACATTATGACAAGCCTTAATAATTTGGCCTTAATGCTGAGTGAAGTATTAAAGCAAATGCAAGATAATATGAATGCTCCTCCAAATCCTAATTGCAAAAACCCAAAACCTGGAAAAAAGGGAAAACCCAGCATGAAAGAAATGAAAGAAATGCAAGAGAAAATGGGTAAGGAAATGGAAGAGATGATGAAAAAGGGTGCAGGAAAAGGTAAAGGTTTCAGTTCACAAGAAATAGCTAAAATGGCTGCACAACAAGCTGCCTTGCGCAAAAAATTGCGTGACTTACAAAAGGAACTTGAAAAAGAAGGCAATGGCAAAAAGTTGGGTGATTTGCAAAAAACTCAGGATATGATGGACGATTTGGAAAAAGACCTTGTTAATAAAAAAATAACAGAAGAAACCCTTCGCCGCCAAAGAGAAATATTGACCCGAATGCTTGACCATGAGCGAGCTGAAAAAGAACAGGAGCAAGACGAAGAACGCAAATCCAATGAAGGCAAAGAAGTGAAACGAGAATTGCCTCCATCCTTGCAGGAATACCTGAAACAACAGCAAAAAGGACAGGAATTGCTGCGTTCCGTTTCACCAAGTCTCAACCCCTATTACAAAGAAAAAGTTAAAGACTATTTTAAATCATTAGAACAATAAAACGAGTATGTATAAAGTATCGGTAAACGAACACCCTGAAATAGAAATTACAAGTAAAGACGGAAACTATTATTTGAATAACAAGGCTGTAGATTTTGATATTGTGCCCAACTCCGATGGAACCTATCATGTTCTTTACCAAGGAAAATCACACACCATTCATGTGCTTGAAAAAAAAGCTAATAGCTTTATTTTAGATATTAATAAGTACAAAGCCGAAGCCAAAATTAAGAATGATTTAGAAGACCTTTTATCAAAAATGGGGATGGACAAAATGCTTGGTGCATCCATGAACGAACTGAAAGCTCCTATGCCGGGAATGGTTTTAAAAATAATAGTGAATGCCGGCGACGAAGTAAAAAAAGGCGACAGCCTGTTGGTATTGGAAGCCATGAAAATGGAGAATAATATTAAAGCTTTGGGTGATGGAATAGTTTCAGAAATTCCAATAAAAGCAGGGGATAAGGTAGAAAAAAATCAGATACTGATTAAGTTTTAGGTTTTAGATTGAAAACCTGAAATTTCTATTGATGAATTGTTCTTTGATTCACCATAAAATTTTAATTCCTTTAATTTAAGTTTGCGCCTTTAAAATTATCATGAAAAAATATCTTGCAATTGCAGCAATCGTATGGGCTAACGTATTATTTGCCCAAACCACAAAAATGGATTCTTTAAAACTGGAACTCAAAAATACGGAAGCTATAAATACCGAAGCCGAAGGAAAAATAAAAGCCTTAAATTCAAGTATTGAAAAATTGATGCCTTTTGTAGCTTGGAAAAAAGGTGGATTTGGAGCTGTTAATTTTAACCAAATGGGTTTTACCAACTGGGCAGCGGGTGGTATAAATGCCCTCTCTGTAACTACTCTTGGCAACGTATATGCCAACTATGCTAAAGACAAAATTGTTTGGAATAATAACTTGGATGTGGCTTATGGAATGATTCAAAATAAGGGTCAGGAGTTGAGAAAAAACGAAGACAAGATAGATTTTTTAACAAAGTTTGGTCATACATCGCCGGTAAAAAATGTGAACTATGCTGTGTTAGCCAACTTTAAAAGCCAGTTTGCACCATCGCATACCTACGATGCTCAAAATGTGAAAAGCCCAATGATTTCAACCTTTTTGGCTCCAGCATTTATTTTGGCTTCTATTGGTATTGATTTTAAACCAAAGCCTTATTTTTCGGTCTATCTTTCACCGGCCACCGGAAAATTTACGATTGTGAATGTGAATGATAATTCCATCAAAACTGCATTTGCTGTAGACACCATGAAACGGGTTAGGAAAGAATTTGGAGCATTGATGAATATCTTTTTTCAAAAAAACATTCATAAAAATGTGAACCTTTTATCACGCTTATCATTGTTTAATAATTATACAGATTCAAATAAACCCAACCGAAAAAATATAGATGTCAATTTTGAAAGTATGATAAATGCCAGAATTAACCGGTTTATTACCGCCAGTTTATTTATCAATGCCATTTATGATAATGATATTCAAATAAGTTTGGATGAAAATGACCTAACCAAAGTTGGCCCGAGATTGCAGTTTAAGGAAGTGTTTGGGATAGGATTATCGTATAAATTTCAGAAATAGAAATATGGTTAAAGGTTAAAGTAGAAGGGCTGTTTCCATCTCGACAATGCGCCTTAACCTTTTTACTTTAACCTTTCTAATTCCTTTCTTTTTCCAATTAGGATTTTTTGCATAAAACCCTTTGGTTTGCAGCATGCAACGCGATACCCAAATATTTAATTTAATCCAACAAGAACTTACCCGTCAGCAAGACGGTATTGAACTTATAGCCTCCGAAAATTTTGTATCAAAACAGGTAATGGAAGCCATGGGCAGTGTGCTTACCAATAAGTATGCTGAAGGCTTGCCCGGCAAACGCTATTATGGCGGTTGTGAGGTGGTGGATGTGGTAGAAAACATAGCTATTGACAGACTTAAACAATTATTTGGGGCCGAATGGGCCAATGTTCAACCCCACTCAGGTTCGCAGGCCAATGCCGCAGTTATGTTGGCTTGCCTAAAACCGGGCGATGCCATTTTAGGATTTGACCTTTCACATGGTGGTCACCTTACTCATGGTAGTCCCGTAAATTTTTCAGGAAAATTATATTCAGCTAATTTTTATGGTGTAGAGCAAGAAACCGGATTGATAGACTGGGATAAAGTAGATGCCAAAGCACAACAAGTAAAACCAAAATTGATAGTTTGCGGAGCCTCTTCTTACAGCCGTGATTGGGATTTTGCCCGATTAAGAAAAATTGCAGATAGTGTAGGAGCGTTGCTATTGGCTGATATTGCTCACCCTGCCGGATTGATAGCTAAAAAACTATTAAACGACCCAATGCCTCATTGCCACATTGTAACCAGTACCACGCATAAAACATTGCGTGGGCCACGTGGCGGTATTATTATGATGGGCAAAGATTTTGAAAATCCTTGGGGATTGACAGATATGAAGGGTAATATTCGAAAAATATCGTCCATATTGGATGGAGCTGTTTTTCCCGGAACTCAGGGCGGTCCGCTGGAACACGTAATTGCAGCCAAGGCAGTAGCTTTTGGTGAAGCATTAACCGATGAGTTTGGAGTTTATGCCAAAAATGTAATTGCCAATTCACAAGCCTTAGCAAAATCATTGGTAGACCATGGTTATAAAATTATTAGTGGAGGCACGGATAATCATATGATGCTGATAGACCTGAGAGCCAAAGACGAAAACCTTACCGGTAAAATGGCGGATGATATATTAGTGCGTTGTCATATTACAATTAATAAAAATACGGTTCCGTTTGAAACCCGCAGCCCATTTGTAACAAGTGGAATTAGAATAGGAGCGTCAGCCATCACAAGCCGAGGCATGAGTGTGAATGAAATGCCTCAAATAGTGGAGCTTATTGATTATGCTTTAATGAATCGTGATGATGATGCCAAGTTGAAATCAGTAATCGAAAAAGTTCATTCGCTGATGAAGGGTTTTCCTTTGTACTAAAATCAAAATTTGAATACTGAATCGCTTCAAAATTTCTTTTCAAAACCTAAGTTAATTTTAGGTTTATACATTCTGTTGGCGGTTATTTTTTCGATATTAAATTATCAAAAAGGCCAAACCAAACAGTTTTCACCCAACGATAAATATACCCATTACAACAACTATGTAATTTTTAAAAATGCCTACTTTAATCTTAAAGAAGGCAAAAATTTATACATCCATTATCCCGAAAAACAATGGGACCTTTATAAATACAGTCCATCGTTTGCTGCAGCTATGATGGCATTGGCTTACATTCCTGATTGGTTGGGGTTGCTGCTTTGGAATTTAATAAACGTGTTAGTGCTTTTTTACGGAGTTAGATATTTTATAAAAGGGCCGCCACATACTATTTTTATGCTATGGTTTATTTTTAATGAATTGGTAACCTCTGTTATTAATTCTCAAAGCAACTTAATGATAACTGGATTGCTGGTGGCAGCTTTCACTTTTTTTGAGAAAGACAAAGTTCATTGGGCGGCATTATGTATTATCTCTACATTTTATATCAAAGTATTTGGAATATTGGCTTGTTTGCTTTTTCTGTTTTATCCCAATAAAGGCAAATTTGTTCTGTGGTGTATTGCTTGGTCGGTTGTAATAGCATTAATACCCTTGTTTTATACATCACCCGATTTACTCGTTTGGCAATATAAAAACTGGCTAGAATTATTGGCCAATGACCATTCAGGCTCTTACGGGTATAGTTTTATGGGTGTATTGCACACTTGGTTTGGTATCAATTCAGGCAAAAACGTGTTAGTGATAATTGGATTGGTTGGCCTATTAATTCCTTTTATTTTTATTAAACAATTTAATAGTTTTCAATACCGGCTCAATTGGTTTGCAGCCATGCTCATTTGGTTGGTAATATTTAATCATAAGGCCGAATCACCTACTTTTATTATAGCCTTCACAGGTATTGCACTCTGGATTTTTAGTTCATCCAAAAATAATTACCTCGTGGCCTTTGCAATTTTTGCCTTCGTATTTACAAGCTTGGCACCAACGGATATTTTTCCATTATCCCTTCGCAAAAACTTCTTTGAACCCTTTGCAATCAAAGCCGTTCCATGTGTTTTGATATGGCTATATTTAACCTTTTATTTGATAAAAAAGGGGTTGAAAAAATCATAAAAAAGTTCTTGGTTATGCAAATATTTTGCTGCTACCTTTGTAAGGAAGGGCTGGCAGAATTGAAAAATTTAATACTAAAATAATACCGGCTGAAGTCAAATGTCAATGTCAGGCTTTTTTTAACCTTAGGGTGATCCTCTCGATTTATTGAGACGACGTTAGAAGACAAAGATACCCGACAGGCCAAAACTTGCTTTAAAAGGATTTTTTCATCCTCAGCCCTTTTTTATTTCAATTAAAACAAAATGAAAATCTTAAATTATTTATTCGTCCTGCTTGTTTTAGCCTTCATTCCGCAGCAATTATTTGCTGTTACTAAGTTTTCTCCTGAGCCAATTATATCTAACAATATAAGCTCAACACTTGCTAATAAATCAAAGCCAAAAAAAGAATTTCCATTCAAGCAGATTGTAAGTTTTTATCCTGCAAAAGCTATTGCAAACTATATGATGTTAGGCTATGAAAGGCAGGTTGGTCCTAAACATGTTTTAAAAATAGCAGTGGGTTATGCTAATTTTGAAGAACAAAATTTATTTCAAGGGTTTAATAATGAAATTAAGGATTTTTCAGGCACCCGATTTGATCTAATGTATAAATATTTTATTGGTAAAGAGGCTATAATGTTCAATGGTATCTATTTTGCACCAATTATATCTTTCAAAAGCGCAAATTTTAAGTATCAAGATTTTACTGGTTTTGGATCCGTTTGGGAAGACGGCTCAGCTTCAGCATTGGCTGGTGGTTTTATTTTTGGAGCTCAATTTCCACTAGGAGATAGCTTTTCAGTTGATTTATATATAGGTGATGCCATGATAAAAAGTCATGGAAATTACAGAGAAGCCGACCGTTTTATGGATAGTTATCGTTCATCCATCGGACTTATTTCAGGTTTTAGTTTTGGATTTGGATTTTAACTCCAAAGAGTTACTCACTTAGTTTTCTTTTTTCTAAGCAATCGATTAAAGAGGATACTTTTTTGTGCAGCTTCCATATTTTGGTTAAAGCCTTTGTGCCCTTCTTTAATGTTGAACAATTTTATTTTACAAAGTAGATAATTGAATAGCTTACTAATCTAAATAAGTAGTTTTGTTAAGTAAAATTTCCAAAAATTTTTGAGAATGTCACAAATTCGGGAATACAATATTAGGGATAAAGAAGCCTGTTTAATTGCCTTAAAAAGCAATGTGCCACAGTTTTTTGCAGAAGATGAAATCAACCTGTTCGAAATTTTTTTAGATACTTTTGAGAATAAGCTTGGCAGCAACAAAACCTATTTTTATGTAATAGTTTTAGCTAATGAAATAATAGGATGTGGTGGTTTTGGCGATAAAGATAATACTGGAATTATTTCCTTAGCTTGGGGATTAATAAACAAAGACTTTCATAAAAAGGGATTTGGAGAACTATTATTAAAGTATCGTTTGGAACTTATTAAAAGACTTTATCCGTTAAAACCTATCATAGTTGATACCACACAATATTCATTTGGTTTTTTTAAAAAATATGGATTTATTGTATCAAAAATTACTGACGATTATTATGAAAAAGGAATGCACCGTTACGATATGATATTTAAACTCGAATAAAGAAATACATGAAAATAGAAACTGACCGTTTAATATTAAGAGAAATTTCAGTTGTAGATATTCCTCTGATTCATCAATTAAATTTAATACCCGAGGTGGATAAATATAATACTTTGGGATTGCCTGAAAGTATTGTGGATACTGAAAATTTGATTCATCCTTTATTACAGGCTCAGTTAGAAATACCGCGAGTAAGATATATTTGGGCTATTGAAGATACAGAAAATAATTTCATGGGATTGATAGGAATTAACCTAGGCAAACAAAATTATCGATCGGCTGAAATTTGGTATAAACAACATCCAAACTATTGGAATAAAGGCTTTACAGCGGAAGCTGTAAAACAAATACTTAATTTTTGTTTTAATGAGTTAAAACTTCACAGAGTTATTGCAGGGTGTGCTGTTAAAAATATAGCTTCCATCAAAGTATTGGAAAAAACCGGATTTATAAATGAAGCCCATCATCGCAAAATATTACCCATCCGTGGCCAGTGGGTTGATAATTATGAGTATGCTATTTTAGAAGAGGATTTTTTAAAATGAAAGATTAATTCTATTTGAATTCGCTCTAAAATAAAATTAAGTCAAGAAATTGTATAATTCACACATTTTCAATCTTTTTCAGAAGAAAAACTCAGATGAAATTTAGCTTTATACCTAAAACTTGCTGAGTAATTGGATTTGCCTTGTAGTCTTCACTAACCACCAAACCACTTACCCAAACAAGTTCGTAATCGGAAATCAATACCCAAATTTTTTCTTTTTCAGAAATCGAAAGTTTTTTATCAATCAATATATCACTCACTTTTTTATGGCCTTTCATTCCCAAAGGTTTTATTTTATCTCCTTGTTGCCATGGGCGAAGGATTAATGGAAATATTAATTTTTCGAAATCAAATTGGGCTTCAAGGTTTGAAATTTGAAATTGGAAATTGGAATTGGAAATTTCAAACTGCCAATGGTGATGGGGTGTTTCAATGGTTTTTGTTTCTTGGGTCATTACAAAAGATTGAAAAGGTAGGTGACTAATTGGTTCAATAATTAATTGATGCCGATTGAGTATTAACCGATGAGTTTCCGAAAAAAATTGTTTTCCCGATTGTCCGGCTAAACTATTAAATACATCTTCAACGGTTGCAGAATTAAATCCAAATTCAGCTAAAAGATTATACAAAACAAACTGTGGCTCGGGCCACTTTAGCAATTTTGAAATGTCAATTATTACTGAATTTTTATCCAATTCTAAAACATCTTTTTTTATGATTTCAATAAAATGGTTAATAAAACTGTTTGCTTGTATTACTATGTCTGCATTGGTTTTGAGGGTGTTTTCAAATGAAGGATTAATAGCCTGTAGCTGTGGCAAAACGTGATGCCTCAATCGGTTTCTATAATATTTATCACTAAGGTTGCTGCTGTCTTCACGGTAATTTATCTTTTGTTCTTGGACCAACTGTTCAATTTCATCTCTGTTCAAGCAAAGCAAAGGCCTAATTTTATTTCCTGCAACTTCTGCAATTCCTTCCATGCCCTTTAGTCCAGTGCCTCTTACCAAATTTAATAGTATTGTTTCAGCGTTATCCGTTTTATGATGAGCGGTTACAATTTTGGTATATTTTTCGGCTTCGCAAAGTTCATTAAACCAATGATAGCGTAAGTCGCGAGCTGCCATTTGTATTGAAATCCCTTTGGTCTTTGAATGCAATTCAGTTTTAAATTTTTTAACATGAAACTTTATATTATGTGCTTCGCAATAGGATTTTACCAATGCTTCATCACCATCACTTTCCTTGCCCCGCAATCCAAAATTACAATGAGCTACAGCCAATTTATAGTTTTTATTTACTAAATAATTTAACAAAAACATGGAATCTATGCCGCCACTCACTGTTATTAAAAGGGTGTCATCGTCCTTAATCAATTGTTTGGAACTAATAAATTTATCCAACCTTTGAATAAGTTCTGTCATAGTACAAAAATGAGAAATAGTAACCTTAATCCAACATATTTGTTTTATTGAATATGAAATATCATATCATAGAAATTTCAAAGCTTTTTAAACTTAACTTTGCGCATCTTATTGTATGAGTGACCCCATAAAGCATGAATGCGGAGTAGCCTTTATCCGGCTCAAAAAACCTTTAGAATTTTATCGAGAAAAATATGGCACCTCACTTTTTGGACTAAAGCGATTGCAGTTGCTAATGGCCAAACAATTGAACCGAGGGCAGGATGGTGCAGGAATTGGAATCATAAAATTAGACCCTAAATATGGTCAACGCTATATAGCCCGAAAACGCAGTGTAAGCAAAAATGCAGTAGCCGATATGTTCAACGAAATCAAGCTAAAGTATGATTCTTTAGACCCTGAAAAAGTGGACGATATGGAATGGCTGAAAGATAATTTTGCCTATGCCGGCGAATTACTTATTGGGCATTTACGCTATGGCACTCATGGAGGAAATTCGATTGAGCACATACATCCTTTTTTAAGACAAAACAATTGGATGAGTCGCAATTTAGTATTGGCGGGTAATTATAATATGACCAATGTGGATGAGATGTTTCAGCACCTTATTGAATTGGGGCAGCATCCTAAAGAAAAATCGGATAATGTGACGATGCTTGAAAAAATTGGGCATTTTATTGACGAAGAAAATGAGCAGGTTTTTAGAAAATACCGTAATCTTGGATTAACCCATTTAGAAATTACCGAAAAAATAAAAGAAGAACTTGATATTGAAAATATATTAAAACGATCCTTTAAAAATGTAGATGGCGGTTATAATATGGTAGGTATGCTCGGGCATGGCGATGCTTTTGTAATCCGTGACCCTGCGGGAATTAGGCCTTCATTTTATTGTGAAGACGATGAAATATTTGTAGCAGCCAGCGAACGTCCGGCTATTCAAACGGCTCTTAATTTTAAGCAACTTGATATTAAAGAACTTCAACCGGGAAATGCTTTAATAATTCGAAGAAACGGAACGGTTAGCGAAGTAAATATTATACCGCCGGTAGAAAAGAAAAGCTGCTCTTTCGAGCGAATTTATTTTTCCAGAGCAAGTGATGCAGATATATATCAGGAACGCAAAAAATTAGGGAAACTGTTAAGCCAAGAGGTGCTGGAAAGAGTGAAGTTTGATTTTAAAAATACAATTTTCTCTTATATCCCAAATTCCGCATCCACTGCCTATTATGGCTTATTGGATGGTATTAATGAACATTTGAATATCTGGAAAACAAATGAAATAATCAAACTTGGAAATAATGCTTCACAAACTCAGGTTTCTGAAATTATTTCAATATTACCCCGTTTGGAAAAGTTATTAATCAAGGATGCTAAAATGCGAACCTTTATTTCGCAAGCCAAAGACCGCGATGACTTAGTTGGAGAAGCCTATGATGTAACTTATGGGTTAGTAAAAAACCAAAATGACACCTTGGTAGTAATGGATGATTCGGTGGTAAGAGGAACAACTTTAAAGCGAAGTATTTTGAGGATATTGGATAGATTACACCCCAAGCATATAGTTGTGGTTTCATCATCCCCAATTATAAAATATCCAGATTGCTACGGAATAGATATGAGCCGTTTTAATGAATTTGTTGCTTATAAAGCACTTAAAAGTTTATTAATAAAAAACGGACTTGAACATAAAATTACTGAAGCTTATGAAGAATGCAGACGGGTTATACTTTTACCAAATTCTAAACTTAGAAATGTTGTAAAAGACCTTTATGATTTATACACCGACGAACAATTGGTAGACGAAATTAAGAATATTATTACTCCGGATGAGTTAAATGCTACCGTAGAAATGGTTTTTCAAAGCGTTGATAATCTTCATATCGCTTGTCCTGATTATAAAGGAGATTGGTATTTTACAGGTAACTATCCAACACCCGGAGGTATAAAAGTAGCCTTAAGGTCGTTTATATATGCCTACGAAGGACGAACCGAAAGAGCGTATTAAAAGTAATTATATTACTGATTATGACACTTCAGTATAAACTCCCATGTTGGAGAATTTCTCAACCCGTTGGGTTACCAATTCATCCTTGCTTAGTTCCAATAGGTCTTTAAGCATTTTTTTTAGTTCAACTTTCAGGGTTTTATACATTCCTTCTGGGTCGTTATGAGCACCACCCAAAGGTTCTTTTATTACTTTATCAATTAATCCATTTTCAAGCATATCGGATGAAGTTAATTTTAAAGCAATTGCTGCTTTTTCCTTAAACTCCCAACTGCGCCAAAGTATTGATGAACATGATTCCGGTGAAATAACCGAATACCAAGTGTATTCCAACATTGCAATTTTATTTCCAACACCAATCCCTAAAGCACCACCGCTGGCTCCTTCGCCAATAACTATGCAGATTATAGGTACTGTAAGTACCGCCATTTCCATCAGATTTTTGGCAATGGCTTCTCCTTGTCCTCGTTCTTCAGCTTCTAATCCTGGCGAAGCACCTGGAGTATCTATTAAAGTAATTACAGGGATATTAAATTTTTCAGCCAATCGCATCATTCGCAAAGCTTTTCTATAACCTTCAGGATTTGGCATTCCAAAATTTCGCATCTGGCGTTGTTTGGTATTGCGGCCTTTTTGGTGGCCAATTACCATTACCGGTTGGTTGTCTATTTTAGCAAAACCACCTACCATGGCTTTATCATCGGCCACATTTCGGTCGCCATGCAATTCTATAAAGTCTTTAAAAATTCCTTCTATATAATCCAGAGTATAAGGCCTGTCTAGGTGACGGCTTATTTGCACCTTTTGCCATCCGTTTAGGTCATCATAAATGGTTTTGCGCAAGTCCTGAACTTTTTTTTCTAATTGTTCAATAGTATCACTCATATCCACCTTGCCTTTGGCATTGGTTTCTTTGGCTTTTTCTATCTGCTTTTGCAGGTCTTCTATTGGTTTCTCAAAATCAAACAGCATCATAAAAAAGAATTATTGGGTGGCAAATGTAAGGATAAAAAAGTAAAACATTTTCTGTCATGCTGACGCAAGAAGCATCTCTTTTACGATAAAAGATTCCTCGTGCCTCAGAAGGACAAATTTTGTGAAATTATTTTTCTTCTTTACTATTCCAATAATTAACAAAAAAAAGTAAATCATTATAAGAAAAATCGGCACCTAAACTGTTTTTAGCATCGCTAATTTTTGTATCAGGATTTTGGGTGTAATAATTGGTTAAAGCTTCAATTTTTTCTGTTGTTAAAAACTGTTCAACTTTTAAAAGACCTTTCTTTACAAACTGAGCTAAATGCCCGTTAATTGTAGATTCAGCGTAACCCCGTTCTTGTGCTATTTCCGTTATGGATTTGCCACTTGAAAACATTTCATAACTTGTTCTATGCGATTCGCCAATCTCCTTTTTAGCTTTCTTTAATTCTATAATATCTTTATGCGGTTCAATATTATTTTTCTCACAATACTGTTTCACAACATGTATTATTTCAACTCCAAACCGTTGCGATGTAACTTTGCCAATACCACTTATAGCTTCCAAAACTTTAAAATTTGTAGGCAAATTATTAGCTATCCCCAATAAGGCTTTTAAAGTAAAAATTTGATAATCTTCCACACCGTTTTCTTGAGCATATCCTTTTCGCAAATCGTTAATAGAGTTATACAAATCAGGATGATTGCTCATTCGCGATGGTCGAGTTCTTTCTTTTCCCGAACGGGTAGGTTTTAGTTTTTCAAAATCAATTTCAGCATTCACTTTACTTTGTGAATAGCCTAAAGCAGAAAAATCGGTCATGCAAAATTTAAAGGTTTCCCGTTTTACATAAATGGCTTTATTGGCGGTTTCCAAAGCTTTATTGATGGTTTCTTTTATAGCTTTATTTTCAGTGGTTATAAAAAAATCTTTTAAAGGTTCTATCAATAATTCCTTA
Source organism: Chitinophaga pinensis (assembly GCA_945907065.1). GTDB lineage: Bacteria > Bacteroidota > Bacteroidia > NS11-12g > UBA9320 > JABWCE01. Next base: position 22,849 of record CAMDSC010000018.1, read on the forward strand.
ATTTTTCCTTCAAAATATGCTGCCCCTTTTTTCAAACGTTCTTTTAAAAATGCACTGTTTTCAGGTAAATCGGTTTGTGGCAAAATTTCTTTTATTTGCCTTTGAAACGTGAACAGAACGGTTCCAATTTCTTTCTCCGATTTAGAGATAATTTCTCCAATTAATTCAACACTTTTTGAATCAATGGGGGGTGAATTTTCCATCAATTGTTTGTGTAAATAAACAATAGGTTTGTTCAGTTGTCCAAAGTCCAACAAATCCATAAGTAGCGATTCCTGATAATCAAATTTAGCCTTATGAAGTTCAGAATCATCCAAATTTTCGCTCGAAATAGCCTTATTAAACAAATTAATATTAAAATCCAATCGGATGCTTTTATTACTAATTGGGGTGCTTAAAATAATACCCTCTAAAGTTCGGCAACGGCTTAGTGCCACATAAACTTGCCCGCTGCTAAAGGCAGCTTGCGCATCAATAATTACTTTATCAAATGTTAATCCCTGGCTTTTATGAATAGTGATGGCATAGGCTAGTTTTAATGGGAATTGGGTAAAGGATCCAATCTCTTTTTCATCAATGGTTTTGGTTTCATTATTAAGGGTATATTTAATATTGCTCCATTCCTCTTGGCTCACTTCTATATCCTCTATTTCATCGGTAGATACAATTATTTTTTCGCTGTTAATTTGTACGATTCGTCCAATTTTACCATTAAAAAAACGCTTTTCCTTAGCGGTATCGTTTTTAATAAACATCACTTGGGCGCCATGTTTCAGTTCCAGGTTTTCATCCGTTGGGTAACTGTATTCCGAGAAATCGCCACTTACTTTTGCTTTATAAAAAAAGGATTTACTATCCAATTTTGCTAGTCGGTCGTTGTTTATTTGTCGGGCTGTGGCATTGTGTGAGGTAAGGGTTATATAACCATCATCGGTATTGTTTTCAAAAATATCAGGGTCAAGGCGCCTGTTCAATAATTCAAAGGTTTCCTCGTCCATTATATTATTTCTCACTTTATTTAGTAAGTCAATAAATACACGGTCGCTTTGCCTGAAAATGTGTTTGAGTTCCACAATCACCGGAAAGTTTTCCTTTAATGCATTGCTACTAAAAAAGAAAACGGTTTCGTAATATTCTCTTAGCAATTCCCATTCTTCGTCCTTAGCCACAGGAGCTAATTGGTTGATATCGCCAATCATCAGTAATTGCAAACCGCCAAAGGGTTTATAGCGATTTCTAAACTGCCTCAAAACAGAATCAATAGCATCCAGCACATCACACCGCACCATGCTTATTTCATCTATAACAAGCAGGTCTATGCTTTTTATAAGGTTTATTTTATCTCTCGAAAATTTCTTTGCTTCCACCGCCGAATGGTTAGGCACAAAAGGAGCAAACGGCAACTGAAACAAGGAGTGAATGGTAACGCCACCGGCATTGATAGCTGCCACACCAGTGGGGGCTACAATTGTAATTCGTTTGGGTGTATGTTTTTTAAGCCGGAGCAAAAAGGTGGTTTTTCCTGTTCCGGCTTTTCCGGTTAAAAAAACTGACCGATTTGTATTTACCACGTAACTAAAAGCCATGTCTAGTTGAGGATTGGATTGTGTGGCAGTTTCAGTTGGATTATTTATCATAGGATTAAAGAAACAAAAGTATTTTTAAAAAAGGAGATTGTTTTAAAAAAGGTTTGGATTTATAAAAGCAAAAAACCCAATCTTGCTTTACAACAAAATTGGGCTTTTTTGCGGGTCGGACGGGACTCGAACCCGCGACCTCCGCCGTGACAGGGCGGCATTCTAACCAGCTGAACTACCGACCCGGGTAATTAAGGCTGCAAAAATAATTTTTATTTGCTAAGAATCAATCTAAAATTTCAATTTATTTTTTGATGCTTTTTTACATCTAAAATCATTAATTGTTGTGTGAAATAATTTTACTTAAACTTAGTCTCAACAGCTTTTACTAATCCTGCGGCATCAAACTTATTATCGCCCATTCCGTTATACGATTTCATTATATTTCCGTTCCAAAGGTAGCGTATGGCCGGAGTTTGATCATCACCCAAGTTTTTAAAGAAGGTAGGAATATCTAATACTTTGTAAGGAAAAGTGCAGTTGGCAATCTTAAAAAAGTCTGGAATTTTTTCAGCTTCTTCATCCAAAAAGATAACATACACTTCAGGAAAACCAGTCTTTTGCTTTAGCTTACCAATCGCTTTGGCGGCATCCTGACAATGGTCGCAGCCAGGTGCAAACAAACAAAGTAACTTTTTGCCATCATCCAGATTTACCGTTTTATTGCTAAATGTGGTAAACTGAGAATATTTTGATTTCACCTTTTTAGGAGCTTTCTCTTCCGGTGCTTTTGTAACTGAATCTTTTGGATTCACAGCTCTTTTTGTGGTATCTATTGTTATGGATTCGGGTAATAATAAACTATTTGTAGCTGTGGTATCAGTCAAAATTGCTGTTTCATCCTGAGGTACTTCAGCTTTACAAGGGCAAAATGGAAATGCAGCAAACATTAAAAAAGCTGAAACAGCATACATTAATAGGATGTAAACGAACTTATTTTGACCTTTTGGTTTGTTTTTAGCTTTGAAATAAAGATAAATAAGAAGACCAATTGTAACAAGGTTTTTAATAAATGCTTCTAAAGGAGTCATTGGTAAAAGCTGACCAAAACAGCCGCAATTTCCATTCATGGCTCCGTGTTTCACCATTTCGATAGTGAGGTGGATATTGAAAGCCACCAAAAGGGAGATTGTAACAGGAATTACAAAACTTTTGAGATAATGAGGCTGCAGAATAGCTATAGCAATGGCAATTTCTAAGGCTATAATTAATCGGGTCAAGTATGCAGCAGTGCACCATGATGCTAGTCCAAGGTCAACAATTTGTTTTTCAAAGCCCCAAATCGGAAACATTTTGGCAATACCCGAAAGCATAAAAAGTGCAAAAATGATAATCCTGATGGTCCAAGGCAGATATTTATTTATTTTATCCATGATTCAAACTTTTAAAAAGTATTGCGAAATTAGCGTATAACTGAAAACGCATTGTTATTTATTTTATAATATCATGACATCTTTATGTCTAAAATGTGAAAATTATTTTCCAAACATCTCAGATAATCCTTGTTGCGATATTTTAATAAAAACAGGTTTGCCATTGGGCAAAAAATTGGGTTGAGGACTTTGAAATAACTGACTAAGTAATAGTTCCATTTCCATTAGGGTTAATGCTCCAGTGGCACTCATAGCAGCGTTGCGAGCCATACTTCGGGCTAAATTTTCTTTTTTGTCCAACTGTAATTTTTGTTCGTTTTGCCTAAAATTATCAATCAATCCTTCTAGCGTAATTTGCGGGTCGGCTTTATCATTTATGGCAGGAACGCCGTTAATAATAAATGTGTTTTTGCCAAAAGAACTAATATCAAAACCCAAATATTTTATCTCATCAATTAAGGAGTATACCAAGTTGAAATCGGCAGCATTAAATTCCACCATCCTAGGAAATAAAAGGGTTTGCACAGCTATATTGTGATGTTCAAATTGATTAATAAATTGATCATAAAGCACCCGTTCGCTGGCGGCTTGCTGGTTTACAAGAATTAATTCATTATTTTTAGAACAAATTATATAACCTCCTGCAATTTGAAAAATTCCGTCAAAAAGCAGTTTTTCTTCCAACATAAATAATTGGTTTTCGGGCTTGGGGTAAATCTCATCCGATTTTTTGCCCCCATCATAAAAGTTGGATTCAGGTTTTTTGAATGGTTCTAATAACTTTCCCCAATCTTGCCGTTTATTAGGTTGAATATCAGTTGAAAAAGGGTTGTATTTTGAATTTACATTAGGGGAGTTAAATTTTGAAATCACTTCGCTTTCGGGCAATGACGAAGTTTCAAAACTAAAAATCTGATTATCGCTTATTTGCGGCGTAAGAGTATATGAACCCAACGATTTTTTTATAACCGAGCGAAGAATGCTGTAAATTGCTTTACTATCTTCAAATTTTACCTCTGTTTTTGTTGGATGCACATTGACATCAATTTTTGAAGGTTCAATTTCAAAAAAAATAACATAATAGGGGAAATTATCTTCGGGAATTAATCCTTGAAAAGCAGTTTGAATAGCGTGATTAAAGTACGGTTCTTTAATAAATCGTCCGTTGGCAAACAGAAACTGATCGCCTCGTATTCTTTTGGCATACTCGGGACTGCCCACAAATCCTGTAATTTTTAAAATATCAGTAGTTTCATGCAGTTCCAATAATTCACCTTGTCCTTTTTTGCCCAAAACATCTGTTATTCTATTTTGTAAATCCGTTTTTTGAAGCTTTAAAGTTTCGTTATCATTAATAAAAAAAGTGAATTCAATACCCGGATTGGCTAAGGCCACACGGTTAAATTCATCGTAAATATGACGGGTTTCAATACTTGTGGATTTTAAAAAATTGCGGCGGGCAGGAATATTAAAAAAAAGATTTTTAACAGTAATTGTGGTTCCTACAGGGCAATTTATAGGTTCATGATGTAAAACTTCACCAGCTTCAATTTTTAGCTCCGTTCCAAGTGAATCTTCTTCCCGTCTACTTTTCATTTCCACTTGAGACACAGCGGCAATACTGGCCAATGCCTCTCCCCTGAAACCAAACGTTGTGAGTTTAAAAAGATCATCTGCTTTTTTAATTTTGGAGGTAGCGTGGCGTTCCCAACACATTCGTGCATCGGTTTCGCTCATGCCTTTACCATTATCTTTTACTTGAATAAAAGTAGTTCCAGCATCGCGAATAAACAGTTGAATTTTATCAGCTCCAGCATCTAAAGAATTTTCTAAAAGTTCTTTTACTGCCGAAGCCGGACGCTGCACCACTTCACCTGCGGCTATTTGATTGGCTATGCTTTCAGGCAAAAGGCGTATTATATCCGACATTCTTTATTTTTCAAATTTATTTAATTCGGCTATTTACCATTCCAAGGAACCAAGAATCTTTTCTTTAAAATTGAGATGCTTCCTTCGTCAGAATGACAGACAATGTTTTACTTTTTTAGAAATACAAAGTTGGTAAATTGAAGTGGAATAATTGACCTTTGTGTAAAAGTTTCACACCCTTTTTTTATGAAATATAAATTAGACAATGTTACAAGCTTAACTGCTGCTAGATGGGCTGCTGCCGAAGGATTTGATTATATTTCTTTCAATTTTGATAAATCAAATATCAACTACATTCAACCTATGATGGTGGCTGAAATTTGTAAATGGGTAACCGGAATAAAGTGCATTGGGAAATTTATTAATACTGAACCTACTGTAATTCTTGATTTATACAAATTATTAAATTTGGATGGTATTGAAATTGACTTAGAAACTGCAGAAAATTTATTATTAGATAGTTCTATTCCTTCAATAATTGAGTTGAATAAAGACACAATTCTAAATTGTGAAGAATTTCAAAAAAATAGCAAAGATTTAATTGCTTTTTCCTTAGCTTTTAGTGATAATTTTCCAACCAATTTTCCTTTTGAAAAGAGTTTTGTATCTTCAAAAATTAATAATACCGATGGTATAAAAAATGAACCTTTTGGAATTAGCTTTAATTCGACAAATGAAACAGAACCGGGTCTAATTGATTTTGAAGAACTTGAAAATTCGATAAATTATTGGAAAAACAATTACAATCGTAGTTAAAAGAAAACATATAATACTAAATTGTTGATATAGGTTTTTTTTATAAAATATTTTTTTGTTACATTTGACTTATTAACCCCGTCTTATAAAAATGAGGCTGCTGTCCTACTTGCTACTAACTATTCTATCTACGACTGTGTATGCACAGCCTAAGAACGACAGTTGCGTCAAGTCGCAGCCCATCCCAATTTCGAAGGGAGGATTCGGTACAGGAGTATTTGCAACAGATACTTTTAATATTACCTCGGCCACTGTTGAGGGTTCAGAATATTTTCATCCTGACTTGGTAAGTGTTGGTAACGATAAAAAATCAATTTGGTTTAAATTTTATTTACCGGTAAAACGTGCTGTAAAGATTGAATTAATACAGCCAAGTACTAAAATAAATTATAAGGATGCAGGATTTGTAACCTATAAATCCAACTCGTGTTACCCAGGAATGAGTGCCGCTACTGCAGCTTATATTACCCCCCTTAATCAGTTTGGAAGTTCGTTTCATCCGTGCATGGAAGCAGGATGGTACATGATTCAGTTAGGCTCTAAGTCCAGTGCCAATGGTCCGGTATTTATAGAATTAACAATATCGTATCCAAGTCAACATTCATCAGTTAATAGTTCCTACTTCGATTTAACAGATTCGGCCTATAATTTTGGAACCCTTACAGTGGGCCGAAATGAAAAATATATTGAATACGAAACAGGTTGCCACACCTTGCAGGATTCGGCAGAATTTTATCCTAGTATTGGAAGTACTTATAAAGATTATTCTCAAACGAGTTGGCATATTTTAAAAACACACCGAAGAATTGATTATTTGGAGTTATTTGCTTCAGAAGCATTTGCCAGTCCAATGGTTTATTTTCCAAGCGGAACTAAAATTTATGCCAATGTGTATGAAGGAAACGCAAAAACCACAAGCTATAAAACGTTAATAAAAATAGATTCAATTTTGGTTTTTGATTTTGATAATCGAATTGCTACTAAAGGCTATGCTGGTAAAGCCTATATGTGCAAGCTAAAACCAAAGACGGATTATTCCATTCAGCTTATTTTTAAATATGATTTTTTTAAACAAATTCGGTTAACATTAAGACAACGAACGGCAGATTCAGCAACTTTATCTCCACAACCTACAAAATCAGCAATGGCTCCCAATTCTAATTTGGGCGTTTTGGTTTCTTCATCTGGAGGAACCCAAACCATTCTTAAAGATTATCTATCATGCGATAGCCGTTTAATTAATACAGCATGTGGCAAAGTGAATCCTTCAACGGGTGTTAATATAAATGGTTCAAAATACAAACTTGCTACTTGGGCTTCTTTTAAACTAAAGAATCCTGCTAATTTATCTTTTGCATTTTTAAATACAAGCAATAATCAATGTGCAGGAAAATTAGCTTATCGATTGTTTAAAGATTCAATTCCAGTTATTTGTTCCGGCCTTGACACTTCAAAAATTTTTAGCAAAGGAATATTAAATGGAACATCACTATTTTGTGTGCCAGCAGGAAACTATGTAATTCAAATTTTAGGAACAGATACTGCTGATTATCTATGTGGACCCAGTGAACATTTAGGATATAATCTTAGCATTGGAATTAAAGTATTTGATGCTGTTCAATTCAGCAAATTCGGTCTTGCTGATTCTACAAGAATAGATAGTATTAATGGTTTTAATTCATTAGTACATACACAAACCTACAGTTCAAAATTAGACGAGTTTGGTTGCGGTCATTCAGTTTTGCCAGGAAAAGTGCGTTGCGATACAGCACAAAAAAAGGCAATTTACCGATTGTTAAAAATTGGTGATTCGGATGGTGATAGTAAGGTAGATAGTGGTTTACTTTCTATATTTAATCTAAAAACAAATCAGGGTCCTGAAAAAATACAATATGCTTTGTATAATAAAAATTTGAGTCAATTGGCTATCAGTCAAAATAAGTATATGTATCCCGATACTTTAGCTAATCCAGGTTTATTGGCTAGTTGCACAAATTACAATGTTTCATACAATGGCGCCTCCAGCAGGTACTATTGTCTTACCCCTGGCGATTATACATTGGCTGCTTTTGGTGGCGATTATCATATAGGAATAAAAGATCAACCCCAGTTTATTTTTACAAAAACAAATACTAAATATGGCAAACCATCCACACCAGAGCAGTTGGATACAATTAAGGCTACCAAAAACTCCAAAGTGGATTATTTTGGATGCTTAAATAATGCAGAAGTTATAGGCGGAGCAATACCATGTGGCAATAAAAAAATGATTTATAGGGAGTTTTATATCCCTACTCCACAGCTTGTGGAAATAACAAATTATGACCCATCAAGTTTTGCTTATATTGGCTCCAATTCATTATACCGAGGCAGAATATCGGCAGGAAAATCAGGATTAACACTGCATAAAGACCCCGACGGAAGAAAATGGGAATGTTTTTCCAAGATAAAATCTAACGATTGTTATCCTTTGGCTGTTGGCTGGTATACCCTTATAACCAGCACCACAGGGCCAAGTTATGATGATAAAGTTCCGTTTGATGATGTAGATCATCAAAGTTCAGGTAATGTAAATGGTAAAAGCCAAATTACAATTAATATCATTACTCAAATAGCTTCTAAATTTAATCGTCCATTTAAAGCCTGGCCGGTAAATGATAGCCTTAATTCAGGAAAGCCACTAAGCTGGAAACCCAATTATGGAACTAAGATAAATCCTAATAATGGCTATCTTTTTAATTTGAGAGCTGAAAATTTTACATGTGTTCCTGATACGCCATTATCCATGCATCCTATTACCACATGTAATAGCAATTTAAATCATATCGCATATTATGTTTTTGGGTTAAAAGAAGAATCTTACCTAAGGGTTTTGGGTTTAAATCCAGATGTTAAAGCCTATATTTTTGATTTTGATGTAAGAAAAGATTCTTCAAAGATGCAAAGTAGCACCCCGTTGCAAAGTTGCAATACATTTAGCCGAATAGAAATGTGCCGCATGCAACCCGGAACCTATACACTGGTTTTGATGTGCAGTAATTTGGCTGCTTTTCCAATGAAAGTCTCCCCATCATTGTATATTGATAGTGTAGGAACTTCCCGATTTGATTTTGCTAAAAATGCATATGATTTTGGAAGAGTTTCAGGTGATTCAGTTTGGTATTCAGGCAAAAAAGGAACAAGTCATCCTACAGTTTCAGGAAGAGCACCAAGCAGTGATTTTTTCTTTTGCACTACTGGAGGTTCTAATACTGATCCACTTTTTGCCTGCGGAGGATATTATAATCCAAAGGTATATCCAGATAAAAAAAACAATGCCCTTTACAATATTGATAGCAGTGGCTCCAAGTACACTTATCTAGGATATCATGCGGTCCGAAATTTATGGTATACGTTTACATTAAAAGGAGCGGGAAAAGCTAAAATAAACATTGAAAATTTGACGAATGGCACTGTTTGGGGTAACAATTTAAGTTATGGTGTTTATTTAAGTGATGAAAAAGGAAATCTGAATATTGATACCCTTCGGAAATACGGAAAAATTGACTCAACAACATCTATGGGGTTAACCCAATTGGAATATAAACCAAGTTCGGGATATTGTAATGGTACAGATTGGCTTTCAGTTACCAAAGATATTTGCGATTCAGTATCTGAGCGAAGATATTATTTAGTGGTTTCGCTCAATGAAATTGCACTTCCAAATTTAAATTCACAAATCGCAGTGAGTATATTATATGACTCTGTTCCTATTCCTTCAAAAAATTATGATCATTATACACACGCCAACAGGATAAATGGACTCAATCAAGTTTCCTCACCGTATACAAACACCGTTTTAAAATCGGATATTTTATACAAAGGAAGTCCTGGCTTTTTTGTTGGCACAACAACCGATTCGGCAGACCAAACGGCAAAGTGCACTACTTATGGTAAAAAGAATGGTACAATTTGGTATAAGTTTTATGCGGATAGTACCGGAACACTGTTGTTAAATTTAAGGAGATATACCTTTAATTCAGGGTATAGTAAGTATTATGATTTTACACCTTCAAACAATCAGTTTGATGAAAATATTGTACTTTTAAGGGAACTAGTTCCAGGTGATTCAACAAAAAAAGGATTGCAAAAATTAAGTTTTGATTATAATCCTGTAACTATTTCTAAATACGGTCGAGATTTTGCCACATCCTGTATCAACAAGGGATGGTATTATATTCAGATTTCATCTTGTGGATTAGAATGTTCCGACATGTTGCAGCCCGAAATGGTTATTCAATATCAAAAAGGAGATTTTTGCAAAACCCCTGTTAATTTAAGTTTAAATGCAATTGGTTCAACCTCGGGAACTGCAATTATTAATTGCCATAGTATTGGCGAAGGTTATGGAGAGAACGGTTCAAATATGGGGTGTCTTTATGGCCCAAGTGGTTACAAATCCACTTGGTTTCGTTTAGATTACAACGATTCTTTAAAAGCTGATATAGAATTTAAGCTATCTGAAAATACAACGGTATTACCGTCTGATATCCGTTTTCGAACTTTTTATGGAGGATGTAGTGCATTAACACCAGGTCCATGTAATACAAATTCTCAAACAGTATTTAGCCTTAGTTGTATGAAAAAAGGCTCTTATTTTGTTCAAGTAGTTTCTCCTTCCTATGCCACAGGTAGTCTTGATCTTCAAATTAATGCCAAAAAGAATTTAGATACCAGTTGCAAACCTTATAGCACATGGACACCCAACGCTAACTTTGCATACAACCGTTTATGTCCTCAAAATATTGTTAAGTTCACTAACTATTCAACCAATGGCGATTCTGTAAGTTACAAATGGGATTTTGATTTCGGAAAAAAAGATACAGTTTTTGCCCCAACAATTACCTTTCCTACAAATGCAGCAGATAAGGTGTATAAAGTGAAACTAATAGTTTTAAATCTTACGCGAAGTGCTAGTGATTCTATAACTATCAACGTAACGATACCTGCTACGCCAATAGTAAAACTGAGAGCTGATACGGCAATATGCAAAGGAGATACCGTTACTTTTTCATATACAAATTCAAAATATCGTCACTACTGGCAAAATGCAAGTGCAAATAATATTTTAAAAGTAACATCAACAGGATGGGTGGTGCTTACGGTCGTTCAAAAATATGGTAACGATTCCTGTATTATTAATGATAGTGCTTTTGTAAAAGTAAATATTAATCCGATTGTAAATTTAGGAAAAGATACAACCTTTTGTTTGGGTGATTCAATAAATGTGAGTGGTCCGGCTAAAATGAAAACCTATCAATGGAGTAATTTTAAAAGCGGTCCGTCTCAAAAAATAGGGGGAACTATCTCGCTTCAACTTACCGTTACCGACAGTAATAAATGTAAAGCAACTGATATAATAAATACTACATTAAGAACTTACACAGATACTATTATTAAACCTGTGAAACCTGTTTGTGTGGATGTTTCTCTATTAATTGTAAAGTCAAAACCTGCCTTTTCAGGTAGTTTTTATGGCAATGCAAATATTGATAATACTGGGAAGTTTAATCCCAAAACAGCAGGAGCAGGTAATCATAAAATTTATTATAAATTTAATGATGCTTATGGTTGCATCTTCAAAGATTCAACTATTATAAAAGTAAATCCTTTACCGGATGCCCGAATTAATGCTGCCGGACCATTTTGCACGGATGCTGGGGTAAAAACAGTAACACCAAAAACTACTTCTGGGGGTAAATTTTATGGAGGGGCTTACATTGATTCTGCTGGAAAATTCAATCCTTCCGCAGCTTCTGTTGGTTTAAATAAAGTTGTTTATCGTCTTAAAGATGCTAATCAATGTAGCAATAAGGACAGTATACAGATAAAAGTAAATCCTTTACCGGATGCCCGAATTAATGCTGCCGGACCATTTTGCATCGATGCCGGAATACAATTGGTTAAAGCCAAAGTAAATTCGGGAGGTAAATTCTATGGAGGAAGTTTTATTGACTCAATAGGTATATTTAACCCTAAAACAGCGACGGCAGGAACACATAAAATCTATTATTTTTATAAGGATGCTAACTCTTGCTCAAGTAAAGATAGCTTGAATATTAAAGTTAATCCTTTGCCTGATGCTTCAATAAATGCCGCCGGACCATATTGCATTGACATTGGAATAGTAACTTTATCAGCTAAAGCCAATTCAGGAGGTAAGTTTTATGGAGGTAGTTATATTAACTCTACCGGACAATTTGACCCTGCAACGGCCGGCATAGGGAATCATTGGAATTATTACATATTTACTGATGGCAATAATTGCACAAGTATTGATAGTATTCAGATAAAAGTAAATCCATTGCCAGATGCTTCAATCTTAGCCTCCGGGCCATTTTGCGTGGATGCCGGAGTTCAAATGGTAAAGGCAAAAACAAATTCAGGTGGTAAATTTTTCGGTGGAAGCTATATTGATTCGACAGGAAAATTTAATCCTGTGAAGGCTAATATTGGTAGCAATAAAATTAATTATATATTTAAAGATATAAATGGTTGTATAAATTCTGACAGTTCTGTAATTATCGTAAATTCATTGCCAGATGCCTCCATAATTTCATTAGGGCCTTTTTGTATAGATGCAGGAATACAAATAGTAAAAGCTAAAATTAATACCGGCGGTAAGTTTTATGGTGGCACCTATATTGACTCATCAGGAAAATTCAATCCTCAAACTGCTGGCGGAGGAACTCATTCAGTGCTTTACACCTTTATCGATGCAAATAAATGCATTGGTTATGATACAATAAAAATAAAAGTAAATATACTGCCAGATGCCTCCATAATTTCCGCAGGTCCATTCTGTATAGATGCAGGCATAAAAATTATAAAACCTAAAACTAATTCAGGAGGCAAGTTTAGTGGAGGAAGTTATATTGACACGATAGGTAACTTTAATCCTTTTACGGCTGCATCAGGCTTGCATAAAATTATTTATAAGTTTACAGATATTAATTTTTGCACAAGTAAGGATAGCATTTTAATAAGGGTTAATCCACTGCCAGATGCACGAATAAATGCCGCCGGTCCATATTGTATTGATGCAGGCATTCAGATAATAACTCCCAAAACCAATCCGGGTGGTAAGTTTTATGCAGGTATTTATATTGATTCATCAGGAAAATTTAATCCGGCCATTGCTAAAACTGGAATTCATAAACTGATTTATAAATTAACGGATATAAATAGTTGTACTAATAAAGATAGTATTACAGTGAGGGTAGATAAATTACCCGATGCATCTATAATTGCTTCTGGTCCATTTTGTATTGATGCAAAGGTTCAAACAGTTAAAGCTAAGATTAATCTAGGAGGTAAGTTTTATGGAGGAAGCTACATTGATTCATTTGGTATATTTAATCCTAAAACAGCGGGAGTTGGCCTAAATAAAGTTTATTATAGATTTAAGGATGGTAATAAATGCGTAAATACGGATAGTATAAGTATTGTAGTTAATATGTTGCCAAACGCTGCGATTTTAGCTGCAGGCCCATATTGTATTGATGATTTAGATCAGATAATGAAGCCTACAATAAATAAAGGAGGAAAATTTTATGGAGGAATATATATTGATAGTTCGGGTAGATTTACACCGGCATTAGCTGGTATCGGCAGTAAAAAAGTGTATTATAGATTTACAGATAATAATAAATGCCTTGCAAAGGATTCAATATCAATTGTTATAAATGCTTTGCCTGATGCAACAATTATAATTGCCGGCCCATTTTGCACAAACAATGCTCCAGCAATTATAAAACCTAGAGTAAATCCTGGAGGAAGATTTTATGGAGGTTATTATATCGATTCTTTTGGGGTGTTTAATAATTTTAAAGCCGGGGTTGGTAAGCATAAAGTGGTATATAAAATAACAGATGGATATGGCTGTAAAAATAAAGACTCCCTATTTATTGCAGTTAATGGATTGCCTGATGCTAGAATAAATCCAGCTGGCCCATTTTGCGATAATGATGGAGTGAAAGTAATAACTCCGATGACAACTCCTAATGGTATATTTTATGGCGGACCCTATATTGACAAGTTAGGTAATTTTTCCCCTACATTATCAGCAGCAGGTGTTCACCAAGTTCTATATAAGGTGTCAGATAAAAATACTTGTATAAACATTGATTCAATAAAGGTAAAGGTAAATACTAAACCTGTGTTCAATTTTACAGGAGAACCACTAAAGGGATGTGAGCCTTTAGAAGTAGACTTCGTTGGTGGGGCAGGATTCAAAAAATATGAATGGAATTTTGGCAACGGTCAGAAGGCATCTGGACAGCAAGTCCAAACAACATATAATAATCAAGGGAAGAAAACAGTTACACTTATGGTTACTGATAATAATAATTGTGTGGCAACTATTATTAAGCCTAATTATATTACTTCTTACCCACGACCAAAAGTTAATTTTAACTATGCACCATTCGAAATTAATTTAAGTTTAACACCCGTTCAATTTACTAATTTCACCGCTGGTGATAGTATCGATCATTACAGATGGGATGTAGAAGATATCTACGAAACCGACGCCGAAGATTTTACCAAAATCTTCCAAGACTCCGGGAATATAAAAATAAGCTTGCTGGCAGTTAACCGTTGGGGATGTCGCGATAGCAGCTCACAATATGTTTTTGTTATAGATACTTTTATCATATTTGTACCTAATGCTTTTTCACCTAATGCCGATGGTATAAATGATGAATTTAAGGTTGGAGGACTAGGCATTCGTCATTTAGAAATGACTATCTACAACCGATGGGGTGAAAAACTGTTTTACCGAAAAGATAATTCTAATTCATTTAGCTGGGATGGTACTTATTTGGGTGAAACTGTGCAGGACGGTTCTTATATGTTTACCATATTGGCCCGCGATAGCCGAAATCGACCTTATTTCTTTAAGGGCATGGTAACAGTGCTTAAGTAGATTGTGATTACATTTATATTAAAGTCTTTGCAGCTTCATTATAAAAATGGCAATTAAAGAGAATTGCAGCTTTGTGATAGTATTTTAAACTATCGTCACTATATGAAAAAACGCCAAGTCCTTTGTTCTTGTTCTCGCTAAACCAAAGAAAGTCATTAGGTAGTTGAGTCGTTGAATTGAAAAATAATTTATCTGGATGCTCCCACTCTTGAACAACAAATATATTCGGTTGTTGGAGTAAAATAGTTTCAGCTTTTTTTATAAAAACTCCTTGAAAGTTCCAAGTTATTAATTTCATTGTTTCTTGGATGGTGGCTTTTAATAGCCATAAACTTTTTTATTGAGACTAATCTGCTAAAAAAAGTAAACAGTTTTTTTTTGAATAATGTTATCAAATCACCCTTTAACATTTTTTTATTCGATATTCTCAGAAAAACATTGGAAGCTGATAATTCAATTTGGTCAAAAAATTATTATTAAAATTTTCAACTTTATATTTAGGAATGATTTTCTAAAATAATCTTGAAATTATATAAACTATTTTTTAATTTTTAGTTAGCACAAAAAATTTACCAAATTAAAGTTGATTTGAGTAATCTAAAGTTCACCTTGTTATGGATATGTAAAATTAAATCAAAGGAAATCGCCTTTAAATTTATAAATCACTTAAAATGAAATTATTAATATTAATTCATACTTTTAAAATTTTGTAAAAACAGAAATTTTACCACATGCATACCAAACTAATCCCATTCTATCGTTAATTTAGCAGACATTGTTTAAAAAACGGTTTATTTTTCTAAAACGAGATGTAAAAAACGGATTTTGGATTTTTTAAAAGCGCAAATAGTAAAATTTAGTAAATGAAACATTATAAAAAAATAATTTTAGGGGGTATTTTAGCTATCGGAATATTTTCAGCCTATAAAGCATCGGATGAATATTTCGAGGTTTCAAAAAATCTTGACATTTTCGCCTCAGTTTATAAGGAGGTAAACATCAGTTATGTGGACGACGTGGAGCCGGGAAGCCTTATAAAGACAGCTATTGACGCTATGCTGAAGAGCTTGGATCCTTATACTAACTACTATTCTGAAGCGCAAACGGAAGACTATCGTTTTCAGGTAACCGGAGAGTATGGAGGTATTGGAGCCACCATCCGTCAAAGGGGCGAATATATTGTGATTGATGATCCTTATGAAGGCTATCCAGCCCAACAAGCCGACCTTAGAGCAGGAGATAAGATACTAGAAGTAGATGGAAAATCAGCTAAAGGAAAAACGAGTGATGATATGACCAAGTTACTAAAAGGTTCAGCAGGAACTGAAATATCCATGAAGATAGAGAGGCCGGGCGTTGGAGAGATGACAATGACCTTTAAAAGAGCTAAAATAAAGCTGAATAATGTGCCTTATTATGGTATGGTAGATAAAGAAACCGGTTATATAAAACTTACAGGATTTACACCAGATGCCGGTAAAGAAGTACAAGATGCATTAAAAAATTTAAGGAAAAACAATGCCGATCTGCAATCCATAATCCTTGATTTACGAGGCAACGGCGGTGGATTATTGCATGAGGCGGTAAATGTGGTGAACACATTTATTAAAAAAGGAGAGTTGGTGGTTAGTACTAAAGGTCGGGACAGAGATAATAATAGAACGTATTCAACTCTTGACGCTGCCACAGATACTGATATTCCGCTAGTAGTGCTAATTGACGGAGGTTCGGCTTCGGCTTCCGAAATCGTTTCAGGTTCGTTACAAGACTTGGATAGAGGCGTTTTAATTGGTCAAAAATCATTTGGAAAGGGGTTAGTGCAGTCGCAAAGAATGCTAACTTATAACACGCAAATGAAGATAACTACCTCTAAATATTATATTCCATCCACTCGCTGCATACAAAAATTAGATTATACCCATAAGGTGAATGGCAAGGCTGAAGCTATTGCAGATTCCTTAAAACACAACTTTTTTACCCGTAATCACCGACCAGTAAAGGACGGGGAAGGGGTAACGCCTGACATCAAAACGCCTGAGTCCAAATACACCAAAATAACCCAGAGTTTATTGACTAAGAACATCATTTTTGACTTTGCAACACAGTATCGTAACACACATAATACAATAAGCATAACCAAGGATTTTGATTTAACCGATAAGGATTTTCAAGATTTTATAACATTTACAAATGGTAAGGATTATAACTATAATACTGACACCGAAGATGCTTTGCAAAAATTTAAAGATCAAGCCAGTAAAGAAAACTATTTATCCGACCTTAATATGGAGTACGAATCGTTACTTAACAAGTTGAAACGCAATAAAAGCAATGATATAGAAAAGTATAAAACCGAGATAATGCAAGCTTTGGAAGAAGAAATAGCCAGTCGTTATTATTTTGAAAAAGCCCGTATAGAGGCATCTTTCGATAATGATTTAGAAATAAAGGAAGCCATTGCTTTACTAAAGGACACTGCTAAATATAGTGCTTTACTTTCAGGAAAATAGTGTAAAAACCTATGGATGCAGCAATTATTGATATTGTTATTTTAATTATTGCAGGATGTATAGGTGGATTTATAAGCGGATTACTCGGAGTAGGTGGAGGCATTATTTTTGTACCAATCCTTGATTATTTTTTAATTAAAAATGGCGTTCTCACTACCGACTTGGTGCCATATACTTTAGCCAATTCATTTTTTGCAGTATTAGTTTCTGGGGTTGTAGGCAGTTTTCCAGCCTTCCGGTCAAAATCAATTAATATCTCACACCTCATGTTCGTGGGATTTTCGGCAGTATTATCAGTTATAATTACCTCATATTTTATTAACCTTGGTACATGGTATAGCCCATTTATTTTCAAAATAGTATTTAGTAGTCTATTGTTATTTACTCTAATTAAAACAATGCTCCATATAGAAACCGATGGTTCGGATGAAAAGATGGGTATAGGTTTGAGCATTTTGGTAGGAACTATTACTGGGATGGTATCGGGCCTTAGCGGTTTAGGGGGAGGAATAGTAATGATACCGCTGTTTATGATGTTTGGTAATTTGCCCATAAAGAAAGCTTCGGTATTATCATTGGCAATAATTCCGGTTTTGGCTTTTCCAAATGTTCTTTATTATTTAATAATTCAACCTACCCAACGTCTTAGTGAATCAACGGGTCATATTGTTTGGCCAATAATTATTCCTCTAATAATTGGTGTATTAATGACAGTAAAATCAGGTGTTAATGCAGCTCAAAACATGTCAGCCAAAGCAATTAAGTTTATATTTGCAACCTTTATTATAATAACCATAATAAGAGTTTTAACCTCCTTGGCATAAGTTTATATAATTAATGAAAAAAAATATTCTATTCGTATTGGTAAGTATTGGTTTGCTTGTTAATGCAACTGCTCAAAAGCTTTCAAAAAAAGAAACAAAATCGCTGAAACGAATTCAAAGTCATGTTAATTATTTAGCATCTGATCGCTTGGAGGGACGCGGCACAGGTAGTGCAGGTGAAAAACTTTCGGCTGAATATGTAGCTAATCAGTTTAAAAAAAATAAAATAAGTGCTAAAGGCGACAACGGCACATATTTCCAAAATTTTGAAATTACCACCTTGCGTATGGCCAAAGACAGTTCTAAGCTTTTGATAAACAACTTGCCATTGCAACTGTTTGCTGAGTTTTACCCTATTTCATATTCGGCAAACCGCAAAATAGTAGATACAAAGCTAGTATTAGTAGGTTATGGAATATCAGCACCCGAACTAAATTATGATGATTATGCAGGGAAAGATATCAAAGGAAAAGTGGTAGTTATTAATATAGCAACACCGGATAGTCAGCAGGCCCATTCTAAATTTATCAATTATTTATCGCTTGAAACCCGTGTTAAAAGGGCTGAAAAACTTGGAGCAACAGGAATTATATTTATTAATAATGGAGATAGTAAAGATAATCCAAGTGGTGAATTGGCAAAAAATGTTAAGCCTTCATCTATTCCGGTTTTTTTCTTAAATAATAGCAAATATATTTTTGAAATACCCGGGGGAATGCCAGTTATGATGAAGTCGGTTATAGTTAGTATTGCTGCTACAGGCCATAATGTTATAGCTTATAAAAATAACAAAGCTAAATACACTGTAATTATTGGTGCACATCACGACCATTTGGGATATGGTGAAATTCCAGGATCACGCGAACCTAATAGCAATGCCATACATAATGGCGCTGATGACAATGCCAGCGGAACTTCTGCTTTAATTGAACTTTCCAAACAGTTGAAAAAACGAAAATTTAAAAAGTTTAATTACTTATTTATCGCTTTTTCGGGGGAAGAAATGGGCTTAATAGGTTCAAAGTATTTCGTTGAAAATCCAACTATTGAATTAAATAACGCCACCTGTATGATAAATATGGATATGGTTGGTAGGCTTAAAGAAACCCTTATGATATATGGAACGGGCACTTCACCTTATTGGAATGAAGCTATTGCTCTATTAAAGCAAGACAGTTCGTTCATTCGTAAAATCAACACTTCAGAGTCGGGAATCGGATCTTCCGACCATACTTCCTTTTACTTAGATAGCATACCTGCCCTTCATTTTTTTACCGGACAGCACGATGAATACCACAAACCCAGTGATGATGTAGCCTTATTAAATTTGAACGGGGAAGTAAAGGTGATGGGGAAAATAATTAAGTTGATAACCATAATGCCATCTGCAAGCCAACTTAAATATACAGCTGATACGTCAAAAAGTGATAGCAAACGCACGGCATTAAAAGTTACCTTGGGCATTATGCCTGATTATATCTATGATTCGGAAGGAATAAAGATAGACGGAGTAAAGGATGGCAAACCTGCCGCTGCAGCCGGATTGCAAAAAGGGGATATTATTATTGGTTTAGCTGGAGAGAAAATACCAAATATGCAAGCTTATATGAAGGTATTGGCTAAAATAGAAAAAGGTCAGAAAGCTGAAATTATATACATACGCAACGGAGTAACCCTTACCACAGAAGTGCAGTTTTAATAATTTATTTATCCATGAAAATAATAGACAAGATAAAGAATGCCGAAAATACTCTGTTTTCATTTGAAATTCTGCCTCCATTAAAGGGAAAAAGTATTGAATCCATATTTAATTGTATAGATGGATTAATAGATTTTAATCCCGCCTTTGTTGATGTAACCTACCATCGTGAAGAATATATCTTAAAAAAACGCCCCGATGGAAGTTTTGATAGAATCTCTACTCGCAAACGCCCGGGGACTGTTGCTATATGTGCTTCTATTCAAAATAAGTATAAAGTGGATGCCGTGCCTCATATTATATGTGGGGGATTTACCAAAGAAGATACGGAGAATGCCTTGATTGATTTGGACTTTTTAGGAATAAGAAATGTTTTGGTTTTAAGAGGGGATAATTTAAAAACAGAATCTCATTTTATTCCTGAGCCTAAAGGAAACGCCAATTCATTGGAGCTAATACATCAAGTGAAAAATATGAATAATGGTATTTATTTAGATGAGGAACTTGAAAATCCAACGGCTACTTCATTCTGCATTGGTGCTGCGTGCTATCCCGAAAAACACCAGGATGCCCCGAACGTTATGTCTGACCTGAATTTTTTGAAGCGAAAAGTAGAAGCAGGAGCTGAGTTTTTAACCACTCAAATGTTTTTTGACAACTCAAAGTATTTTTCCTTTTTAAAGAAATGTGAAGAACATGGAATCAATGTGCCGATAATACCAGGAATAAAACCGATCACCAATAAAACCCAACTCTACTTATTACCCAAAATATTCAATATTGAAATTCCTTTTGAACTTTCAAATGAAGTGGAAAAAGCCAAAACCAATGAAGCTGTAAAGCAGATAGGTATTGAATGGTGTATTGAGCAATGCAAGGAACTGAAACAAAAGAAAGTTCCGGTAATCCATTTTTATACCATGGGATATGCCGACACAACCCGACAAGTAGCCTCAATAGTTTACTAATATAGTATGTTCGGCAGAGTAGTTAAATCAACAGGAAGTTGGTATATCGTATTATCCAATGACGATAAACTTTATGATTGCCGTATTAAAGGAAAATTTAGATTAAGTAAATCTAAACTTACTAATCCCGTTGCCGTTGGTGATTTAGTAGAGTTTGAGCTTGAAGAAAAAGAAACCTTTCAAGGAATAATAACTAAAATAGGGGAGCGAAAAAACTACTTAATCAGGCGGTCCAATAAGTTGTCAAAACAATTTCAGATTATAGCTTCCAATGTAGACCAGATTTTAGTATTGGCTACTATAGCCAAACCACGCACCACAACTATATTTATTGATAGAATACTATTGGCCGCCGAAGCTTATCAAATCCCGGTAATTATTATCTTTAATAAAAAGGATATATATAATAACGAAGAAACCTCTATTCTAAAGGACTATTTGGATATATATCAATCCATTGGCTATAGGGTAATGGTAATTTCAGCCTTTGATAAAAGCGATTTAGAGGAAATACGGAAGCCAATTAGCGATAAAATATCTCTTATAACAGGTCATTCAGGGGTTGGAAAATCAACATTAATGAATCAACTTAATCCATTATTAGTTCTCAAAACAGGTGATTTAAGCAAATATCATGAACGAGGAACCCACAATACAACCTTCGCTGAGATGCATAAAATTGTTGATAACACCTATATTATTGATACTCCAGGTATAAAAGATTTTGGAGTTGTTGAATTTGAGAGGGATAATATATCTATGTATTTTTCAGATATAAGAAAGTATGCGGGACAATGCAAGTTTAATAATTGCAAACACATTGATGAGCCGGGATGCATGGTATTAGTGGCTATCAACGAATATAAAATCCGAATTTCCCGCTATGAAAGCTATTTAAATATTCTACTTTCCATCGAAAAAGAGTAACAAAACGCTTTTTTGTCCAAAATAGTATTCAATAATTTATACTCTGTCTAATTAAATAAATTAATTTGAATTTTTCGTTTGGATTTAATAAATCTGCTCTTATCTTTGCCCGATAAGAAAAAATTAAGTACAATGACTAATACTACTCTATTATCTCAACAACGGTCTACGTTTAAATTAGATCTTAAAAAAGGATCAATCTTAATAATGCTCGCTGCATTATTCAATTCCTTTTATTCGCGGTTAAAACCTGCTAAAGGTTTATTGGCGGTATTATTTCCGCTGCTCATGGCTGGCTCAGCTATGGCATTACCTATTATTCAAACCCAACCAAGCCAAGGTACTGCCGAGGTTTGTGTTTCCAGTGCAGGATCACTTACAGTGGTTGCTACTGCTGGTGGTGGTGGTAATATTTCTTACCAATGGCAGGTAGTTGACAGAACCGCAGGTTTTGATACAACCTCAGGTTCAAGCCAATGGACAAATATCACTTCAGGATATAGCGGAACATACAGCGCCCCAACCTTATTGATCCCAGCCGGTGCAGGACCTCCTAATTTATTGGAAGATTTCTACAGATGCGTTTTAATTGAATCAAGTGGATCTACTCCTGGTACCAAATTTTCTAGATCTGGAAATTTATTAGTAGTAATTGGCGTACCTACTTTTTCAGTTAATCCATCAAGTACACCCGTATGTGAAGGCTCATCAGTTACATTCTTTGTAACGGTAAGTGGCCCTCTTGTTTTTCCACATACTATAAACTATCAATGGCAAGTTCAGGAAAATGGAACCGGAGCATTTAGTAATACAAATACCGGTTCTTCTACTTCAGCATCTTTTACTGCCAATACATTTATTACTACAAACAGTTGGACGTTCAATGCTACTGACATGGCAAACGATGATCAGGATGTTGTTCGCGCAGTTGTTACAAACGTTTGCGGTTCTTCTAATACTTCTACAGCATTACTTACCGTTGACCCAATTCCTAATGTTACTATTACCACTTCAAATCCTCAAAATCTATGTCAAACAGGTTCTTTAACTCCTGCTATAAGTGTAACTAATGCATTATTAAGTGCAAGACGTGCTTCAGCACCTGTTAATTGGACTGTTAATTACACATATTATAATGGTGTAACAAATACTACTACTCCACTTACAGTTTCTAATACCGGTAACGTGGCCGACGTTTTATTTACGCTTCCCGTTTCATCATCTCCCGGATGTTATGTTTGGGATATTTCTAAAATAACAAATACTTCAAGTGCAGTTTCTCCGCAATGTAATAAAAACATAAGCGCACAATTACAAGCCAATGTATATCCGAATCCTACAGTTTCTTTAACTGCTGGTCCTGTTGATGTATGCGATGGAAGTACAGCTAGTTTTGTATTAACGGTTGGAAACGCTACTTATACTTGTAATGGTGTAACTTCAAATGTTCCTTGGGCTGGCACCTGGGCTTCTGAGCTTCATGAAGGAGGTCCTGCTACTTCTTTTATTAATACGACTTTTTCAGGCTCTGGTAACGGAGCATTTACTTATAGTACTTCAGCATTAACACAAGAAGATTATAATGTAGCTTTAATAACATTTGTCACAACAGGTTTTGCTTGTCCAGCTAGCACTGGTTTACCAATAAGAAAACAAATCCGTTCTTTCCCTAACCCAACTGCTACAATGGGAGGTACTACTTCTCAAAATACGTGTCAAAATGGTACAATCTCTATTCCTGCAATAAACGTGG
>CAMDSC010000019.1 GCA_945907065.1 Chitinophaga pinensis
AGACTGGTAACTCTTTTCATTAATTTCTTGCATTGTAGGATTATTTTTCAGTCTTGTTTTAATATCATTTGCTAAACAGAGTATACAAGGCTGAATAAACATAATTCGATCCGAATATTCTTTGATGATTTTATTTTCAAAAACAAGACGACGCATGAAAATATATTCCTTATTGGGAATTCTACCAGTAACAATTTCTTTGTTATCATTTGAAATTGTTTTAATATCTGTAAAGCCTGAATTATTTAAAAATTCATAGCTTTCATTTTGATTTAAATCTATCCAGTGTGGAGAAATAACAAAATTTAGGTATGATACCTCAGACTCTTGATTTATATAGAAATCTTGAGAAAATAAAGGATTTACCTTGAACAGTAAACAAATTGAAAAAATAAAGAATTTTAATTTTGTGTTGATTTTTTTCATTCTAGGAACTTTTGTATTAATTTTTAAATGATTTATAGATTTTGTAAAAAAGATTATCTTTCTGATACTAACCAATAACTATAATGTTTCCCATTTGTATTTCCCTAAGAGATTTGAATCAAAAAGTTGCCTGAAAACTAAAATGCTTGGTATCCTTTCATTTCTGGTCTGCCGTATTCGATTTTTGCTGTTTGAATTATCTATATCGTAAAAATTCATCTAATGATAATCGAGTATTATATTTCTCCACTTTATAAACTTTTTCATTTTTGTCTATATACATAAATCCCACTACGCTTGGGTAGTGGTTTTGAGAATAATCTTCATAATAATAGACATAAATTTGATCACCATTTGAACTGTTAAGAATTCGGCTTGGCGTACCAATTTTATTTAACATTTCGAATTTAGTATGACCCACTTGTTGCTTAAGCCCTAAGCATGAAGTTGCTGAAGCAATAAATAAAACAAGTATAAAAATAATAAATATTTTGATATTCTTTTTCATTTTTTTAAAATTTAGTTTGCTTACTCTGCTCGGTTTTCAGCTTTCCCCGTTTGCGGTTCGTTTTTCGAAGCTGACCGCTAACTTGTTTATACCCGATATAACACTTCGGTAAGCCTTCCAAATATAGGGAGATAACCGAAGGTTTGTATCGCATTACAAATGTATCTTTTTTCATAATAAATCAAATGGAGAGGTGATTTTTTGTAATTCCTTATTGCTTACATGGGTGTAAATTTCTGTGGTTTTACTACTGCTATGTCCAAGTAGTTCTTGTATATAACGTAAATCAGTGCCAGCCTCTAATAAGTGTGTTGCGAAGCTATGCCTCAGCCAATGTAATGTTACAGGTTTATTGATTTTGGCTTTTACTACACTTTGTTTTAAAACCAATTGCAAACTTCTTTCATCATATTTTTCCCCTAAATTTTGGCCTTCAAACAAATAATATTTTGGTTTAAATAACATAAAATAGTTTCTCAATAGAACTAATATTTTTAAGCTAAGGGGTGTTATCCTATCCTTTCTGCCCTTAGCTTGTTTAATTATTACCAGCCCTCTTTTTGAATCAATATGTTCAGGTTTTAAATTTATTAACTCTCCACATCTCAATCCACAGCTATAAATCAAACTCAGCATAGCTTTATGCTTTATGTTCTTTGGAGCATCCAATATTGCTTTCACTTCCTCTTTGCTCAATACATTGGGCAACAGTTTTTCTCGTTTAGGCCTATGGATCAATTCCACATCCAAATTTCGGTTTTCTATTTGCCTAAAAAACAGTTTTAATGAATTGACGAACTGATTTTGGTAGGAGGATGATAGATTTTGCTTTAAAATATAGTCGGTATTAAAGTCAATAATATCTTGATTGGTTATTCCCTCTATTGGTTTTTGATAATGAAATTTCAAAAAAGTTTTTAAGGCTTCGGTATACGTATTAATAGTGCTTGGACTATACCGTTTGGATTGCATCCATTTTATATAACTTTCAATTTTGGGCTTGGCAATGGTATTTATGTATTCATTTTTTGTGGCTTTGTCTTTTTCTGCATTCAATTGTGCCTTTAGTTGTTGGGCATCGATAACGCATAAAGGTGATAGCAATTTTTTTATTTCATGCAGTACCTCTATGCTATATGGTACATACCACGATTTTAAAGTTTGGCTCCACTTGCTAGTTTTGATAAGTTTTATAGCTTTAGTTAGCACAGTGTCGGCAGGGCTTTTTATAATTACAACCTGCTGCTGCCGGTGCAGGGATAAAGAAAGCTGGATAGTATGCACCTTACAAACGTAATTTTTTTTTGATACATAAATTTTGTGAAGGAAGAATTTTTTAAAAAAGATTGAATAACGAAAGAAGATATTAAAAAGTTGGGTAGTATTTAGCGGCTTAGGTAAAAAAAATAACAAACTTATTTGAAATAAAAACCCCAATATTGCGTTTTTTATTTAAAAAAACTGTTAATTGCATCTCCTTTTATAAAAATTAGAAAAATGATTATCCGTAAGGTTATATTTATTACAGCATTATTTATTGCAGCATATAGCGCTGAGGCACAACGCTGGATGCGCGAAAGTTCTCTTGATTTTGGGTTAATGGTAGGAGGAAGTAACTACACCGGAGAACTTACCAATTACAAATTTTTTGAGCCTAAGAGTACTCATTTTGCGGCTGGACTTCTTACCCGCTATAATGTTGGGCAACGACTTACTTTTAAGTTAGCTGCTACCCGAGGCAGCATTAGTGGCGATGATCAATGGTATTCGGATATTGAAGAAAATCGATTGCGTAATTTGCATTTCAAAAGTATACTTTGGGATTTTTCTGGTGGGGTAGATGTTAACCTTCGTATGATTGACCGAGGAAAACAAAGGGGATTTGTACCTTATTTTACCACAGGTATTTCTGTTTTTAAATTCAATCCTCAAGCCCAATTTTTTTATGATGTTAATAGTCCTCACAATACCGGTGTCAATGGATACCAAAATTTGACTGGCCGCGATGGAGAATGGGTTAATTTGCAAGCACTAAGTACTGAAGGTCAGCAAACGGCTCAATACAATGACTTGAAACGCTACAGTCTTACTCAATTGGCAGTGCCGGTTGGGTTAGGTTTAAAATGTTATATGAACAAACACTGGATTGTAGCCTTAGAATATACCGTAAGAAAAACATTCACCGACTATTTGGATGATGTAAGCGGAAAATATGCCGAGCCTTTTTATATTGAAAGTCAGTATGGGCCAATAGCATCTGCCATGGCTGATCCATCTAGCCCCTTGCATGAACCCGGAACACTAAGAGGAAATCCTAAAAACAAAGATTGGTATTCAATATTTGGACTTAGCCTTAGTTACCGATTGGTTGCTAATAAGGTAAAGTGCTTCCAGTTTTAATAAATTACACCTTTTCAAACCGCAATTTTTTTAATACTTTTGCCGTTTTACACCAAGGTGTAACTATGAGTTATATAACATCGTATATACTATAAATCATGCCGAAAAGCATTTTAAAATCACTTCTCTTTTTAGCAGTATTTCTTACCGCAAATTTTTCATTTTCACAAAAATGGGAAGTTGGAGGAATGCTAGGTGCATCTAATTATAATGGAGATTTGGCTCGCGAAATTGTTTTAAAAGAAAGTCATTTGGCAGGCGGAGCATTTTTTCGCTATAACTTGGGTAAATATTTTTCATTAAAACCAACAATTCAGGTAGGTACAATAAGCGCAAGTGATAAAAATTTTAAGGAAAATAAATATCGAAATTTAAGTTTTAAATCAAATATAGCTGAAGTGGCTGCCATGATGGAATATAATTTTAAACCATTTGGGGCTCAGGTAAGAACAGAAAGTTTCACTCCTTATATTGAATTAGGGGTGGCCTTGTTTCATTTTAATCCAAAAGTTAAATATAATGGCGATTGGTTTGAATTGCATGCCATGCATACCGAAGGACAAAGTGCCAAGCAAATGTATAAACTAAACCAAGTTTCAATTCCCTTTGGAATGGGGTTAAAATGGTCGGTTAATAATAATCTTAGCGTAGGTTTTGAATTTGTATATCGCAAAACATTTACTGATTATTTGGATGATGTAAGTAAAACCTATCCCGATTTGCCCGAACAAGCAAAAAAATATGGTTCATTAAGTGCCTCACTTTCTGATCGCTCTGCCGAGGTAACCGCTGATGGCAAGCCTTTAAGTACTGTTGGAGATATGCGCGGCGATCCTGGACTTAAGGACTGGTATGTGTTTTCAATGTTTTCCTTTGCTTATCGCTTTACACCAATAATTTGCTGGCCTAATAAGCCATCTACTGTATGGGATTATTAGAAAAGATTGATAAAAAAAACGTGCCGAATCATATTGCCATAATCATGGATGGCAATGGAAGATGGGCTAAGAAAAAGGGATTAATGCGGGTATTTGGACACGAAAATGGGGTGAAAGCCGTTCGTGAAGCCTGTGAAAGTTGTGCTGAATTAGGAGTATCTTATCTTACCTTGTATGCTTTTAGTACCGAAAACTGGAACCGACCACAAGCAGAGGTAAACGCCTTAATGACGCTTTTAGTAAAAACAATTAAGGCTGAAACACCCACGTTATTAAAAAATAATATGAGCCTTCAAGCTATAGGTGATTTATCTCAATTACCAAAAAATTGCTTGGAAGAACTTAACGAAGCTATTGATAATACAAAACATAACACCGGAACTACCTTAATACTTGCATTGAGTTATAGTGCAAAGTGGGATATTGTAAATTCAGTAAAAAAAATAGCACAAAGCGTAAAATCTGGTGAAATAGATATTGAAGATATTAATGAAAACCTTATCACAAAATCATTAACCACTGAACCATTTCCTCATCCCGAACTATTAATAAGAACGAGTGGTGAATATCGGTTGAGTAATTTTTTACTTTGGGAATTGGCCTATAGCGAATTTTATTTTACCGATGTATTATGGCCTGATTTTAGAAGAGAGCATTTGTACAATGCCATATTAGATTATCAAAACAGAGAACGAAGATTTGGAAAAACCAGTGAACAAATTTCAGCTTAACAAAACACTTACCAGCAAATTGAAACGAATACTATTTATTGTTACAGCTGTTTTTTTCTTTTCTTTTAAATCAATAGCGCAGGTTACCGATACTACCATAGTTAATCTAAATTACCTATCCCCCAACAAATATACCATCGACAAAATTACTGTAACAGGAACTCTGTTTATGGATAAAAATATTCTGATATTAATCTCAGGATTGTCAAGAGATCAGGTTATAAGTGTTCCCGGAGATGAATTAAGAAAGGCCGTTGAAGTATTGTGGAAACAAGGATTGTTTTCAGATGTTAAGATTTATTGCACAGGCATTAATGAAAACAAAATTAATTTGGATATTCAATTAGTTGAACGGCCTCGTTTATCAAAGTATGGAATTAAAGGATTATCCAAAGCTGAAACTAAAAATATCAAAGAAGAATTAGATCTTGAGTCAGGACAAATAATCACTGAAAATCTGACTACCAAATCACTTAATAAAATTAAAGCCTATTTTTATAAAAAAGGATATTTTAATACAGCAGTTACTATTAAAACTGAACCCGATCCTGACCCTAAAAAGAGTGGGCAGCTTATAATGAGAATTTTGGTAAACAAAGGTCAACGAGTAAAAGTGTATAACATAAGCATTGAAGGCAATAACAAGGTTAGCGACCGCAAACTGTTAGCCTCAATGAAAAAACCGAAGCGTAAGAAAAACAAACTAAATATTTTTGCATCTTCCAAGTTTATTGAAGAAACATATGAAGAGGAGAAGCCGAAAATACTTGAAAAATATGCAAGTATGGGCTATCGTGATGCACAAATAGAAAAAGATTCAATTTATAAAATAAGTTCTAATCTGTTAAATATAGTAATAAAGGTGAAAGAAGGTAAACAGTATTATTTTAGAAATATTGAATTCATAGGCAATACAAAATACCCTAATACCGATTTAGCTAAAATTTTAGGAATTAAAAAAGGCGAAATATTTAACCAATCTAAATTAGAAAGTAGATTATTTATGAACCCTTCCGGGTATGATATTTCAAGTTTGTACATGGATGACGGCTACCTGTTTTTTAATGTAAATCCGGTAGAAGTAAATGTAGAAAATGATTCAATAGATTTAGAGATTAGAATTTATGAAGGCAAGCAGGCTACAATAAATAAAGTAATAGTTACAGGGAATGACAAAACCAGTGACCATGTAATTTTACGTCAACTTAGAACAGTGCCCGGTGATAAATTTAGCAGAGCTAATATTCAAAGATCCATTCGCGAATTATCGCAGCTTAATTATTTTAACCCTGAAAAACTTGGAGTCAATCCAATACCAAATCCACAAAACGGAACAGTAGATATTGAATACAAAGTGGTAGAAAAACCTTCCGACCAAATAGAAGCTTCAGGCGGATGGGGTGGTCAAGGAGGATTTATTGGAACAATAGGACTTAGTCTTAATAATTTTTCAAGCAAACGAATGTTTACCAAAGGCGCCTGGGATCCATTGCCAGCTGGCGATGGCCAAAGGGTTTCTCTGAGAGTTCAAAGCAATGGGCCGGGTTATCGCACCTATAATTTTTCATTTAGCGAACCTTGGTTGGGAGGTAAAAAACCTAATTCATTTACCTTTAGTATTTATCATTCAGTGCAAACAAATATTCAAATAAATGGATTTATTAAAAATAAGAATGATGCAGCATACCAATATCTTAGAACAACAGGAGTAACTCTTTCCTTGGGCAAATTTTTAAAATGGCCAGATGATTATTTTACAATAAGTAATAGTTTAAACTACCAGCATTATAAATTTAAAGATAATGGCTTTTTTGGTTTTAGCGGAACCACCGGGTTAGGGTTTTCGCAAGGAAATGCAAATAATGTGAATTTTCAAAATGTAATTTCACGAAGTTCAGTAGATGTTCCAATATTTCCAACTGAAGGTTCTACTTTTACTCTTACATCTCAATTTACACCGCCGTATTCATTGTTTAGGCCAAATACGAACTATAAAACATTATCAGCAGTAGATAAATATAGATGGCTAGAGTATTACAAATGGAAGGTAGAGGCTATTTGGTTTCATAAAATCGTTGGAAAATTAGTATTGGCATCCTCCTTTAAATTTGGATTTTTAAACTATTACAATAAAGATATTGGTTACTCACCATTTGAACGCTTTAAGTTAGGAGGTACCGGCTTGGTAGGTTGGAATTTATATGGTTCAGAGGTTATTTCTCAAAGAGGATATGATCAATATACAAAAGGAAGCGGAGCCGTAAATTTCAATAAATACACTTTGGAATTGCGCTATCCTATTAGTACTAATCCTTCGGCAACAGTATACGTTCATTCATTTTTGGAAGGTGGCAATGCCTTTTATACAATGAAAGAGTATAATCCTTTCAAGCTATACAGAACGGCAGGAGTAGGAGTTCGTTTTTTCCTTCCAATGTTTGGATTACTGGGGCTGGATTGTGGATGGCGATTTGATGATGCTCCGCTCAATCAACCGGTCTCTCAAAAGAAATTTCTATTTCAGTTTTTCTTAGGGCCACAATTCTAAATTATTATGCAAAAAAAAGGGGATAATAATTTAGAATTATTACCCCCTAAAATCATTTAAAGTATTTTTATTTTAAAATATCCCTTGCTATTACAACCCTTTGTACTTCTGAAGTACCTTCATATATTTGAGTAATTTTGGCATCGCGCATTAATCGTTCTACATGATATTCTTTTACATATCCATAGCCACCATGTATTTGTACAGCTTCAATGGTAGTTTTCATAGCTACTTCACTGGCAAATAATTTGGCCATACTGCTGGCACGGTCATAATTAAGGTGTTGGTCTTTCATCCAAGCTGCTTTAAGGCAAAGTAAACGGGCGGCTTCTATTTCAGTAGCCATATCAGCTAGTTTGAATTGAATGGCCTGATGATTTTTTATTTCTGTTCCAAAAGCTTTGCGTTCTTTCGAATAATTGAGAGATAATTCATAAGCTCCTGAAGCTATTCCTAAAGCTTGCGCAGCAATGCCTATACGACCGCCGCTCAAGGTTTTCATGGCAAATTTAAATCCAAAACCTTCTTCGCCAATACGATTGGCTTTTGGCACTTTTACATCCTGAAACATAAGTGAATGGGTATCACTTCCTCTAATTCCTAATTTATCTTCTTTTTTACCCACAATAAAACCGGGCATATCTTTAGTAACGATAAGGGCATTAATACCTTTATGTTTCAGTTCAGGGTGGGTTTGAGCCATTACTATAAAAGTATCAGCACTACTTCCGTTGGTTATCCAGTTTTTGGTGCCGTTTAATAAATAATAATCGCCCATATCTTCAGCGGTGGTTCGCTGTGAAGTAGCATCTGAACCGGCTTCAGGTTCTGAAAGGCAAAAACCTCCGTGAATAATTCCTTGAGCTAATGGCACTAAATATTTTTGTTTTTGCTCTTCGGAGCCAAAGGTTTCAAGCCCCCAGCATACCAAAGAATTATTAACCGACAATACTACTGACGCGGAAGCATCAATTTTAGAAATTTCTTCCATGGCCAATACATAAGAAATTGTATCCATTCCTCCTCCACCATATTCAGGCGAAACCATCATTCCTAAAAATCCCAATTCGCCTAATTTACGAATCTGAGTCATTGGAAATTTTTGTTGGTTGTCACGCTCAATTACTCCTGGCAATAATTCGGTTTGTGCAAACTCACGTGCAGCCTGCTGAATCATTATGTGTTCTTCGGTTAATTCAAATTGCATTTTGATAGTATTTGTATTGCTGCAAAAATAATTAATTGAACAAGTATTTGTAAGTATTCCCTAATTTAATGATAATCTAAAATTGCAATTGGCTTTTAGCCTCTCCTTGAAACATACTTTTAAGGCTGAATTTGAGAAAATGGGTGTAAAAAAATGGTGTTATTAATAACTTTAAGCAACTAATTCAATAGTTATAACGTCTGATAAGAAAAGTTTTATTTAATTGATTATGACTAAAATCATGCGTTAATAATCAGGTATGAAACTAAGAAACACAGATAATAATTATATTGCACAATATTTCTAAAATGAATCCATTTTTTAAGAGTAAAAAACTCTTCATTTTTATTTTACTAAGTTTAATTGGGTCCAATTCAATCAAAGCCCAAATATATCAAGGTACAGAGGCAAACAATAAGCTTAAAAATTCTGAGATAGTAAGAATAAATGAAATTACAGGAAAAATAAAATATGCTTTATTAAACGATAGATTTTTAATAACAAAAGAACAAACAATCCCTTATCTATTAAAGGTTTTGGAACTGTCGAGTTCTTATAAATTGCAGTTAATTAAAACTGAACATGATGAAATTGGGTTTGACCATTTGCGATATCAGATATTGTATAATGAAATTCCAATTCTTGGAGGTATTATAATAACACACATAAAAGACCAAAGATTACATTCCTTTAATGGAGAAATATTTGGGGTATCAGAAGAAATAAATCAAAATTTATATCCAGAAAAATTTTGTTTATCTAAAGCGCTTGAAACAGTTGGTGCCAAAATTTATAATTGGCAATTGCCCGAAGAAGAGGCTTTGATTAAGGTTATAAAAGACAACAAAAATGCCACCTGGTTTCCAAAAGGAGAGTTGATGTATTGTCCTAAAAATCTTGATTTTGACCAAGGCCAATTTACGTTAACTTACAAATTTACAATTTATGCTAACGAGCCACTTTCGGCTGAAAATATTTATATAAGTCCAATAAGTGGTGAAATTATTGCTCGAGAAAATTTATTGCATAATGTAGATGTACCGGGTGTGGCAGTAACTAAATACAGTGGTACACGAAACATAAAAACCGATAGCACAGCGCCATACAAATACAGGTTAATAGAAAATTCAAAAGGTGGGGGTATTTATACTTTAAATTTAAAGAAGGGGACAAGTTATGGTGCCGCAGTCGATTTTTTAGATTCAAATAATTATTGGAATAATGTTAATACAAATAAAGATGAAATAGCTACGGATGCTCATTGGGGAGCCGAAGTTACTTATGATTATTATTACAATATTCATAACAGAAAAAGTTATGATAATAAGAACGCTCGAATTTATAGTTACGTTCATTATTCCAATAATTATGACAATGCTTTTTGGAATGGGGTATGCATGACTTATGGTGATGGAAATAGTTTCAAACCCCTTACAGCAATAGATGTTTGCGGACATGAAATAACCCATGCAGTAACTTCAAATACGGCTAATTTGGTGTATAGTTATGAATCTGGGGCATTAAATGAATCCTTCAGTGATATTTTTGGCAATACAATTGAGCGATTTGGAAGGCCTACTCAATACAATTGGAAAATAGGAGAAGACATTACAACTGGCGCTACTGGATTACGCGATATGCAAAATCCAAAATCTAAAGGCCATCCAAGGTGCTATAAAAGCACCAATTGGTATGCTGGAGCGGGTGATAATGGCGGAGTTCATACCAATAGTGGAGTTCAAAACTGGTGGTATTATTTAATTACTGAAGGTGGCACAGGTGTAAATGATGTAACGAATACTTATAAAGTAGATAGCCTTGGCATTATAAAAGCGGAACAAATAGCTTATAGAAATTTATCAGTATATCTAACAACTTCTTCTAATTATTCTGATGCCAGATTTTATTCCATTCGTGCTGCAGTGGATTTATATGGGAATTGCGGTAAAGAAGTAATTGCTGTAACAAATGCATGGTATGCTTGTAATGTTGGTCCTAAATATGATAGTGGTTATGTAAAAGCAAATTTTACTGCTGATACCGTAATTTGCAATACTTCAAAAAAAGTTAATTTTAATAATTTAAGCTCAAATGCTGTAAGCGTAAAATGGTATTTTGGTGATGGCTCCACTTCAACTGTATTTAGCCCGGGTTATAATTATTCGTCCTTTGGAATTTATACTGTTAAACTAGTAGCTAAAAGTTGTTTTCTAAATAAAAGTGATAGTATTACCAAAGCGGCATATGTTAAAGTAGATTCAACATTTGATATTTGCAATTCTGTATTAATGCCGCAAAGCGGAATTGATAGTACTAGCAAGTGTCAATCATTTGTTTATGATGATGGCGGTGAGGGAATATATAAAACTCTGAACAAAACTATTCTAAAAATTAATGTTCCAGGGGCAGATTCAATAGTGTTGAAGTTTTTAGATTTTGACTATGAGAACAAATTTGATAGTCTTTATATCTATAAAGGAACTTATCCCGGAGGCACCAAACTTGGCGGATTTACAGGTTCTACTTTACCCTTTGCTGGTAAAAATTTTAAAGTTGTTGGCAGCTTAATAACACTCCGTCATTTTGCCGACCCATTGGTCACTGGCAGAGGATTTAAAATGTTTTATACTGCTTACAAGCAACCGGTGGATTTATCGGTTTTTAAAGATACCACAATTTGTATTGGTAATTCAGTGTTATTGCATGCCGAAGGAACAGGTGGTTATTTTAAAGATTATGCATTTTTATGGAAAACCATTTCCAGCAATGATTCAATTACCGTATCGCCTATTGTGCCAACAGTTTATAAAGCCTACCTAACTGATGTTTGCACCAAATCAATTGATTCTGCACAGATATTTGTGGACGTTAGAAAACCACTTTCTATCACTTTAAACAAAGACACCACTATTTGTATAGGTCAATCAGTAATAATAAATGGCACGGCTTCAGGAGGGCAAAATACAACCTATCAATACACATGGAATAATGGATTGGGAAATAGTAGCAGTCATATAGTATCACCATCAGTTACCAGTCAATATCGTGTAATACTTTCTGACGGCTGCACATTATTAAATGATACAGCCTACATAAATGTAACAGTTAGAAATCCGTTAAATGTGAGTATAAAAACAAATGATACATTAATTTGCTATAATAAATTGGTTAGTTTAAATGCTAACAGTTCAGGCGGGCAAAGCAGTAATTATTTATATACTTGGAATAATGGATTAGGAACAGGATTGCCCAAAATTATTAATTTAACAACTAACACTTGGATAAAAGTAACTTTAACAGATGGTTGCACTTCATTGCCATCCATAGATTCGGTTTATATAAAAGTAAGACCACAACTTACCGTTTTATTAAATAAAGATACTGTAATTTGTAAAGGGACTAGTGTATTATTAAAAGCAAACCCAAGCGGAGGTGATATAAGCAAGTATACCTATTCATGGACTCAAGGCTTGCCCTCAACCCAAACAAATACTGTGAATCCCGTAGTTAAAACCAAGTATATTCTATCGCTAACTGATAATTGCTCAACCAAATCAGTTGATTCGATTACCGTAGATGTTTTGCAAAGCTTAAAAATAACGGGATTAAAAGATACGACAATTTGTTACGGTGGTAAGGCTTCATTCAAACCAATTATTACCGGGGGCAAACCATTGCTTTATCAATATATTTGGGATAATGGCTTGAACGGCAATAAAAATCAAACAGTTTCACCATTAACAACAACAAGTTATAAATTACTACTAAAAGATAATTGCACCGTTTTTAATGATTCAATTACTGTGAAAGTAACACTTAAGGCAGCGCTTGTGCTGGGAACTAATTTATCAAAAGCTGTTATGTGTGTTGGTGATTCATCACGATTGTTACTTAATTTTTCTGGCGGAGTTCCGGCACAATACAAGTGGTTTATTAATGGAATTCAGGAAACAAACTCGGCTTTGTTTTTAAAACCTATAATTACCACTGCTTACAAAATAAATTTAAAAGATTATTGTTCCAATGAAGACAGTGCTTTATTAAATATTGTTGTAAATCCTTTGCCAGTGGTTGATTTTTCCGCTGATAAATTAGCAGTTTGCAGATTCAATGAAGTTCAGTTTACCAACACCACAAGTGGAGCATCCAATTACTTATGGAAATTTAGTATAAGTGACCAAAACACATTAATATCACCAAAATACCTTTATAAAAAGGCCGGACTATTTGATGTAAGTCTTACGGCAACTTCATCCAATGGATGTGTAAATTCATTAACAAAATCGGGATATATCACAGTTGTTGAATTGCCAAATAGCGATTTTACTTTTACACCAGATGAACCAACTTTACCTTTACCCGAAGTTAATTTTGCCAATCTTTCAAGTAATTACAGCACGTTTGAATGGGATTTTGGCGATTTGAAAAAAGAGACATCAATTGTTAATCCTATACATACATACCCTGATAAGGGCGATTATAAAGTACGATTAATTGCCTTTAACTCTTTGGGATGTGCTGATACCATTATTAAAAATGTAACCGTAAGTGACATTTATTATTTGTGGGTACCCAATGCTTTTTCCCCTAATAATGATGGATTTAATGATTCTTTATCTATTGTTTCAAAAGGTGTGGCTACTTCTGAACTGGCCATCTATAACCGTTGGGGCGAAAAGATTTTTGAATCAAACCTTAATTCAAAAGCATTTGACGGGAAAGATAAAGACGGAAAAACATTGCAAAGGGGAAGTTATATGCTTGAAATCAAACTCAGAGATTTTACAGAACGGTTTCATATGGTGAGAACCGTAATCGAGATTTTATAATATTCAAAATACAAATTCAACCCTTTACTTTTTATAAGACTTTCTTTTTTACTTTTACAAAAAGTTTATCAGATGAAAGAAATCTTTGGTTTTGATGCCTTTTCACCAAAAGAAATTGCTGAACGGGTAGAAAATGTTGGCGTTGTAAAGGCTCGACTTCCATTGTTATCTATGACAATGTTGGGAATTCTTGCAGGCGTTTTTATTGGATTAGGGGCTTTGTATTTTGTGCTAATCTCCTCTGATGCAAGCCTCAGTTTTGGATGGAGCAGGCTATTGGGCGGCATTGTTTTTTCACTAGGTTTGATATTGGTTGTAGTTGCCGGTGCCGAATTATTTACCGGAAATAATTTATTGGTGATGGCTTGGGCTGACGGAATAATTTCATTTGAAGAAGTATTAAAAAATTGGGCTGTGGTATGTTTAGCTAATTTTATTGGGGCTTTTGGTTTTGCTATTATCGTTTATTTATCCAAACACCCCGACATGAATGGAGGTGCAGTTGGGGCACACTATGTAAAAATAGCTGCCGCCAAATGTAATTTGTCGTTTCAGCAGGCTTTTTTTAGTGGTATGCTTTGCAATGTGTTGGTTTGTTTAGCTGTGTGGATGGCACAGGCAGGAAGAAGTGTCATTGATAAAGTCATTGTTATAATTTTCCCTATCTCGGCATTTGTAGCAGCGGGATTTGAGCATAGTATTGCTAACATGTTTTTGATACCAATGGGCATTTTATTAAAATCCCAATATGCTTCTGTTCCGGGATCTGACATGATTTCCTGGGCCGGCTTTTTTGATAATATGGTGCCCGTAATTTTGGGTAACCTGGCAGGAGGAAGTCTTTTTGTCGCTTTAATTTATTATGTAATCTATGGTAGAAATAATCAAAAATCATGACATGAAAAACTTAAAACCAATTCTTCTTATTTTATTAACCGGAATTTTAACAAATTGCTATGCCTGGAACAAAGATTCAATGTTAAAAAGACAACATTTTGAAGTAAGTTTTGGTCAATCCTTGTTGTTTATTTCAAACAGCAAGCAGATTAATATTCGAAATCAAGCGGCTGTGGTAATACCCACCAATGCCGTTTTATTTTTTGCAGAATTTCGTCCTCAAAAAAAAATAAGAATCCCTGTATTTTTTAATTTAGCTACCGAAACCAAGCAGTTTTTAGTCAATAATCAAATAATAAGTGAACGGGCTTCACCTACTTTTGGCACCGGTTTTACATACAATCTTTTTAAAATACAACTAGACTCCACCTCTAAAATTGAATTTGAGGTCGGGCCACTGGCAAGTGTATTATTCAATACCAATAAAAACCTACGGGTAGCACCAATTATAGCAGGAAGATTTAGAATAATGCGGGGCAAAAATTTTGTAATGTATGCTGGAATGAGCTATTCCATTGGCATCAATGCGTTGGGATTACTATACGGAACAGGAACGATATTTTAAAAATAAAACCGAAAAATACTCTCGTATCTTTTTCAAACTTGATCTAAGTTGTTTCTTAATATTATTTAATATTGTATCCTTTATTTTAAAGCTCATGCAACCCATAAAAACCGTAGCCGAATATATGGCCGAAGGCCGAAGTCCTGAAATATTATTCTGGGTGGGCTGTGCCGGAAGTTTTGACGAACGTGCCCAAAAAATAACCAAAGCATTTGCCAAAATTTTACAGCATTGCTCCATTGATTTTGCCATACTTGGCCCTGAGGAAAGTTGCAGTGGCGACCCTGCAAAACGAGCCGGAAACGAATTTCTTTTCCAAATGCAAGCTGCTAATAATATTGCTGTGCTTAATGCTTACGAAATAAAAAAAATAGTAACTGCTTGTCCTCACTGTTTTAATACCCTGAAAAATGAATATCCTCAATTGGGTGGAAATTACGAGGTGGTTCATCATACTCAATTAATTCAGGAATTGATTAACAGTGGTAAATTAAAATTTGAAGGTGGTGCTTTTAAAGGTAAAAAAATAACCTATCACGATTCCTGTTATTTAGGTAGGGCAAACGACGAATATGTAGCTCCTCGCCGGGTTTTAGAAGCTTTGGATACCGAATTGGTAGAAATGAAACGTTGCAAGCAAAATGGGTTATGCTGCGGTGCAGGTGGTGCCCAAATGTTTAAAGAAGCCGAACATGGAACCAAAGAAATAAATATTGAACGAAGCGAAGAAGCTTTAGAAACAGGAGCAGGAATTATAGCATCCAATTGCCCGTTTTGCATGACTATGTTGCAAGATGGAGTGAAACATGCTAACCGTGAAGATAATGTGCAAGTGCTTGATATTGCTGAGTTGGTGGCACAAGCTCAGGATTTATAATTATCCATGAAACCAATTCTACTTCGGCGAGGATTAATTGGTGTTTTAATTTGTTTCGTTGTCCTAAATATTTATAAAACTAAGAATCTTTACAATCATCCTGACTATCCTTACGATGCCCGAAATGTATTTATTGCAGGCAATCTTTGGTTACAAGGTAAAAATCCTTACAACGACAGTTTACTAAAAACCGAATGGCAAAATAGTGCTATTCAAAATAATTTAAATACCACCAAACCTCCAGGGTTTAAGGATTGCGGAATGATTTATCCGTTTTGGGCTATCCCAATTTTAGTTCCATATTATCTGTTTTCATGGCCGGTGGCTAAACAAATAATTTGGCTTTTAAGTTGGCTCTTTATTTTTTTTATTGCTTGGTTCGCAACCAAATTATTTAATATAAAAGCTTTAAATTTTTGGTTATGGTTACTTATGATCTTGGCTTTTAAATCATCATTGGTAGCAGTAGCTTTGGGTCAGCCTTTATTGATGAGTATGGCGGCTATTATGGCTTCATGGTATTTTTATACTAAAAACAAAGACACTCTTTCTGGCTTATTACTTGGGATAGCTATGCTAAAAGTAACGCTCTGTATTCCATTTGTAATTCTATTTTTGGCTAATAAAAAATGGAAACTCCTCATATTTTCAAGCATTTTTCCCATACTGGCAACTTTCAGCTTTTATCAGGTTTCAGGAAATTTATATATCCCTGAAATGCTTAAAAATATGGCTACGCAAATGCAAATAAACTATGCGGGACCAACACTCACAGCGGTAAATACAAACCTTACTGAATTGGGTATTTTGTTAAATTATTTCGGAGGGATAGATTATAAATTTATTTCGGTGTTTAATGTAATTATGCTGTTTTTGGGCATCATCATTTTGGCAGGTTTTTATTTAAAAGGTTTTGTTAAAGAGTATTCCTTTTTAGCATTGCTTATTCTTTGGAACTTTCTATTTAGTTATCACCTTATTTATGATTGTTTGCTTCTCGTTTTTTTGGTTCCGTTGGTTAAAACCAATGACAATATGAAATGGATTTGGCTCGCAGTATTAGCCCCATTATTTTTACCAATCAATGGAATTTTTAAAAATACAGACTGGATACAATTTCACCTTCCTATTACATTATTAGCTTTATTTTTGTACTTAGTTTATGCTAGCTACCAACACATCTCAAGCCGACGTATTTAAAGGTTTTAATCCCGATTCAAAAGTTTGGATTTATTCATCCAGCCGATTATTAACTGAGGATGAAACTGTTAATATTAATTACCAAATACAGGCATTTACAAAGCAATGGACTTCTCATAATAATGCACTAAAGGCAGCAGGAGCGGTACTTTATAACAGGTTTATTATTTTATCAGCGGATGATTCGATTGAAAATCCAGGAGGCTGCAGTATTGATAAATCCATTCATTTTATTCAGGATATAGAAACCCGTTATAAATTGAATCTTTTTGACAGGCTTACCATTTATTATGCTTCAGGAAACGAAATGAAATCGTTTCACTTTAACGATTTGCAAAACAAAATTGCTTCGGGAGAAATATCAGAAAATACTTTAATTATGGATACCACCATTACTCAAGTGGGTGCTTTGCAATCAGAATTTGTAAAAGAAGCCGGCCAAAGTTGGTTGGCAAGGTTTATTAAATAAAGATATTTTTTTATACGGCTACGGATTCCTGAGCCATATTAATAATGCTTTCAAAAAGGATTCGTCCATCATTATTAAACAAATTTTCATCGGCACAACGCTCCGGGTGAGGCATCATTCCAAAAACATTTTTACCAGTGTTACACACACCGGCTATACTATTTAATGAGCCGTTATGGTTGGCATCTTCCACTACATCACCATTTTCATTGCAGTAGTAAAATAGTACCTGATTATTGTCCAAAATTTGTTTCATGGTAGCATCATCGGCATAATATCTGCCTTCGCCATGGGCTATCGGAATTTTTAAAACCGCTTCCTTTTTTATATGATGAGTAATAGGTAAATCTGTATTTGCAGGCTTTAAAAATACATTGTTGCAAATAAATTTACGGTTGGTATTTCGCAATAAGGCTCCGGGCAATAATCCTGCTTCGCAAAGAATTTGAAATCCGTTGCAAATTCCCATTACAAATCCTCCGTTGGCTGCAAATTCACTTATACATTGCATAATTGGGCTGTAACGCGCAATAGCTCCGCTTCTTAAATAATCACCATACGAAAATCCGCCGGGTAAAAAGATAAAATCACAATTTTTAAGGTCGGTGTCTTTGTGCCAAAGTTCAACCACTTCAGCACCTTTCAAGCTTTGTAAAACACTTATTAAATCATGATCGCAATTGGATCCGGGAAATATTACAACTCCAAATTTCATGTGATAATTTACTTCTATTTTTAAATTTATGTTAAATGAAATGCGTAGCATTTCATTGCTGCAAAATTAAGTTAAAACTTTTCCAAAGTTTGAAACTTTGGAAAAGTTAATGAAAAAAGCGACCCTAAAAATTCGGTTTACTTTTCCAGCTCCTCCCAATATTCAGCCGCTCGGCGTGTATGGGGTATTACTATGGTTCCTCCTACAATATTTGCTACTGCAAAGGTTTCAAAAACCTCAGCTTTCGTTACACCGTTTTCATAGCATTTACCCAAATGGTATTTTATGCAATCGTCGCAGCGCAATACCATGCTGGCCACTAAGCCCAAAAGTTCTTTGGTTTTTACCGGCAAAGCCCCTTCAGTATAAGTATTGGTGTCTAAATTAAAAAGGCGTTTTAACACTAAATTATCACCAGCCATTATGGCTTCGTTGCCTTTGGTGCGGCCTTCGTTGAATTCTTCTACTTGATTTTTCATAATTTTAAATGCGATGAGATTTTACTCTCCAAAATATTTACTCCTGAATTTTTTATCCAATTGCTTTTGGCTGTTATCTAAATTTATTTCCCGGCCATCAATCCATGCACGGGTAACTTTAGAGGTTTTCATATCCAAAATATCTCCTTCACTTATAAATAGGGTGGCACTTTTGCCTACTTCCAATGTTCCATAATTTTTATCAATCCCTAAAATTTCAGCGGCATTTTTGGTAATGGCCATCAGGGCTTGTTCGCGAGTAAGTCCAAAAGCCACGGCCGTTCCGGCTTGAAAAGGTAAATTGCGTTGTTGCCATGCTCCAACATCGGCTATGCAATACAAAACCCCTGAATCGTGAAGTATTTTTGGAAGTTTGTAGGGTAAATCCACATCATCCTCAGGTAAGGATGGTAAATTGTGGGTCCGAATTAAAACCAATGCAATTTTATTTTCTCTTAAAAATTTGGGTATTAAAAAACTTTCATCGCCGCCAACTATAATAGGTGTAATGCCATAACGCTGCATAAACTGCACTGCACTTATCATTTCCCTGGCCCCATCGGTATGAATAAATACTTTCTTTTTAGCTGAAAAAATATCTTTAAAGGCTTCCAATTTTAAATTGAGAATATCAGGTTTACTGCTACAGTATGTTTTGGCATTGCTAAAAATTTCATCCAACGCCTTTATTTCTTTATCCACCTGCAGTTTTTCTATATCTCCCGGTTCGGTCCACCAGCCTTTTTGTACATGCATTCTCGGCCAGTTCAGGTGCAAGGCATCATCCGTTTTTATTGCTGCATCTTCCCAATTCCATGCATCCAATTGCACAATGGATGAATTACCCGAAATGCTTCCGCCCGTTGGGGTTAATTGGGCTAAAAGAATTCCATTGCTGCGAATAGTAGGGGTAATTTTTGAATCGGTATTGTAAGCAATTATACTTCGTATATTGGCATTGTTTTCCCCTACTTCATTATAGTCACGGGTAGAACGAATTGCATCAATTTCATTAAGTCCAATGTTAGTATTAGGGGCTATTAATCCGGGATAAACGTGTTTTCCTTCGGTATTTATAATTTCATAAACTGTAAAATCCTGGTCTTTAAAAAATGTGTCTATTCTTTCAATTTGTCCATTTCTTAACATAACATCGGCATATTTAAAAACATATCCATTACCAACATGAACCGTTGCTCCTTTAATTAAAAGAGGTTTAACGGAAAGCTTGCTTGGGGTTGGCACTTGTGCTTTGGCTATGGTGGAGAATAATAATATTCCAATTAATATTTTTTTCATTTTAATGAATT
The DNA here is from genome assembly GCA_945907065.1 of Chitinophaga pinensis. Taxonomy (GTDB): domain Bacteria; phylum Bacteroidota; class Bacteroidia; order NS11-12g; family UBA9320; genus JABWCE01. The sequence continues at coordinate 20,100 of CAMDSC010000019.1, forward strand.
TCTTTTTTCTGTTGTTCGACCCCTACGGGGTCGTGTATTCTACATTATTTATTTCTACAAACATGTGATGCCTATAACATCCTTTTAATTTCATTTTTTGTTCGTCAGATAAATCTGACGGCAATGGATAGGGTAGTTCATTTTCAAATTTCTACAATCTCTTTGGAAGAACACTCCCCTCTCCTTTTTGGGGTGAGGTCTAATCCTCACAATGATACTCCGCCTCCAAAGTTCTGATCGCCTTTTGGGTATTTTGTCCATCCTTTTTAGCTTTTCTCATCGCTACTATAAGCCGTTGTCTTTCCTTTGCTATTTCGGCTCTTTTCTTTAAGTCCTCATTTCTGTCAAAATATATTTTTCCTTCTACCCAGGTGGTAACAGGTTTTGAATAATTACTCAATGGATTTCCATCCCAAAGCACTAAATCGGCGCCTTTTCCCTCAGCAATACTTCCAACCCTGTTATCAATATGAAGCATTTTTGCAGGATTAATGGTTACCATATTCAAGGCATCAATTTCTGAAACATCACTGTATTTTATAGTTTTTGCAGCTTCCTGATTTAGGCGGCGGCCCATTTCAGGGTCATCACTATTTATACCTGTTAAAACACCTGCCTTATTCATAATTCCGGCATTGTAGGGAATGGCATCTGCAACTTCATATTTATAACCCCACCAATCCGAAAATGTGCTGGCAGCCACTCCGTGTTTTTTCATTTTATCAGCCACTTTATAACCTTCCAAAATATGGGTAAATGTATTGACTTTAAATCCAAAAGTATCGGCCACATGCATCAGCATATTTATTTCTGACTGCACATAACTATGGCAAGTTATAAATCGCTTACTGTTCAAAATCTCCAGCAATGCCTCTAATTCCAAATCGATTCTATAACCGGGCGTTTTTTTAAGTTCGCCATAAGCCTTGGCTCTTGAAAAACCATCGTAAAAAACTTGCTCCACACCCATGCGTGTTTGCGGAAAACGAACCGTTTGATAATCGCCCCAATTACTTTGTTTCACATTTTCGCCCAAGGCAAATTTTATGAACCGATGGTCTGTTTGAAATTTTAATTTTTCAGGAGCTTCACCGTATTTTAGTTTTATCAAGGCTGTTTGTCCCCCAATGGCATTGGCTGATCCGTGTAATAAATGGGAGGTGGTAACTCCACCGGCTAATTGCCGGTAAATATTAACGTCTTTGGCGTTTATTACATCTTCAATCCTTACTTCGCTCGTAATGGATTGGGTGCCTTCATTCACTCCTTTTGAAATAGCAATATGACTGTGTTCATCAATAATGCCAGGTGTTAGGTGCATTCCAGTTCCATCAATCTTATAAATATTTCTACCTAAAAAAGTTTTATTGTTATACAGTCTTTGAATTTTACCATTGCTAACTATCACTTCAGCATTTTCCATTTTTCCTTGCTTATCACATGTCCAAACCGTACAGTTTGTTATAATAAATTCTTTAATTGAATTTGTATCATATTGCCATGGCATCGAAAATTTTGGAACAACAGATTCTATTTTTTTCTTTATCGAATCTTCTTTTACATCAGCTTTCCCTAGGTATTTGGCTAAAATAGTAACACTTTTGCCAAGCGAATCATTCGAAATTAAGGTTATATCATTTCCCGTTTTATAACTTGTGCCAGAGTATGACTTTCCATTTTTAAGCAGTAATTGATAATTTATAAAACCGTTTTTTAAAGCAATTTTTAATTCACCTTTTGATTTGGGTTGCAACTCAGCCTTTGGTTGCCAAGGCTTTCCGGTAATAGTTATCTTATAAACCGAATCCTGAAAATTTATGGTGTATTTGCCAGTGTAATCAATGGTTTGCCAGTCAATAATACTATTTTGTTTCCCCAAAACCCAGTTTTCTAAAATGGCTGTTCCTTCTTTAAAAACATTGCCATCTGTAATAATAAAATTAGCTAATTTTCCAATATCCAGAGTTCCGCATTGCGTTTCTGATTTTAAAAATTTGGCAGGATTTGTGGTTAAGGCTTTTAATGCATATTCTTCGGGTAATCCATTTTCAATGGCTTTGCGAAGGTTTGGCCAAAACTTATCCCGCTTTTTCATTCCACTCAACGTCAAAGAAAATTCAATTCCGTTCTTATATAATATAGCAGGGTTGAAAGGAGCCATTTCCCAATGTTTCATTTCTGAAAGACTTATTAATCGAGCATCCAGAGGATCTTCCACATCATAGGCATCGGGAAAATTTAGAGGTAGTATCAAAGATGCATTGGAGTTTTTCACCTCCTGAACAAATTGGTAATCATCGCCGTTTCCTTTGATAATATATTGTATGCCAAATTCATCACCTAATTTATCAACCCTCAAAACATCCTGAACATCTTCCGCTTCAAAAAAATGAGGGAGAATGCTTGACAAATTATAAGCTTCCAGCGAAAGATTAACTTCGGTGGGTTTTGCCATTTTATACCATTTGGCATCATACTGAAATTGTCTAAGTAATGCAATGGCACCCATTAAACTGGAAGGATAATCCTGAGTTGAGTTGCCTTTGTTAAAAGAAAAATAATTTCCGGAATTAAGATTTACAATTTGCTTCTGATCTGAATCATCACCCAAAGTGGCAAAAAATCCTGTTCCTCTGGCTATTCCATTTTGCTGATGGCTTGCCACCATTCCAAAGCCAATATCTCTTAAATATTTTGATTCTTCAGGATTAATACTAAATAGTTGGTTGGCACTAATTTCGGGATGAATCGCTTCGTTCCAATACCAAGCCCCTTTTTTGGAGGATAGAAACTGAGGGCCGGGATTATTGGTTTTATTTTGAACTTTAGGCACCCCATAATCCGACCAAACATCTATAAAAGACGGATAAATCCATTTGCCTTGCAAATCAATAACCTTTGCGCCAGCAGGAATTTTTATGCTTGATCCAACCGCCGTTATTTTTCCTTTTTGAATTATTAAAACCGCGTTGACAATTTTTGTTTGCGGATCCTTAACTAAAGTGCAATTAGTAAAAGCAGTAATCCTTTCATAATTATCAACAGCTCCATTCACCGGTGTTCCGGTCTGGGCAAAAATATTATAACTAAATAATATAAAAATTATACAAAATAGGATTCTCTTTATTAGCATTTTATAAATTTATATTTGTAATGGAAATTTTTAATAGTGTTGCAAAATAGCTTGTTATGAACAAACTTAATAATAATCAATATCAAAAATATTTTGGGTTCAATCCAAATGCAGAATTAACCTAAAGAATAACCTTAATATTTGTTTTGAACTTTTGTATAAAAATCATACTTTTGCAGCCCTGTTTAAAAAACTGTGGATTCTTTAAAGAACTACGACATTGATTTCGTAAAGCTAAAATTAGGAGAACATAATTTTGATTATAAAATTGATGATTCCTTTTTCAGTGTTAAAGAAAACTCACTAATTGAACATGGAAATGTTGACGTTCATTTAATTATTGATAAAAAGGATAGGTTAATGAACTTGGACTTCACAATTGAAGGAATAGTGAAAACCGAGTGTGATGTATGTTTAGATTCATTTGATTTGCCTGTTAAAAACGCTGAATCAATTATAATAAAAATTACAGAAACACCAAAGGAAAGCGATGGTGAAATCATTTATCTTGGCCCAAATGCTATTTCGTTTAATGTGTATGACCACATTTATGAAATAATTTGTACAAGCATTCCAATGACCAAAGCATGTGAGGATAATGCAGAAAAACCGAAAAAGTGCAACCCCCAAATGTTAAAATTTTTATCAAAAAGTACGGACGAAAATAGTAATATTGACCCCCCAACTGACCCCAGATGGGATAAATTAAAAAACATAATAGATTAAAAAATATGGCACATCCCAAACGAAAAATTTCGAGAACCCGCAGGGACAAACGTAGAACCCACGACAAATTAGGGTTTAAACAAATATTTACCGATCCTAAATCAGGTGATACTTCATTGTATCATAGAATTAACATGGAAACTGGTATATATCGCGGCGTTCAGGTTATTGAAGTAAAAACTTCTTAAAAAAAACACTCTAAAATTATGTCACGTATCCGAATAGGATTAGATGCTATGGGTGGGGATTATGCCCCAACCGAGGCTATTAAAGGCGCATTTTTGGCTGCTGGTCATCCAGATTTTGCCAACGTGGACATAGTATTAGTTGGTGAAAAAGAAGTAATTGAAGAATCTCTTACCGCCCAAGGCATATCCCACACTTTTGAAATAATTGATGCGCCTGATACTATTGGTATGAGTGAGCATCCCACTAAGGCCGTTTCTTCCAAACGAAACTCAAGTATAATGATTGGGTTAAAAATGTTGGCGGAAGGAAAGCTGGATGGATTTGCAAGTGCAGGCAATACCGGGGCCATGATGGTTGGTTCACTATACACCGTAAGAACTATTGAAGGAATATTAAGGCCTGCTATTTCTACTATTCTTCCACGTCCGTCGGGCAATCATGGAGTAATGTTGGATGCTGGTGCTAATGCCGATGTGAAGCCTGATATGTTGGTTCAATTTGCCAATATTGGTTCTATTTATGCCAATTCTATTATGGGTATAGAAAAACCAAGGGTAGGATTATTAAGCATTGGCGAGGAGAAGGAAAAAGGCAACATATTAACCCAAGCCACTTATCCACTTTTGGAGGATGATAGATATATTAATTTTATTGGTAATGTGGAAGGTCGTGACTTATTTAGCGATAAAGCCGATGTAGTAGTGTGTGATGGTTTTACCGGAAATATTGTTTTAAAGGCATGTGAAGGCATGTTCTATAACTTGATGAAACGCGGAGTGAAAGACGATTATCTTTCTCAATTTAATTTTGAAAATTACGGTGGCTCTCCTATTTTGGGTGTAAACAAACCAGTAATTATTGGACATGGCATATCTAAAGCCAAAACATTTGTTAATATGATAAAACTTACACAAGATGTAATTGTATCAAATCTTATTGACAGCATAAAGGCTCAGTTGTAGTATACAACTTAGTTTTTTTAACTTTCATTTTCAGTAAATTTTCTTAGGTTTAAAAAGCTGCCATTATTTATTCTAAACAATTATCTTTGCCGCCTTATTTATAAAAACATAAATGTCTAAAATTCAGGCTGCAATTACCGCTGTTGGGGGCTATGTTCCCGAAAAAATACTATCAAATAAAGACCTTGAAAAAATGGTAGATACCACTGATGAGTGGATAATGTCAAGAACAGGAATTAAAGAAAGAAGGATACTGGAAGACGGAAGAGCTACGTCAGATATGGCTGTAATGGCTGTGAACGAACTCTTAAAAAAACGTGGAATTGGTGCCGAAGAAATTGAACTGGTTATTTGTTGTACCATTACCGGAGATTTAATTTTTCCGGCCACAGCTAATATAGTTTGTGATAAAATAGGAGCCAAAAATGCCTGGGGATTTGACTTAGCAGCTGCTTGTTCAGGATTTTTATTTGGTTTGGAAACCGGTTCTAAATTCATTGAATCGGGTATGTATAAAAAAGTGATAGTAATTGGAGGCGATAAAATGTCGGCCATTTTGGATTATACCGATAGAAATACTTGTATAATTTTTGGTGATGGTGCCGGTGCGGTATTGTTAGAACCAAATAATGAAGGGATTGGAATATGCGATAGTATTTTAAGAACGGATGGTTCAGGCCGTGAGTTCTTGCATCAAAAAGCCGGAGGGTCGTTAAAGCCACCAACTATTGAAACTGTTACTGCCCGCGAACACTATGTTTACCAAGAGGGAAAAACAGTTTTCAAATTTGCGGTGACCAATATGGCCGAAGTAAGCAAGGAAATAATGGATCGCAATAATTTACAGTCGGAAGATATTAATTATTTGGTGGCACATCAGGCCAATAAACGGATTATAGATGCAACGGCCGACAGAATGGGAGTGGGTTCAGATAAAGTATTGATGAATATTCAACGCTACGGGAATACTACCAACGGAACCTTGCCATTATTGCTGTGGGATTATGAAAAGCAACTTAAAAAAGGAGATAATCTAATACTGTCTACATTTGGTGGAGGATTTACATGGGGCGCTATTTATATAAAGTGGGCTTATAATTCTTAGAAGTTTGTAATATTTAGAAAATTTATATCAAACGTCCGAGGTTTTTAGAGCCTCGGACGTTTTTATTTTTATTTTGGGGGATTAAGACTAATTTGGTGTCTTTTATTTATTACTAAAAAATTTACATATGAAAACACGAATTACTCTACTCATTGCTATCATTTTTGGTTTACCCCTGATATTTTTAGCTTGCGACCCGAACCTGTGTGGTCCATTTAAGGCAAGTTTTTTTACCTATTCAAAAGTTGAAAACCATTTAATGAAACAAAATTTCATTGACCCTTTTGAGCAAAATGATACTATTACAGAAGATACTATTCGGGTAAATATGGATTTAAGGCAAGACTTCGTAACAAATATTTTAAGAAAAGGCACATCATGCGGGTATTCAGCATGGGCATGTTCACCGCCGGAACCAAGAGCAAAAAACAAGATTACAAATTTAATTTTTGGCCTTTTCTTGAATGGTGATACTCTGAATGCTAATGAAACAATGTTAAACTCATTGGTTTTGAGAATTCCATTGAGGAATTATAGCTGGCCTATTGATAAAGAGGCATTTTTCTCACATTTCAATATTGCAAATCCTTTTGGAATTAACGGAACTTTTCTCTCCCCTCATAATTCCAAATACGTTCAATTTGTTACTTGGGCCATAAAAGAAAATGGAGATACCTTAAAAGCTATTAGCCAAAAAGTATTTTGTAAATAAATTATACTTACAACCTTCCCTTTTTAATCTCCTCAACCACCCCCGGATCAAGCAAAGTTGTCACATCCCCAATATTTTCAAACTCTCCTTCGGCTATTTTTCTCAGTATTCGTCGCATTATTTTTCCTGAACGGGTTTTAGGTAACCCGTTAACAAACTGAATTTTATCGGGCTTGGCAAATGCCCCTATTTCTTTGGTAACAATGGCTAAAATTTCAGCTCTTAGTTTATTTTCATCCTCCGGAGGTTCCAGGCAAATAGCGTAGGCATAAATTCCTTGCCCTTTAATATCATGCGGATAACCTACCACGGCAGTTTCCACCAAACCATGGTGCATATCAATGGCATTTTCAACCTCGGCAGTTCCTATTCTATGCCCCGAAACATTGAGCACATCATCCACACGGCCTGTTATGCGATAGTGTCCGTCAGCATCACGCAGGCAGCCATCGCCAGTAAAATACAGATTGGGGTATGCCGCAAAATAATTGGTTCGGCAGCGCTCATGGTCGCCATAAGTGGTTCTTAAAATACCGGGCCAAGGGAATTTTACACAAAGATTTCCGCTAACATCATTACCCAAAATTTCTTCCCCTTTTTCATCCACCAAAACGGGTTGAATTCCTGGCAAAGGCAACATCGCATAGCAAGGTTTGGTAGGTGTTATCCCTGCAATCGGGCTAATCATAATTCCACCGGTTTCGGTCTGCCACCACGTATCAGCAATGGGGCAATCTTTATGGCCAATATTATCCTGATACCAATGCCAAGCTTCTTCATTTATTGGTTCACCTACCGAACCTAATTTATTAAGTGAATTTAAATTTTTATTTTCTACATAATGATGTCCGGCCTGCATCAGTGATCGAATGGCTGTAGGAGCTGTATAAAGAATATTCACCTGATGTTTACCTACAATATCCCAAAGCCGTCCGGCATCAGGAAAGTTGGGAACTCCCTCAAACATGAGTGAAGTAGCCCCATTGGCCAAAGGCCCGTAAATGATATAACTATGTCCTGTAACCCAGCCAATATCCGCCGTGCAAAAGAAAATTTCATCCGGCTGGTATTGGAAAACATTGGAAAAAGTGTAACCTGCATACACCATATAACCACCGCAAGTATGCACTACACCTTTTGGTTTTCCGGTGCTGCCGCTGGTGTATAGTATAAAAAGTAAATCTTCGGCATCCATTATTTCCGCAGGGCAATAGGAATTTACTTTGGCTATTTCATCATGCCACCAAACATCGCGGTCGGTTATCATATTCACCTCACTTTGGGTTCTGGCCAATACGATAACTTTATTTACCGAAGGACACGATTTTAAAGCCTCATCAATGATGGGTTTTAATGGAATTTGTTTGGCTCCGCGAAAAGCACCGTCGGCCGTAAGAACTATATTGCATTGGGCATCCTGAATCCTATCGGAAATACTTTGGGCGCTAAACCCTCCAAAAATCACAGAATGAATGGCACCAATCCTGGCACAAGCCAATACGGCGATGGCCAATTCAGGAACCATAGGCATATAAATACAAATGCGGTCGCCTTTTTTTGCACCGTTGTTTTTTAAAACATTGGCAAAGCGGCAAACCTCAGCTTGAAGTTGGTTGTAAGTAATATTTCTGGTTGGTTCATTCGGGTCGTTGGGTTCCCAAATCAGGGCGGTTTTGTTTCCTAAGGTTTCTAAATGTCGGTCGAGGCAATTTTCAGTGATATTTAATTTTCCTCCTTCAAACCATTTTATGTTCGGGTCTTTAAAATTCCAATCTAAAACGGTGTCCCATGGTTTTTGCCATTGAAAATGTCCGGCTACCTCAGCCCAAAACGCTTCAGGGTTTTCGATGCTGTATTTATAAACTTCTTCGTATTCAGTAAAGGATTGGATTTGATAGTTCATTGGTAATCAAGAAGCAAATATAAATGAAGTATGGGAACGCTGATAATGCTGATTTTTATAATAATTTATGTTAAAAAATCTTTTGAAATCTTAACTTTCTGTGTCATCTACGTTCTTATTATAAAATCCCTTAAACGCATACTTCCCAAAAATACACAAGCCAAACGCAATAGGGGTAAAAATTCCAATGATAATTAACCATTGTAAAATATCATTAACGGTAGCAGTTGGTAAAGACAAGCGTTTGTAAGCAAAGTAAATAAGGGTGCAAATAGCCAAAGGCCCTAAAAGCATTAAAATAATTCCTAACCATTTTTTTAAAGTTGGCCATAAAAGAGTATTTGATTTATTACTTAAAAACAAGGTGCCAATAACTAAACAAACCGACGCCACACCTATGGGATACCATAATCCTGCCAATGGGTCGCCAATTGGATTGTCCTGGGTTTTGGTGTATTCAATAATTAAAAGTCCTATAAACGGAACCAGGCCACCAAACACCCCGTTGCCAATATGGTAGGGCAAACTCATGGATGTATATCGTATTCGGGTTGGGAATAATTCTACTAAAAAAGCGGCAATTGGCCCGTAAACCATTGTAACAAAAAATATTTGAATAAAAACTAAGAACACCATGAGCCAATAGTGAGTGTTGCCCACTAGTTTTTCAACCTTTACAATGGGTTTTATCGAAAATTTACTCGCCGCATACCAAGTATCAATTTGAGAATATTTAAAAACGGCATCATCCTTATAAAATTTCAGAGTATCACTTTTTACCACAAAATCGTAAGTTCCTTTTATTCGGGTTATCGTTCGTGAAACAGACGTTTTATCTTTAATAATTTCTTTAGTTGATGTATTCGTGATGTCTAAAAACTTTTGATAAATGGGCCGGTAACAAACAATTCCTAAAAACATCCCACCCAGCATTATCCATTTTCGTCCTAATTTATCGCTTAATGAACCAAACATTATAAAAAATGGGGTAGCAAAAAGTATGGCCCAAAGTATAATCGTTCGTGATTGTTCAAAATCAACCTTGCAGGTGTTTTCAATAAATGATTGGGCATAAAATTGGCCAGTGTACCAAATTACTCCTTGCCCCATAACCGCCCCAAACAAAGCCAGTAATACCATTTTTAAATTATCGCGTTTTGTAAAACTTTCTTTTAATGGATTGGCAGATGTTTTTCCTTCTTTTTTAAGTTCAGTAAATAAAGGCGATTCCTTCATTTTTAATCGGATAATGATGGAAACAACTACCAATAAAGAGGAAACTAGAAACGGAATTCGCCATCCCCAGGTATTAAAATTTTCGACACCCAAGGCATTTCGGGTTACTAAAATAACGCCCAGAGAAAGAAACAAACCCAAAGTAGCTGTGGTTTGAATCCAGCTTGTAAAAAAGCCCCTTCGACCTTCCGGTGAATGCTCTGCTACATAAGTTGCGGCTCCACCATATTCTCCGCCCAAAGCCAACCCTTGTATCAATCTTAATATTAGAACCAAAATTGGTGCTGCAATTCCAATAGTATCATAGGTTGGAATAAGCCCAATTAAAAATGTAGAGGCTCCCATTAAAACCAAGGTTAATAAAAACGTGTATTTGCGCCCAATTATATCGCCCAATCTTCCAAAAACCAAAGCCCCAAACGGGCGAACAATAAAACCTGCTGCAAATATGGCAAGGGTTGAAAGAAGTGCCGCTGCACCTTGTTCCTGAGGGAAAAATTGTTTAGAAATAATGGTGGCAAGACTTCCAAAAATGTAAAAATCGTACCATTCGATAAGCGTTCCAACGGATGAAGCGGTTATAACTTTCCAGATGCCTTTAGGGGAAACAGGTTTATTCATTCAAATTTTTAAGCTTAAATTGTGGCTTTATGTTACAACAGTGATATCCTACAATTTTAACAATCTTTTATTCAATGTTCGTATCATTTTTCTCACCACTATCGGGTCTTCAAAAAAACTATCACCGGATAAGTTTCTTACAAAAAATGGACTGTCGGGCATCGGGTTTTGCATTTTGTAATCGTATACAATCAATCCCTGTGTGCTTGCTCTATTTATATCATAAACAATAGCCCCAATTTTAGCAATAAAAATTTGATTAGCGTTTGGTAAATTAGAAAATGAATCCAATGATTTTGATAAATTGGAAGCTTTAATAAAATCAACTTTACTAAAATTATAATTCTCAGCAATCATTTTATGCAAAACATGTATTGAACTATCGGTGCCATCTTCAATAAAATAAAGGGTTCCAGCTCTCAGATTTTTTGTAAATACTTTTTCTGGTGTTGGGGTAGTGTCATTGTTCCAATTTTTTATGTCCTTGGTTGTTAATCGGTATTCTATTCCAAAACTTAATGTGCCCGGAAGAGTTGGTTTTCCTATACTTTTTGATTGCGGAATTGGCTGAATGGTTGAAATATTTAGAGTTAAATTTGGTCGGGGTTTGAAAATGATTCCTGCCTCAATGGATGGAACTAACTTTTGATTCGATTTTAAAGTGGCATATCCAGTGCCTGATGAGGAAGTAGCCGATAAAACAGTTTTGCTAAATGTATAAATATAGTTGGCATTTATACCGGTATAAAACGAGGAATTAGTAAATTTTGGATTTATCCATTCGGTTCCAATATTTAAATCTACAGTTTCCCAATTAATACTTGAAGACTCTTTTTTATAACTAAGCGCTACCTCTCTGTAACCGATACCTGCAACAAAATTCAGTTTAGTATTGATGGGTAAATAGAAATTAATACATCCGCTGATAGCCGGTTTTCCTGAAAAAGAATCGCGCATTACCAATGGTATGGACTGTTGAAATCCGCCACGAATGCCAAACCCAACTTGTGCCTGGGCTTGAATATTTATTAATAAAAACATTAGTACAATTGCCTTTTTGGTCTCTTTCATTTGTGTTTTCAAACTTAGCATATTAGCCATAAATATTAATGGTTGGTTTGGGAGATGAATTTTTCAGTTTAGCAAAGGAATTTTTATGGTTTTCTCTTTTAAAATTTGTTACTTCCCCTGTTGGAAATCTTTAAAAACGTGACCCATATTTTTTGGGATTTAGACCATACCCTTTGGGACTATTCCACCAATGCACGTCTCACCATTTTTGAATTATATGAAAAACATAGCGTGAACAAAAGTACCCAACACAGTCCTGATATTTTTCATAAAACCTATTGCAAGCACAATGACCTTGCATGGGAAAATTACAGAAATGGAATCATTGATAAAGCCGTTTTAAGGCAGCGGCGGTTTAAAGATACTTTTATTGAATTGGGTATGGAACCCGAAGGAATGTACCAGCTATTTGAAAAGGAATTTGTGGAAATATGCCCCACCAAAGGCCATTTGATGCCTGGTGCTTTAGATGCTTTAAATCATTTTCATTTAAAATTTGAACAACACATTATTACCAATGGATTTAAAGAAACCCAAGGTGTAAAAATGCAAACTTCAGGCATCCATCACTTTTTTAAAACTCTTACTAATTCAGAAGATGCGGGAGTTCAAAAGCCCCATCCCGAAATTTTTAAGATTGCTTTAAAATCTGCAGGAGCAACTACCGAAAATAGCTTGATGATAGGCGATAATTACGAAGCTGATATTTTGGGCGCTCATAATTTAGGGATGAAATGTATTTTCTATAATCCCGAATCAGTTGATATTAATAATATGCCGGAGGATATTATTGTGATTAAGGAGTTGGGGAAGTTGGTGGAATTGTAGTTCTTTACATCGCCCCAATCTCTTTCAAATACTCTTGGTATTCATCCATCAGAGTATTGTAAAGCATTTCACTAACATAGCGGGCTCCTTCGGTGCTAAAGTGCGTAAAATCTTTGGCAGCCAGTTTATTGCTTACCCAACTGCTCATACTGTTTTGGCCACCCATAGCGGTGTATAAATCCCAAAAAGCGCAGCCATTATCAAAAGCTGCTTTTTTCATCGCATCCCTTATAAGCGAAATATTTGGATAGGATTCATATCCATCAGCAGTTTTACGGCTCATATCGGATGGCCCAATGATAAGGATAGATGCATTGGGTGAAGCGGCTTTAATAGTGGCCAATTGTTTGGCAAATGCTTTGGCATACCAATCATAATTGGTTCGCGGGTCGGGCACTAAATTAATTCCGTATTGCAATACAATTAATTTTACATTCATTTGGCTGTAAAGCTGTGTTAGCATAGGAATATTGATACCATCAAAACCTAAAGCTGAACTGCCTCGCATCGGAAAATTATCAACCGCTATTCCAGTGTTTCCATCCAAGGCCACGCCATATAAGAAAGGACTTTTACCGGTAAAATTAAGATTAACCCCGGTGGTAACTTCTCCTAAATTAAAAGATTTGGCTGAAACCAAAGTATTGGGCAAAAATTCATTTATTTCAGTTCCTTCATTCACTTTTAATTTAAAATTAAAAGATTCATCTGCTGAATAAAGCAATGTAAGTTTATTGTATTGCCTCACTCTTGGATAGCTTCCTGTGGCATTTATCAGTCTCATCCATGCCCCTCCAGCCATTTTTATTGGCGATGTTTTGGTAGTTATACTGTCGTAATAAAATTTATTTGAATCTATCTCATAATAAATGCTATCATTGGCCGAAACCATTTTTTTCTTAAAAAACTTTTTAATGATTTCTTTCTTTTCGCCGCCATCCGATTTTAAAGCAACTCCGCCGCTATATCTGTAGGATGAAGCCCCAATTCCATAATAGCCATTGGTTAATTTTGGAGTTTTACCATAAATAGCATATTTAACCCAATTATTACTTTCACTTTGTCGCACAGAAATACGTGAATTGGAAATATCATATGGCAAAATAATGCCTGGCCCCCAACCGCCAAATCGCAATTGTAAACGATTTCGCAAATAATCGCTGATTCTATCTCCTTCCAATTGCGAATCGCCATAATGTATAATCCGAATATGGCTCGTTTGTTTTTCTAATTCAGCTAAAGCACGAAAAAAAGTAGACATAGCTTTGCGGGTATTGTCGGGATATTGTATTTGCTTTTCTTCAGGAACTACAATTTTTTCCTTTTTAATTTTGGCAAGAGTTTTACTGTCGAGAGTTACTAAGTTGGTATCAACCGTTTCTACATTGGCAATTACTTTTTTTGCATCTACTACTAATTTGGTTTCCTTTTCAAATATTTTTTTTAATGGTACAAAATCAATAGTGTATTTTCCAAAAGGGATTTTGCCGGAAGGAAATACAACTACAACCATAGCCAAAAGAAGATTTAAAAGAATTAATGCCCCAAATATTTTTACAGGCGATACTTTTGCTAATATCTTTTCCTTGTCCATTAAGGATTATCTAATTTTTTTGTACTTCTTTAATTTGGCTTTTGGAACATAAATTTTTAACTTTTGTCCTGGCCTGATATTATTTGATTTCATCTTGTTCCATTTTTTTATTTCAGTAATGGTACAATCGTATTTGTCAGCTATTCTTCCAAGTCCGTCTCCTTTTTTTACTGTATAAGTTAGGAGAGCTAATCCTTTTATGCTTTCTGTTTCTGGTTTTGGCTTTGGTTCAGGTCTAATATTATTATCATCGCTGGTTTGAGTTGAATCGTTGTTATTTGACGAGGTATCTGTCAATTGCGGTTTTGGCCTATTTTCAGGTATGGTTACTAAACCTGGTTCTTTGTCTTTAAATACATAAAGTGAATCCTCTAATTCTTTAAAAGTTTTGGCTTTGTTAGAAGGAATAGTGATGTAGTATTTTTTTGGAGTATAAGGTATGATGAATTTTTTAAAAATCGGGTTATAATCCTTTAAAAAATCCAAATCAATGGCCATTACTTTTTGTATTTGTTCAAAGGTGGTCCAGTTTTTTATAGCCACAGTATCCGTTTGAATTGGTTTGAAAGCCTGAACAGATAATTTATGGTCTCTAAAATGGGTGAATAAATAAAAACTTGCAATGAACCGGGGAAGGGTTATTTGAAACTCTTCTGGCAAGTAGTTATGAATTTTCCAATAATCTAAATTACCCCCACTTTGCCGAATAGCTTTATTTACATCTAAAGGAGAAGAATAAAATGCAGCGATTGTTAAATCCCAATCTTCATAAATTTTATAAAGGTCTTCAAAATATTTTACGGCAGCTTCTGTTGATTTTATTGGATCCCGGCGTTCGTCTATGTATGAATTTATTTTTAACCCATAAGTTTTTGCAACATGGTATTTGAGCTGCCAAATGCCCGAGCCACCTTCTTCCGAAACTTTGCGGGAATCTAAATTACTAAGTGCTACAGCCACAAAACGCAATTCACCAGGAAGGTGATTTTTCTTCAATAATTTTTCTATTTCAGGTAAAAGGTAAAGTCCTTTTCCAATAAGAATATTGGTTTGCGAATTATCGTTTTTTAAAAACTCATTGATGTGCTGTTGAACATATTGATTGTATTCAATAGGGATTGTGGTTTTAATTTTTACAATTCGTTTGGCAATTGAATCATAATCATCAAAAAGATTAGCTGCCTCACCTTTTGAAATCGAAGGAAGCAAGCCAAGAGTAAGTAATAGAAAGAGTATTTTAAATTTCAAATTTCTGTTATTAAGTTTATTTGGTAAATAGTTTTAACAATAAAACAAGTTATCAATTTATCAGTTCTGAAAGATATTTAGCAAAATCCAACATCTCCTTTTCTTTAAATAAATCGGTCATAACCTGAACGCCTATGGGCATTCCATTATTGTCTGTCCCAGCAGGAATATTAATCGCCGGATTTCCTGCCAAAGGAGCTTGAACCGTAAAAATATCGGCTAAGTACATAGCAATTGGGTCTGTTATTTTTCCTCCTAATTCAAATGCTGTAGTTGGAGTAGTAGGATTTATAACAAAATCATATTGTTCAAAAATAGCGCTGGTTTGCTCAGCTATTTCACGCCTCACTTTTTGAGCTTTCGAATAATAAGCATCGTAATAATCGGAACTTAATACAAATGTTCCGGCCATAATTCGGCGTTTCACTTCATCACCAAATCCTTCACTCCGCGATTTTTTTATAGTTGATTCTAAATCGCTACTGTTTGGGCTGCGATAGCCGAATAAAATTCCTGAATATCGGCTTAAATTTGAAGAAGCTTCAGCAGTTGTTAAAACATAATAACAAGGCACCAAATAATCTAATAAATCAAAACTTACTGGATCTACCGTATGACCTTCTTTTCGTAATTGTTCAACAATTTCTAAAGTTTTATTTTTTATTTCAGGCTGAACGCCATCAGCATTTATATAATTGTCGAGGTATGCTATCCGTGCTGTTGGTTTAATAGGTAAAAAGGATGAATATATTTCTACAGGTTTATCAGAAGCCGTGGCATCCATTCCATCATCTCCGGATATTATTTCCATCAGCAAAGCCATGTCTTCAATAGTTGAAGTTACTGGCCCAATTTGGTCGAATGATGACGCATAAGGTAATAAACCGTAGCGGCTTATTCTTCCATAGGTTGGTTTTATTCCAAAATTTCCGGTAAAAGCAGCGGGTTGCCTAACTGAACCACCTGTATCTGAACCCAAAGTTGCAGTGCATAAATTGGCTTGAACTGCTACTGCTGCCCCACCTGATGACCCTCCTGAAACTTTTGTATTATCCTGATCATTAAGAACTGGGCCATAAGCTGAATTTTCATTGGAAGCCCCCATCGCAAATTCATCACAATTAAGTCGGCCAATAATTATTGCATCTTCAGCTAAAAGTCGTTCTGTAACCGTGGCTGAATACAAAGATTCAAAACCTTCTAAAATTTTGCTGGAAGCTGAAACTTTATGGTTTTTGTAACAAATATTGTCTTTTAGTCCGATGAACATTCCAGCAAGTCTTCCGGTTTTTTCACCACGATTAATACGGCCATCTAACTCAGCTGCTTGTTGAAATACTTCATCCTTATACACTTCTAAAAAAGCATTAAGATGATGCTTTGCTTCAATATTTGAGATATAGAATTGAGCTAAATCGGTGCAAGAATATTTGCCCGAAGCCAACTCAGGTTTGATACTGTTAAATCCTTTTGGGTAAGTCAAATCTGAACTATTTTTCGTCAGTTGGTTTTTTAGGTTCGTCCATGCCTTCACGAATTTTTTCTTTCACATCGTTTTTGGCATTGTTGAATTCCCGGATTCCGGAGCCTAATCCTCTCATTAATTCAGGTATTTTTTTGCCACCAAATAATAAAAGAACAACAATGAAAATAAGTATCCATTCTGATCCACCAGGCATTCCAAATAAAAATATTGAGTTCATAATTAATTTTTTGCAAAATTAAACTATTTCTGCAATGATATTTACGGTTTTACGCCATAATTTATTACAATTCATCCCATTTCTTTTGTCTTATTTTGTAGAGAATTTAAATGAGTATAAAAATATTTTTAAAACCAGGAAAGGAAAAGTCGTTAAATCGTTTTCATTTATGGGTTTTTAGTGGTGCTATTAATTACAAGGAGGGTAATCCAATAGATGGTGATGTAGTTGAAGTTTTAACTTCTGACAAAAAATTTATTGCTCGTGGGCATTATCAAAATGGGTCAATAATGGTTCGAATTCTTACGTTTATTGATGAACCGATTGATACCGAATTTTGGATTAAAAGACTAACAGAAGCTGTTACGCTAAGAAAAGCAATTGGTCTATTTGGAAACAAAAGCACTAATATTTTCAGAGTCTTTCATGGCGAAGGAGACCATTGTCCGGGTTTGGTAATTGATAATTACAATAATACTTTGGTAGTGCAAACCCACTCAATAGGAATGCTAAGGCAAGTGGATATAATTGCAGAATCTTTAAAAAAAGTTTGGGGAAAATCGTTGGTTGGAATTTTTACCAAAGGCGATCAAACCCTTAAACAGAAAGATGGTTCAGGCGATTTAAAAAGAATTTTATATGGTGAAGTTGGAGAAACCGAAGTGTTGGAAAATGGTCATAAATTTAAAGTTGATATTTTAGAAGGTCAAAAGACAGGTTTTTTTATTGACCAAAGAGACAACCGTTTTTTGTTAGAAAAATATAGCAAAGGCAAAACCGTAATGAATTTATTCGGTTATACTGGCGGATTTTCGGTGTATGCATTAGGTGGCGGAGCTACTGAGGTTCATACCATTGACGTTTCTGCTAAAGCGGTAGAACAAGCTAATTCTAATATTGCTTTAAATAATTATAAAGGGAAGCACGAAGGAATCACCGCCGATGCCTTTGAATTTTTTAAACAATTGCCTTTGGATTATGATATTATGGTTCTAGACCCGCCAGCATTTGCAAAGCACCAAGGAGCATTATCAAACGCCCGTGAAGCTTATAGAAGATTGAACAAATTAGCTTTTGATACTATAAAACCGGGAGGAATAATTTTTACATTTTCATGTTCGCAGGTTATTACCAAAGACATTTTTAGAACAGCTGTTTTTTCAGCAGCGGCCCAAAGCGGCCGAACGGTGAGAATATTGCACCAATTAACGCAACCGGCCGATCATCCTGTAAATCTTTTTCACCCTGAAACTGAATATTTAAAAGGTTTGGTGCTTTATGTGGAATAGTAATTTTTAAAATAATTAACCGTTAAGTAGAGATATTTGAAACCGTATTAATCTTTAATAAAATTAGATTTGCAGCCTCGTTTGAATTTTTATAAAACCATATTAGCTCTTTTATTTTTGGCTTACATAGCCGGTTGCAAGCCTGAAAAGTTTACAACCAACTCAAGTGATAAATTAAATTTCAGTACCGATACAATAGTGTTTGATACCATTCTTTCACAATTGTATGTAGGAACGCCAAAGTCAGTTAATCGCCAGTTTGTAGTTAGAAATAGGCATGATAAAAAAATAAAAACTACAATTTATTTGGCTGGAGGCGATAATTCTCAATTTAGATTAAACGTGGATGGAGACCCGGGGACTCGGTTTGAAGAAATAGAAATACGGCCGCATGACAGTGTTTTTGTTTTTGTAGAAGCTTATGCCAACCCAAACCACGACCCTGCTGGAAATGCTTTAATTATTCATGATTCCATCGTTTTTTTAACGAATGGAAATTTACAAAATGTGCAATTAGCAGCGTGGGGGCAAGATGCAGTTTATTACATGACGGACTCGATAATGATAGATATGATTTGGGCTGACAAAACGAAACCGTATGTTGTATATGATTTTTTTAAAATAAAACCCGGAGCCACTTTGACTATTAAGGAAGGAGTTAAAGTGTATTTTGCTCCATATTCTTACATTTGGATACAGGGAACTTTAAAAGTAGAAGGCACAGCTACCGAACCTGTAACCTTTGAAGGAGACCGGACCTCAGACAAGTATTCTGATAAATTTTCAGTGTTTAAATATTTCAATATTCCCGGGCAATGGTTTGGTCTTTTGTTTGATTGGCCCACTAAGGGAAATACTATAAAGCATGCGAGAATCAAGAATGCTACGTACGGTGTTTTTATTGATTCATCATCAGTAGATGGATTTCCAGTTGTAAATATTTTTAATACTTCTATTCAAAATATGTCTGCCCATGCTTTAATTGGAAATCGATCAAAAGTTTATATCGAAAACAGCGTTTTGGCCAATTGTGGTTCGGCATGTCTTTATACGTTTAAAGGTGGAGATTATGATTTAAGGCATGTTGCCATTTCGGGCTACTGTGATTTTGGAGGTGGAAACGATCCCGCATTGGCAGTTACCAATAGGCTCAGAGATGGTTTTGGAAGAATTATTGAAACCTATCCTGGACTAAAATTTAAGATTCAAAATTCAATAGTTTACGGGGATTTGAAAGATGAAATATGGTTTGATATTGATGGAGCTGTTTTACCCGAACCAATGACCATTCTCGGTTCTGTTTTAAAATCTTCGAATACCTCTCTTGGCCTAACAGGAACCAAAAATATTTTAAATAAAGACCCAAAATTTAAAGACTTTAAAAAATATAATTTTGATTTGGACACTCTTTCTCCTGCAAGGGATATAGGTTTTATTTTAAGTCCACCAATACCTAAAGATTATAGAGATAAACTTCGCGATAGCAAGCCGGATGCGGGAGCTTTTGAACGAAAAGATTAAACTTTATCCTCTTTAACTGGAACAAAAAACTGCCGCTTGTTTTTATGCCATATTTTGCCAACTGCGGATATAACTTCAGGTAATTTTGTAATACTAATACTTCGTGATCTTAATGCCACAAATAATGACATTACAAAACTTATTAAAAAGTTGAAACCTCCAATTAAAAATATTCCAATAAAAGTAAAAATCCAATCGGCCAATGATAATATATTGTCCAATCCTGCTAGGGCTACACCAAAAGTTCCAGCAGAAAAAGTGATGTGACGGATATCAATATTCAACCCTAAAAATTTGCCTATTATAAATGTGCTTCCTAAAAAGAAACCTAAAGAAATATTGCCAGAAATAGGCCCTGCATGCACTCTAAAAAATTGACTCATTTTTTGAAGCTTTTCTTTGGTAAAATTTCTTCGTAAAAGTGGTTGTCTTTCTATGCGTTCCGGAATTTTATAATATACACTTAGGTTTTCGGTGTACCCAGCAATAATACCTGATAAAAACAAATAAAATCCTGCAATGGAAGCATGCAAAAGGGCTAAGCTTATAAATGGATTTTGATCATGAACGGAATGAATGGACTTATCTGGATCCATAATATGATTGCCAGTTAAGTAAAAATAAAAAGCCGAAACACAATAACTCACTGGAAAGGCTACAATCACATTTCCAGTAAAAGCAATGGTTTGTGAACGGGAAACTTTAGCCACTAAGGAAGCAAATTTAGAAAAATCACCCCCTTTTTGAGCGGTTTGAAGGGCATGACTTAGGGTTGAGGCCGTCATAGCCGGTTGCTTAGTTGCCAATGTAAATCTCCATAAATAAATAGCCACAAAACCAATGGCATAATTAAGAGAATAAAGAAGTGTTGTTAAAAAAGGAGAAGCATGTAAATAATAAATCAAGGTTTTAAAAACCACTAAAAATCCGACTACCAAACCTGCTCCGCAGGCCGAGCGAAAAAGTCCCCAATACTCGCTACGGCTGCTGGTAATATATCGTTCGCCTGATTTACTATTGTGTTCGGTAATTTGGTGAGCTAATACTCCTAAATTATCATTAATTATTTGTGAAAGGCTAAAGCGGCGACTGTGCCATGTTACCAATTCAATAAATAATTTGATAACTGGAATTTTAAAATCACCGCGTTTATCCAAACAATTTATTAATAAAATAAGGCGTTTATTAAGTTGGTGCATTCGTTGCAACTTGTATGTTATACCTAAAGTAATTCCGAACTTTGCCCTGTTGCGACGAGCCAGAGCTGTAAAAAAATCAATCTGCCGATGTAGTTCCCGTATTTTATCAAAAACTGGCTCTATAGCGTCAGAAATATTATTTTTTCTATGCTTTATTATTTCATCAGTATAATCATTCAGCATAAAAAAAGGCGACTGAAGATTATTAAAATCTGGCACCATTCCTATAACTTGTGGCTCGTGACCTAGGTTACAAATACGGTTGGTAATAATTTCCAATGAAGCAATGAGTTGAATATCCAGAGATTCTTCAGTTTTAGAATCGGCATTACTCCAAATCAATTCTACTAAATTGTGCAACAAGGATTCATCTAAATTAGAAAGCCATTGACCATCGCGTCGTAATGTAAATAGTTTATCAAAAACATATTCTAAAGAATCCTTTTCAAGTAATGGTGGCAATATCCTGCGGCCTATTCGGTTTTTTAATTCTTTTTGAAAAGCCGTTGGGGGCAAAATCCCGTTTTCAGTAAGTATTTGGCGGGTATTAAGATGGCTAATAAAAGTTGCTAATTCACTTGAAAACGCTTTTTTAAGTTGGGAGTCATTTTTAAGTATTTCAATTAAATTGGAAAGGTTTTTATTAGCAGTGACATTATCAGATGCATCTGCTGGTCGCAAAATTGTTATTAATTCAGCCAGCACATTCAGCCTATTTTCAGGTGCTTCACAAAAATTTCTTACTACCGATTCCAATACTTATAATTTACTACAATGATATTTAATTAAAACGCAACAAAAGGATTTATGAATTTCCTTTTTTGACTATTTTTCTTCTGAGTTATAGTAAAAACTCAAGGCCTTACTTGGGCATTGGTTTATTTGATAAATTATGTCATTAGTATTGGCATTATTCTGTTTTATCCAAGGTTTTTGTCTTGGGTCAAACACTTGTGGAAGACCCTTGAAACAAATTGCGGAATGAATACAAACTTCAGGTTTCCACTCAATTGTTATCTCTCCATTATCATATTTCTTAGTCATATTCTTCATGTGATTTATATATTTCAAAAATAATGAACTTTTTGCTTTTGCAGAAGTTCTAAACACAGCTGATGGAGATGAGAAGTAAAATAAAACACATCTCCCAATCTTCAAATTATTCTTCCTAATTTTGCCCAATGCGGGTACATTTTATTTCGATAGGCGGAGCGGTAATGCACAATATGGCTTTGGCCTTGCATAGCATGGGTTATAAGGTGTCGGGCAGTGATGATGAAATTTTTGAACCAGCACTTTCCAGACTTAAATTACTTGGTTTATTACCCGAAAAATTTGGTTGGGACGATAGTAGAATTACTTCAGATATTGATTTTATAATTTTAGGAATGCATGCCCGAGCGGATAATCCAGAATTGATAAAAGCCAAATCATTGGGCTTAAAAATTTACTCATTTCCTGAATATGTTTATGAACACAGCAAAAACAAAACCCGCATAGTAGTAGGTGGTAGTCATGGTAAAACCAGCACCACCGCCATGATTATGCATGTATTGAACCACAAAAAAATGGATTTCGATTATTTGGTGGGTTCTCAATTGGAAGGTTTTGAGCGAATGGTGAAACTAAGTCATGCGCCAATTATTGTTATTGAGGGGGATGAATATTTAACCTCGGCTTTGGATTTGAAACCAAAGTTTCATTGGTATAAGCCACACACCGCCATCTTAACCGGAATAGCTTGGGATCATATCAATGTTTTTCCAACGTATGATTTTTATGTGCAGCAATTCAAAATTTTTATTGAAAGTATAGAACCTAAAGGAACCCTTATTTATTGCAATGAAGATAAGGATTTGGCAAAATTAACCGTCGATGCCTCTTGCACAGCATTGCCTTATGATGTGCCAAATCATACAATAGAAAATGGTACTACCACCATTCATTTAAGCGGAACGGATTATTCTTTGCAGGTATTTGGTAAACACAATTTATTAAATCTGCAGGCAGCTATGATGGCTTGCCAAACTGTTGGTATTACTGAAACTGAGTTTTGGAAAGCCATTTCAACTTTTACAGGAGCGGCCAAAAGGCTTGAAAAAATTAAAGATACTGATACTATAAAAATATTCAGAGATTTTGCCCATTCGCCATCCAAACTAAAGGCCACGGTAAAAGCAGCTATTGAGCAATTTGAAGGGTTTAATATTATAGGGGTTTTTGAACTGCACACGTTTAGCAGTCTCAATGCTGATTTTTTGAAGGAATATAAAGATGCTATGAAAGGCTTGGATACTGCAATTGTTTATTACAACAGCCACGTGTTCGAACTTAAAAAAATGCAAATGTTGAGTCCTGATTTTGTAAGTGAACAATTTGGTGGGGTAATGGTAATAAATAACAGCAATAATTTAAAAGAAACTATCCAGTCGAAACTTAGTGGTAGAAATGTTTTGCTATTAATGAGTTCTGGCAATTTTGATGGGATGGATATGTTAAATTTTGGCGAGTAGATTTTTTTATATTTGTGAATTATGGGTTTGCCAAAAATATTACAAGTACTTTTACTGTTCGTGTTCTTTTTTGTTTTGGTTAATAGTGCTTGCAAAACCAAATCACACAGGCATAAATCTTTAGCAAAACAAAAAGATAGCCTTGAAAATTACCCCCTTTGGATTGACATGATGAACGACCCGAATGTAAATTATTATAAGGCCGTAGAAGCCTTTAACAAATATTGGGAACATCGACCCAAACCAACCGAAGACGATGGGGAAGGAAAGGGTATTTTTGGTAAAGACAAATTGAAAGAGGAAAAAGAAGAGGAAGCCAATCGATCTATACAATACGTTTATGAATACAAGCAATTTTTAAATTGGATGCAAACCAACAAAAACCTAGTAAAACCTGATGGCACCATTATGACTCAGGAGGAAATATTAGAACAATGGAAAAAACAAAACACCGATACATTGAAACGATGAATAAAATATTCTTTTCCCTATTTTATATCTTGATATCAAAATTGGCCTTTGCGCAGAATTTGGCAAACTTTACACAAGTTGGTCCCGTTAAATTTCCAGACAATCCAAGTGTGCAAACTACAGGCATGGGAAGGGTTTCAAATATGGTTTACCATCCTAAGGACAGCAATATTTTGTTTGCAGTAACATCATCGGGCGGAGTTTTTAAATCCTCTAACGAAGGTGCCTCATGGCGGCCAATCAGTGATTTTTTACCGCAAACTTATTGTGCCTCTTTGGCTATTAATCCTCAAAACCCTAAGGTAATGTATTTAGGAACAGGGGATGCCAATTATGACTGGAATTACTACAGAGGTGGCATGGGTGTTTGGAAAACTTTAAATGGTGGCAACACCTGGTTTCAGTCGTCGTATGGCATTGGGAATAAACTGGTTTCTTATATACTTATGACGCCCGGTGATAGCACTACCCTAATAGCAGCTTGCTCAGATGGAATATATAAAAGTACAGATGCCGGTGCCTCTTGGACAAAAAAGACAACGGTTAATGTTAGTTATCGTGATTTAAAGTACCA
>CAMDSC010000020.1 GCA_945907065.1 Chitinophaga pinensis
CTTCCTGTTGAACCACTTGTTTTACACACAGCCATCCATTCTATTATTGGTTTTGAAACGGATTTTAAATTATAAATACTTAATCGCATGTCGCCACCGGTGCACCCAATTGTATCGGTAGGAATAGCAAAAAAAGGCAATGCTGTATCCACTTCTACTTTTGCCGAATAGGTATAAACCCTTCCCTCGCAGGCATTGTAATAAACCCGCCGATAGCGCCAATCGTTTTGGCTATATTTCAAATCTTGAAGGATTAATGTATCTGAAATTCTTCCTGTAAGTGTGTTCCAAATATTCCCTTTATCAATGCTTCTTTGCCAAAAATTTGTAATTGTGGCTGTTCCTGTAACAGTTGATTTTAATACCATGTTGGTAGTTTTGCAACCCGCGGTATCATTTAAATTTAAAGTAATTTTAGGAGGTTTAGTTGTGGCCGTTGGGGTAAAACTTTTGGCCACCATCCGCTGACTTTCACCACCTGTTTTAGAAATACTGCTCAATGAAAACCAATAAGTCACCCCATTATTTAATGGTCTTACTGTAAAAAAAGTATCCGAGCCTGAATAGATGGTTTGCATTTCTCCGGCCTTTAATTGAAATAATTTATAAGCAACTGCATCCTTTTGCTTTGGCCAACGAAAATGAACCTGACTATCACAAATTACTCCCACGAGGGTAGAAGGGATTTTATAAATGGTAAACGTAGTATCGCTTTGGTCAACATAAGTTCCTGCTGTTATTTTTATCAAAGCCTTGTTCGTATTTATGGTATCGGAGGCATTAGCCCACACATAATATTTTTGACTAACTGGAACGGAACTTACAACCGTTTGCCAAGTGGTTCCTTTGTTTTCGGAGTATTCAATTTTTGCATTACCGGTTAAATTATAAGCATCCCATCGTATGGTTTTAGCTGCAACCGCTGATGATGGTGGCGAAAATGATTCCTGCCCGTTGGGATAAGTTACCGTTACTCCGGTATTTACCATATCCCAGGTTAATGAATAATTTTGAAATGACGTAGTAATCCGTTTGCCATTTACTAAAATTATCAACCTTCCTGATGGTGGATTATCAATGGTTACCTGCTCTATATTATTAAGACTATCTTTCCCTCTTAGAGCCACAGCATTATGCGTTACAGTATCCAAAACCCAAGGTTTATAAACCGTTCCCAAACTGTCGATTACTGATAAATCCAAATCATTTACCAAGCAAGGTTTGGCTGGAATGGCCGCAGCTTTATCGTTCCAGCATAGCATTATTTTTAGTTTAAATAAACCCTTTGGAATTTTTAAAGTATCATAATCTGTAAAATTTTGTTTTATCGAATCCAACTGAAATGCTTTGGAATCTATAATCTGAACTGCCCGTCGGGCATTTAGACGTCCAAACCCATATCTAAAATCGGGACCGGCATTTCCAATATCATCCGCTGAATTGGCCATAAAGTTTTTAGCTAAATGGGCATCCATCAGTACCCCGTATTTTTTAAAATAATATTCATACACTAGGGCTGTGGTTCCACTGGTACCGGGGCAAGCCATACTGGTGCCACTAGAAAAACCATACCCATTATTTGGCACCGAACTATACACGCTAACCCCCACAGCACTAACCTCAGGTTTTAGCCGGCCATCACGGGTTGGGCCGCATCCACTAAAACTTGCATCGCCATCCAACTCCGTAACTGCTGCCACTGCCAATACGTTTTTAGCACATTGAAAACCACTATTTATTGTTTTAAATCCTCCTGAACGGCAATTGCTGCCCCGTGAATTACCGGCAGCAAACACATGCAAAAGGTTCGGATATTTTTCAACTGTTAAATCCATCTCCCTGCTTATTTCATCATAATTTCCTCTTAGTACACAAGGGTCATCACCGGGACTGTAGGCATACGAATTTTGAGTAAGGGTATAACCATATTTTGGATAACAGGTGTCCATTTCTACAGGAATATCATTATTAAAATCCCAACTAAAAATACCTGCTTTTGGGGCCATTCCTTTGGCTGTAGGTTCAATATTTCCGGCACCGGCCATTGTACCGCAAACGTGGGTAGCATGGCTGCTTACTCCTACTTTTTTAACCACAGTTAGTCGATAATTAAAATCCTCGTGGTTGCCAACATCGCCTCCATCCCATTCGCCTATTTTTATTCCTTCGCCGGTAAGTCCTTTTCCGGGGCGGCTGTTATCGCCAATTACATTTGCTCTGTGGTTATTTCTCTCTACAAAATTAAAAGCTTCCAATTTTTCATAAGTTGGCTCGGCCCAATATATTTCTTCAATATCCAACAGAGGCAAATAACTCGGTTTTGCTTTTACATAAATAGTCTGAAAACCTTTATAAAATCTTAAAACCTCAAACCCTTTTTGTTCAATGCTTCGCAAAATATTGGACACATCAGCAGTTTCAAAATATACCAGTTTTATTACACTTACCGAACGATTGGCCCAGCTTGATAAATCGGTTTTCATGACTGGGGTTATTTTTAAAATCCCAGAAACATTTTCGGGGAGTTGCTCTAATTTAAAATTTAAAGGTAGTGCTGCAAAAAAGCTGTTATCGGGTAAATAATTTAAAAGGTTAATACCTGTTTTTGTATAAAAATCATCGGTATTGGGCAGAGTTTTAAATTGAATTATAACAAAATGTTCTCTTGCTTGAAGTGTTGTTTTTTCAATAGAAGTTGGAAAATAATCACCGGATTTAAGATGAACCGGCGTTATTGATTGCGCCAAAACCCTTGTAAAAAAGCTTAAAAAAAACGTAAGTAGAAATAGCCTCATAAAAAAATCAAGTTTCGAAGGTATGTAAAAATTATCAAATGAGATGGGATATATGGTATACAGTTCACTAAAGTGAACTGCAATAGATAGTTTGCAGCAATCATCCATTGCCGTTGGCTTCAGCCAACGGATAGAAAGAAAAATTCAAATTTGCTTTAGCATCATAATTTTTGGCTAAAGCCTATTGTCTTTTATTTTTTTACAGTTCACTAAAGTGAACTGCAATAGATGGCTTCAGCAATTATCAATTAATAACTTTTCGAGGATTAAAAAACCACTCAAAAAGTTCCTTTCATTAATTTTTCCCCCAGCTATTTTATAATTAAATTTAAAAATCTATTTTCGCGGCAAAATTCACATATACCTTAACACATGTCAAATAAAGGAAAAATCGTTCAAATTATCGGTCCAGTTGTGGACGTTAGCTTTGAAGGTGAAGGTTCAAAACTTCCCAAAATTTATGATGCCCTATACGTAACCCGTGATGACGGAACCCGTATTGTTCTTGAAGCTCAGCAGCATTTAGGTGAAAACCTGGTTCGTACTATAGCCATGGATTCATCCGAAGGATTGCTTCGCGGAATGGAAGTAGTGGATACAGCCGGAGGAATAAAAATGCCAATCGGTGAAAGTATTCGTGGCCGATTATTGAATGTGGTAGGTGAAGCTATTGATGGTATTGGAGATTTGAGCAATGAGAATGGACGTAATATCCACCAGGATGCTCCTACATACGATAAACTTTCTACCCAATCTGAGCCATTATATACAGGTATCAAAGTAATTGACCTTTTAGAGCCTTACGCAAAAGGTGGTAAAATTGGTTTATTTGGGGGTGCCGGTGTTGGTAAAACGGTTTTGATTATGGAACTTATCAATAACATTGCAAAGGCCTACGAAGGTATGTCGGTATTTGCCGGTGTGGGAGAAAGAACCCGTGAAGGAAATGACTTATTGCGTGAGATGATTGAATCAGGCGTAATAAAATATGGTGAAGAATTCCAAAAAAGTATGGAAGAAGGTGGATGGGATTTGAGCAAAGTTGATAAAAAAGAATTAGAAAAATCTCAAGCCACTCTGGTTTTCGGACAAATGAACGAACCTCCAGGAGCCCGTGCCCGTGTAGCTTTGTCAGGTTTGGCAATTGCTGAATATTTCCGTGATGGCGATGAGCAAAGCGGTGGAAAAGATATCCTTTTCTTTATTGATAATATATTCCGTTTCACTCAGGCAGGTTCTGAGGTATCGGCTCTTTTAGGTCGTATGCCATCAGCGGTAGGTTACCAGCCAACATTGGCTACTGAGATGGGTGTAATGCAGGAACGTATTACTTCTACCACTCGTGGTTCTATCACGTCTGTTCAGGCGGTATATGTGCCTGCAGATGATTTAACTGACCCTGCTCCGGCTACAACATTTGCCCACTTAGATGCCACTACAGTATTGAGTCGTAAAATTGCTGAGTTAGGAATTTACCCAGCGGTGGATCCATTGGATTCAACCTCTCGTATTCTTAGCCGCGATATTTTGGGTGATGCCCATTACGATTGCGCTCAAAATGTAAAACAACTTTTACAACGTTACAAAGAATTACAAGATATCATTGCCATACTTGGTATGGACGAATTATCTGAAGAAGATAAACAAGCGGTTCACCGTGCTCGTCGTGTTCAGCGTTTCTTGTCTCAGCCATTTTTTGTAGCTGAACAGTTTACAGGTTTAAAAGGCGTTTTGGTTGAAATAAACGATACCATCAAAGGATTTAATATGATTATGAATGGCGAATTGGATCAATATCCTGAAGCGGCCTTCAACCTTGTAGGAACCATTGAAGATGCCATAGCTAAAGGCGAAAAAATGTTAGCCGAAGCCTCAAAATAATTATGCAAATAGAAATTATAACCCCCGATAAATCTTTGTTTTCAGGCGAAGCTATTTCCGTAAAATTTCCCGGAACCGTTGGAAAATTTGAAACTTTGAATAATCACGCCAATATTATCTCAAGTCTTGAGGCTGGAACCATTGTTGTCAAAACCAGCGAAGGCAGCAAGGAATTTAAAATTACCGGTGGTATTGTAGAATTTTTAAAAAACAAGATTATTGTTTTAGCATAGAAGCTATATTTCAAAATAATGAAAGCCCTTGGATTAAGTTTCAAGGGCTTTTTTATTATTTGCTTGTAAAGCACAAAAATTCTTTTATGAAATGCAATCCATATTGACAACCTTTGAAGTACTTATGAAAAAATATCAAATCATAATATATGGCAGTTATGGCTACACCGGAGAATTAATCGTTGAAGAAAGTTTGTCTAAAAATTTATCAATTTTATTAACCGGCCGCAATGAACAAAGATTAAAAGACCAGTCGGAGAAAACGGGTTATCCATTTAAAGCTATTAACTTGGATAACCATGCTGCTTTAGTGGAATTATTAATTGAAGGAGAAATTTTGATAAATGCAGCAGGTCCATTTAAAGATACAGCGCCTCAAATGGTTGAAGCGTGTATTGAAGCCAAAACCCAATATTTGGATATTAACGGGGATATCACAGTTTTTGAGCTAATAAAAACCTTTGATTACAAAGCAAAAAATGCTGGGGTAATGCTAATGCCAGGAACTGGTTTTGATGTAGTACCTACAGATTGCATGGCGGTTAAATTGAAAAATCAAATGCCGGATGCTACCCGTTTAAAAATTGCTTTTGCTACTATTGGTGGTGGAGTATCACATGGCACTGCAACTACTGTGGCTGGTAGAATGGGCGAAAAATCATTACGCCGGGTAGATGGAAAATTAGTTCCAATAGCTTTTGGAAAAAACGGAATGTGGTTGGATTTTGAAGAAAAGAAATTATTTTTTATGAGCATTCCCTGGGGGGATGTAAGTACAGCCTATGTCAGCACCGGCATTCCTAATATCGAATCATTTATAAGTGTTCCACCCAAAGTTTATAAATTTTTAAAATTCCAAGTATTGATAAATTGGATATTACGAACCAAACCAGTTAGAAAGTTTATTCAAAAGAAAATAGACTCAAAACCAGCCGGGCCAAATTTTGATGAACGAAAAAATGCCTACACTTTGGTATGGGCTGAAGTAAAAAACCAAAAAGGGGAAACCCTTGAAGCAAGACTCCAAACCCCTGAAGGGTATGGTCTTACTGCTGAAGCAAGTTTACTAATTACAGGAAAAATTTTAAATGGTAAATTTAAGTCTGGTTTTCAAACTCCAGCTATGGTTTATGGAGAGAATTTGATTTTTGAAATTGAGGGTGTAAGAGAAATTTAATCAGGATTAGTAATTCAAGAAATCTTTCCCTCAAACCTATTTTTCAATACTAAAACTATCTACCTTCGCGGATTGTTAAAAAAATAGTGCCAAATACGAAAGGAAATAACCGTGCAGAAAGTGAGCAAGCTTTAAAATTAGAAGTTTCTCAAACCCAAAATCTAAATAACTCTCATCCCAATCCCTCTATAGATATTATTGGAGCCCGAGAACACAATCTCAAAAATCTAACCCTCTCAATTCCCAGAAATAGCCTAATTGTGTTTACAGGATTGAGTGGTAGCGGTAAATCATCCTTGGCTTTTGATACCATTTATGCCGAAGGCCAACGACGCTACATGGAAAGTTTTTCAGCCTATGCCCGTCAGTTTATAGGTGAAATGAAACGGCCCGATGTTGACAAAATTGATGGCTTAAGTCCGGTAATTAGTATTGAACAAAAAACCGTAAACAAAAACCCGCGAAGCACGGTGGGAACCATTACAGAAATTTATGATTTTTTAAGATTGCTTTATGCTCGTGCCGGTGAAGCATATTCCTATTTGACGGGAGAAAAAATGGTAAAATTTACCGAAGAACAAATTATTGAAACTATTATTCAAAAATTTGAACTGAAACGAATTGTTATTCTTGCCCCCCTAATAAAAGGCCGCAAAGGGCATTACCGCGAACTGTTTGAACACGTGATAAAAATGGGCTACAGTAAGGTGCGGATTGATAATGTGATTACCGAAATAAAACCGGGAATGCAGCTCGACCGCTACAAAATTCATGATATAGATATTGTAATTGACCGAATTGAAGCTGATAGTAGTAACAAAACCCGCATAACTGAATCGGTAAGAACAGCACTAAAAGTAGGAAAAGGGGTAATGATGGTTTGGGATATTGTAGAAAATGTGACCCATCATTTCAGTCGCTTTTTGATGGATGCCAAAACAGGTTTAAGTTATGACGAGCCACAACCCAATTCATTTTCTTTTAATTCTCCTTATGGGGCTTGCCAACGTTGTGATGGCTTGGGAACAGTATCAGATATTGAACTGGATGTAATTATTCCTGATAAATCTAAAAGTATAAACAAAGGAGGTATTTTACCATTAGGGGAAATGCGTGAAAACTGGACCTTTACTCAATTGAGAGCTATTGCAAAAAAATATAAGTTCAGTTTAGCCGACCCAATTAGTAAACTTTCGGAAGAAGCCATGGATATAATCTTGAATGGAAGTGATGAAAAATTTGAAGTAGAATACACTTATGGAAGCGGGGCCAAGCAAACCTTTCAGACCACTTTTAAAGGAATAAGTACAATGTTGCTTACCTCTTTTAACGAAAAAGGAACCGATGCCATGGCCGAATGGGCCGAGGAATATATGAGCATGGTAGATTGTCCTGAATGCGGCGGGGCCCGACTAAAACAAGAGGCTTTGCATTACAAAATAGGTGATAAAAATATTTCGGAACTAAGCCGCATGAATATTGGCGAACTAAATGAATGGCTTGAAAATGCTCATACCTTATTAAATGAACGTCAAACCATTATTGGTTCTGAAATTATTAAGGAAATATTAGCCCGTGTTAGTTTTTTATTAGGTGTTGGTTTGGATTATTTAAGTATTGATAATCCTGCTAGAACTTTAAGTGGTGGTGAAGCACAACGTATTCGTTTAGCTACTCAAATTGGTTCAAAGCTAGAAGAAGTGCTTTACATATTAGATGAACCAAGTATTGGTTTGCATCCCCGCGATAATGAAAAATTAATAGAATCGTTAAAAGCATTACGTGATGTAGGAAATACCGTTTTGGTGGTTGAACACGACAAAGACATGATGATGCAAAGCGATTATGTCGTAGATATTGGTCCAAAAGCAGGAAAATATGGTGGGCAAATAGTTTTTGCTGGAACGGCTGATGAATTTATTAAATCAGATACTCTGACCTCGGGTTATATTAACGGACATTTAAAGATTGAAGTCCCTAAAAAAAGAAGAAACGGGAACGGTAAATTTTTAGAACTTAAAGGTTGTACCGGCAATAATCTTAAAAATGTAGATATTAAAATTCCATTGGGAATATTTATTGGCGTTACAGGTGTTTCTGGAAGCGGGAAATCTTCGTTGATAAACGATACCTTGCACCCAATTTTAGGCCATTATGTTTATAAATCTCACAAAAAACCTTTGGCTTATAAATCCATCAAAGGATTGGAGCATATTGATAAAGTTATAAAAATTGATCAATCACCAATTGGCCGGACACCAAGAAGTAATCCTTCTACTTATGTTGGTTTTTTTACAGATATCCGAAATCTTTATGCTGAATTACCCGAATCAAAAATAAGAGGTTACAAACCAGGTCGCTTTTCGTTCAATGTGAAAGGCGGTCGTTGTGAAACCTGCCAAGGCGGAGGAATGAAAGTGATTGAGATGAATTTTTTACCTGATGTGGAAGTACCATGTGAAAGTTGTATGGGGAAACGTTACAATCGAGAAACTTTGGAAATTCGTTATAAAGGAAAATCAATAAGTGATGTATTGGATATGCCGGTAGATGAAGCTGTTGATTTTTTTGAACCCATCCCAAGTATTTATAGAAAAATTAAAGCCTTGCACGATTCGGGTTTGGGATATATAACTCTTGGCCAAAGTAGCACAACCATTAGTGGTGGAGAGGCTCAACGTGTAAAGTTAGCTACAGAATTATCAAAAATAGGTACTGGAAATACCTTTTACATTTTAGATGAACCAACTACAGGTTTGCATTTTGAAGACATAAAAAAATTATTAGAATTGCTAAACCAATTTGTAGAAAAAGGCAATACAGTTTTAGTAATTGAACACAATTTAGATGTAATAAAAGTGGCTGATTATATTATAGACCTTGGCCCCGATGGCGGTAAACGAGGTGGAGAAATAATAGCCACAGGAACTCCTGAACAAATTGCAGTTAATAAAAAAAGTATTACGGGAAATTTTTTGGCCTTAGAATTATAGAAATTCTTTGTTTCGTCAAAACTTCCTAATCTGCTCGTATCTTTCTTTGTAGTATCAAATCTTTTGAGCACTTTTGTTAAAAAATAAGAAACCATGAAACTTTCAAAAATCTTTTTATCTTTAATAATTATTAGTGCGTTTGTTTTTAATGCTTGTAAAGACGAAGATAAAAAACCCGACCCAACAGGCAATAAAACAAATACACAAAAACTAGCCGGCTACAATTGGTTGCTTACTAAAGCTACTTTTATTCCACCAATTGTTACTACTATTGGTGCCCAAAATTTCACCTTCAATGAATTATTTGAAATACCACTCATAGAAAATTGCCAAAAAGATAATCTAATAATTTTTAATTCCGACAGCACTATGACCATTGATAACGGAACTTTGAAATGTGGTACCGAACCTCAAACGGCTAAAGATGGCAACTGGCGTTTTGTTAATAATGAAACTCAAATTGAAATTACCAACTCGGCTTATTTTAGTTTAATAAGTGCTAATAAAGTAATTATTGACCAAATAGTAATAACTGATACTGAAATGAAAGGGGTTACAGACTACGTATTTACCAATCCTATAACTCAGGTGGAAACTACGTCTAAGATAAATTTTACATTTACTAAAAAGTAAAATATTTTTATTTAAAACAGTTGTGATGGCATGAAATTCCTGCCATTTTCATTTACTAAATTTCTTTCAATTATGATTTGAATTTCAAGTTGTAATGATTACTTTTGCAGCCCTTTAACAAAAAAGATTCAAAAAACATGGTATTAAAAAATTATGAATCTGTAATCATACTAACGCCCGTATTGGCAGAAAAACAAATGCAAGAAGCCATTGCATCTTTTCGCCAATTGATTACAGAGCAAGGCGGAAACATTGTCCGCGAAGAAAACTGGGGATTAACAAAATTGGCTTATCCCATTACTAAAAAAAGTACAGGTTTTTATCACATTTTCGAATTTCAAGCTCCAGGCACTATCGTAGCCAAACTTGAATTAGCCTATCGTCGTGATGAGCAAGTGCTTCGCTATTTAACTATTGCCCTTGACAAACATGCTGTTCTTTATAACGAACGCAGAAGCAAAGGTGAGTTTAACAAACCTAAAATAGCTAAGGAGGTAATATAATTATGAGTAAAGTAAAGAAAACATCCGCACAAGACGACAGCTTCATTTTTAATAATTCACCGCTGCAATTCAAAAAGAAATATTGCAGATTCAAAAAAAGTGGAATTAAATATATCGATTTTAAAAACGCAGAGTTTTTAATGAAGTTTGTTAATGATCAGGGAAAATTATTACCTAGAAGATTAACAGGTACGTCCTTAAAATATCAACGTAAAGTGGCCGAAGCAGTTAAACGTGCCCGTCATTTAGCTATTTTACCATTTATAGGCGATCAATTAAAATAAGGAGGAAATTATTATGAAAATTATTTTAAAAGAAGATATAAAAAACTTGGGACAAAAAGATGACGTTGTAGCTGTAAAAAACGGTTATGGTCGCAATTTCCTTATCCCTACCGGTAAAGCTAGCTTAGCTACTGAATCAGCCCTTAAGGTATTGGCTGAAAACATTAAGCAAAGCAAATACAAGCAAGATAAAATTAAAATGATTGCAACAGAATATGCTGAAAAATTAGATGGAACTACTATCGACATTCTTACAAAAGCAGGTTCAAACGGTAAGATTTTTGGTTCCGTAACAACTATTCAAATTGCTCAATCACTTAAAGATAAAGGATTTGATGTGGATAGAAGAAAAATTATTGTTGATGATATTAAATTTTTGGGTGAATATAAAGCGATAGTAAACTTACATAGAGAAGTTTCTGTAACTGTAAATCTGAATGTAATTCAGGAGGCTTAAAAATTTCAAATAGTATATAAAAAACCGCTAAGAAATTAGCGGTTTTTTTTTGCACTATTCGTAACGCAAAGCCTCAATTGGATCTAATCTTGCGGCTTGTCTTGCCGGCATTATTCCAGCTAAAAGACCAACAACCGTGCAAAGTATAATTGCCAAAGTAATCCAAGCCCAGGGAAACACCATTGGCCCACTAATCATTGAAGAAACTGCATTTCCCACTATTAATCCTAATATTATTCCACCCATACCACCCAATTGGCAAATAACAATAGCTTCCATCAAAAATTGTCGGAGAATTTGGCCTTGCTTGGCTCCTAAAGCTTTTCGAGTTCCAATTTCACGGGTTCGTTCTTTTACCGATACCAACATAATATTCATTAAACCAATGGCTGCGCCAAAAAGAGTAATAAAAGCTATGATATATGCAGCTACACTTACAAACGAAAGGCTGGAAATAAGCTTGGTTGAAAGTCCGTCACTCGACTGGAAATCAAAATTCGTAGCCATTTTTGGAGTCAACCCCCTTACACTTCTAAATATTCCGGTTGCATAATTTTGAGCAGCTTCAAGCATAGTGTGATCATCTACTTTTACACCAATACTATAACTGCTGCCCGGCTGATAAAATTTCTTATTTGCAGTAGTATATGGAACTATTACAATTCTATTAGAACCAAAATCAAATGCCTGGCCTTTGGATTTTAAAACTCCTATAACTATATATTTAGTTCCACCTGTAACAATTAGTTTGTTTAATGCAGAAACTCCTTTAAAAAGTTTTGTATTTAACTCCTCTCCTATTACAGCTACTTGCGACTCATTTTGCAAATCGGCCTCTGAAATATATCTACCTTCTGCTATTTGCTGCCCGTTAATACTTAAATAATTTTCATCAGCACCAGTTATATTTACATTTGGATTGCTTTTTTCGTAAGCTGATTTTACAACTGCCATTCCCGAATACGTAATATAATTGGAAACGACAGCAGGAAATTTAAATCGTTCTTTAAAATTTTGACATTGTTTTAAATCAATTGTTTTGAAATGTTTTCTTTCATGCTGATTAAAATCAACAAAGGCACTTCCGTTAATTATTGTAAAAGTATTAGTACCAAGTAAACTAAAGTTTTGAGTTATTGAAGCTTTCATTCCATCAATGGCGGTAAGCATTCCTACAAGAGCCATTATTCCAATGGCAATAATAAGACAGGTAAGTATTGCCCTACCCAAATTCGCCTTTACGGCATCAATAGCAATTCTAATATCTTGAATTAATGACACATTTATTAGTTTAGAATTTTACACAAATGAAACCCTCAATTGGGCAAACAAAAAAGATTTTATTAAAAATTAGATTTAGAAGCGGTAAACTTCGATTAAGTAAATTAGGCCGAAAAAGAAGTTCCACATCCACATGTTTCTTTGGCATTAGGATTGGTAAAAGTAAAACCTCTAGAGTTGAGCCCATCAGCATAATCCACCTGCATTCCAATAACATACATTATATGTGCTTTTTCCATCACAATTTCAGCACCTTCAACGTCATATAAAGTGTCACCTTGTTTTATATCATCAAAAGCCAATAAGTAAGATAATCCTGAACAGCCGCCACCTTTTACACCAATTCTTAAAGCTTGACCGGGTTGAATATCTGTACTATTTTCCAATCGCTTGATTTCAGCAATGGCAGCAGGAGTAATAGCTATTGGGCAATCATTAAGTATTTCAGTTATCATAACAGTTTACAAAATTAATGCAAATTTTTTTGCAAAATGCTATAAGTTATTAGTTACTAAAAATTACTACATTTGCCATCTATGTTATTCCTTCAGACCAATACATTTGATGTTATAGTTGATATACTTAAATTTATTATTCCTGCAATAATAGTTTTTTCAGCTACCTATATAATGATGCGCCAATTTTTGGAAGAAGACTATAGGAAGAAGCTTTTAGATATAAAGGAAAAAAATGCAGGAACCATCACCCCAATAAAATTGCAGGCTTATGAAAGGCTTACGATTTTATTAGAACGAATTGCTCCTGATAATTTAGTACTAATGCTTTCACAACCTCGACAAACTGCCACCGAACTTAGATTACTTATAATAAATCAGGTAAGTGACGAATTTAATCATAATATTTCACAACAAATTTATATTTCCAGTCAAGCTTGGGAGTTAATAAAATTAATTAGAGAGCATGTATTAACCATTGTCGATGAATCATACCATTCATTACCCGATAATGCCAAAGGCACCGATTTAGGTAAAGCTATTATTAAAGAACTTATGAATCAAAAAAATCATCCCACTCGAGGAGGTATCGAATTTCTTAAAAAAGAAATTGCTTTAGTTATGTAAATTATTTTCAGGCCGATTGATTAAGACTATCTATTATTAATCAAAGATTATTTTTCTGTTAACAAAGTTTCTTTTTCAAAGTTCCTTTTTTTAAAAAAATTTTAACTTTTTTAAGTATAATTCGGGATCTGTTTTTTATAAATACATATAATAATATATATGTATCCCGTTAAATAACCCTTAAAAAGATACTTGACTTAATAATTGGACAACAGCTCTCAAACCCTTATTTCTCTATGTTAAAAATTTGTTAAAAATCAAGTATAAATAAATTTTTTTATGTGAATTTTTATTCAATCTTTACAGACGAATTACAGAGGCAGTTCTTTTATAGCTAAACCTTTGAAATCTAATTATTTGAATTTATAAATACCTATGTCAGATACCTATATTGAAGTTTGGAACAATTGTTTAAAAATTATTAAGGATAATATCCTTCCTCAAAGTTTTAAAACTTGGTTCGACCCTATTAAACCGCTTAAGCTAGAAAACAAAGTACTTACGATACAAGTGCCCAGTCAGTTTTTTTATGAATGGATAGAAGAACACTATGTTGGTTTATTAAAAAAAACCTTGGAAAAGGAATTAGGTATCGGCTCGAAACTTGAATACAATATAATAATTGACAATAGCCAATCGGCAAATGGCAATCCTTATACTATTAATGTACCTACCCGAAATCAACCCAAGCATAAAAATGAAGTTGGCTTGCCAATTAATCTGAACAATAATATTCGCAACCCATTTATTATACCCGGGTTAAAGAAAATGAACATCGATTCACAACTTAATCCGTCCTATACATTTGAAAATTTCATAGAAGGAGATTGTAACAGACTTGCCAGAAGTGCTGGATTTGCAGTTGCAAATAAACCTGGAGGAACAGCATTTAATCCATTGATGGTTTTTGGAGGCGTTGGTTTAGGAAAAACTCACTTAATACATGCAATTGGTAACCATATAAAAGCCATTTATGAAAAGAAAACAGTTCTTTATGTTTCCTCTGAAAAATTTATAAACCAATATTATGATTCTTGCAAAAACGGTAATCATAACGATTTTGTAAGTTTTTATCAATTAGTAGATGTATTAATTGTTGATGATGTTCAATTTTTCTCCAAAAAAGAAAAAACTCAAGAAATTTTCTTTCAAATATTTAACCACCTTCACCAATCAGGAAAGCAATTAATATTAACTAGCGACAGACCACCTAAAGATTTAAAAGATTTGGATGAACGTTTGTTGTCCCGTTTCAAATGGGGATTATCCGCCGATTTACAAGTTCCCGATTTTGAAACCCGCATGGTTATTTTAGAAAATAAAATGTATCAGGATGGAATTCGACTTCCTAAAGAAGTAGTAGAATATGTAGCTCATAATATCGACAGCAACGTTCGTGAATTAGAAGGGGCATTAATAAGCTTATTGGCTCAGGCTTCGTTAAACCGTAAGGAAATTGATATTGAGTTGGCTAAAAAGATGATGAAGAATTTTGTTAAACATTCGTCACGTGAGGTTTCTATTGATTATATCCAAAAACTAGTAACAGAATTTTATGGCCTTTCTGTTGAGCAGCTTAAATCCAAAACTCGCAAACGTGAGATTGTTCAAGCTCGCCAAATTTCAATGTACTATGCCAAAAGCATGACCAAAGCTTCATTAAAAAGCATTGGAACATATTTTGGTGGTCGCGACCACTCCACAGTAATACATGCCTGTCAAACTGTGAATGATTTGATAGATACTGATAAAAAATTTAAAAATGATGTAGAGGAAATAGGAAAACGAATTAAGATCAATACTTTTTAAAAAATACAAACCCTGTCTCGGCAGGTTTTTTTTTAATACATTACTTTAAAATAATTATAATAAATAGTTTAAAGAATTACATTTGTTGAGCCAATGACTAAAATCCACGATTATTTTCAGGCTGAGAAAAACGAAAGCTTAGTATTTGTAATAGTTGGAGCAACTGCTATTCTTTGTGGATTTTATTTTCTATTAGTTGTAAATTCTAAATTTTATAATGGTTTGAGTTGGCCCTTGATTTTCATTGCTATTATGCAAATATTTGTTGGCACAATTATTTATTTCAGAAGCCCAACAGATGAAAAACGGGTTACAAATTTTGCTCAAAATAGTCCCAAGAATATTAATAACCTTGAAATACCTAGAATGGGCAAGGTTATGACCAAATTTAAATTATATCGCTATATAGAAATAGGCCTTATTATTTTAGGTTTGATTTTATTTTTGATTGCCTCGCCAACTGGTTTTTGGAGGGGTGTTGGCCTCGGGATAATAATTCAAGCCGGAATAATGCTTTTAGCAGATTCATTCGCAGAAAACCGCGGGCAACACTATTTAGAATTTCTGAAAGCAACTTTTAGTTGAAAATTCATTTTAATTTTTTATCACACCTAACATATCCAATCCATCTCACTTTAATGCTATTTTTGCCATCAAATGGAAAAAATAGCAATTGTTGGCGGTGGCCTTGCAGGTTCTTTAGTAGCTGTATATTTAGCCAAGCGTGGTTTTGATGTTCATCTTTTTGAAAAACGACCGGATATGCGGAAAAATAGAATTTCTGCAGGTAGGTCTATTAATCTAGCACTAAGCGTTAGAGGAATAAATGCTTTAGAAAAAGCTGGACTTGATAAACAGGTTTTAGCAACTGGAATTGCTATGACTGGTCGAATGATGCACACAAAATCAGGCGAACTAAACTATCAACCTTATGGTAAAGATGATCAGGCTATTTATTCGGTTTCAAGAGGATTATTAAATATTAAGTTATTGGAATTGGCTGATGAAATGCCAAACATAACTTTGTATTTTAACACCAATTGTGTTGATGCCAATTTGCAAGAAGGCATTGCTTATTTTGAAGACGAAAACGGAAACCGTTCTGAATTTAAAGCTGACCGTATAATTGGCTCTGATGGCGCATTTTCGGCAATCCGCTATGAAATGCAAACCAAAGGCAGATTTGATTATTCGCAAACTTATTTGGATCATGGGTATAAAGAATTAAGTATTCCGCCAAATGCCAGTGGTGAATTCCAATTGGATAAAAACTGTTTGCACATTTGGCCTCGTGAAAGCTTTATGTTGATTGCATTGCCTAATCTTGATGGTACTTTTACATTAACACTTTTCTTTCAATTAGATGGACCATTAAGTTTTGATTCGATAAAAACACCGGCCGATTTAGATGCTTTTTTTGACACCTATTTCCCGGATGTAAAATCATTGATCAGCGATTTACACCATGACTTTTTTAATAATCCGACAGGTCAACTTTGCACCGTAAGATGCTATCCATGGACCAACGATAAAATGGCTTTGATTGGTGATGCGGCTCATGCTGTAGTTCCTTTTTACGGGCAAGGGATGAACTGTTCGTTTGAAGATTGTGTGGTGTTTGATGAAATGCTTGAAAAATATTACCCCAATTGGGATACCATATTTAGCGAATACCAAAAATCCCGAAAACCCAATGCGGATGCAATTGCTAATTTAGCCTTACAAAACTTTGTGGAAATGCGTGATTTAGTTGGTGATAAAGATTTCCTACATTTTAAACATGTAGAACATGACCTTACTGAACTCTATCCGGGGATTTTCAGATCGCAATATGAGTTGGTAACTTTTAGCAACGAGCCTTATAAATATGCCTTGGAACAAGGGGCCAGAAACAGCGAAATGGTAAAAAAGATTATCCGTTTGGGCTTAGAAGATAAGTTGAATGACCAATCCGTTATTCAGCCATTATTTGATGAATATTTGAAATAATACCTCTTGAGAAAAAAATTTCTTTCCGATTTTTTCTTTATTCAGATTATTAATCTGCTAATAAAACCGGTTTGGATTTTGGTGATTGACCGAAAAGTTCAAAATTTACTGCCCAACGAGGAATACGGAACTTATTTTAGTCTGACCGGGTACAGTTTGCTATTTATGATTTTGTTGGATTTAGGATTAACCAATTACAACAACCGCGAAGTAGCCATTAACCGAGGTTTTTATAAAACCAATTTCTGGTCAATTATAGGTGCCAAAACCATTCTTACCGTAGCTTTTTTCAGTATTGCCGCCATAGTTGGATTGCTAATAGGATTCACTTCTACTGATTTTTTAATCTTTGGGTTGCTGGCTTTAAACCAAACACTTTTATCCTTCAATACGTATTTGCGCTCCAACATTTCAGCCATCCACCAGTTTAAAATGGACGGGATACTCTCTGTGGTTGATCGTTTATTTGTAGTTTTAAGTTTAGGTGCAATTATTTGGACCAGCCTGTTTCCAATGCAACTCACACTTTATACTTTTATTTTAGCCCAAACAGCCGGATTATTTTTAACCTTTATCCTTTCGTGGTTGGCTAATAACAGGTATTTAGGCAAAGCGGAGTTTCATTTTGATAAAACTAAAATTTTAAAACTCTTAAAAAAATCACTTCCTTATGCGACTATCATTGCTTTAATGACGTTATATACCCGATTGGATTCGGTATTAGTTTTAAAACTTTTACCCAATGGGCGAGCAGAAGCTGGAAACTATGCCATGAGTTATCGATTATTAGATGCTGCAGCAATTATCGGTACATTATTAGCAGGACAATTATTACCTCTGTTTGCTGCCAACTTTATTAATAAAGCCCGATTACAATTAATTATAAAATGGTCATCAATTATTTTAATACCTGCAGTATTAGGCACCATCGTTTGTTCCTTAGAAAGTGATTGGTTAATAAAATTATTGTATCCCGAAAAATATTCAGAAGAGGTTGGACAAGTTTTTAGTATTCTTATTTGGTGCTTTCCGGGTATGGTTTTAGTAAATATTTTTGGAACATTATTAACAGCAGCCGGTGAAGTAAAACGAATTAACCAAATGGCCTTGGCGGCTTGTATTATTAATATTACTGGTAATTTAATTCTAATCCAAACTTTCGGGTTAAAAGGAGTTGCAATTACCGCCGTTATTACTCAGGTGTTTTTTGGGGTAATGTGCTTTTGGGGAGCACGGTCACTTTACCGATAATTTTTTAATAAAATACTTTCCTCCAAAATACGTAACCGAATCAATTTCAGCATGGTTGAAGTTATCAAACCCATCAAAATCATGCGAGGTTATTGTTAAACTTTGTCTTCCAAAATGTCTTCCATTATTAAAGCAATTTGTTAAAAGTTCTGTCTTTGCAGTATTTTTAATTAATTCAATTTGAAGTGAATCATTTTTATAAGTTCGAATAATTTTATCGTTTGACGAATTTATACCACTATAATAATCCATCATATTCTCCATTTTTTGAGGTTCATCCACTATCCATTTGGCGTTAGGATATTTATTCATTTTGGCAAGAAGTTGGTTGCTTCCATCCAAATCCAGAAAATGAGCAGGTGAAAGCCCGAAAACTACATTCCAAAATAAAAGCATTAACGAAATATAAAATACCGGTTTGGTTGGAATATCAAAATTTAATACAGCCCAAAGTATTATTAATACTGGCAACATTACCATAAACTCCGCATTACCTACGGAATAAAATGCAAAGCTAAACTGAAGTATAAAGGCCCAAAAAATGGCTTTTGAAACCAAGCCAAATTCAGAAACCTGCTTGGTTGAGTATTTTAGAATCGTTTTTATACTCACAAAACCAATTATAAGAAAAGCAATGGGCAAAATAAACAGCACCGGATTAGGCATCAAAAGCGGTTTCATATAGCCATGCACTTGAATAAAGGTTCTAATAAAACTAATTGGCGTCATTATAAAATTACTCAAACCTATACTTGTGTTTACTTGCCCGGCATACACATCGTGCAACACAAATTGTATAATACCCGTTGCCGATTTTGAAGTAGTGTAGGCCAATAAATAAACCAATATCACCAACACTCCACCACTTGCCAGAAAAACAAATACCTTTTTAAAGTTAAAATTTAAAAATAATGGAATGGCAAAACCTAAATACCAAAAGCCTTGGATTTGATGAAACAACACACTGATACCAAAAAATAATCCTGAAAAAATAAGGTCATTGTTTTTTTGAAGCTTTGAATTTTTTATAAAGTATAAAGTACCCAACAATGAAAAAAGTAACGGTAAAATATAAGTTTCATTTTCGGTAGCATAGCGCATTAATCCAAAGCACGAACCAATAAAAAGCACAAAATAGTGAGTGTAATTAATTTGAAGTTCTTTTAAGATTTTTTGAAAAATGAATAAACTAATTCCTGCTGCCAAAGCATTTATCAGCTTCATTAAAACCAAAGGCTGGATTAAAGGAACTACTAAAAATAACAGCCTTCCAAATGGGACATACAACAAATGATGAGGCCAAGCCATTTCATGCCCCCACTTTATGGCTGAGGCATATGCATAACCATCAATCCCTGAATTGGCAGTAGGTAACATCATATATAAAAGTGTTAAAC
Organism: Chitinophaga pinensis; assembly: GCA_945907065.1. Taxonomy (GTDB): domain Bacteria; phylum Bacteroidota; class Bacteroidia; order NS11-12g; family UBA9320; genus JABWCE01. The sequence goes on from CAMDSC010000020.1 coordinate 19,766, forward strand.
CAACCAGAATAAGGAATGATGCATTAAGTTTTGCTATCAGAAATTTTATCATTTATAATACAAATGTAATTTTAAACCCGAGTGCAAAATACATATTAATATAAAGCCGTTACTAATGCTACACCGTATTTTTCATATATTCGCAAACTATTTAACCTATGCCCGAAAACAAAGACCTCCTCCAGATAAAATTCACAGATTTATTGGCCTATGCCATCAAGTGGCGCAAGCATTTATTAATTTTAGCTATCATAGCCATAGTAGTTTCAGCCGTGGTTACCATGCCATTTATTATTAAACCAAAATATAAAGCGGAAGTTATTTTTTACCCTACGACTATTAATTCTATTGGAAATGCGTTGTTCACGGATTTGAACAAACGCGAAGCCGACCCCTTGGCTTTTGGAGAAGAACTGGAAGCTGAAAATGCTTTACAACTTTTGCAATCTTCCTCTATGACAGGCCGTATTGTTAAAGATTTTAACCTAATGGAACATTATCATATTGACCCAAAGGGAAGTCAGGCAAAAACTAAATTGGCTAATAAATTTAATAGTAATATTGAATTCAGACGTACCCGATATTTATCTATAGCTATTGACGTACTTGACGAAGACCCAGTGATGGCTGCTAAAATTGCCAATGGAATTGCCGAAATTTATGATACCGTTAAAACTGAAATACAAATGCAATTGGCCAGAGAAGCCTTTGTTATTATTGAAGGAGAATACCGTGCTAAAGAAAAGGAATTAACCGAAATTAGAAATAACCTTAAAAAATTGGCGGAAAATGGAGTAACCAATTTTGAAGAACAATCTCGTGCCCTGGCTGAAGAGATTGCTAAACTTCAATCAAAAGGTGGAAGCCCATCACAATTGCAAAAATTAAGAGAAGAACAAGCTTTGTTATCAAAATATGCCGGTGACTTTTTGTTTTATACTGAAAATTTAAAGTTAGAATTGGATGCTTTGGATAAATTGAGAACCCGCTATGAAAAAGCAAAGGTAGATGTTGACAAAACCATCACCCACAAATTTTTGCTTACCAGTGCCGATGTTCCTGAAATAAAGGCCTACCCCATTCGTAAAACCATTCTACTAATTAGCTTGTTCGCTACTCTTTTCATAGGATTTTTGGCAATTATAGTTATTGAAAAATACCGAGACTATAAAGCCGAAAAGCAAATTATAGCATGATTTCTCAATTAAGCATAAAGTGGTTTTATGCCATTGGAATTGCTTTTTTAGCGTGTTTGTTAACGGGAATTTATTTCGAAAATATCTATTTAGCTGCTTTACCGGCAGCCATTCTATTCGTCTGGTTGATAATTACCCAAACCAAGCAAATGCTTTTTTTTACAGTTTTTGCCGTTCCGTTAAGTATTCCGGTGAATGACATTGGCGGAGGTTTTGGAATGAGTTTTCCTACCGAACCTATTATTATAATCGTATTTTTTGGGGTAATTTTAAAACTCATTAATGGCGCTACATTTGACAAGAAAATTTTATTTAGTGCCCTTAGTATAATTATTGGCGTAGATTTACTATGGACTTTTATCACCTCCATTTCCAGTTCGATGCCTTTGGTTTCATTTAAATTTTTATTATCCCGAACTTGGTACATCGTTATTTTCTATTTCCTTTTTGCAACATTCTTTAAACAATCTAAAAGCATAAAATTATTTATATGGTTGTTGGGAGTTTCCATAAGTTTATTGGCTTTATATACCCTTTACAATCATTCCAAAGGTTCGTTTACCCGCGGATTTGCTTATGCAGCCATGCAACCTTTTTTGCCCGATCATGGCATGTATGCGGCATTGGTGGCTTTTCTAATTCCTCCATTTTTTGTTTTTGCCATTTGGGGGTTTCATTTAAAACAAGGTGTACCTGCCCGAATCATTGCTTTCGTAATTACACTTTTTTTAACTTTAGCCGTTATACTTTCCTATACTCGGGCTGCATGGCTTAGCTTGGTAGCTTCAGGAGCTTTAATGGCAGCAATAATGCTAGGCATTCGTTTTAGAACTATAATAATTGGGATGGTGGCTGCGGCAGGTATCTATTTTTATATGCAAACGGATATTCAAACCCAGCTATCGCGTAATAAGCAAGGTTCGGCAGATGATATTGAAGCACACGTTTCATCCATAAGTAATGTATCTACCGACCCATCCAATCTGGAACGATTGAATCGCTGGAACTGTGCTTACCGCATGTTTCAGGAACGGCCCATTATGGGCTGGGGGCCTGGAACTTATGTTTTTCAATATGCTCCGTTTCAGGTATCTAGTGAATTAACGATTATTAGTACCCATTCAGGTGATTTGGGAAATGTGCACAGCGAATATTTACGCCCATTGTGCGAGACCGGTTTTATTGGAGCTTTGCTTTGGATAGTTTTGGTTTTATATACCATTTATTTAGGTTTTAGAGTATACCGAAAAGCACCCGATAATGAAACCCGTTATTTAGCCTTGGCTTTGGTTTCAGGAGTTACTACCTATTTTGTTCATGCTTTTTTAAATAATTACAGTGAATTTGATAAATTGGCTGTGCCTATGTGGGGATTTATGGCAGCATTAGCAGCATTGAACGTTTATAAAGTAAATAATGATTTGGAAACGGTATAAAAAAAACAAACTGGCAGTAGGAGGTTTCATTTTTATGAGCCTTTGCGTCCTAGTTTCTGTTTTTGGATATTTGATAATTCCTGATCATACGCCGGATGTGAATACAATGTATCCTGATTTGGCATTGAAAAAACCCGGATTTCAGTGTGATTATATTAGAGTAAAAACCTCCTCTCCCGCTGAACAACCTAATATATTTATTAAAATTACAAGTGGATGGAACTCGCCTTTTGATTTGGTTCCAATAGATTCCGTTTGGAGTAAAACGGATTCAGTTTATTATTTGCCTTACAGCAATTCATTGGTGCAAGCCATTCCGCATTCATCGCTATACGATACTAACGATTATACTCTTTCTCGAACCAGCTTAATGGGAACCGACCGCTATGGCCGCGACCTCTTTAGCCGCTTGGTTATAGGAGCCAGAGTTTCAATAGCTGTGGGTTTGGTGGCGGTGATTATCTCCGTCATTATTGGGTTGCTTATGGGATTGTTGGCTGGCTATTATCGGGGAAAAATAGATGGTTTCATCATGTGGATTATCAATATTATCTGGTCGTTGCCTACCCTAATGTTCATCATCGCTTTGACTTTTGCCATTGGCAAAGGATTTTGGCAAATATTTGTAGCCGTGGGGCTAACTACTTGGGTAGAACTGGCCCGCATTGTGCGTGGACAGGTATTTTCCATCCGCGAAATGGAATACATACAAGCCGCCAAAATTTTAGGCTTTAAAGATTTCAGAATTCTTATAAAACACATTCTTCCTAATATTTGGGGCACCGTAATTATTATGTCGGTAGCCAATTTTGCTTCCGCTATTCTACTTGAAGCAGGTCTTAGTTTCTTAGGACAAGGCTTGCAACCCCCCACTCCTAGTTTGGGCCAAATGATAAAAGAGAATTATGCCTTCATAGTGTTTGACGCTTCACATCTTGCCATATTTCCGGGCTTGATGATTGCCTTGTTGGTAATGAGTGTAAACTTCATTGGTAATGGATTAAGGGATGCCTTTGATGTGAATGAATAATTGAGACACTGAGAGATTAAGGAAAAAAAAGGATAGCTTTGTGCTAAAGGATCACATTTACGAGACCTATCTACCCAAAATTGGGGGTGTGTATGTATCATTTTATGAGACCTATAACCTTAATTCAATAGTAAAAAAAATAGCCCATGGTAAAAACCAAAGGCTATTAAAATGAAGATAAATTAGAATTATTTCAATCGTTCCTTAATATCTAATCGATGTTTTCGGGCAGTATCTATAGCAATATCATAGCCTGCATCGGCATGGCGAATAACTCCCATAGCCGGGTCGTTGTGCAATACACGTTTTAGTCTTACTTCGGCATCGTGAGTTCCATCAGCTACTATTACCATTCCAGCATGTATGCTGTAGCCAATACCTACACCACCACCGTGATGAAGACTTACCCAACTAGCACCACCGGCAGTATTTATCAAAGCATTTAAAATTGGCCAATCGGCTATGGCATCGCTGCCATCTTTCATAGCTTCCGTTTCGCGGTTAGGACTGGCTACAGAACCGGTGTCTAAATGGTCGCGACCAATAACGATAGGCGATTTCACCTTTCCTTCCTTTACCAAATTATTAAATAATACTCCGGCTTTTTCACGTTCGCCTTGGCCTAGCCAGCAAATTCTACTTGGCAAGCCTTGAAAAGAGATTTTCTCTTTGGCTAAAGTTATCCAGCGTTTTAATCCTTCATTTTCGGGAAAAAGCTTTAAAATTTCACGGTCGGTAGTATAGATATCTTCAGGGTCGCCGCTGAGAGCTGCCCAGCGAAACGGTCCTTTTCCTTCACAAAATAAAGGGCGAATAAATGCAGGAACAAAACCGGGATAATCAAAAGCATTGGTCACTCCCATTTCTAAGGCACGGCCTCTCAAATTATTTCCATAATCAAACGTAATGCTTCCCATTTTCTGAAATTCAAGCATTAACTTAACATGCTCCACCATGGTGGCATAGCTTAATCTTACATATTTCTCAGGGTCTAAAGCTCGCAATCTATCAGCCGCTTCCACATCCATATCCTTCGGAAAATAACCAACCAAAGCATCGTGTGCACTGGTTTGGTCAGTTAACAAATCTGGAACAATGCCCCTTTCTTTTAAACGGTTCAATAAATCAACCGCATTACCCGGCCAACCTATTGAGACAGCTGCTTTCTTTTCCTTAGCAATTAAAGCTTTGTCAATAGCTTCATCCAAATTATAAATTAACACATCTACATAGCGGGTTTCTATTCGTTTGCGAATTCGCCATTCTTCCATTTCGGCAGCCAAACAAACTCCTTCATTCATAGTAACGGCTAATGGTTGAGCTCCACCCATTCCGCCCAATCCAGAAGTAACGGTAAGTGTGCCTTTTAGTGTTCCACCAAAATGTTGACGGGCGGCTTCGCCAAAGGTTTCATAAGTGCCCTGAACTATTCCTTGCGAACCTATATAAATCCATGAACCTGCAGTCATTTGGCCATACATGGTTAGGCCTTTGGCTTCCAATTCTCTAAATTTTTCCCAAGTAGCCCAATGCGGTACCAAATTTGAATTGGCAATAAGAACTCTCGGGGCATCTTTATGCGTTGGCAATATTCCAACAGGTTTACCTGATTGTATCAACAAGGTTTCATCCTCATTTAAATCCTGTAAGGCTTTTACTATTAAATCGAAACTTTCCCAGTTTCGGGCCGCTTTTCCGGTTCCACCATACACCACTAAATCTTCAGGTTTTTCAGCTACTTCAGGGTCTAAATTATTACATAACATACGAAGGGCGGCTTCCTGAACCCATCCTTTGCATGTAAGAATATTTCCTGTTGCGGCTCTTATTACTCGCTTATTTCCGGCAATTGTCATAGGTGCAAAATTAAAATAATTTTACCGGCTGTGGTAGCTGGATTTGAAAGGAAAACAGATTGTTTTTACCTTACTAAATGGATGATAATTCCTTCGGTAACTCGTTTCATTGAATTGCCATCTTGCATCAGATATTCGAATACACAATCATAAACCCCTTCTAAACAAAGGTTTTTACGATCGTAACCATCCCAAACAGGACTTTTATCTGAGGTGTAAACTTTTTCGCCCCATCGGTTAAAAATATTCATTTGTATAAATTCATATTTCCCATAAGGTTGCCAAGTATCGTTTAGCAAATCTCCGTTGGGTGTAAATGCATTTGGAAAAAACACTTTACATGCTGTTTCTTCTATCACTAAGTTAAAACTATCACTTACTGAGCCACACTTGTTGGAAACAAATACTTTATAAAATCCTGTTTTGTCAACATTTCTGTTACCTGAAGTATTACCATCGTTCCACGAAATAGTTCCTTCATCTACTTTTAAATTAAATTTTAAAAAACTGCCACCACACAATGTAGTATCTCGCGATTGTTTTAGCGTAGGTGTGTTTAATGATTTTATAACTATTTCATCAGTATCTGAGCAAATACCGTCTTTGCTAATTACCCAGTATTTTCCGCTTTGGCTAATATTAAGAAATGACGCCGTGGTTCCAGAAGGATACCATGTAGAAACGTATGCCGGATTAACATTTAACTGCAATGGAGAATCTTTACAAATTGTGGTATCATTTCCAAGTTTTACCACAGGGCGGTTTAATACAGTAGTTGTTTGCGAAAAAGTATCTTTACAACTTCCTTTGGATGAAACGTAAATCACCTTAAATGTTCCTATTGATGCAGGGGTAAACGAACTATCGAGGCCGCTTACATTGGTACCACTAAATTCGCCTTTTCCGGGTGTAGGAACTAATTTTGCAATTGGTTCATTTAAACAATATTGATTCTTTAAGCCTGTAAATGAGACATTGGTATTTGTAAAAACTTCAACACTATCTCTCAACTGGTCCAAGCAACCTCCAATATCATACGCTTTTAGTATTACATAATATTTACCCGTTTTGATAAAACTTTTGGTAGCAGTTATATTAAAAACAGAATCAAAATTATAGCTAATAAATTCTTCTCTAAACCTCCAACTACTATTAATTGAGCTAGGACTGTTATTTGTAAAAGTAAATTTATTAGAACTAAGACACATTGATTTTTGATTAAAAATAACCATTGATGGATCAATGGCTCTGGGTAATACTTTATATACTCTGGTAGTGGAATCTTTACATCCTTTGTTTGAGATTACAACCAGTTTAACCGTTTGAACACCAGGGTCTGGAAAACTTCTGTCTGCAGTGAAACCGGTTTGCTTAAAGCCATTATCCATGTGCCACTCATAGCGCATACTTGATGGTCCAACCCCAATATCTAATAATTTACTATTATTCTTAAAGGTAAACCTATTGCCAAAATAACATTGAATAGAATCATTTTTAGGTTTTGTTTTATCCAATTCAAATATTGCAACAGGCTGAGGGTGCACTATTGCATCATAACTTGCATTTATATAACATCCTGGAGCCGCAGCAATAAGGGTTACATTTTTTTTACCTGGAGAGATATAACTGTGATTAGGATCTTTAAGTTTCGATGAATCTGAGTCTCCAAATTTCCAAACATAATTTAGAGGACTCATATCACTTGTGGATTTATTGGTAAATTGATAACTATTTCCATTGGCACATTGCTCAGCAGGTGTGATTGTAAAATCAGCAATTATACTTTTTGTGGTTACATTAGCTTCTGGGTAAGATGAGGTAAGATAATCATAAACACCACCTACAGCACTATTATACTCAAAAACGGTAACATAATATTTGGTAACTTTTTTTAATCCTTTAACTGTAACCGTATTACCAGCCCCTCTATAAACGCACCAATGTGTTTTATCTCCTTTAATATCTTCACCCAATCCAAAAATAGCATTATCTGAATAATACTGGTTTTTTTCTGGAACATCATTAAAGGCTGAAGCCTCTTTAACAAAAACTACCCTTTCGCTACCATTACCATTGGTCCATTTTACGGTAAACTCATTACACCCCACAAAAGGAAAAGTAATATTGGAAGCAGGAGTGGTTGGTTCTGCGCTATAAGCAAATAGATTAAATACTAAAAAAACTAAAACTACTAACTGCCGCATCTGAATTGCAAATATACTAACGAATACTCTTATACAAGACACTAAATAAGTAGAAAAAGTGACAGAGAAATCTTATTTTTTTTCAATCTAATTATGAGACAAATTATTATTTTACAAAATACTTATTATTAACTATTTATAAAAACATGCCATTTTATTATTAGGTTTGAATAACTCCCACGTTAAAAGTTGCAATTGGCGCATGATTGGCGGCTTCAATTCCCATAGAAATCCAATTTCTCGTTTCCAAAGGATCTATAATTGCATCCACCCACAAACGAGAAGCTGCATAGATAGCTGTTGTTTGCGAATTATATCTATCTGTAATTTTATCTAGCAAAGCTTTTTCTTCTTCTGGAGTTACAGTTTCCAGCTTTGATTTTTCTAATTGAAGCAAAGTTTTGGCAGCCTGCTCGCCACCCATTACAGCTATTTTTGCAGTTGGCCAAGCTACTATTATTCTAGGGTCATACGCTTTTCCGCACATTGCATAATTACCTGCTCCATAACTGTTACTTAAAATGATTGTAAACTTAGGTACCGTGCTGTTACTCATAGCATTCACCATTTTTGCACCATCTTTAATAATTCCATTTTGCTCGCTTCGCGAACCGACCATAAAACCGGTAACATCCTGAAGAAAAACGAGAGGGATTTTTTTCTGATTACAGTTCATAATAAAGCGTGCTGCTTTATCAGCCGAGTCAGAATATATGGCTCCTCCAAATTGCATTTCGCCGCTTTTGGTTTTAACCACTTCACGATTATTAGCCACTATTCCAACAGCCCAACCATCAATGCGAGCATAACCACACAATATGGTTTGACCATATCCTTTTTTGTATTGTTCAAATTCTGAATTGTCAACCAATCGTTCAATAATCTCAATAGATTTATAGGTTTTAGCTTTATTATCAGGAAGCAATCCATAAATTTCTTTTGGATCTTTTTTGGGCTTAACAGTTTCTTTTCTGTCAATACCTGCTGTTTCATAATGGCCAATTTTATCCATTATATATTTAATTCTGTCAAGACACGATTTATCATCCGGAAAACGATCGTCAATGACTCCTGAAATTTCAGAATGAGTAACCGAACCTCCCAAAGTTTCATTATCAATTATTTCACCAATAGCAGCTTGCACTAAGTAACTTCCTGCCAAAAATATCGAACCTGTTTTGTCTACAATTAATGCCTCATCACTCATAATTGGAAGATATGCGCCACCTGCGACACAACTACCCATAACAGCAGCTATCTGGGTAATACCCATACTGCTTAGTTTTGCATTATTTCTAAATATTCTCCCAAAATGATCTTTATCTGCAAATATTTCATCCTGCATTGGTAAAAAAACTCCAGCACTATCTACCAAATATATAATAGGAAGTCTATTTTCCATAGCCATTTCCTGAAACCGAAGATTTTTTTTAGCTGCCATTGGAAACCATGCTCCAGCTTTTACTGTAGCATCGTTGGCCACAATTATACATTGCCGTCCTGCAATACGTGTAATTCCTCCTACAACTCCTCCAGCTGGGCAGCCACCATATTCTTCATACATTCCATGGGCTGCAAACAAACCTATTTCATAAAAGGGTGCATCCTTATCTTTTAGGTATTCGATTCTTTCACGGGCCAGCATTTTTCCTTTTTCTTTGTGTTTGGCCGCAGCCTTATCTCCACCTCCTTTTTCAATTTCAGCACCTTGCTTTCGAATTTGATTCCAAAACAGTTTCATACTGTCTTCGTTCCTGTTAAATTCTATATCATACATTGGTGGCAAATTTAAGAATTAAACAAAACATGAATTTATAAACTTTAAAATTCAGAAAAAATATTAGTTTTGCAGCGCAAGTCAGTACGACCAGCTCCCTTTTAATCCCCCAGGGCAGGAATGCAGCAAGGGTAGAAGGTTGTAGCGGTGCGATACTGACTTGTTTTGTTTCATGCAGGTTTCCATTTTCACTTCTAAAACCTATTTTTGCACACTCTTTTAAATAAATGAAAACTCTACAATTTCGTGAAGCGCTTCGTGAAGCCATGGAAGAAGAAATGAGGCTTGACTCAAAAATTCTTTTAATAGGTGAGGAAGTAGCTGAATATAATGGTGCGTACAAAGTAAGCCAAGGAATGCTTGCTGAATTTGGAGCTAAGCGTGTGGTGGATACTCCAATTGCTGAATTAGGATTTGCAGGTATTGCTGTAGGGGCAGCTATGAATGGGCTGCGACCTATTGTGGAATTTATGACCTTTAATTTTTCATTGGTAGCCATAGACCAAGTTGTAAATGCTGCTGCCAAAATGTTGTCTATGAGTGGTGGAAATTTTGGAATACCCATGGTTTTTAGAGGACCCACAGGAAGTGCAGGGCAATTAGGTGCTCAGCATTCACAAAGTTTTGAAAACTGGTATGCCAACTGTCCAGGCTTAAAGGTGGTTGTACCTTCCAATCCTGCCGACGCCAAAGGCTTATTAAAATCTTCTATTCGTGATAATGACCCGGTAATTTTTATGGAATCGGAACAAATGTATGGCCTGAAAGGTGAAGTACCCGAAGGTGAATATTTAATCCCTATTGGAAAAGCGAAAGTTACAAAAGAAGGAACTGATGTAACTATTGTTTCGTTTGGTAAAATGATGCGAGTGGTAGAACAAACCGTTTTAGAACTTGAAAAAAACGGAATAAGTGCCGAAGTAATTGACTTGCGGACCGTGAGACCAATAGACTATACCACAATGTTAGAATCTGTAAAGAAAACAAACCGAATGGTAGTGGTAGAAGAAGCCTGGCCTTTGGCAAGTATTTCGGGTGAAATTGCCTATTGGATGCAAAAATATGCTTTTGACTATTTAGATGCTCCAGTGACTAGAGTAACAACTCGCGACACCCCTTTGCCTTATGCACCAACTTTGGTTGAAGTTTTTTTACCAAATGTAAAACGCATTATAGATGCGGTTAATTCAGTAGTGTATCGTTAACTATATTTTCTTTAAACTTTTGGTTTTGCTAAAATTCCAATGACACTTATTTTCCCCTTTTTATTTAAACAATTACCAGGAAAGACATATAAAGCAATGGCTCTTTGGCCTTTTATTTTAGTTAAAGAAAAAAGGTATTTAGAAGACCAAATTATTATGAATCATGAAAAAATTCATTTGGTGCAACAAAAGGAATTATTGATATTTCCTTTTTACATTATCTATTTTTGCGAATATATATTTTATAGAATTTATAACAATCATCATCAAGCTTACCTAAAGATCTCATTTGAAAAAGAAGCCTTTACGCATGATAATGATTTGAGCTATTTAAAGAATAGAAAGACTTGGGCCAATTTTAGATAATTATAAATTTCGATTTTCTTATAAAAGATATACTAATTCTTAACCTCTACAAGATAAACATCTTCATCATCTCGTTTCATTAAATATTTTTCGCGAGCCAATTTTTCAAGATTATCAAAACTTCCTAGCAAATTTTCTCTTTGGACTTTAAGTAGTTCGTTTTGATTAATGTATACTTTTTTCCGAGCCTCTAGCTGGTTTAATTCTTTATTGATTTTTCGTTGGGATAAGTAACTATTCTGATCAAAAAAAATCATCCAAATTCCAAATATCAATAGAGTAAGGATGTACTTGTTTTTTAGCAACTTTTTCATTTCATCAAAAATAAGAATTATTTTAAAACATACCGTCAAGTTGTATCCACATTATGCCAAATGAAAACGACAGTTATTTAAAAGGATTTCTATTGCGCCAATCGTCTCCAATATTTTTAATAAACCAATTATTAAAGAAAGAAAAAGCGAGTGATGGTATTCCTTTTCGAAGATAAATATAATTATAAACTTCAATAGGCAATGCACCTAAGGACGATTTTGCTACCCTGGCTGTTCTGCCAAGTTCCAATCTATTTGAATTGGCTGCTATAGCCAATTCTAACCCATCAAACAAAATATTAAAATACAAACAGAGTGATTCATTGTAAGTATAATCCAATCCTATAAAATGGATTTCACTTGTATTATTTGCATAAAAAATATTTGTGCTAAAAGCGACCAATTGTTCATTAAAATAATATCCCTGAAAAATAAATGATTCTCCGTGTCTTTGTTTCATTTCTGAAAAATAAGCAGCATTTACGAACCCTATTCTTAAAGATTGTTTAAGTGCGACATTTAAATATAACGATTCAATTTTTGAAGCATTTTCTAAAATATCATCGAACGAAAACTCTTTTACAACCAATATCTCTCTTGCCTTTCTAATTTTAGTAAATCTCTGTTTGTATTTTTTACTAAGGCTATTTTTATACTCTTCTAAGGTTGTCCATTTGTTTTTAAGCTCTATTTCCATGGTAACATCATCATGGTAGGGTTTAAATTTTTCGGTAACCGAAAATAGATGTGGACTATCTTTCAACAATATGCCACAGAATCGTTTGTTATCCTTGGATGATTTTATATAATCCGTCAAAATCTCAAAAACCAATTTATCATCTTTAGGGCTTTTGAAATAATACCCCGGAAAATGTATTCTGAATAAATTACCACAAACCAAGATATCGCTAAACTGTGAGTTTACACATTTCTTAAGCCACCCCAATCCTGGTTTATCTATCATAGTACCATCAAAATGGTTGGTTGTGATTTTTAAATGTTGCAAGTATAAAACCCCTACTAATACATTATTCTTATGCACCAACAGATATTTAAAAACCATACTCTCAGGCTTGGAATTTTCAAGAACTTTTAAATTTTCACTCAACAAAGAATGATGAGGTGGTAATAATAAATTCCAAATATCTTTCACATCAGCAATTCTGTCATGTTCAGTAATTGTAAGGTTGTTGCGAGAAGTATTGCAAAAAGAAATCAAGTGCGTATTTTGTTTAATTATACAAATCTAAGTGTCAAAAGTTTTTTCTTTTTTTTAAACTTAGACCAACATCGGGTTACAACCGCTCAAAATCAAAACAGAAAAAAATATGCAGAATATCCATTTTGTCAAAATATTAACTGACTAAACCAAAAAAATCCAATAAGTAATATCCTTTATGAGAAAGCATATAAAAAACAAAACCCCTTGCTTTTGCAAAGGGTTTTATCAATTTTCAGTAGTCCCTAGGGGAGTCGAACCCCTCTTACCAGGATGAAAACCTGGTGTCCTAACCGATAGACGAAGGGACCGTGTTTTAAAGGACTGCAAAAATAATTTTTTTTTAATAAATTGCAAATACAAAATTCCTATTCATTCTAATTCACTAAAACACTTATTAAACATCTGATTTAATGACATTTAAATTGTATTAATAAAAAATTCAACTTACCTTATTTTTTTTAATTTCATCGAATTGATGTAAGTTTGGGGTCTATTAAAAACAATTTTGAATGAAAGTAGCAATTAATGGTTTTGGACGCATCGGGCGTCATTCTTTTAAATTTTTATTGGCCAATCCAAATATTGAGGTTGTGGCAATTAATGACCTCACAGACAATAAAACGTTAGCCCACTTATTAAAATATGATTCTATTCATGGTAGATTTAATGGTACTGTGGACTATAATGAAACACATTTAATAATTAATGGCAAAGAAATTTTAGCTCTATCTGAAAGAAATCCAACCAATCTGCCCTGGGCCAAATTGGGGGTGGATGTTGTTTTAGAGTCAACTGGTTTTTTTACAGACAAAGAAAAAGCTATGGGACATATAGCGGCCGGAGCTAGAAAAGTAGTTATTTCAGCACCAGGTACAGGTGATTTAAAAACAATAGTACTAGGAGTAAATGAAGAAATATTGGATGGCACCGAGCAGGTATTGTCTAATGCTTCATGTACTACGAACTGCCTGGCACCAATGGTAAAGATCCTTGATGAAAATTTTGGACTGGTACATGGATTTATGACTACTGTTCACGCTTATACAGCTGACCAAAATCTTCATGATGCTCCGCACCGAGATCTGCGCAGAGCCAGAGCTGCGGCTTGCAGCATAATTCCTACTAGTACAGGAGCTGCCAGAGCGGTTGAATTAGTATTACCTAACCTTAAAGGAAAATTAAACGGAACCTCAATGCGTGTTCCTGTTCCCGATGGATCAGTTACAGATTTTACATGCATTGTTAAGAGAAATGTAACAGTTGAAGAAGTAAATGCTGCCTTTAAAAAAGAAGCTGAAGGGAAATTAAAAGGATTATTGGAATACAATACTGATTCAATTGTTTCGGTTGATATTATTGGAAATACTCACTCTTGCATTTTAGATAGTGAACTTACTATGGTTATGGGAGGTAACATGGTAAAAGTAGTAGGTTGGTATGATAATGAAACAGGATACTCAGCTCGTGTTACCGACCTAATTAACAAAGTTGGCTAATTCCTCAATTCAAAATCTTACGGTAATATGTTTGACCGATTAAATCTTCTTACTTTTTATACTTAATTAATCTCATGGAACCTGGAAAAGGAAAATTGTTAATTTCAGAACCATTTATTAATGATCCTGCATTTGGTCGTTCGGTAATTCTTTTGGTTGAGAAAAATGAATTAGGTACAATAGGATTTGTATTAAACCATAAGCTGAATGTATCTGTTGCTAAAGTTGTTGAAACAATACATATCAAAAATGAACTTTATCAAGGAGGACCTGTAGACCATGATTCGCTTCATTTTATATATCATGGAGATAAACCTTTGAGCAAGTCAATCAAAGTGATGAATCAACTATACTGGGGAGGGGATTTTGCCGAATTATCGGAAAAATTAGCAAATGGCGATATATTGCCAGAGAATATTCGATTTTATATTGGTTATTCAGGATGGGAGCCAGGGCAACTCGAATATGAAATAGATGAACAAACCTGGATGGTTGCACCTGCAGATATAAAAAGTGTATTTGAGTTAAGTGCCGATAATTTGTGGAAACACAGCATGAAATCTTTAGGTGGAGACTATGCTTTGCTGGCTAATTCACCGATTGACCCGCAGTTGAATTAATTTTTTAAAAAAATATTTACCAAATTCCAATAGTATCCAAATCCCACTTTCCTTGGGCTCGCAATACTTTTTCAATTAATTCTCTTACACAGCCACCGCCACCGGGATAGCTGGAAACAAAATCACAGATTTCTTGAATATCGTGGGAAGCATCGGCAGGGCAGCATTTTAAACCTACCTGTTTTATTAAATTATAATCTGGTAAATCATCACCCATATAGGCTATTTCATCCGCTTTTAAATTTTTATCAGAAATATAGCTTTTAAAAACAGGAAGTTTTTCATGTACCTTCATATAGATATCTTTAATACCTAAACCTTCCAATCTCTTGATTACTCCAGAAGAATTACCACCTGAAATAATACAAATTTTATAGCCCAACTTAACGGCTAATTGCATAGCAAAGCCATCCTTAATATTAAAACTGCGAAGCATATTTCCTTCATCAGTAACTAATACCTGACCATTAGTCATTACTCCGTCCACATCTAATATAAAAGTGGTTATTTCGTTGAGCATTTTATGATACATTTTTTATAATCTTAATTTGTTATTTCTAATCTTGATTATCTCTCCATTCATACACCCATTGAGATTGTATCATTTCTAAATGGCCTTCATTACATTCTTCACGCTTCCCTTTAAAATTAGGCAATTCCAAAACCCATTCAATTAGTTCAGTAAACCGAATCCTATATATTTGGCTTTCGCCAAACTCATTTCCAAACTTTTCATATAGGCCTATTGCTATATCTTCGTGGTCTTTCCAATAAACTGGTAGTTGAAATTTGTCAGTCATATAAATATATTATTAAAAAATATTAATGGCCCAAATGAACCGATTGATCTGGAACTGTAACCTCTACGTTTCCATTAATAATGCACTGGCAGGCTAATCTTGAATTTATTTTTGGGCTAACAGCTCGGTCAATAAAATCCTCTTCACTATCTGTTATTTCGGGCAAAGTATCCATACCTTCATTAATATAAACTTGGCAGGTACTGCATGCACAAACGGCCCCACAATTATGATGCAAGGAAATATCATTATCCAATGCCGCATCCAATATAGAATCACCTTTTCTAACGTCGACTTCAATGGGGGGGGATTGATCAAAAAAACTAAACTTTACTCTAAATGTATTTGCCATTATTAATGATGCAAAGGTAATTAAAAGCCACCTATACTCAAAAGTGAGAATTAAGACAACCTCTTACTAAATTAAACCATCTTTTAAGGAGAATATTGAAACGATAGAACGATTTTTGCAAGCACAATTATTACGATGAAAAAAACAATTCTCCTTATTTTTAGTTTCCTCCATATTTCAAATTTTGGAATGGCTCTTGGGCCCAAAGAAAAAGATATTGAATTATCAGCATTAATGGGTAAACGTATTTTTCAAAGCCCACTTAATGAATGGCTTGAAAAATATTCATACAAAACTGCTACTGAAGAACTGCAAACAGATGGCCCTATTCTTATTATTAAGAATTATGAAAAAGGCTATTCAATGTTTCTTGATATAAATATGACTTTAAATTCGATATCGGTATATAATAAAGGTGGAAAGTATCAATCATTTAAAGGAAAACTTCCGCTAAATCTAAAATTCGGGATGAAAAGAGATTCGCTTTATCAAGCTGTTGATTTACGGCTGGAAGATGTAGAGGATAATCCTTATGTTTTAACAAGAAAATGGAATAATCAATTACTTCAATTGCTGTTTACATCCAAAGGATTAAATCAGGTGAATGTTTTGGCAAAAGACACAATTTATAATGCGGATGATTTTGGTTTTATAAGGTTAATATATAATGGCACGGTTGAATCGGGTGATTGCGACAGCCTAAAAGGCAAGATGACTTGGAACAATGGTGCTGCCGAATATGAAGGAGAATGGGAAAATAATTTACCGCATGGTAAAGGCTATTTTAAAGACCAAAATAATAATTGGTATAAGGGTGATTTTAAATATGGATATTTCTGGGGAAAAGGACAATTATCGGTAGCAAATTTATATTTGTATCAAGGCGATTTTATTATGAGCCGACGCCAAGGAAATGGAATTTGCAAGTTTTTTATTCAAAGAGGTGAAAGGTATGAAGGCCAATGGAAGGAAGATAAAATGAACGGGCTTGGCAAATACATGAAAAATTCTAAAAATTACTATTATGGCAATATGTCCAATGATAAATATAATGGGAATGGAAAATTAGTAACACCAGATGGTTGGATTGAAGGTCCTTTCAGAAATGGCTTGCCCAATGGATTTTTAAAACAATACCTTGACCGCGAAAATGTAATGATTGAAGGAGAATGGGTTATTGGTAAACGGGAAGGAAAATTCAAATTCACAAACATGGATAATAAGAAAGAAAGTTATCGATTCTTTGAAAATGATATCGAGATTATTGACAAATAAAGAATCTAAAATTCTTAAAAATATCAACTTTTAACTAAATAATCTTTTAGTTTTTACCTATAAACATATTGAACTACATTTTTTGAATGTTGTTCAATCATTATTTCTTTATTGGTTAAAATAGCCGGTAATTCCTTTTCTTTATAATTATGAAGCGTAATCAAGGTTAAGTTTTTAATCACTTCAATATTAAAAAGCTCGGTTAGTTGAGAAATAAGGTTTGCAAATTTTCGCTCATCATAATTGGCACAAAATGAAAAACTGATGGCTGAATTTTGCATCACATTTATTTGAACTTTTGCAGCTGCAAGTATCGCAAATATTGAACTCAAGTGTGATTCAACAATAAACGAAAAGTCTTTGGATGATAAGTTTATTAAAATTTGGTCATCCTTAAAAATATAACAAGCTATGGATTCCTCTTTGGCTGCATCCATCGCTTTTACTACTGAACCTTCTGCATCTGGATTTAAAAATGATTTAACATAAAGTGGTATTGACTTTCTTAATAAAGGTTGTATTGTTTTAGGGTGCAAAATAGTGGCACCATAATACGCTAATTCAATAGCTTTATTAAAAGAAATCTCTCTCATTATCTGAGTATTCTCCATACGTTTTGGGTCGGCATTCATCACTCCGGCCACATCTTTCCAAATTGTGACACTTTCAGCATTCAGACAATAAGCAAAAATAGATGCTGAATAATCGGAGCCTTCCCTACCAAGTGTAGTTGTATTATTTCTGTTGGTTCGGCCAATAAATCCTTGGGTAATTACCAACTGCCTATTTACTAAAGGTTGTAATCTATTAACAATTATTTCCTCAGTAGCTCCCCAATTTATACGTGCCTGACGATAATCTTCGGTAGTATTGATGAAATTTCTGGCATCAAGCCAGCGGTTGTTTAACCCAATGGTTTGTAAATAAATGCTAATAATTTTAGTGCTAATTAATTCACCATAGCCTACAATTTGATCATACAAAAAGTCGAAATCAGTATTTACCGGCCGGGTTTCTATCATACACTCCAACTCAATAAACAGATTATCTACCTCGTGATAATTATTCTGCAAGTCTCCCCCAATAAGATCGCCAATAATACTATTATGAAAATTCTTTATTTCTGCTAATTCGTTAGTAGCCAATTCACCTTTACCGTCAAACCATGCACCAAGCATTCTCTCAAGTCCATTGGTGGTTTTGCCCATAGCACTAATTACCACCAACAGTTTTTCGTTTTGGTATTTTTTTAATATACTGCCTACATTTTTAACTGCATCTGCATCTTTTACCGATGCCCCACCAAATTTAAATACTTTCATAACAGGGCAAAAATAAGAATTAAGACTGAAAGATGTTAGATATTATAGGGTTTGTAATACCTTGCACCTCGGTATAACAATTTGAATAAAAAGTTTCCAATTATATTGAGAGGATAAAACCTAATAATTTTTAAACCTCAATAATAGACTAACTACTCCACCCAATCAACAATAAACAAATTGGTATCGCGTGTTCCGCCGTTATTGCGGTTAGAACTAAAAATTAGTTTTTTGCCGTTAGGCGAAAACATTGGAAAAGCATCAAAACCACCATCGCGGCTAAGTTTTGTTAAACCCGTTCCGTCAATATTTATCATATAAAGATTAAAAGGAAAGCCCCTTTTATATTCATGATTGGAAGCAAAAATGATACGTTTGCCTGTATGGTCAAAGTTGGGAGCCCAGTTAGCATTGCCCAAATTGGTTATTTGTTTCACATCACTTCCAGCGGCATTGGCAGTAAAAACTTCCATTTTAGTAGGTGCTACCAATCCTTTGGCCAATAAATCTTTATATTCTTTCACATCTTCATCAGAGGTTGGTCGTGAAGCACGCCAAACTATTTTGGTACCATCCGGGCTAAACCATGCTCCACCATCATAACCCAAATCATTGGTAATTTGCTTAACATTGCTTCCGTCCATATCCATCAGGTACAAATCAATGTCACCATTGCGGGTGCTTGTAAAAATTATTTTATCTCCTTTTGGCGACACGGTTGCTTCGGCATCGTAACCTGGATTATTGGTAAGTTGCTTGGTTATTTTACCGTTTAAATCTGCAATAAAAATATCAAATCCATCATAAAGTGGCCAAACATATTTTTTTATAACCGAACGATCAGGAACCGGCGGACAAGCTGAATCAGCCAAATGTGTTGAAGCATATAAAATATGTTTATTATCAGGCATAAAATAGGCACAAGTTGTTCTTCCTTTCCCTGTACTTACTAATTTATATTCAAATTTCTTACCTTTTTTAGGAAGTTTTCCGGAATAAATCTGATCGCATGGTATTCCTTCTTTAGGACTGGTTTTTTGAAAAACAATACTTTTACCATCAGGGCTAAAATAAGCTTCTGCATTATCGCCACCAAAAGTTAATTGCTGAATGTTTTTAAAATGGGTTTCACCTTTAAAGTGAAGAGTATCACCGCTTTGAGCAAATGTATTTGCCGAAAAAACAATTAATAAAACACTGTAAATATTCTTTAATTTCATGGGCGCAAAGGTAAGATGTTACCTAACTTTTAAAAAAGAAGTTTTTGTTTTTAGTTTGAAAAAACTAACAGCATCCAAAAAGTTTTCTATTCGAAATACGTTATCCTGTAATCCTTTGAATCCATTTCCGCCAATATGCTTTCCAACTCATTTTTTGAGTTGTAAGAATAAATATATTGTGAATTATTTTTCTCTTTGACCGAGATTAATTTGCCTAAAGGGTCGTATTGATAATCCCGTTTATCAATTAAATAAAAATCTGAGCTGTAATAATGAACACTTTCCAATTTTGAACCATAAAAATACTTGGTCATTCTGTTTTTTAATTTTGCACCTTCTTCATCATAATAATATTCATTTAATGAATCCAGATTATTCCCCTTATACTTATACTCATTCGAGAATTTAAGAGTAGTGGTGTCATAAAAATCATAAATTAATTCCTTATTTAACCTGCTGTTTTTATCATACTCATAACGGATAAGATTCCATTGATGGTCACTCCCATTCGAAATATCCCATTCATTAGATTCCTTGCTTATGAGTTTGCAATTTTTATATCGGTTTGAATATTTGGAATTAATTGTGTGACCCTTTTTTAAAACCAAGTTTCCACATTTATCATATTTATAAAATGTCGTGTCACTTTCGTTATCCTTAGTTTTATCAATAATTTGACAAGAATTGGCATCTACAAATTTTATTATTCGATAAGCTGACTCACCCGGAATTCTCGCTATATCGGGCTCATTGCCCTTAGATTTTATAATTTCAATTTCTATTTTTTTATACTCTTTCCCTAAAAATTGTTTAATAATATCAGGTTCTGAATAAAAAATATTGGATTCCTGTCCCATCAAAATAGGGCATGAGAATATGAAAAGTAGAATAGAAAAAAGGGTATTTTTCATAACTTAAGTAGTTACGAAGATAATAATAGAATTGAATTTTTATCCTTCACTGTCTATTAAATTTGCTCTTAGATAATCGCGGTTCATGGCTGCAATATTTACTAAGGAAATTTCTTTAGGGCATTCAGCTTCGCAAGCTCCTGTATTGGTGCAAGATCCAAAACCTTCTTTATCCATTTGAGCTGCCATGGCTCTAACCCGTTCCATACGTTCAGGCTGGCCTTGCGGCAAATGGGCTAATTGATTTACTTTAGCCGAAACAAATAACATAGCTGAAGCATTTTTACAAGCTGCCACACAAGCTCCGCAACCAATACAAGCCGCAGCAGCAAAAGCCATATCAGCATCCGTTTTAGGTACAGGAAGCGTATTACCATCCTGAGCATTGCCTGTATTTACAGATACATAACCTCCAGCAGCTATTATTCTATCAAATGCAGAACGGTCAACAGCTAAATCTTTTATTACTGGAAAAGCCTGAGCTCGCCATGGTTCAACCACAATTGTGTCGCCATCTTTAAAACTTCGCATGTGCAATTGGCAAGTAGTAATTCCATGCTTTGGGCCATGCGGTCGGCCATTGATGTGCATACTACAGATACCGCAAATTCCTTCACGACAATCGTGGTCAAAGGCTATAGGCTCATCTCCTTTGGTAATTAATTGTTCATTAAGTACATCAAACATTTCAAGGAAAGACATATCAGGTGAAATATCTGCAACTTTATAGTTTACTAATTCTCCTTTTGCTTTATTGTTTTTCTGACGCCAAATTTTAAGAGTCAAATTCATATTACCGCTCATCTTTTAGTTATTGAGTTATTGTTTTGTTATTTGTATTTATTTTATTGGTTTTTGTCAAATGTTTTAAAATTCATCCTTAACAATTCACCATTTTATTTATAGCTCCTTTGAGCAATTTTTATATTTTCAAACTTTAATTCTTCTTTATAAAGCTTCCAGTTATTTTCGATAAATTCCCATGCAGCTACATAAGAATAATTTTCATCATCACGCAATGCTTCACCTTCTTCAGTTTGAGATTCATCGCGGAAATGACCACCACAACTTTCGTTTCGTTCCAAAGCATCCATGCACATCAATTCGCCCAATTCCAAAAAGTCAGCTACTCGTCCGGCTTTTTCTAATTCAGGATTAAATTCATTCGCCGAACCAAGTACTCTCAAGTCTTTCCAAAACTCATTACGAATTTCTTTTATTTCAGAAATAGCATCTTGCAAACCTTTTGTATTTCTAGCCATTCCACATTTATCCCACATAATCTTTCCTAATTTTTTGTGAAAATGGTCAACAGTTTTAGTTCCGTTAATCGTTAACAGTTTATTGATTCTTTCCTTCACTTCTTTTTCGGCTTGTACAAAAGCTTCATGGTCAGTGGATATCGGTTTAACTGCAATTTCCTTTGATAAATAAGCGCCTATAGTATAAGGAATCACAAAATATCCATCTGCCAAACCCTGCATCAAAGCAGAGGCTCCTAATCTATTTGCTCCGTGGTCCGAAAAATTAGCTTCACCCAATGAATACATACCCGGAACTGTAGTCATCAAATTATAATCAACCCACAAACCACCCATTGTATAATGCACCGCAGGGTATATTCGCATTGGTATTTCATAAGGATCTTCGCCAGTTATTTGCTTGTACATATCAAACAAGTTGCCATATTTTTCCTTTATAACTTCTCTTCCTAAATTTAAAATTGTGGCATCCGATGCATCTGTCATTCCATTTTTAGTAGCTTCTACCCTACCGTAACGCATCATGTTAAATTTAAAATCAAGATACACTGCCATTTTTGAAGTACCTACTCCAAATCCCGCATCGCACCGTTCTTTAGCTGCTCGGCTAGCCACATCGCGTGGCACAAGGTTACCAAATGCAGGATAACGTCTTTCCAAGTAATAATCTCTTTCTTCTTCTGGTATTTCACTTGGATGACGATTGTCACCGGCTTTTTTTGGCACCCATATTCTTCCATCATTTCTTAATGATTCACTCATCAAGGTTAATTTACTTTGATGGTCTCCACTTACAGGAATGCACGTTGGGTGTATTTGAGTAAAACTTGGATTTCCAAAATATGCTCCTTTTTTATGAGCTTTCCATATTGCTGTAGCATTGCAGCCCATTGCATTGGTACTTAAAAAAAACACGTTGCCGTAGCCACCTGTACAAAGTAAAACGGCATGACCAAAATGGCGTTCCAATTCTCCGGTTATTAAATCTCGGGCAATAATTCCACGGGCTTTGCCGTCAATTACCACCACATCTAGCATTTCATGGCGACTGAGCATTTGCACAGTTCCCATTCCAACTTGGCGTTCCAAAGCACTGTAGGCTCCTAACAAAAGTTGCTGACCAGTTTGTCCGGCTGCGTAAAACGTGCGTTGTACTTGCGTTCCACCAAATGAACGGTTGCTGAGCATTCCGCCATATTCGCGGGCAAACGGGACTCCTTGAGCCACACATTGGTCTATAATATTCGGACTTATTTCGGCTAAGCGATACACATTGGCTTCACGGGCACGGTAGTCACCACCTTTTATGGTATCATAAAATAAACGATACACACTGTCACCGTCATTCTGATAATTTTTTGCAGCATTTATACCACCTTGAGCGGCTATAGAGTGAGCTCTGCGTGGGCTGTCCTGATAGCAAAAGCACTTCACTTTATAGCCCAATTCGGCTAATGATGCAGCCGCAGCTGCACCAGCCAATCCACTACCTACAACCAATATTTCAAGGTTTCGTTTGTTGGCAGGATTTACCAATGGAACTGTACTTTTATATTTGGTCCATTTATCTTCTAATTGACCTTCTGGAATATTTGAATTTAAAGACATTTTCTTTTGAATGTTAAATTGTTAAATTTTTTTATTTTATCCAACCCAAATGCATGGCAATTGGCATTAATGAAAAGATTAAAGGAATGATTATGCTATACCAAAAACCAATTGCTTTAATTATTGGGGTATATTTTTTATGATTCCAGCCCATCGTTTGAAAAGCAGACTGAAAACCGTGCATTAGATGGTAGGATAAAGAAATCATTCCTAATAAATAGACTGCAATTACCCAAGGAATTGTAAACACTTCTTTCATTTCATCAAAGAGGGTTTCATTAATGTTAAGTTCATCTGTCAATCGGCTAACAAACCAAAAGTGCCTAAGATGAATAATTAAAAAAATCAATAACAATGTACCTAACAATCCCATGGAGCGTGAATACCACTTACTATTTGCTTTCCCATTGGTCATTGAATATTGTACGGGCCGAGCTTTTTTATTTTCAAATACCAAATATAG
>CAMDSC010000021.1 GCA_945907065.1 Chitinophaga pinensis
GGTTGAAAAAGACTTATATAAAATTACTACCGGTATAAAAGTAGTGGCCTTAAAAGCCGGACGAATATCCCAAATGGGATTGAGCGAAGGGTATATTATTGTTTCGGTAAATCAAAAGAAAGACAAAACAGCCGAAGAAATTATAAGCATTTTAGAAAATTCCAAAGGCCGAGTTATTATCGAAACCGTTTCACCCGGTGGTGAAAAGAATGTGACTCAGTTTTATTTTTATTAGATTTTGCCACTCAAACACGAGTGGACAAAATTTCACTAAGTTTTTTTTTCAATTGGTGTTTTAGAGATTTTGTGGCAAGGCATTTTTTTTCCTATCCATTGGCTAAAGCGCAACGGCAATGGATATAGCTGCAAGCCATGTATTGCAGTTCTCTTTAGTGAACTGTAGCAAAGGCTTTAGCCTCATAAATGAATCACAACGCCTCTATTAAGAATTAATCATTAACAAGTAACAATTAACCATTAACCAAATATTACCTTTGCATCCTAGTGACCCCGAAAGAAAAATTCATCGAAATAAAAGGAGCCCGGCTTCATAATCTTAAAAATATTGATATTAATATTCCGCGAAACAAACTGGTTGTAGTAACCGGGGTTTCTGGTTCAGGCAAATCATCGCTGGTATTTGATACCCTTTTTGCCGAAGGCCAAAGACGTTATGTGGAAAGTCTTTCATCCTATGCCCGTCAGTTTTTGGGCAAGCTTGAAAAACCCGAAGTGGATTATATCAAAGGCCTTTCGCCATCCATTGCCATTGAGCAAAAAGTAAATACCCGAAATCCGAGAAGCACAGTAGCCACCAGTACAGAAATTTATGAATATTTAAAGCTTTTATTTGCCCGGGCAGGCCACACCATTAGCCCGGTGAGTAGCAAGGAGGTAAAATGTTTTGAAGTAAAGGATGTGGTTAATTTTTTGGTGGAACAAACTGAAGGTATCCAACTTTACATCTGTGTAAAACTGCAAGACGATAAAAAAGCCGAAGAAAAAATAAAGGTTTTGATGCTGAACGGTTTTACAAGGCTTTGGCACAATGGAGGCTTGGTAAAAATTGAAGACATTTTACAAGAGAAAAAAATAACCTTAAAAAATTCGTATTTAATAATTGACCGCCTTGTAAAAGACAATACCGATACTTCGCAAGACAGTCGCATGGCCGATTCTGTGCAAACTGCTTTTTATGAAGGCATGGGCGAAATAAATATTTTGGTAAGAGAAGAAGGTAAAGATATTTGGCACAATTTCTCTAACAAATTTGAACAGGACGGTATAAAATTCGAGAAACCTTCTGTAAATCTTTTAAGCTTTAACAATCCTTATGGGGCTTGCAAACGCTGCGAAGGTTTTGGAACTGTGATAGGTGTGGATGAGGATTTGGTAATCCCTGATAAAAATATGTCGGTATTTGAAGGTGCTGTGGCTCCATGGCGAAGCGAAGGCATGAGTGAATGGAAGGCTACCTTTATTGCCACCACCGCAAAGCTTGATTTTCCGATTCATCGCTCCTACTATTTATTATCCGATGAAGAAAAAGACCTTTTGTGGCAAGGTAAAAATCATATTCTAGGTATTAATCAATTCTTTAAATTTATTGAAGAACAAAGCTATAAAATTCAGTATCGGGTAATGCTGAGTAAGTATCGAGGCAAAACACTGTGCCCCGAATGCCGTGGTGTTCGATTGCGAAAAGATGCAGAATACATCAAACTTTTGCATACCAATAAATTGAGCGCTGAATTTAAGTTTAGAGATAAATATGCCTCCATCAGCGATATTTTATTATTGCCTGTTGAAAATGCCTTCAACTACTTTGAAACTTTAAAATTAGAAGACAACGATGAAAAAATATCCGTTCGTCTTTTAACAGAAATAAAAAATAGATTGCTTTACCTGAAAGATGTTGGACTTGGCTATTTATCGCTTAACCGATTGAGCAATTCCTTAAGCGGCGGCGAATCGCAGCGTATTAACCTTGCCACTTCGCTTGGAAGCAGTTTAGTTGGCAGCACATACATTTTAGATGAACCTAGCATTGGTTTACATCCCCGTGATACCGAGCGATTGATTGGTGTACTTCAAAATTTAAGAAACATGGGCAATTCGGTGGTGGTGGTAGAACACGATGAAGAAATGATGGCCGCCAGCGACCAGTTAATTGATATTGGCCCCTTAGCCGGAACTCATGGTGGTCATGTGGTTTTTCAAGGCTATTTTAAAGATATTTATACAAGCGAAAGCCTTACAGGACAATACCTAACCGGTAAAGTAAAAATAGAAGTACCGGCACAACGCAGGCAATGGAGCAATTTTATTGAAATAAAAGGCGCCCGATTAAATAACCTTAAAAATATTGATGTCAAGTTTCCATTAAACATAATTACGTGTGTTACAGGAGTAAGTGGCAGCGGCAAAACATCTTTAGTTAAAGGTATCCTCTACCCTGCTTTGCAAAAAGCCATTGGAAATTATACAACCATTAGAACTGGAGATATTGATAGTATTTCGGGCGATATTAAACAAATAAAACAAGTTGAACTGATAGACCAAAATCCTATTGGAAAATCGACTCGCAGCAATCCCGTAACTTATGTAAAAGCTTGGGACCACATTCGCGATTTATTTTCCGACCAACCGCACAGTAAGCAAAAAGGATTTAAACCCCAACATTATTCATTTAACGTGGAAGGTGGCCGCTGCGAGCAATGCAAAGGTGAAGGAGAAGAACTGGTAGAAATGCAGTTTATGGCCGATTTGCACTTAACCTGTGAATCGTGCAAAGGCCATCGTTTTAAAGACGAAGTGTTGGAAGTAACCTATAAAACCAAATCCATTTATGATGTGCTTTGCCTCAACGTGGAAGAAGCCATTTCTTTTTTTGATGGCAGACCAAACATCATCAGTAAACTGAAACCCTTGTACGATGTAGGTTTAGGTTATGTAACTCTTGGCCAAAGTAGTGCTACCCTGAGTGGCGGCGAAGCCCAACGTGTAAAACTAGCTTCCTTTCTTTCCATGGGTAAAAACCCTGATCCTGTTCTGTTTATTTTTGATGAACCTACTACCGGCCTCCATTTTAACGATATTAAAAAACTGTTGGCTTCCTTTAATGCCCTAATAATACAAGGCCATACCATTCTAATTATTGAACATAATGTGGAAGTAATAAAATGTGCTGATTGGTTAATAGACATTGGCCCCGATGGCGGCCAACATGGTGGAAACCTTTTGTATGAAGGAACTCCTGAAGGATTGGTAAAATGTGGGGAAAGTTATACGGGAAGATATTTAAAGGAGAAACTGTCCTAAGCCACTAATTCCTCTTTTTTCAATGTCGCCGCATCATGTTTATTAATCCTCAACAACAATAAGAATCCGAAGACAAATAATACAACTAATAGTAAAATACTTTGTCTCATATCATGAGTTATACCTTCAATAAATCCAAATAAAAACACTCCAATTACCAAACCTATTTTTTCTGAAACATCATAAAAACTAAAATAAGAGGCATGGTCACGAGTTTCAGGCAATAGTTTTGAGTAAGTACTTCTACTCATACTTTGTATGCCTCCCATTAAGAATCCTATTAAAGCAGCTAAAAAATAAAACTCATTTTGAGTCCTAATCATATAACCGCAAATACAACCAATCACCCACAAAAACACTGTAATTTTTATGACATTAATATTTCCAATTCTTTTTGATAAACGACTCATGAATATTGCACCAACAGCAGCTAATAACTGTATAATTATTACCGCTACAATCAATCCTGATTTATCGTCACCGGTAAAAATTAATTTATTTGCAAATGGCACAGCAACAATTAAAACTGTTTGCACTGCACAATTATAAATGAAATAGGATAAAAGAAATTTTTTCAATACTGTAAGCTTCCTAATTTCCTTATTAACCTTTATTATTTCTTTAAACCCATTAAATAATGAATTACCACCCGATTTACGTGATAATGATTTGGGTAATCTGCTATAAGTAATCTGGGCAAAACTAACCCACCACAAACCCACTATAACAAAAATGTGTTGTGCTTTAAAAGCCGGTTTAAACATATTTAAAGCTAATAAGCATAATATTAAAACCAATGTACTCCCAATATAACCTAATGTAAAACCCTTTGCACTTAGTTTATCATGTAAATGTGGATCGGCTATTTCAGGTAAATATGCATTATAAAAAACCAGACTTCCCCAAAATCCAACACATGCCAACATTACAGGAAGCATACTCCACTCCAGATAATTTTTATCAAAAAAGACTAGACATACACAACTTATGGCTCCTAAATAACAGAATAGTTTTAAAAAGAATTTCTTATTACCAGAGTAATCAGCCACCCCACTTAGTAAAGGAGCCGTAAATACAACTATTAAATAGGCCAAAGAAAAAACATAATTATATAAAACTGTATTAGATAATTGGTAACCGAAAAAAGAAACAGTATCTATTAGTTTGCCGGTTATTTTATCTACACTGCTGGTTTGTATTCCATAAAAAATAGGAAATATAGCAGAAGTAATTACTAGGTTATAAACTGAATTAGCCCAATCATACATGGCCCATCCAAACATTACACGAGGATTATTTTTTTCGACTGTCATGGTTCAAACCAAACCTTTTAAATTGATTTTTTGTCATATTATTTTTAAAAAACTGTTTTTTAGGCATTTAAAATATTTTAATTAGAGCTAAATACTTTTCGGCATAACTATTGCGTTTGCCTTGCAGACTATAAAATTTTTATTTTCGCCTAATTATGTTTTATTTGCCAATCTCAAAAAAATGAAGAACAAATGGATTATAAACCAAGCAGTTTCAGTGGTACTTGTATCATTGATATTTCTTTCTTTTCAATCTACCACATTTAAAAGTTTATCGAAAGATAATATTGAAATCGGTAAAGAACAATTAACATTAGAGGTTACTAATAAAGAAGCCTCTGGTGATTCAGCATACAGCTATTACGAACACTCTACTGTTACTCTTTATAATTCTTTTCATTTCAATAAATGGAATAAACTTAATTATGATGTTTTTGAAAAAGCTTACAAAGGTTATATAGTAATGAAAAGTGAGGGTATGATTTCAAACAGCCGTTACCTAACTGTGATGGATTTTGAATTATCAGCCAATCAGCGCCGTATGTGGATATTTGATTTGGCAAAACATAAAATAGTTATTCACGACCTTGTATCACATGGCCGAAATAGTGGAGAAGAATATGCCCGATCATTTTCAAATCAAGCAGAAAGTTTTAAAAGTAGCCTTGGTTTTTATGTTACCGGAACTGATTATATTGGAAAAAATGATTTCTCATTAAGATTACATGGTATAGAGGAAGGTTTTAATGATAATGCATTTGATAGAGGAATTGTGATGCACGGTGCTGATTATGTAAATAACCGTTATATCCGCTCAAACAAGCGTCTTGGGAGAAGTCAGGGCTGCCCAGCTGTTTCAGAAAAAATAAGTAAATGGGTTATCAATACAATTGAAGGTGGCTCTTGTTTATTCATATTTTATCCCGACAAAAATTATCTTAAAAAGTCGGAACTCATCAATGCCGTTTATCCTTCTAAAGATTTCTTTTAAATTTAATTTAAGTTTACTTTCTAGTCATTTGCAATTTGGAATACCCTTTTGAATTTCTTTGTATAAATAAACAGAATAAGGGTATTTCAAAATATATAGGAAGCATTAAATTTGCCTAAAATAATTGGGTATTAAAATTAATTTAAAACTAGTTGTACTTTTTGTTTCAGGATTACTTCTGGCAACTATTTATTCATGTAAAAAAAAACCTACTGAAGATATTGGAACACCGGTTGAAGAACTTATCAAAGGTTTAAATCCTGAAAAATTATCTGATTTTATACTCGTAAAAGTGAAGGACAACACCTACAAACCGAAAGGAATTTACGATACAAGATTTGCCGATACTTTAAATAAATTTTATATCGAACAAGATGGAATCCCTGTTTGGTTAAGCTTTTTAAAGGATTCAATGGTTCGGGTTCATTTAAATGAAATTCTGTTTTGTAGCGAAGAACATGGTTTAAATCGTAAATTTTATAATGGTGAGTTAATAAAAATTCACCTTAAGCGATTTGACCGACTCAAAGAAATTAAATCTGATGATGAATATCAATTTCTAGCAGATTTGGATTATCTGATATCAATGTCAGTTATCAGTATTTATAAGGATTTAGCTTTGGGCAGAATTGATCCACACAAATTTTATAAACCGTTTTATGAAATGCCTTTGGCCCGAGCCAAGTCTTTCAATATATTTTCAGTTTTACACCACCCTCGCTCTTTTCATGATTCTATTACCATAAAAAGGCCATGGTCTGTAAAATATCATTCGCTTCAATTGATATATAAAAAATATTGCGATTATTTAAAAACGCATACCATTATTGACATTGACACATCTCATAACATTCTTTCTAATTATAACGGTAAAGTAGTGAATCAACGGATGGAAATGATTTGGCAGGCACAAACTGATTCAACTGAAAATATAAAAGCTCAATTAGAAGCCAACCGTGAAAAGTTTATTTCAAAAACACGTGAACTATTTAGTTTATCTCCCGGTAAAATTGATTCAGTTTTTATCCAAACAGTTTGCGGACCAGCTTCCAATCTGGTTGATAATATTTTGGTTAGCATGGAACGTGAACGATGGTTTTCACAACCAGACACGGGTAAATATGTATATGTAAATCTTACTGAATTTGTAGTTTCTATGCATAATGACAGTACCATAAAAATGAAAGTTTGTGTGGGTAAAAGTAAGGCTGAAAATTATGATGAAAAATATAAAGAGTATTTAAAAACCCGAAATGCACGAGCCAAACCAATCAACACTGAAACACCTGTTATTGGATCATTAATTAGGGAAATAGTAATAAACCCAACTTGGACAGTGCCTAACAGTATTATAGGTAAAGAAATGTATCATCAGATTGTGAACAATCCTAATTACCTTACTCGTAAAGGTTTTGAGGTATTGCTGGATGGCAAAGTTGTATCCCCTGTCAGCATCAATTGGAAAAAATACAAACCGTATGAAGTACCTGTAAAAATTCGTCAAAAGGCGGGAGACGCTAATTCATTAGGCAAACTGAAATTCAATTTTCCGAACGGCCATAATATTTATATGCACGATACTCCTGAAAAAGGAAAGTTTAGCCAAACTAACCGCTCTGTAAGTCACGGCTGTGTTCGATTAAATTATCCTGTAGAAATGGCTGAATTTTTATTGCGGCTTCAAGGCGACAGTTCATTAGTTGATAATTTTAGATTAAAAATGGGATTGCAGCCCTATGACAGCACTTTACAAATTGAAGATTCATTACTAAAGCCAATTAAAACCACTGAAAGCATACGACTTAAAAATACTGTTCCGGTGTATATCGATTATAGAACAGTTGTTTTTAATAACGACGGAAGTATTCGGTTTTTAAAAGATATCTATAGAAAAAATAAGGCAGTTGCTAAAAAATTAAAGGAATAATTAATCCCTTTTATTTAAGATTTTCTTTCAACAAAATACATATCAATTTGTCCTTTGTTTTTAGCTTCTATTTTACCACGATGAATAAAATGGTACTGATCTTTCATCATATTATAAGTGCTTGACGAAACATTTACTTTTCCTGGTTCACTATTTTGTTCCATACGGGCAGCTGTATTTACTGTATCTCCCCAAATATCATAGGCAAATTTTTTGCGACCCACTACTCCCGCTACCAAAGGACCACTATGAACACCGATGCGAATTCTAAAAAATGGTTTTCCTTCTGCTATTCTTTTCTCATACATACTTGCCATAAAATCAATTATTTCAAGGGCTGCATTTATAACCTTTGCTGGGTCGTGTTGCTTTTGTGAAGGTAAATCATCATTTGCCAATCCTTGAGCACATAAGTAAGCATCACCAATAGTTTTTATTTTCTCTATACCATATTTTTCGGTAATATTATCAAACTCTATGTAGCACATATCTATAACATCTACCAAATCTTTAGGGCTTAGCTTTTCACTGACCAATGTAAAATCTTTAAAATCGGTAAACAATACCGTTACCATTTCATAATCTCTGGCTATTGCTTTACCATTTGCTTTCAGTTCATTAGCAGTTTGTAAAGGCAAAATATTAAGAAGTAATTCGTCCGAACGCTTTTTCTCTGCTATAATTATTTCAGTTTTTATAGCTAATTCCTTGGCAGTTCGTTGTTTTGTTTTAAATAAATTAAACAGTACCAAAGCCAATGCAAATAAAACTCCTACAAATAGTAGTAAAAAATATTTTTGGGTTTTTAGGCTTTTGTTTTCAAGTTTTCGCTGTTCTACTTCAAGCTCTTTTATTTGTTTTGCTTGTTCCAACAGTTTATTTTCGGTACTAAGTTTCTGAGCCGCTTCAGTCATCACATCTAATTGCCCTGAAGTTTTAGATAATTCTTCCTGCTTTTGGGCAATAAGTTCTTTGTTAGCAGATTTATCTTTTTCCAAAACTTGAACTTCTTGTTTTATTCTTTCTTCATTGGCCTTTTGTTTAGCAATTTCCTCATTCTTCCGTTTCATCTCCGCCTCTTGTCTTTCTATTTCCCTATTTTGCTTTTCTATTTGATCGCTTTTTTCTTTCACTTCTTTACTTATGTCAACTGTTGTGGCTTTGGCTCTGTACTTCAAAGCTTTAACTTTATAATCTAATACAGTATAAATTTTATCAAGTTGCTTATAACTCCGCTGCATTCCCATTCTATAATCCAGCCGCTCAGCCATTGCAGCGGCTTCAAGCGCAATTGGTTCAGCAGTTTTGCAACCTGCTTCTGATGAATTGGCTAAAAATTTATCGGCTCTGTCATTTAATAAATCTACTTTTTCTTTACTATCATTAGGCAAAGGTGATTTATCTTTATTATTACTGAATGAAAAGAAGGCTGTTAGAATTAAGCCTAGTAAATATAAATATCTCATAGTGTTTATTACAGGAATTGTTGCTCAAATCAAGTGATTTTTTTTGATAAAATAAAGTAATATTTAAATTTGAGCATAGATTTAATAATGATATTACAAATCTAGTATCAAATCTTCCAATTAACTTGAATCATAAAACTTCTTGGTGGCCGCATATCACAAGGGCGAGTCATATATTGTCTATTAAAAAGATTATTAATTAATAAGGAATATTTCATTTGCTTATAGGTTTTAGCAAATCTTAAATCAATAATATAATCGCCATGCCTTCCTTTGTCTCTAATAGTTTGAATACCAGGGACGGCTAATGCAATTGGTATTGAAACAAAGGCTAAATCAATATTTTGAAGGTAGCTGTTGTATCGGCCACTCACTCCTGCTTCCCAGCCTTTGTGTTCAAATTGCACATCCAATCGGGCCAAATGCTTGGGGCGATATTTTAAATAATTACCAATGGTATCGCTGCTTGTAGATTTAAAGGAAAGTTGGTGACCCAATGAGTCGGTGTAAAAAACTTCATTAGGTTTGGTGGCTATGGCCTTTGAAAAGGTGTAACCTCCCAACCACTTAAGTTCGGATTGTTTCCACCTTCGGCTGCCGGCAAATGAAATATCAATCCCTTGAATTTGAGCATCTGAAACATTTAGAGATTTGAAACCTGCACCATAAGAAGGAGGACTGGAGTTGGTTTCCCATTGGGCAAAAGTAAATTCCATCATGCGATCATATTCCATCCAAAATGCAGCCAAATCCAACAATGCATTCATTCTTCCTACTTTCATTCCCTGCTTCACTCCTAGTTCCGCATTCCAGCCTTTTTCAGATTTTAAATTATTATTGGGGTAAATTTTTATTGGCCCAACCGAAGTTTGAACATACGACTCAGCAATAGTTGGAAAACGATAGCCTTGGCCAAACGAAGCTCGTAAAAAAGTAGCCCGTGTTATTTCGCGACTGACTCCGGCGCGAATTACAGGTTTGGATTCTTTGTATTTATTAAGTCGGTAATTTTCATAACGTATCCCAGCATCTAAATTCCATTTACCCGCTTTTTGGTTGGCTTGCAAATAAATGGCTTTATTCGTAGCCGTTTGGTTTCCTTGATAAAGTGGAGATTGTGATACTACATAATTTCCTGTAATCCCTCCAATTACTTTAAGATTTTTTGTTATAACTTTTGACAATTGATATTCGCCAAACCACGAATTGGAATAGTTGCTTTGATTGCTGCTGCCCGCCGAATTATTTGCAATTGTATTGCCTAGCCTGAAATAGCGGCCTTGTATTAAATGCCTCCATCCCTTGCTACCACTTGGATTAATTATTAAATAAGGGTCAAAATTCAATCTAAAAGTATTGCTTCTTGTATAGTTGCTATCCAAAGCTGTATAGGCTAATTTGCTATTTTCCCAAAGCAAAAACGAACTACTTTTACTTGTTTGAATATTTCCGTTTATTCCTGCCAATCCATTTATTTTATAGTTTTTATAATTTGAAATATCGCGACTGTATTGGGCTCCTAAGCGAATCCGTTGGTCGCCATCACTCATTCTATAGCCGTCATCATTAAATCCATTGAGTGTTATTGCCAATGAATTTTTACCCACCTTTTGCGAGTGAAACGCTCGAATACCATATACCGACAATAATTTATTGTTATTCCAATTTAAACCATCGTTGGCGGGTTTACCATAAAATCCATAAAAGGTTGAAATCTTGGTTTCGGGCACAATTTTAGGTTTGCTGGTTCTAATATTTATAACTCCATTCAAAGCGGATGAACCAAATAAAACGGAGGAGGCTCCTTTTATCACTTCAATATTTTCAATATTTTCTACCGGTAAAAACGACCATTGCACTGCACCTCCATCACCCGAAAGCATTGGCATTCCATCCAACATTACCATCACTCGGCTGCCGGTTCCATAGCTCCAACCACTTCCGCTTCGTATCACTACTTGCCCGTTTACGGTTTGCACTCCAGGTATTTGATCAACTGTATTTTCAGCCGTTGCAGGATTTTTATTGTATATTAAATAGGGTTTTATAACCTCCATCGATACAGACGTGTTTTTTAAAGATTGATCGCCCTTTGAAGCCGAAACCACAATTTCATCCAGCAAATTTTCGGATACGGAAAGTGTTATATTTAATACCGTTTCTCCGGCAAATACGAACTTCTTGGTTAAAAATCCTGTTTTGCTAAACTCCAGTTGGTCGCCTTTATTGGCTACAATTTTATAAAACCCTGAATCGTTGGAAACAGTTCCAGATTGGGCAGTCAAATTTTTGACTGATGCATTGCTCAACCGATTTACCGAATCGGTGGTCATAATAATTCCTCTTACCAAAATTTGAGCCGGCAAAAATCCTCCATAGATTAATACTGTTATCGAAATAATTTTGACACCACCCTTAAATAGTTTATATTTGTTTCCCATAAATAATTATTCAAATGAGCAGAAATCTTCTTATACTTTCACTATTTTTTTTATCAGTATTAAAAGTTAGTGCCCAATGCACCCCTGATAATTCAATCACCAAACCGGGCTTTTACCCTTCATTGCTGCCCGATGCCGCAGTTGGAGTAGCCTATAATCAGGTATTACAATTTAAAATAATAAAAGATACCACCGTTATCGTTTTTGGAAATCCTACGGCTGCCACCATTGATTCGGCCACTATTGTAAAAGTGAACGGGATGCCTGATGGATTGACTTTTCAATTAAATAAACCCCGAAAAACCTACACTCCTGCCGAAGTAGGTTGTGCTTTAATATCAGGAACCCCTACCAAAGCCGGAACCTTTAAACTTCAAATAGTATTAAAAATTTATGCTAAATTGGGAATCTTAGCCGTGGCGCAAGCCGATACTATCAAAAACTTTTCGATAGTAGTTACAGGGACTTCAGGGACTCAAGAAATAATAAGTAACTCAAAAATCGTTTATCCAAATCCGTTAACAACCGACAAACTCACCATTAATTCAAATACAGTGTTGTCGGGCACTTTAATGTCTATTTACAATTGTCAAGGTCAATTTATAGCTGCGCAAAAACTGGAAGGCCATGAATATTCGATTTCTTTTAATTATCCAAAGGGAATGTATTGGATTAGTTTTGATGATGGTAATTTTACAAGAAGGGTGAAGGTGGTAAAGGAGTAAAAGTTTATGAAAAGTAATAAAAAAGAGTTACCAATAGACCAATGGGAAGAACTCTTCAATACCCTTAAAGCTCGATTTGAAAAAAATAAGAGCCGACATAAAGATATTGAATGGACATTAATACTCGCAAAGCTGGAAGCAAATATTGAAAAACTATGGTCGCTAAGTGAAATGGAAAGAACAGGCGGTGAACCGGATGTGGTGGGTTATGATAAAAAATTGGACGAATATATTTTTATGGATTGCTCAGCCGAAAGTCCAAACGGCCGAAGAAGTGTTTGTTATGACCATTATGCACTAGAGAAAAGGAAAGAGAATAAGCCAAAAAATAGCGCTGTTAATATGGCTGATGTTATGGGTATTGATATTTTGACAGAAGAACAATACTGTGAACTTCAGAAACTTGGAAATTTTGATACCAAAACTTCCAGTTGGATTATAACACCTTCAGATATTAGAAAACTAGGGGGTGCTATTTTTGCGGATTATCGTTATTGCAAAATTTTCGTGTATCACAATGGTGCAGAATCTTATTATGCATCCAGAGGGTTTCGTGGCTCGCTAAGGGTATAAAATTCCACAAAAGAGACAATCGCTTTATGTCTTTTCAAGAATGCATTCCCCATTCAAAACTAATTTAGGCTAAAGACCTTGATTAATCTTTATTTTACTAAGCAATCTTAAATTTGATTGGGAAATGCTCTTCCTTTATTTCAACTGAAGCCTTTTCTCCAATTTTATAAAGAAGTTCTCTGTTTCCAGCATTGCTCATTTCTACAATACCATCCACATCTTTTTGGTTAAACGTTTTTCCCAAATTCATGCTATTAAGATTTTCTTGAGTTAGTGGACAGTTATAACGAAGGTAACTTAGTTTAGGGTCGCCTGAAATAACATCACCATTTAAATCTCCCATTTCCATATCCATAGTTTTGGCAGTTGGCGAATTACTAAGCCATTGCAATACCAATTAATTTTGCCAACTGGCGTCCTGCATCAGCATATCCGGAACATTAGATGCCCAAGTGAGCAAGGTAGCCTCATCAATATCTTTTACCATTTTTTTGAAAACACTAAAACCGGTTCCTATAGAAACTACTAATAAATTATCTTCACCAGTAGGCCAATGAAACGGAAAGCCTTTTAATGTTGCCACCATCAAAAGCGTTAGTGCAGGATTATTAGCCATACTCACTCCTCCATCTACAAATGCAGCCCGTTGCCCTTCCCCTACATCAATCATTTGAGGTACAAAGTATGTTGGAGCAGCTGAACTTGCACGAATGGCTTGCCATAAAGCTATATTTTATTGCGACCATCGGCTGAGTCATAAAATTTACCTTCGGGATGATTAATCAAAGGCCAAATACTATTGGTATCCGCTCTTTTGGCCACCACACATAAGCCTGTTTTTATTTTATCGCTTCCCAAAGTTATATCACCAAAGGCTGATTTTAATCCTTTTTCAAGATTAGCGTGGTTATAGCCTGCCTTTAAAAATTTAGCAGTTTCAAACGGATTCCACCAACTATGTTTTTCTCCAAATATTTTGCCTCCTAAATCCATATATAGATTTTTTATTTCATCCACACTCATGCCAATGCATAATGCACCGGCTATTATCGAGCCAGTAGAAGTTCCTCCTATTAGGTCAAAATAATCACTTAGCCTGAAGTTTGGATTATTGCCATGTTGCTTTTTAAGGATGTCCTCCACTTTTTTAAGATAGCCTAAGGTTAGTGCTCCACGGATACCACCGCCATCTAAAGATAAAATACGTTTTGGTCCGGGTGATTTGAATCGGTTTATTAAGTTGTTCATAGAAATTTATTTTAAGGTTTATAAAAAATTAATGGTTGGCTCAAAAATAGATTTATCAGAGGGTTTTGAGTAAATAAATTTTATCGTAAAAAATATTTATTCAATACATATTAAATTCAATATCTATTGTACCAAATATTTATAATCTATCGTTTAAATAAAATAATATTGCAATAAAATTGAAGCACAAGTTATGAATCATTTAAAACCTATAATATTAGCAGTTATTGCCACAGCAATTTTTAGCCAATGTCGAACCAAGAAACAAACACAAGTTGCGAATAAAACAGTTTGCATTCATTTTACCGAAAATTACTGTGGTGGTGCTGCTCCGCCAGATGAAATGATTCAAGAAATGCGAAAAATGAAACCTTTCGCTAATCAGCAAATTGAAGTTTTTAAAAGCAATTCAGATGACTTTAAACCCCAAATTTATAAAACCAATGATAAAGGAGAAGTTATATTACCGTTAAGTTTAGGAAATCAGGTTTTTATTAGTTGTTATCCATCGGATGAAAATTATGCTTTAAAACCTAAAAAACAGGATTGCTATAGAAAGTTTATTACCAATAATCTTATCATGGCGGATCTAACAGCAAAGGATAGCATTGTAAATTTATTTATAGATATTCAATGTAATCCTTGCATTCCCGTCGCCCCATAAAAAATATGTATCCTAAAATAATAAGCTTTCATACACCTAAGTTTTTAAGAGGTATTTTTCCAGATCATTTGACCATTAATTCATATGGTTTGTGCATTGGCATTGGTATTATTGCAGCCTATTTTATAATCTATTACAAAACCAAATTTAAAGGAATAAATAAAGACAATTTATCAGAACTATTTCTTTGGTGTTTTTTAGCAGCTTTTATTGGCGGCAAGCTATTATTTTACCTTGAAGATCCTTCAAAATTTTTGAATAATCCTGCTTTAATGCTAAAAAACTTAGGAAATGGATTTGTATTTTATGGCTCACTATTATTAGTGGTGCCAACCATGTATTTTTGGCTTCGTTATTATAAGATTCCTTTTTGGCCCTTTATGGATGGGGTTGCTTTTGGTGGGCCTGTGTTGCATTCCTTTGGTCGGCTAGGATGCTTTTTGGCAGGTTGTTGTCATGGAAAAATTTGCTCAAATAGTTTCGGAGTAATTTTTTCGGACCCAGATTCCGCTGCTTCCATTAAGAATGTTCCACTCTATCCAACACAGCTTTTTGATATTGGAATTAATTTAATGACGTTATTAATTGTATATTTGGTTTCAAAAAAGCAACAATTTAAAGGACAATTATTTTTAATCTATATTGCTCTATACGCCATTGGACGTGCTATTAACGAAAATTTCAGAGGAGATGATGAACGGGGTTTTTTATTTGGTGGATTGATTACTTATTCACAGTTTATTGCCGCAATATTAATTATGCTTTCAGCCACTGCGTGGTATTTTTTATCAAAAAAATCTAAATTAAAAGAAAATTAGACTCGTTATTTCTTTTTAAAATCAGACATATTTTTCATTACTGAAAAATTGAAACTTGGCTGCCCGGGGTAATAGGATGCCATTCCATAAGTAAAGCGGTATTTAAGTAAATTAAAAGTTAATCCCCATGAAAACCCTGTAACTACCTTACGTTGTTCAGGTGAAAGTTCTTTACGACGTTGGTAATTATAACCAAATATTACATTAAAATTATCTGTAAAAAGCAATTCGCCAGCAAAGTTAAAATGACGCATTACTTTTTCTGGAACCCGTATTTTTTCAACCTTTTCTTTTTGAGTTTCTAAATCAATTGTTTTGTTACGTTTATTGGGATTATTATAGGTTAAATCCCAGGTTTGTAAGTCATGGGCAATAATCGAGAACCTTAAAGGATTGTATTTTAATTTTTTTGAAATTCCCAGTTGAATATCTAAAGGTAGCGGTTCCTTATGTTTTCCATAATAAGGAATAAACTGAACTCCTAAATTTTTAACCACTAAAGATGCGGTGAATTGTTTTTCTTTATCAAAATATATACCTCCCAAATTAAATGAACCTGCAGTAGAAACATAAGCTTCTAAGGCTGAATAAATAAAATTAAAATTAACACCGTACCATAATTTATCTTTCCAATGCTGGCCATAACCTATTTGAAAATTATAGTCTTGAGAAGTGAATTCACGGGTATAGTTTCCATTTTGGTCATAGCCTTTTATTTTTCCATAATTAACAAAAAATAAATTAGCAGAAAATGTGCCTACACTATCATAATGCTTTACATAACCTGCATAAGCATTATTTATTCCACCCAAATAATTCATGTACGAGAGGCTCGCATGATTGTGCATACTTTTATTTAGCAATGCCGGATTTTGATAAGCTAATGAGATGTCGTTATCTCTCACAGTTATTAGGCTTCCACCGGCTGCAGCCACTCTAGCACTATGGTCTAAATTTAAAAATGGGTAAGTTCGGGTGCCACCAATTTGAGATTTTGCCAATTGATTAATCAACAAGCAGGTTAGAAACAAAAATTTATACTTCATCAATATCGGTAGCTTTTAAAACGCTTTAATTAATATAATATTTTAATTTTGGTTAAGTTTTTTAACCATCGTCAAAATAGTGGCAACAGCTATGGTTTCATTGGTTTCATCATACACTTCCACATAAAATTTAACGATTCCTTTTGCCACATCTTCTTCATTTTTCTTTTCCTGATCCGTTTTTTCCTTCACTGTAAGTTTCACGCCTATTGTACTTCCGGCATAAACTGGTTTTGTAAACCGGCAATCTTCCAATCCATAATTTAATAATACAGGACCTTTAGCTGGGTCAACAAACAAGCCGGCTGCGGCACTTAGTATAAAATATCCATGCGCTACTTTTTCAGTAAATAAAGTTCCTTCCAACGAAGTGGCATCGGTATGAGCATAAAAATGATCCCAACTTACATTGGCAAAATTTACAATATCTGCATCCGTTATTGTTCGCTTATGAGTGATAATTGTTTCACCAATTTCCAACTCTTCAAAATACTTTCTAAACAAATGCTTTCCGGGATCTTTGTAATCTCCACCGGGCTGATAGGTTCCAGTAATATGCGTTAATGTGGTAGGTGAACCCTGAATGGCAGTGCGTTGTAAATAATGCATCACCCCTCGCTTTCCGCCCATTTCCTCTCCTCCTCCGGCTCTTCCGGGGCCACCGTGAACCAACATTGGTAATGGCGAACCATGACCAGTACTTTCTTTGGCACAAGCCTTATTTAAAACCAAAATTCGTCCATGATGGGTAGCGGTTCCCAAAACATAATCTCGAGCTATATTATCATTTCCTGTAGTAATACT
This sequence comes from Chitinophaga pinensis, assembly GCA_945907065.1. Lineage (GTDB taxonomy): Bacteria > Bacteroidota > Bacteroidia > NS11-12g > UBA9320 > JABWCE01. The sequence goes on from CAMDSC010000021.1 coordinate 17,338, forward strand.
GCTACATAAAGAACCTTTTCCCATCTTAGCCAATTCTATAGCCTCATCCATATTTTTATAAGGTAAAATAGTACTCACCGGCCCGAAAACTTCCACATTATGGGTGGTTTTTTTGGTAAATGGCGAATTGTTAAGTAATAGAATTGGTGACATAAATGCACCTTTTTTAGTATCCAATCCTTCCATTGGCTGATCTGGAAATCCATAAACTATTTCAGATTCAGTTAACAAAATTTTTAAATTTCTTTTCACATCTTCAAGCTGCTCCAATCCTGCCAAAGGTCCCATTCTCACTCCTTCTTTTCTTGGGTCACCAACAACGGTTTCTGCTAAGGCTTTTCCTAAAGCAATTTGCACATCTTCCACAAATTGTTCAGGAACTATGATTCGTCTTACTGCAGTACATTTTTGTCCGGCCTTTACAGTTATTTCTTTTCTTACTTCTTTAATAAATATACCAAATTCTTCCGTTCCCGGAGATGCATCTTCACCTAATACCATGCAGTTCAATGAATCTGCTTCCATGGTAAAAGGAACTGCTTCTTCTAATAACCGAGGATGAGATTTAAGCATTTTGCCTGTTTCGGCGCTACCCGTAAATGTTACAACATCTTGGTAAGTGACATGGTCTAAAATTCCACGGGCTGAACCACAAATCAACTGTAATGAACCTTCAGGTAAAATTCCTGATTTAATTATTTCCTTAGTAACCGCTTCTGTTAAAAAACTGGTTAAAGTAGCTGGTTTTACAATAGCCGGCATTCCTGCTAAAAGATTCACAGCTATTTTTTCAAGCATTCCCCAAACAGGAAAATTAAAAGCATTGATATGTATGGCTACTCCTTCTTTTGGTACCATAATATGATGACCGATAAAAGAACCACCTTTACTGGAAGAAACCATATCTCCATCCACATAAAACCGCTGATTTGAAAATTGCCTGCGTAAACTGGCATAACTAAATAAATTACCTATTCCACCTTCAATATCAATCCAACTGTCAACACGGGTTGCCCCAGTTTTATAACTTATTGGATAAAATAATTCCTTGCGTTCTTGTAAATAAAAGGCCAAAGCTTTGAGCATATTGCCCCGTTCATGAAACGTCATTTTGCGCAATGCAGGCCCACCTTTGGTTCGAGCATAATGCATCATTGCTGCCAAATCAAGCCCTTGACTGCTGGCTGTTGCTATAAATTCACCCGTGCTGGCATCTACTAATATTTGACCTTCTTGTCCGGCTATCCATTGCCCTAGTGCGTAATTTTGAAGTTGCATTATTTCTATTTGATGTTATGAAATTAAGAGTTACGAAATTAGGATTTTTTAAAAACTTATAGTCTATCAATCTAGTATAAGTTGAGATTCTGTTTTTGTATAAAAACAAAATGCCGGATTAAATAACCCGGCATTTTCAAAATAAAATTAAAAATTATTAGGCGGAAGCGGAATTCCCTCTTCCTAACATCCATCCAATTAAGCCACCAACGATGGCAGTCATTACCGTACTTGCCAATACATCAACAACCAAGGCAGTTGAATTACTAAAATAAGTAGACATAGAATGCATCATTAAATCAAAGGTAAAAGCATACAATAATCCAACAATAGCCGCTTTCATAATCCCCCCCATAAAATTTGTAACATTTGCCCAGCTCAGAATTAAAGCCATTACCAATCCTGACGTTAAATTACCAATTACCATCAGCATCATGTTCATGTCTTTCATTTCAAGAGCGGCACATTGATTTGTGTTTTCTTTCATAAAAGCATCAAGGGCCATCCCATAAACAACCCATCCTAATAAAAACGCGGCCACGCCACCGACCAATCCGGCGATTAAAGTTTTTGTGTTCATAATTTTGTTTATTTAGTTAAAGTTATTTCAAGTGTTGGTAATAAAAATTTAAAAACACAATAACCGTACTAAAAATTAAAACACAATTTATAAACAAAAGTAAATTTACACTCTTTCCAAAACCACTGCATATCCTTGCCCCAAACCTATACACATGGTACACAATGCATATTTTTTATTGGCTAATTGCAATTGCAATGCGGCTGAATACGTAATTCTTGCTCCACTCATTCCCAATGGATGCCCTAAAGCAATGGCTCCTCCATTTTGATTTATTCTTGGGTCATTGTCCGCCAAATTCCACTGACGGGTGCAAGCCAAAGCCTGAGCTGCAAATGCTTCATTCAGTTCAATAATATCTATATCATTAAAAGTCAATCCTGCCCTTTGCAAAGCTAAATTACTGGCAGCCACCGGACCAATTCCCATGATTCGAGGCTCCACGCCTATTACGGCTGAAGAAACTATTCGGGCCATTGGTGTAAGGTTTTGATTTTTTAAGGCATTTTCTGAAGCAATTAAAACCGCTGCTGCTCCATCGTTCAAGCCACTGGCATTGCCTGCAGTCACAGTTCCATCAAGTTTAAAAGCCGGTTTTAGCTTTGATAAAATTTCAAGTGTGGTTGTAGATTTTATAAATTCATCGTGTGAAACAATTTCTTCTATTCCTTTTCCTTTTGAATACGAGATAGTAGAAATTTCTTTGGCTAACCGTCCGGATTCATTAGCAATTGAAGCCTTTTGTTGACTCCATAAAGCGAATTTATCTTGATCTTCACGGCTTATTTTATACATTTCTGATACATTTTCAGCCGTCATTCCCATAGCATCTGTGCCATATAGTTGCTGCATTTTTGGATTGATAAATCGCCAGCCGAAACTGCTGTCAAACATTTTTGAATCTGTTCCAAACGGCTTAGCCGATTTCGATAAAACATAAGGAGCTCGGGTCATGCTTTCAACCCCGCCGGCAATAATTACTTCGGCGTCACCGCAGTTTATTGCCCGTTTGGCGTGAACAATGGCATTCATTCCGCTGGCACATAATCTATTTACCGTTTCTCCCGGAACGGTTTGTGGCAAACCGGCCAATAATAAAGCCATCCGAGCCACATTGCGATTATCTTCTCCGGCCTGATTAGCACAGCCAAAAATAACGTCGCCAATTAAGGTTACATCAAGATTTGGGTTTATTTTTATAAGTTCGGCAATAACATGGGCGGCCATGTCATCGGGGCGGATTTGAGACAAGGCACCTCCAAAATTTCCAATAGGAGTTCTTGTTCCTGAGATAATATATGCTTGGTTCATTTTATATTTTCAACAACGTATTAAACAAATTTAAACTGAGTTTTCTTTTCTACCATAACTCTTAATAAAGGACAAACCCTGTACCGCATATCGTGGTATTTATTAAATAAGCCATCCAAAATGGAAACTGTTTTTTCAATTCCTAATTCATTGGCCCAGGCCAGCAATCCTTTAGGATAATTTACTCCTTTGGTCATGGCAGTTTCCAAATCTTTGGGCGAAGCAATTTTCATATAAATAGCATCAGCCGCTTCGTTTATCAGCATAACCAAAACCCTTTCAAATATTTCAACGGCTAACGTTTCATTTTTTAAAGGTTCAGGTTTTATACTTCCTTCGGCATAATCATAAAAACCTTTTCCTGACTTTCGGCCTAAAAAATTGGCTTCTACCAACCGTTTTTGCGAGATACTTGGCCTAAAACGAGCGTCAAAATAAAAAGCAGACCAAACGGATTCTGTTACTGCATAATTTACATCATGACCAATAAAATCGGTGAGTTCAAAGGGCCCCATTTTAAAACCGCCCTTTTCTTTTAAAGCCCAATCAATAGTTGCCATATCTGCCAATCCTTCTTCCATTATTTTAAATGCTTCGCCATAATAAGGACGAGCCACACGATTTACAATAAAACCTGGAGTATCTTTCGCTTTTACAATGGTTTTGCCCCATGAGGCTATAATTTCACAGGATTTTTTCAGGGTTTCTTCATTGGTTTGTATTGCTGGAATAATTTCAACCAAAGGCATGATAACAGCGGGGTTAAAAAAATGAATACCTATAACACGGTCGGGGGTTTCGCAAGCAGCTGCAATGGATGTTATAGATATTGATGATGTGTTGGTGGCAATTATACAAGTTTTGGAAACAATCATTTCCAGTTCGCGAAAAACTGTTTTTTTTATATCTAAATCCTCAACGATTGCTTCAATGATTAATTCACAATTTGAACACGCAGAAAGATTGCTCACGTAGGTTATATTGCCTAAGATGCGTTCTGCTTCATCTTTTGATAGTTTACCTTTTTGAACTTGAACTTCCAGTCCTGCAGCAGTCTTTTCAGCTGAACGATGAAGGGCTCCCGGATTATTATCAAAAATCAGAGTGGCGTGAGATGCCGTTGCGGCTATCTGCGCTATTCCGCTACCCATGGCGCCTGAACCAATTATTCCTATTTGCATTGGGGCAAATTTAGATTTTAGATTTGACAACTTTTAAAAAGTTGTCAAATCTGTATTTATTAAATACATTTAAAATAATCAAACGGTTCTTTGCAATCAAGACATTTGTAAAAAGCCTTGCAAGCTGTGGAACCAAACTGGCTAACCAATTCAGTATTCACAGAATCGCATTGAGGACATTTAACTTGAGATTCCGTTCCAAACAAAGACAGCTTGGAGTTCGAACTTTTTTGAGGAGGTGCAATTCCATAACCTTCCAGTTTTTTTAAGCCATTTTCACTTATCCAATCTGTTGTCCAAGGGGGAGACAAAATAGTTCGTATTTCAAATTCAGAAATACCTGCAGCCAATAATGCCGTTCTCATTTCTACTTCTATCATTGTCATAGCAGGACAGCCACTGTAGGTAGGAGTTATTGTAATAATCGGTTTTGACCCTGAGGTATCAACCCCTCTTATTATTCCTAAATCTTCAATAGATAAAACCGGTATCTCTGGGTCAGAAATTGAGGATAAAATATCCATTATCTGGCGAATAGAATATATTTCAATATTAGATTCAGGCATAATTTTGTTATACAAATTTAAGTATTCAGATTATTTATATTGCACCACAATTTTAGAAATATGAAACATTATATAAATCCCCTTCAAACGAAGCATCTATTTTACGGTTCCTTATTTATGCTTTTTTCTTTAGCAATAGGAATCCTTGGTTACAGTTATTTCGGAAATCTTTCTCCCATTGATTCCTTAATTAATGCCTCTATGATTTTGACAGGGATGGGACCAGTGGACAGGATGACTACTTTCGGAGGAAAATTATTTGCTTCCTGTTATGCTCTTTACAGTGGTGTAGCCTTTTTAACTTCGGTGGGTATTTTATTAGGACCAGCAACTCACATGTTTTTTAAACGCTTAAATATGGAGTAATAAAAATTAAGTTGTCTATTTTTTATCACCTTGCATTTTTTGCATGGCCATCATTTGCTTCACAGTTTTTTCCATACCATCCACTGAACCGTCAAGGAAAATAACATTACCCTTTCCGTTTTCGGCTACATGTTTTAAGGTTTCTGTCCACATGGTAAACAAGATAACAGAATTATCCAGTTCAGAAGCTTGCATTTCTTTAGCGGCAATACTCATACCTCTGGCTACTTCTTCACGGAATGAAGCCACAGCCTGACCACGCAACATGGCTGCCTGACGTTCAGCTTCTGCTGCAATTCTTACAGCGTTTCCATCCGCTTCAGCGCCTTTGGTTTTGGTTATTAATAAAGCTTGACCTTCATTTTCAGCAGCGGCTTTCAAGTTATTGGAAGCCACAACTTTAGCCATACTGCGCATCACTTCTTCATCAAAGGTAATGTCGTTCATTTGCAAATCTATTAAATGATACCCCCAAGTTTCTAAAATTAAGTCCAAATTATCTTTTACATACAATACTATTTCATTGCGAAGTGTTAATATTTCACTTTGTTTTTTTGTAGCAACAAACGATCGCACATTTCCTTCAATTGTTCGAATTAAGGATTGATTAAAACTGCGTTCATCAATAAATTTAAAAGCTACATTCTTAATAGTTTCTTCATCATGATTAATAACTGAATAAACAACCAACGCTGTAAAGTTAACATTTGCCTGATCAAGAGTTACAGCTGCAAAACCTAATTCAGAAGAACGGTTTTGAATACTAATTCTCTTAAAAATCATTTCAATTACTGGAATGCGGAAATTTAAACCAGGCCTAAGAACACGGTTATATTTTCCAAAAATAGTGGTGACACCAATCATACCCTGACGAATGGTAACGAAAGATAGCATAATCAAAAGAACTACTGGTATAAGATATATTAATTCCATAGGTTTTATTTTTTGTCAAAGATAAATATTATTGAATAAAAGAAGTGGTAATTTTATAACTAAAACTTACCAACTATTCCCCGGATATGCCCGTTGCAAATACTGCAAATCTGTAAGCATTATTCCTAAATATTCAGTATGAGTTCCTGTTTTTCCTCCCGATTGAAACCAAGTAGCTTGGGGAACTTGTAAGGTGGCTTCGCTAAATATTTCATTTCCCCGGGTGTGCCAGTCATTTTTTAAAGAGGCAATATTAGGAGCTATTCCTTTTGATGCCATTTCTGTTTCATAAGTGGTTGGCACAAAAAACTCACCGGTATATTCCCAAAGATTATTGGCCGCATCCTGAATTCTTTTATGGCTTTCATCGGTTCCGTCGCCCATTCTAATAACCCATTCACTGCTAAATTTTAAATGATAGTTTACTTCCTTTATTGCCTTGGAGGCAATGGCGGCAATTTGTTTGTCACTACTAGATAATAGACTAGTGTAAACCAATTGCATAAAGTTATCATAAAAAAACTGACGCATAATGGTATGAGCCCAATCCCCATTTGGTTGCTCTATCAATAAAAAGTTTTTAAATTCCCGTTCATCCCTGAAATAGGCATAAAAATCCTCCTCTTTTCCTTGTCCATCTACCTCCGCTGCATATTGGTAAAAATAACGGGCTTGCCCTAATACGTCCAAGGCAATATTGGTAAGAGCTATATCTTGCTCCAATACCGGGCCGTGTCCGCACCATTCACCCAAACGTTGGGCAAGGATTAGGCCGTTATCGGCAAGATGAAGTATGTAGTTTTTTTTTGAGTTCAATGGCTTTAATTTTTTAAATTATTGGTACTAAATTATTGTTTGTCATGCTTAGGCACGAAGCGTCTCATTTAGATTCCTCCTTCGTCGGAATGACAAATTAAAATCACATGTGCTTTAATTCGTCCGGCAAATTATAGAAAGTAGGATGACGGTAAACTTTATCAGCGGCAGGGTCAAACATTTCATCGTTTATTTTAGGATCAGAGGCTGAAATATTTTTAGATTCCACAACCCAGATACTGATTCCTTCTTGCCTGCGGGTGTATACGTCTCTGGCATTTTCTAAAGCCATTTCAGAATCAGAGGCATGAAGGCTGCCAACATGCTTGTGATTTAAACCGTTTTTACTTCTTATAAAAACCTCCCAAAGAGGCCAATTTTTAGTATTACTCATTATGCTACTTGTTTTGATTCATTTTTACGTTGCTCCCTTTTTTCGGCATAAGCAGTGGCTGCCTCTCTAACCCATTTTCCATTATCCCACGCTTCGTTGCGTTCCCTTAATCTAATTTTATTACACACACCATTACCTTGTACTACATTATGAAATTCTTCCCAATCTATTTCACCATACTCCCAATGTCGAGTTTGTTCATTGAATTTCAAATCAGGGTCGGGTATAGTTAATCCTAAAATATCGGCTTGTGGTTTGGTTGCATCTACAAATTTTTGACGAAGTTCATCGTTCGAAAACCGCTTAATTTTTGTTTTCATAGAATACTCAGAGTTAGTTGAATCGGCGTCGGAAGGACCAAACATCATTAACGATGGCCACCACCATCGGTTCAACGAATCTTGAGCCATTTGCTTTTGATCCGCCGAACCATTGCAAAGCGTTAATAATATTTCATACCCTTGGCGCTGGTGAAAACTTTCTTCTTTACAAACCCTCACCATTGCCCTCGCATAAGGACCATAAGAACATTTGCACAAAGGCACTTGATTAAGAATTGCAGCACCATCAACCAACCACCCAATAGCACCCATATCAGCCCAGCTTAAAGTAGGATAATTAAAAATACTTGAATATTTTGCTTTACCTGAGTGAAGTTCTTCAATAAGTGTATCTCTTTCTACGCCCAAAGTTTCGGCTGCACAGTATAAATATAAACCGTGTCCTCCTTCATCTTGTATTTTGGCTAGTAAAGCAGCTTTGCGTCGCAAACTTGGTGCTCTTGAAATATAGTTGGCCTCAGGCAACATTCCCACAACTTCAGAATGGGCATGTTGTGCAATTTGCCTTATCAAGGTTTTGCGATACTTTTCAGGCATCCAATCTTTGGGTTCAACCTTTTCATCGGCGGCTACCCGCTTCATAAATTGCTCTTCAAGATCTATTGTTGTCATCAGTGGTTATTGAGTTATTGGTTATTTTGCCTCTTGCTAATTGCGAATTGATTAGGGTTCATCAAATGTAACTACTACTTTTTTAGTTAATGGATGCGATTGACAGGTTAAAATATATCCATTTTCCAATTCGTCAGGTTCTAAACTGTAGTTAACATCCATATCCACTTTGCCATCCAATAATTTTGCACGGCAGGTACAGCAAACGCCACCTTTACAGGCATATGGTAAATTGGCTCCGTTTTTTAGGGCAGCATCTAAAATATTTACATCAGTAGTTTGCAGGTTAAATTTAAATTCATCACCATCTACAATGATCGTAACCTCACTTAACACATTTTCTTCAATTACTTGTTCGTCGTGTTTCTTTTTGGCAATGCCTGAAGTAACAAATAATTCGTAATGAATATATTTTTCAGGAACTCCTAAATCCATTAAAGTATCTTTCAGATCGATCAACATTTCTTCAGGACCACAAATAAATACTGCATCTGTATTGCTGGGTTCAAATAAATTTTTGGCAAACTCGATACACTTTTCACCAGTGATATGTCCTTTAAATAATGGGCTTCCGATGGCTTCACGACTCATAATATAATTCAAAGAAAGCCGGCCCATATATTGGTTTTTCAAAGCTTCAAGTTCTTCTCTAAAAACCACCGACTCAACATTTTTATTACCATAAAAAAGAGTAAAGCTACTATTTGGTTCCTCAAATAAAACTGTTTTTAGAATGGAAATGATTGGAGTAATTCCACTTCCAGCTGCAAAACCTAAATAGTTTTTTGAACTAGAAGCATCTATCGGAGTAGTAAATTTGCCTAATGGTGGCATCACTTCTAGCACATCTCCAACTTTAAGTTGCTTGTTTGCAAACGTTGAAAATATTCCATCATACATTTGCTTAACAGCAACCCTAAAATCGTTGTCATGTGGGCTTGTGCATAATGAATAGGAACGGCGAATCTCTTCACCATTAAATTCCTTTCGGATGGTAATATACTGCCCATGAGTAAACTTAAAAATATCTTTTTGCTCCTCAGGTATTTCAAAAGCTATGGAAACACACTCAGGGGTTTCCTTTCTTATTTCCCTTACTTTGATTTTATAAAATTCTATCACTTAGTTTTATTGCTAAATTGTTTAACTGTTAAATTGCTATTTCTCTAATTCTTAATTAAATGCCCCACCAAATAAACAAATGACTGATTAATTTATCTTCTTCACGAGCCACTTTTTCATCAGCATTAATCAGTTTCATGGCAAATCTTAAAAAATCGATACGTTCGTTTTCGGTTGATTCTTCCATAAAATCATAAGCTGCTTTTTCAAAATGTTCCAGATAATCATCTTCATCCAATAAGGTAAGTTCGTCCAATGCTGCATCCAAATTACTTCCTAATGGAAAGTTTTTTTTGATGTAATCTACTATTACTCTCCCTTCTTCAGGCTTAAAATCGCCATCAACCTGCGATAGTATCGACAGCATTTGAAACCCTAATATATCTTTATTGTTTTTTTTCACTTCGTTACTATTATTAAACTGTTGGATTGATAAAATTGTTCTGCCATTATGTTAAATTTTCAAATCCCTTTCTTGTAAATTCGCCTACAAACTTATAGCAATTATGGCAAGGTTAAAAATGATAATTATCAGTGTGTTTATTTTCTTTTTTTTTGCACAAGTAAAAGCTCAAAATTTCAATGCACAATTACTTGGCGGAATGAATGTGTCACAGGTGGACGGCGATAGTTACGGGGGTTATAATCAACCGGGAATATTGGGTGGATTTAGTATTTATCGCAATGCAAATGATAAATATAATTATGGTTTTGAAATGCTGTATTCACAAAAAGGAAGTCATAAAAAAACAACTCCCGATGACCCATTGATTTTCAGATTGCGATACAGCTATATCTGTATGCCGCTGTTCATAGATTTTAAACAATTGGGTGTAAGTCTTAAAAAAATTACTATTCGTGCAGCAGTATCACCCAATATTAAAATAACTTCAAAAGTAGATTTTGGTTATGATTGGCAATATAACAGCATCCGTCCTTTTGAAATTAGTGGACTGGTAAGTATAAACTATAAATTTAATGAGCAATTAGGAATTATGATTCGCCATGAAAATAGTTTGATATCCATAGGCACACCTGCTAATAATTCCAATTATAAAACGAGCCGTCGGGGATTGTATAACCGCTTGGTTTCGTTTGTTGTGAGTTATGATTTGAAGTAAAATTTTACAACCTAACCTTAAATCCTATCGGGAAAAAAGTACCGGCATAAAAATCCTTGTAACTCGAAGCATTCATTGGGGAATAATAAAATCGGTTTATAGGAGCCAAAACTATAAGTGGGGAGGTTTCTATAAAAAACCGTTTTGTTACCCTGATATTAAGCGTTATGCTGGCATTAACCGTTGGTCCAAATTCATCATTGTCATCCCAATTAACATGCGCCACTCCTACTCCCAAGCCCGAGGTCCAAAATATACGGTCTTTGTATAATTTCAGCTTGTAATAGTAATTAAGACTTAGCAAACTAAGATTGGCTGAAAGGTTGTCAGAATGATCGGTAGCTGCCCTCCCTAAATGCCTTACATGCTCGTATGAAATTCCATTCTGCAAGTTTTTTTTCAGGTCTTTTTGGTATTCAAAAAAAGTTCGGACTCCAAATGAATTGTATATATCTACCATCCCTCCGGTTTGAAAACTTAAATAATTTGGTTTGGGAGGTTTTTCATTGATTTGAGAATATATATTAGTATTTGAAACAGCAATTATTAAAGTTAATAAGAGGGTTTTTTTTAACTTATTCATTACTAAACTATTTTATCACCGTCACCGTTCCTCGCTGGTAATGTGTGCTGCGGTCCCAGCCGGTGTAGGTTACCTGCCAAATATAAACTTCCTGCCCCTTGCTGTCGTTGATATAATTGCCATCCCAATCCTGATGTTTATTTTCAGAATCAAATACTTTTTCGCCCCAGCGGGTATAAACCTGCATGTGATAGGTTTTTACAAATACCGGAACAAACCCCCAGGTTTCATTGAGGCCATCATAGTTTTTGGTAAACGCATTGGGCACATGAAGCAATGGCGGCTGTATTAAATAAATACTGTTGCTGCGGCTTTGCGCCGAATAACCTTTGGGATTTTCATTGGCCACCACGGTATACCAATACCCGCCCCAATCATAATCCAGTTCATGGTCGTCGTAGGTTCTTTGGCTGGCCAAAATAGAAAGGATGGGTCGCTGTGAGCCTGTATCTACCGAACGTTCTAAGGTGTAAGTGCTAATGCCTGCCTGCCACTGGCGGTAAGGCTGCCAATCTAATACATGAAAAAATGGTTTGCTTTCGCCAGTAAGTATAATGTTACAACCAATGTTGGATTTAACACTCGATTGCCCGCATTTATCATGCACTACTAATGAATAGCAATAGGACTGCGTTTGCACATCAAGGGTATTATCAACATAAAAAGTATCATTAATACTTCCAAAATCTTTGACGTATTCAAAATTAAGAGTTGGTGTATTTACACTTCGGTAAATGGAATAGGTTCCAAAATCGGCCTCGGTACTTTTGAGCCAATGTATTGAAACATCTTTATTATTAACAACGGTTGCCGTAATTACTTTGGTAGGTTTAATGGGCGATTCACTTTCCTGAACGGAGGAAACTTTATATGACAAAGCACCTTCCACCCCACAAATATTTACAACCTTTAAATAATAGCTGTAATTTTTATTTCGAGGGTCGGTCACATTTTTATCCAAATATTTTCCATCAGCTACGGTTCTAAAAGTATCTATAACCGTGGTTTTTCCATCGGGAGAAATTTTATACAAAACGGTATAACTATAGAACCGTGAAGCTGGAAGTGCTGACCAGGAAAGCTGAATGTCGTCACCGTTTGTAAAGACCAAACAAATGGTTTCAGGTGGCGGCAAAACGGGCGGCGGGGTTACCAAAATTTTTATTTTACCACTATTCGATTTAAAATCAGGGCAACCTCGGTCTCTAACTTCCGCATTTATAACAAACGTATCTTTACCTGCATGCACACACTTAGGCGACCATTTAAAATTGGAAACTGACTTAGCAACGCCATGCTCAGTAGCTGGAAACCGTATAAAATCTTTCTCAATATTTTGAAGGGATGTGAAAACTGTATTTATAGTATCATCATCCGGGTCGGTTATTGTATAATCAAATAATAACGTATCAAATGCCATTATGGTAAAAAAGGTATCGCGGAGTTCGGGTTTTCGGTTTAGGTTTTCTACTGCAAACTTAAAAGCGGCATTGCTGCATCGTGGACTAATATTTTTTTCAGCATAAGCTCCCTTTGTAGTTGGAAAATCACTTATTGGCCCTACCTGATTTCCCATAGGACAACTGGAACAAACCGATTGGTAAATAACCCCACGTTTGTCAAACCTGCTTGTGCCACCATCCACATGGTCGGCAGTTTGAGTACCTCCAAAATAAGTGGCATACAGAAGATGTTTTAATTCCTTTGAAAAAACTAAGATATAAAAATCACTGCCGTCAGTAGTCTTTTGAAAAGCATCGGGTGTTATTGGTAGATTACTTGTGGTACTAAACGATTTTTCACTTGTTCTTCCTCCCCAACCTGAAATAAATACCCGATTACATTCGGCCACCATAAAGGCATTAATAGTAATATCCGGTCGGTTATCACCACCACCAAAGGTAGCACTGTAAATAACCGATGTTAAATCATGGTTAAGCATGGTTAAAAACTGCCCCGTGTTTCCTGTATTATAAACATTACCTTTAACCGGGATAGTGCCATCTGTTTGCCCTACAACATATACCCTGTCCTGGTCATCCAGCTCTAATGAAATTATTTGATCGTATTTATTTGAACCAAAATAAGTGGCTTTTATCAAGGTTCTGCCATCGGCAGATATGTTGGCAATATATCCATCGGCAGTACCTCCCAAATAACTGGGGTTTAAAGTACCTGCGGTATTTGATAAGCCTGCCCCGCTAATTCCACCCGAAACAAATATATTTTTACTTTTATCAAAATCAATACTATAAATACTTGAATTTTTATCCCCCCCAATATAACTGGACCAATAAAGTTGCGATGCATCGGGCGAAAATTTAAAAATTAATCCTTGTTGAACTTGATTAGAATTCGTGGTTTTAAATCCGTTTTTTATATCAATATCATCCGACAACGTAGAAACTACGCCATACATATTTCCTGCATCATCACAAATAACATCGCCCCTAAAATTATCAGCGTAAAAATACCGTGTTGGAAATAACTCGTTTAATCCATCATTCTTAGTTCCACCAAAAAATGTAGAACCTACCAAAGAATTCCCATTTGTACTTAATTTTGTTAAAATAATATCTGACCCACCAGATTTAAAGGAGGAATAAGCAGAATTGGTTACCGGATAATCTCTTGAAAATGTAGAACCTAAAATAACCAGGTTTCCTGATTTATCTACCACAATGCTATGAGGATATTCGTTATCTACTCCGCCAATATAGGTAGCATACATAAGTTGCGATCCGTCGGCTGAATATTTACTAATTGTTATATCACATGGAAAAACATAATAAGGATTAATATTATCATCCCTTCCACCATTGTAGGTTTGCATAAATGCACCGGGTGTTGTAGGGTATTTACCATTAGGAATTTCGGCATACGCTTCGGTAGTTATTCCTCCGGCATACAAATTTCCTTGTTCATCATAGGTGGCAGTAAACCCAAAATTATCGGCTGTAGTGCCTGAATAGGTTGAAAAAATTAAAATGGGATCAATAACTAAAGTTGATTTTGAATTGAAGAAATCTTCAGGAATATTGGTAAATGAAAGAATATTTCCCTCCAATTTCATATTAACCAAAACCGATTCACTGCCATTGGTTTTGCTTATCAAATAACTGGCCGGAACCATTTCGGTATAATCAATTACCGAAGTTTTAATTTTTAAAGCATTTCCTAATAACTGAAGTGCTTCGGCTCCATTATATTTTATTTGTATATCAGCCGGATTACTGCCAACTCCACAAATAAAATTATACTTTAGTTCAATTCCATTCGATAAAAGCTCCAAATCAATATCCGTATAAAGTTCTTTTATTAGCAAACGATTAAATAGCTTTACATCGGTTGCCCACTTGGTTTTGTCATTACCCAAAAAATAATTATGTTTGGTAATTTGCTCTGATGATTCGCTAATATTTTGTTTCTCTATTTTGCCACCTATAAATTGTTGTTCAATGCTGTGATACTTAATTTTTAAAGGTTCAGAATTTTGCTTTTTGAATAGTTCCAGCTTGCTATCATTAGCATGATGTGATTTTTCATACAGTTCCTGAAATTTAGCATTATCATAAAACAGATAAGAAATTCCTTGTTCGGAAATTAAAACGTTACCTGAAACAATTGGCTTTGTATAAAGAATTTTTGAATCCAACTGCCCTTTGTTTTCAATGAATTGAGCGGATGTGTTGAAATAAAAATAAAGGAGAATAACTGATGATATTACTCTAAAGTACGGTCTTAATATTTCTAATACTTTAAAAGTCATTACATTTCCTATACAAATAGACGCTATTAAATTGAAATTAGTTGTTTATAATTTACGAATGGCAATCTTTTTACTTTTTCAAGGGGTAAAATCAAAGAGTTTAACAGTATAGTAGTAGGTTTTATTTCCTTTTAATTTTATGGTTACATCAATTTTATCTCCTTCTTTAAGTTTTGATGTATCCAATTCAGGAGTCCAAACTAAAGTTGGTAAACCATAGCCTTCCACTACAGTTTCAAGCTTTAGTTTAATAGGCACTTTGCCTATCATCATGGTTACTTGAGCATCTTTCAAATCATTATAAATACTGAACGACCATTTTTTAAACAAAAACATTTTATTGATATAGCCGTTATAAGGCCAGGCTATAAAATTGCTAGAATAATATAACGTATCACGAGTTCGGGAGTCATCAAGAGCCCATAAGACGCATTTGGATTTAGTGCTTCCATGGCCCCAAACCATGCTAAAAGGATATAACATCCAACGGCGATTGCCAAGAGTTGGGTGAGTTTGATCGGCCACAAATGAAGTAACCGCTAATGTAGTGGTAGCATTTTGGGTTAGCAAACCATATTTGGCAGCTTCGGCTGCTTCAGCACCATAGCAACTCCAAATTTTTGGTATTTCATGGTTCAATTTGTTATTGCTTTCCATTACCAATGCAGCCCTTTGGCACCAATCATTAAGTTGTGAATCTAAATAAATTGGAGGCACACCAGCACTTACTCTAAAATAATTTATCCGGTCTTCAACTTTCTGTTGAATATAATTAGGAATCACACCCATTTTACAAGCTTTGGTATCACCTATCCATTCATATTCCAAAATTGTTTTGGCTCCATCCTGAATTTTAGCAATTCGGGTATTGTAATAATTGATTCTAAAATTTTCCTTAGAAAGGGCTATTTCAATCTGATCAAGTTTAATGTCTTTCGAATCCTTTAATTTTTCTGCCTGTAATATTTGAGAGGCTTTTACTAACTCACCTTCCTTAATATAAGCATTTAGCAAGGCATAAAGATTTTCTTTATAAATGATTTTGAATTCGGGTGCTGGAAGTTTTATTCCTTTAAAAATAGTATTAATAGAAAACCTGTCACGAGAAGTAAGCGGCTTTTTTATTATTTCGTTAATAATTTTTTTTTTAGCTCCGCTAACTCTTTAGAGGCTGGATAATCAGTGGTAGCTTGCGTAATGAGCAGTGCCAAAAATCCGGGTGACTCATTTTCCTTGGCAAATTCAATAATTTTAATCCACCTGGCGGCTATTTCTTTTTCCGTAGGAACAAGAGTATCATTATTAACAGAGGTCTTAATAATATATTTTTTAGCTAAATAAGATGCCGCCTTGTCGTGAGTGTTGGTGTAATAATAATCACTCATTTTCCAAAGCACATTTTCAGCAAAAGGTTGAAGAAAAATATCAATTTTTTTCAGATTTTCAAAGGCAGGATTATTACCCTTTAATGCTTTATTTCTAGCAAATTGAAATATCATAGTATCCGTCTCAGCAGGATTTGGGCCATCAATAGAATTGCGGATTAGATACATTGCCAAAGCATTTTCTTTTTTTATTAAAAAAGTATCTGCAGGATTATAAACAAGTGCTTTACGAACTATTTCCATCATAAGCGACGAAGGTGGTTCTTTAGCTATTTGGTCTTTAGCTATAAGGTATTGATAGAAATTTACTTTTGAATTTTTATCACCAAAAACCTTTCGGGCTAATTCTAAATAATAATTAGCTGAATCGTAATTCTTCTTTTTCCAATACACATCCGTCATAAAAAGAAAAGGGTCTACTATTGGATTTTCAATTTCCTGACCTGAATTTTTGGTATCTTCATATCCACTTATTAATTTTTTATAATACGATTTGGCAGAAGCCGTATCACCGCTCATTTGATAGGATTTGCCAATCATAAAAAAAGCAATTATATCCTTATTAAGTCCGTAGGAAATAGTATAAAGTTTGATGGCTTTAGGGTATCTGTTTACCTTATATTCCTCCTCGGCCAAGGCGTTATTTATTTTTACTAATTCAGCTATAAACTCATCATACTTACCTTCATACTTTTTATCCTTATCTCTTAGTTTTGCTTTGGCCACCATTTTACAGGCATCTTTAAAAGCCTCCGGATTTTTTTTAACAAAAAAATCTTGCTTTGATAATTCAAACAAAGAAATGGCATGTAAATAATAAGTTAAAGGGTCTTTTTTTGTAACCTCATTTTCAAGTGCATCCGATGTTAATTTATAGGCTCTTTCAAAATAACCTTCGTCAATGGCCTTTTGAGCTTTATCGAGATTTATCTGCTGCGATTTTGCAATTCCAGCTGATAGGAAGAGACAGATTAAAATTATTATTCTTTGCATTTTTATTTTTCAAACATAGGGCGAAAATTTACATTTTCAAACTTCAAAACTAATCTTCTGTTTTTTTATTGTTCTTCAGCACTCCAAGCTTCAGGTTTATCACTAAAAAGTGCTTTAGTTTTAGTCCACGTATCATCAAAAAATACTGATTTTCGGTAGGCATTCAGGCTATTCTCATTCTCCCATTTACTGTATGTAAAAAATACACACGAATTATTTACATCTCTTAAAAGTTTAACACTTTTGCATCCTTCAAAGTTTGCTATTTTATTTTTAACAACTTCAAAAAGTTTTAGAAAAGCTTCTGTATTTTCCTCTTTAAAAGTCATTTTTACTATCCTGGTTATCATAAAAAAAAGCAAAGAAAGCCATAACAGGTTGAAACCAGAAATATATTTTTGAATTAAATAATTTGATGACGAATATTTTGTTATGCTGAGGCACGAAGCATCTCAACCTCTATTTTGAAATAAATACCTTTTGATTCCACACCACACCATCATTTTTCACCCTCATCCAATACATTCCATCGGCCACATTTAAATCTAAACTATTCACTTTCCCAACCTTTTCAACCCTTCCAACCATTTCACCCAAAAGGTTAAAAATTTCAATGGAAACATCTTTAGAAGGATTCTCAATTTCAATGGTAAAACTTCCAGAATTTGGGTTTGGGTAAATTTTAAAGCTTTGTTGAGAAAGCTTTAAAATTCCTACAGAAATATTTTTGCAAGTTTGGCTGCTACAACCGGAAATATCCGTGGCTGTAAGGCACACCTTGGTTTGGTCGGAGGATTTGATGGTGTGAGAATAAGTGGTAGCCGAGGTTTTGGCACTGTCAGTAGTTCCAAATTTCCATTGGTAGGAGTTGCCGGCTTTGATAATTTTAAGGTCTACTTTGGTGCCATTGTAAGTATAGCTAAAATCAGAACTTGGATTTTTGTTGATAGTAACGGCTTTGGAAATTGAATCTGCACAACCATTTGCAACTTGAGCTACAAGTGTAACATTATAAGTTGTTGTGCTTGAAATTTGGAATTTGTGCTTTGGATTTTGGAATTTTGAGGTTTGACCATCTCCAAATTTCCAGTTGTAACCTGTGGCATCTTGCGATTTATTGATAAAAACAGCGGAGTCTGTTTCACACACGTCCGTTGCAGTAAAATCAGCCTTTGATTGCGGTTTTATTACCACATCTTTTTTTATTGTATCGGTGCAACCGTTGCTTGCAGTGGTGGCTAAACTTATTTTTTTAGTTCCTGCAAGGGTAAATAAATACGACGGATTTTCGAGATATGAGGGGCTTTCGTTGTTGAAATTCCAATGAAAAATTGTGGTGATGGGGCTGTTGGGTTTTGTACCGGTAAACTGAAATTTTGTAACCGTCCGGCTACACGCCAAATCCCAGCTGAAATCAGCCTTGGGACTTGGGTTTACGGTGATTGCCTTTTTAACGGTATCATTCAGGCTGCAATTATCTTTTGTGATTAATTTTAAGGTAGAGGTTAAGGCTGAGGTTAAGGTTAAGGATGAGGTGGTGTCGATTTGTTTGCCGTTTAGCAACCAATAAAATTTATAATTTTTACCAATTCCACCAGTGGCTTGGGCGGTGTAGTTCAAGGTTTTTCCTGCACAAATGATGGTATCTCTTAAATTTGTGATGGCTTTTAACTCAAGCTTTACGTTAACTTCAAACACAGCCGTATCTCCCAAGGTTTCACAACCATCGTTCACTATCAGTTGAATTTTTAAAGGGTTTTTTGTTAAAAATTTTAAACTATCCGTACTTGAAAGAATGGAATTGGTTACCAAATCCTTCCACTGATAGCGGTATTGTTTGGGAACTCCACCGCTGGCTGTGGCTTTGTAGTTTAAAAGGTTTCCAAAGCAAAGGGTGGTGTCGCGATAAGTAGATTTTATTATTACCGGCTTGCGTTGGCTGATGGTTAAATAAGCGGTATCGGCTTTGTTGGTGCAGCCATCTTTGAGTATGATGGCCAGTTTTTCCAATGGGTCGCTTGGGGTATAGGTTAACGTATCGCGCAATACATTTAGGCCTCCTTTCATAGTGAACCACAACTTAGGATTGCTCACAAAATACCATTGAAATTTATAGTTTATAGAATCACCACCTGTAAAATAATACGGAACTCGCAACGCTCCATCCCCGCAAACGGTAGTATCATTAAAGGCCAAAACCGTTTTTAAGGCCGGCCTCACTATTACTTTTTTAAAGGCGGTATCGGGTGCACCGCAGCCGCTACTATCGGCTATTATTATTTTGTAAAGGGTGTCTTTAATTGGCCAAGCCCAAGGTTGACGTTTGGTGCTATCGTCCATTCGGTATTTTGGACTCCAAGTCCATTTGGTGCCGCCGTATGTGTTTAGTTTAATGCTGTCGCCCATGCAAATGGTTTCCCGTAGGCCAGGGTCGGCTTTGTCGCGAGAGTAGATTAATAAGCGGAGGGTATCTCTTAAATAATAGCTTTGCACTGCTGGTTTAGTGCTAAGTATTCTAATTCTGTAATTGGGAGATGAACTGACATTGAACATGGGCAAAACGCCTTTTATTGTTCCATCTTTATTAGTTTTTAGTCTCCCTAATTCACGGTATCCATTTTCAAAATTTCCGTTTTCATCGCTTAATTGAGCTATGAAAAAATTGGAGGTATCAAAATCTCCTAATTTGCTATAAGGTATTTTTATGGTATCTCCTGCACAGTATGGGCCGTTGCTTACTTTGCCACGGGTAATGGAATAGTCGGTAATTTTGGTGAGCCAGCCGTCAAACTGATTACAAGCACTGCAACTGCTAATATAACCTTTAGAGCTGTCTTGGTGTTTGCCTAGTTTTATTTTTCCCCTGAACCACCCAGAAGCAAAAACGGATTTTTCTGCAATCGCATCCATACAAAATGCATATCCATTTGAATTTCCAGCCGTTGACCATAAAACATTACCCAAAAAATCTGTTTTAAAAAGTATAGGAGTTACGCCTATAGCGGGGGGAGAAAGGATATTATTTTCTATCAAAATCTTTGTATTGATAGCACCTACGTAATAAAGATATCCTCCACTATTTTTTACCTTTGTAACAAGGTTTCCACTTCGAGTTGTGTCCAAAATTTTTGGGCGGAAAAACCACCGGGTTTGAAACGAAGTGGTTATAGAAGCTGCAAATAATTCATTATTTTTATTTACACTTAAAGTTTTAGGATATTCTGGGGCAATTTTTTGTTTACCCCAGGTAAGGGTGTCAGAAAAATGCCCGCCTATATAAAGGAATTCTCCATCTGTAGTAATACATCTTATTCGTGTGGAAGGCTTTTTACTATAAGTAATGAACCGTTTTTTATATTTACCTACGGTATCGGTTTCGGCTACAAATCCTCCGGCGTTAAAGGTATCTTTGCCAATCATTATTCTGGTTCCAGTATAGCCCGAAAAGTATAATTTCTGTTTAAGATTTATCATTCCGGTTATCTCCAAATTTTCTCCCGCATTATTGTTATATAAATAATCAGACCAAATAATAGTTCCATCGGCTCGGTTGATTTCACCATAAAAATAAGTATAGGCATTGTTAAAACTATAATTGATTGTACCAATTTTAGTATTTCCAAAACTATTTCCAATAAAATAAATATGCCCGCCTGAGTAAATAAAAGCGACTGGGCCTGAAGTAGATGAATTACCGGTTTGAGAAGCCCATAAAAAATTAAAGTCTTTATCAAATTTAGCAAATACAATTCTCCCATTAGTTTGGCTCATGGAAATGGAGCCAACCTGATTAGTGCCAGATAAACATCCTGCAACATAAAAATCACCATCCTTATCTCTGCACATTTCTACTCCTGAGCTATTATAGGAACCCACTTCTGTGATATTAAAAGTCCCAATTGAACGTGCTTTTACAACCTTACCGCTACTATCAAGCCGAACCATATATGCACCCCATTGAGCGGGAGTTGGTGTTGGAAACTTAATACTATCAAACTTAAGCGTATCAGGCACCGATGAAGAAGTAGCAAACGAATCGCGACCCAAAAGAAATACACAACCACCAGATGGCTCAGCACTTAAGCCAGAAATGCTTTCAAAGAAATTTTTTGTACCATAGGCCTTTAACCATTCAAAGTTTTGAGAATGTGCAGACCTTGGTAGTGAAACCAATACTATGAGGAGTCCAAAAAGCCTTATAAGAGGCATACTAATCAAATTACATTTTTTCAAATATAGAAGAAATAAAATGGTTTACCTGTTTGGAATTTTAAAATATTTTAAATATTGAGTTACTACAAGTTTATGGTTTTATTTCTACAAGCAAATGAACATCTCCACTTGCAGGAGGGGGAGTGCAAATTCCAGTTCCAAATCCCCCAGCACATGTAATACTTGAAGTACAGGAGGTGCAAGATGGTGTAACTGCGGTATAAGGAAAGCTTCCCCCTGAACCAAAAGGGATAGTAGTGCAACCTGGTTTAGATAAGGTTATATAGTCTGGAACTCCGGTACCACAGCCTTTAATCACACTGCCACCCGTTGAAGGGCAAGAATAGGTTGCAAGGACATTTGGAGGTGAAGCATTATCATAAACGGTAATAGTCCAGGTACAAGGTAGGGTGGTGGTTGTGTTCACTACATCAATTGTAAAGGTTTGCGCTTTTGCTTTAAATCCAAAGCTTGTAAAAGCTAGAACAGCTAATACTAAAATTTTTTTTTTGAAGAAATTTCTCGTGTTGGTGTTTTCACCAATCTTGGTTGGGTTTGTTGTTTGTGTTTTCATGTTTTTTTTTAATTAATGTTTCTCAAACTTAAAATCAATTAAACCGTTAAACCTAACATTTAGCCCAAAAATCATTAGAAATAGGGATGCAAAAATTGAAAAATCATTAGAAAGTGGGATGGCCTAAGATAGAAAATATTGCTTTTAGTGATTGATTTTATCACGGAAAGAAACTAGAATTTTTTGATTCCAAACCGAATTACCATTTTTCACCCTCACCCAATACATTCCATCGGCCACATTTAAATCTAAACTATTCACTTTCCCAACCTTTTCAACCCTTCCAACCATTTCACCCAAAAGGTTAAAAATTTCAATCGAAACATCTTTGGAAGGATTCTCAATTTCAATGGTAAAACTTCCGTTGTTAGGATTAGGGTAAAGTTTAAACCCGTCGGATTTTAAAAGCTTTAAAATTCCTACCGTTACGTTTTTACAGGTTTGGGATGAGCATCCGGAAATATCTGTAGCAGTAAGGCACACCTTGGTTTGGTCGGAGGATTTGATGGTGTGAGAATAGGTGGTGGCCGAGGTTTTGACACTGTCTGTAGTT